>CALISD010000060.1 GCA_938041955.1 uncultured Granulosicoccaceae bacterium | reverse complement strand
CGGCTATCGAGTGTATTCTTTTGGCGGCTACGGTATCACCAGCGGCATGATCATGATTCCGTTCCTGTTCGGCGTAGGCATGATTTTTTATGATCGTCGCAGCTCACTCGGATGGTTACTGACCATCGGATCACTGGTAGCACTGATCTTTGGTGTTTTATCAACCGTCAACTTCACACTGCGCGGCATGTCAGCATTTGATTTAATGGTGATACTGGTCTTGTCATTTGGTGGAATCGGGTTGCTGCTACGCTCTCTTGCCGACCGACCGGAAACCCGCTGACACTGGTGCACTGCAACCAACGAAAACTGCGATTACTCTGTTGATCTGTTAGACGAGCGGGATTTGGCCTTGCTCACGCTGCGGGTTACCTTGGCCGTCTATTACTGAGGGTGCGTATTTCTTTTCAAACTTCCGTAGCCATACGAAGCCTGCAAGACGCAGCACACAGTCGCAGATCGGACTCAGGTAGCCCGCTGCGTGAGCAAGGATGAGCGTTTACGCTGTTGATCTGCTGGACGAACGGGATCCGGCCTTGCTCACGCTGCGGGTTATCTTGGACGTCTATTACTGAGGGTGCGTGATTCTTTTCAAACGCCGCACGAGGACACGGGAAGAAGCAGAAAGCAGCTTACCTCGCAGACTCCTAAAGACCTACGTTGTTCAGCTCAAGCACTCTTTCAGCACGATAGCTAGAACGAACAAGTGGCCCTGACACGACTTCCAGAAAACCTTTCTCGAGCCCGATCTGTCGGAATTTTTCAAACTCATCCGGAGTAACATAACGCTGTACATCAAGATGATTGACGGTAGGCCGCAAGTACTGCCCCATTGTTAAGATATCTACATTCGCAGCCCGCAAATCATCCATTGTTTCGATGATTTCAGCTTCCGTCTCACCCAGGCCCAACATCAGGCTGGTCTTAGTCAGTACATCCGGCCGGAATTGCTTCGCATGCCTCAACACATTGATCGTCTGCTCATAGCCTGCACGAATGTCGCGCACCGGATGCGTTAACCGTCGGACGGTTTCAACATTTTGGGCAAACACTTCAAGCCCGGAATCCACCACCAATTCCACAAGATCAGTGCGTCCATCAAAGTCCGGAGTCAACGCTTCCACCGCTGTTTGCGGGCGCAATGCTTTTATCGCTTTTACGCATGCTGCATAGTGGGCAGCGCCGCCATCAGGCAGATCATCACGATCAACCGACGTAATCACGATATATTTTAGATCCATCAACTCTACCGATTTGGCCGTGTTAGCCGGCTCCTGCTCATCAAGCCAACCATTCGGATTACCGGTATCCACTGAACAAAAACGACAAGCGCGAGTGCATACCGCCCCCATCACCATGATAGTCGCCGTGCCGGATGTCCAACACTCACCAATATTCGGGCACTTTGATTCTTCGCAAACGGTCGCCAGTTTATGCGTACGCACATTCTCACGAACCGATTCATACTTGCCACCACCCGGCACCCTCGCCCGCAACCATGATGGCTTTCGAGGGATAGACGAATTGCCATCGTCTGTGTTTTTTATTCCATCCTTGATCGCTTTAAAACCGATGTCGGTGACATATTTCTGGCCAGAGCTCACGACTACTGGAATGTCACCCAATGCAGATGTTTTGTTTGAAGGCTGGTCTGTCATAGTTGCTCTCGCACACTCAGTTGTTCAACGAGCAAATCAGTCAATTGAGTGCCAATTGCCTCAACGCTGTCCACCTCTGCATGATCAGCAATTTGTGTCACTTGCAATCCTTCATAACCGCACGGGTTAATTCGAGTAAATGGTTCAAGATCCATATCGACGTTGACTGACAATCCGTGGAAACTGCAACCATGCCGAATACGCAGGCCGAGCGCTGCAATCTTGGCATCATCAACGTATACACCGGGCGCATCGCGACGGCTCCTGGCCACTATCGATAACCGGCTAAGCAATAAAATAACGACATTTTCCAATAACTCAACCAAGCTGCGCACACCAAGCTTATAACGCCGCAGGTCGATTAGCGGATACACAATCAATTGACCGGGGCCATGGTAAGTCACCTGCCCACCCCGATCTGATTTCACCACTGGAATAGCGCCAGCGTTCAAAATATGCGCTGGATCCCCAGCCTGCCCCAGAGTATAGACTGCGCTATGCTCCAGCAGCCAGATTTCATCTATGGTGTCGGATGTTCTGGCATTGGTAAACCGCTGCATTTCGTCGAAAACAGATTGATAAGGCCGAAACCCTAGGTTTTTTACAATGGGGGGGCTCATTAAAAGCCTCTACTCGCTGGCACTGGCCATTCGCCTTAACTATAGCAGCCGAGACACTGACAACCGAACAATAGCAGCCGCAGCTGTTACAACCGAGAGCGGTTATAGCACCCAGACAACGCGATCATCAGCGTTAAGCGTAGTGAATACCAGGTCAAGTTCTTCCTGATCACGGGCGGTAAAATCGATTGTGACCGACAAATACGATTTATTTTTACTCTCACGGACTTTTTTCTTGATTGAATCTCGAGCGTCTATCACAGACTCAACAATCGCTTGCGCGTGCGTCGCGAAGTCATCCTGATCTCTACCCAGCGCCTTGACTGAATATCGGTCCGGGAAATGCCTTAACGGGCGGCCGTCATCCATTGCCGTGTAAAACCAAAGTTAAAAGTTAGAAGAATTAAAAACATCACGTTAATCAAGAAAACGCTTGAAGGTATCCATTGTGCGTGTGATAAACCCACCACGCTCCATACCCTGTGTAGCCACAATGGGGAGTTCTGTCAGCAGCTCATCTTCGAGCATCACTTTCAGCATACCAAGCTCCTGCCCCTTAACAATAGGTGCTACGAGGTCACGAGACAAGTGCATTTCCCTTTTTATAGAGGCGCTTTGACCCGTTGGTAAGGTCACAAACTCATCGCCTGCAACCGCCATAGAGACACTGTCTGCCGCACCACCCCAGACCTTAACATCACCCAGCTTTTTCTCAGCACTCGCTAGCTTCACGGTCTCAAAAAACCTGAATCCGTAGTTCAATGCACGCAAACTCTCTGTACCACGAAGCTGTTGATTGCGCGCACCAAGCAACACACTGATTAAACGCATGTCACCGCGCTTTGCCGATGCCACCAAACAATAACCCGCTGATTCTGTATGACCTGTCTTAATGCCATCTACCGTCGGATCACGGAGCAACAAGGTATTGCGATTTTTTTGTGTGATCTCGTTGTAGGTGAATTCTTTAACCGAGTAGAGCTTGTAGTGATTTGGATGGTCTCTGATTACCGCTCGAGCAAGGACCGCCATGTCTCTTGCTGTGGTGTAGTGATCAGGTGAAGGCAAACCAGTGGAATTAGTAAAGTTCGAGTCCTTCATACCAAGACGCTCTGCCATCTGATTCATCATCGACACAAAGCCCTCCTCACTGCCACCCACATGTTCGGCCAGGGCAATACTGGCATCGTTACCTGACTGAACAATTAATCCGTACATCAAATCTCGAACCGAGACCATAGAACCTGGCTCCAGGAAGGTTCTTGAACCAATGGCCTTGTGCGCGTTGTGACTGACGGGAACCATTGCATCAGGCTTCAGGCCACGAAACTTAATTTCAGATGACACAAGATATGCTGTCATTAACTTGGTCAAGCTAGCAGGCTCAAGGCGTTCACCTGAATTGTGCTCTGCAATGACTTTGCCCGTCTGATAGTCAATCAGAAGGTAGCTCTTTGCAGCAAGCCCCGGCGGCGCCGGTATAGGCATCGCCATACTTGTCTGAGCGATTCCCTGTTTCAGGAAAAGACAAAGTATTAATACTAGAAATAGAGAGTTGGTTCGAACAGTCACGGAGTTTCCGGGATACGTACAACGTAACGCTTGGAAGATGGGCTGGAGCAGCCCATCTGAGATTTATTACAACGGTTTACTACTTCACTCTGACAGTGAAATTATCAATCCCGGCTGAGGTTAAGAGCCCGGCCACTTTGACAGAATGCTCTGACGAGACAATTGGCCCCACTGTGATGCGATACATGTGCGAATTCTTAAGCGGCTTCACATTCACCTCTTCACCCGGTGCTGCCAGCACTGCGTCTATCGCGATTCTTTCAGCGTCTTCAACATCAGCAAACACACCAGCTTGAATATAATACCCGCTGCGATCTTTGTCCGATGGCAGCTTTACCGCCTGCACTGCCGCTGGAACAGTAGTAACACCCTGCACATTCGCATCAGCTAAGCCTGGCAACAACGCACTTTCCATAAGATCGGTATCTTCGGTGCTCCCGGCGGCAGGCTGCTGCATTGGCAACGCTTCAACGCCATCCACCGGCGGTACCCTGCCAGCTACCACTACTGGAATCTCGGTGATATCAGACGCAGAAGCGTCGGTGATCAATAACTCATCAGACGCCACCGGATCCTTACTAATGGGCTGCGGTAGAATCGGCTTGTCATCGACTTCTACTGCCGCCACAGTGATTAAGTCATCCTCAGGCGCTTCGACATTCAGTTCAGGCGCAACAACAGGTTCCTCTTCACCAGCAGCATAATAGAACTCGATCCCCAGCTTGTTATCAGGGCCGCTCAATACCACCATCTCTTCCGGACTGAGTGCCTGTACCTCAACCATGCCAGTACCATCATTCACCATCCCCAATCGCAGGGCAGCAGCAAACGATAGATCAATGATTCGCTCACCGGAGAACGGGCCACGATCATTGATCTTGACGATCACTGACCGCCCGTTCTCAATGTGAGTCACACGCGCATAGGTAGGTAGCGGCAAAGTTTTGTGTGCCGCCGTCAAACGGTACATGTCATACACCTCACCGTTGGATGCTGTGCGGCCATGAAAGTTCGGCCCGTACCACGACGCCACACCACGGGCAGAATAGCCGTCAGCACTGTCCATCGTGTAGTAGCGCTGACCACGAACAACGTAAGAGTCCATGTTGCCACGCTTGCTTTTGCGAATTTGCAATCCCGTGGCCGGTGCTGTCGGGCGTGCCGGCGTTTGTACTGAGGAGCTTCCACTGCTGCTACTTACAAAGAGATCCCCGGTCGGAGTCTTATTGGTTCTCGATGGATAGCCTGTGGGCAGGTACGCACACCCTGCGGCAAACGCAGATAGAACACCAACAACAACGGCATTGCTGAATTTCATAAATTACCCTCGGAGCGCGTTGAATGAATCACCCTGGTTAGCGATTTTTTTTGCGCGATCGTATTTCCTGGCTGAGCTGATGCACGGCCATAGCGTATAGGTTGCTGTGGTTATAGCGCGTGATCACATAGAAATTGTGATGTGCCAGCCAGTACTCAGCTCCCGATTCAGCCTCTAACTTTAATAAGGAGTACTTACCCGTGCCTTTACGTTTTGGATAGATGCCAGCTTTACTGAGCTTTTTATACGAGGTCGAAGGCTTTGGGCTGTCAACCACAAGCTTCTTGCCGGCATCGGTAATTGCGGTCTTTTCGGCAACCGCCTGACCATTTTTCCAACCGTGGCGGTAAAAATAATTACCGACGCTTCCGATCACATCCGGCAGGCTTGTCCAAAGGTCACGCTGATTATCACCATCAAAATCTACCGAGTAACGCCGATAGCTGCTTGAGATAAATTGTGGCATACCAAACGCACCAGCGTAGGACCCTTCAAGCTCATTGATATCAAGATCATTCTCTTCAGCCAACAGGAATAGCTGAGCTAACTCACTGGCGAAAAAAGACGAACGAGGCGGGTAATCAAACGCCAACGTGGAGAGCGCATCAAGTGCAGGGAAGCCCCCCTTAATGCGACCGTAAAATGTCTCAACGCCTATAATGGCAACAATTACTGACGCAGGCACGCCATAACGTAGTTGTGCTTTCTCAAGTATTTCCTGGTTTTCATTCCAAAATTTCACACCGGCATTAATTCTTTCGTCGGTAAGAAAAATTTTCCGATAGCCCTTCCACTGAAGTCGCTTCTCTGCAGGCTTACTTATTAGCTCAAGCACCCTTTCACTGCGCTTGGCCTTTCTCAAAGCCGCAGTCACATCAGCTGAATTCAACTTATGTTCAACCACCATGTCAGCAATAAACTTCTTACCTTCGGGGTGCTCGCTGTAGTCAGCCTGAGCAGCACCTGCCAACACAAAAGAGAGTAACAATGCACGCTTAATCATTAGCCCTGGAGTCATTTGAAACAACGAGGAATATGATGCGGCATTTGCTTATCGCAGTCGGCTTTTTTTTAGTCACAGCAATTTATTTTTCCGATGTGTAACCCGGAACGCTAACCAAACCACAAGCCAACCCGCACCAAATGAATTCCCAGCCACGAGTACGGCACGTTTCGTATTGCCGCAAGACTGGTCACAAACCGTCCAAACTCCCCGGGGAAACCGGAGTGCGTGAGCGCGAGGGATCATATTGCTCATCAAGCCTCTTCGATCATGCCTCGCGTGGAGTGCAGCATTACGACTATCAGAACTTCAGACTTTAAACACCATCCTGCAAAGAACCACAACCCGAAAACGCAAAAAGCCCGGCACATGGCCGGGCTCTCTACAAACTTACCTACAATGAAGCGTTAAGTAAGCAACGGCGCAATAACCAATGACACAATCGCCATCACGTTGATCAAAATATTCATCGCAGGGCCCGAAGTATCTTTGAACGGGTCGCCAACAGTGTCGCCAACAACAGTAGCTGCGTGGGTTTCAGTACCCTTGCCACCCAGATTACCTTTTTCAACATACTTCTTGGCGTTGTCCCAGGCACCACCGGCATTCGCCATCATCAGTGCCAACATCACACAGCCAACCAATGCACCACCGAGAAAACCACCCAACGCTTCAGGACCAAGTCCAAAGCCGATAACCGGTGGCGCGCATATCGCCAGAATGCCCGGAAGAATCATTCGCTTCAACGCCGCAGTGGTGGCAATCGCTACACAACGTGCATTGTCAGGCTTACCAGTGCCTTCCAGAAGACCGGGAATTTCGCGGAACTGACGACGAATTTCTTTGATCATTTCAAATGCTGCAGCACCTACCGCACGCATGGTGATAGCGCTGACCAGGAAAGGAAAGATTCCACCGATAAACATACCCACCAGCACTACCGGGTTACCGATATCGAGCACAAAGTCCGGTTTGTTGAGCTTAATGGTTTGAATAAACGCTGCAATAATCGCAAGTGCGGCAAGACCTGCAGCACCAATCGCAAAGCCTTTACCGATTGCTGCCGTGGTGTTGCCTACTTCATCAAGACCATCAGTGATACGACGCGTCTCTTCGCCCAGGCCTGCCATTTCAGCAATACCACCAGCGTTATCAGCAACAGGCCCATAGGCATCTATCGCCATCGTGATACCCACTGTGGCCAACATGCCAACCGCAGCGATACCCACGCCATACAAGCCAACCATTGCACTTGTAGAGTAGATGATCACACACAGAGTCAGCACAGGAACCACGACCGACTCCATACCTAGTGCCAAACCTGAAATCATGATGGTTGCAGGACCAGTTTCACCGTCCTTTGCCAAACGACGAACCGGTGGACCACCAGTATAGAACTCAGTCACCAGACCGATGACCATGCCACCGACCGCACCGGCCACAACGCAGCCCCAAACAGCCATAGACAAGCCGCTCATCATGGTGACAATCCATGCTGCAACGATAAAGATCAGCGTCGCACCCATGGTGCCGTAACGAAGTGCTTTTTCAGGCGACTCATCAGACATACGCTTAACCAGCAATATGCCCATTACCGAGCAGATCAAACCAACCGAAGATAGCGCCAATGGTAAAAAGCTTAATGAACTGGTTGCCGCACCATCACCCAATCTGGCCATTTCAGCAACCGTCATGGTTGAGGCAATCGCAATCGTAGCGATCATGCTGCCGCAATATGATTCAAATATATCTGATCCCATACCGGCAATATCGCCCACGTTGTCACCAACGTTATCAGCGATTACACCCGGATTACGTGGGTCATCTTCCGGAATACCTGCTTCAATCTTGCCGACCAAATCCGCACCAACGTCTGCGCTCTTGGTAAAAATACCACCACCAACACGGGAAAACAGCGCTACCGAAGAGGCTCCCATACCAAAACCGTGAATCGCCTCGGCGTGCTCAACACCCCAGAACCAGTAAAGCAAACCGAGTCCTAACAGACCTGCAGATGCAACGGTAAGTCCCATAATAGACCCACCAAAAAAGGCGACAGTAAGTGCTTCAGATGCACCCTTTTCATCTGCAGCAACCGTAGTACGCACATTTGCCCGAGTTGCGGTATACATACCGAACCAGCCAGCGGCGGCCGAGAAAAAGGCCCCGACTAAAAAGGCAATACCGGTGTGGGAACTTTCAAACGCATAGAAAAGTACCGCCGCAACAATCGCCACAAATGCAGCCAGAATGGTGTACTCACGAAGCAAAAAGGCCATAGCGCCTTTTTGAATCTCTCGTGCTATCTCTGCGGCTTTGCCATCCCCCTCGGGATACTTCAGCACCTGCATGTACACATACACGGCCATGGCGAGCCCTAGCACGCCAAGCACTATTGGTATTAACTCCATCAGCAAAAATCCCCTGTTAGTTTTCGAAGGTTGTTATAAAGAAGTACAGACCTCAGATCATTCAACGTCTCACTGGCTTGGCTCACTTTTCCTCACCGCACGCGGATAATCTGGAAGTCCATTAGTTCGCTCGCGATCAATGCGAATTATCACTGGGCCGAATTTTGCCTTATGCGGCGGCCTAGGCCAAGCGCCAGACAAAAAAAAGCCCAAAATACAATCAAATAGCCCCGTCACCGCTGCAAAGTGAGCTAGACAGATTCAATCTTGCGAGTTGTGTCCACTGTTTCAGGCAATTGCCATTCGACTGGCGTTCTCCCACGCTGCAATAAATAGTCATTCGCCTGAGAGAAATGCCTGCAACCTGTAAATCCACGCACCGAAAGCGGTGACGGATGGGCAGACTGCAGCACCAGGTGGCGTTTCTGATCAATCATTTGGCCTTTGCGCTTAGCGTATCCGCCCCAGAGCATAAAAACGGTGTTTTCAGATTGCGTATTCAACGCATCGATCACCGCATCAGTAAAAACCTCCCACCCCTGTCCCTGATGAGATGCGGCTTGTCCGTCCTCGACTGTCAGAACGCTGTTTAACAAAAACACCCCTTGTCGTGCCCATGACTCAAGATACCCGTGAGAAACGGGCTTGATCCCCAAATCGCTCTCGAGCTCTTTATAAATATTGCGCAAAGACGGCGGAATTCGCACGCCGGGTAACACCGAGAAACACAAGCCATGCGCCTGATTGGGGCCGTGATAGGGATCCTGCCCCAATATCACCACCTTCACTTGATCAAACGGTGTCAGGTTAAACGCCGTAAACCAGTCGGCAGCTGCCGGATAAATGGTTGCCCCGGATTTACCTCGCGCGAGAAGATGCGCCCGCAACTCTTTCATATAAGGCTGATCAAACTGGCTTTTCAGTTGTGATTTCCAACCGTCTTCCATCTTTATGCTTTTCGCTGGCAACGCTGATCTCCTGCTCAAGTAGCCACTGGCTTTGTCAATTCCAGATAGATTGACACGTTGCAGAGCTTCGCGCAGCACCAAAACCCCGTTATTCTTGTCTCTATTCCATATACCGTTGCTCGCACTGCTTGAAAGCCTTACCCATCCCACCCGCTGCACCTCACCTCACCGGCACACCAAGCGGCAGGCGCGGCTTGCGCACGCGCGTTTTAACGCAAGCGCTACGCTATGCTGCTTCCGGTGTAATTATTTTTTCTGCAACAAATGCACAGGCTCAGTCGCGCGAAGTGCAGGACTATCGCCACTGCTCGACCGAAATCGCACCCAACGACTTAAAGTTTGGACAGCTCTCGACCACCTACCCTGATGAATCACTGAATGATTCTGTCGTGCTGTCAGCAGACTCCGCCGAGAGCGACCCGGCGAACCCGGAGCAAATTCTCCTCAACGGCATGATCGCCATCAAGCACCGGGAAGGCGCACTGAAGGCTGAGAACGCACGCTACGACCCCAACACGAATATCGCCACCGTCGGTGGCGATATGTCTTATGAGTCTGCAGGCCTACAGGTACATAGCTCAGATGCCACACTCAACGTTAAAGAAGGCACTTTCGAATTAGGCGAATCAGGCTATGAATTAACCAATGGTGATGTCATCTCACAAGGACGAGCCAGACAAATCCTGCGAGACAACGATGGCAACCTTCGATTAAAGAACGCCACTTACTCAAGCTGCCCTCCAGGTGACAACGGTTGGCTGATACGGGCAGACAACATCAAACTTGACCCCAAAGAAGGTATTGGTACTGCTCGTGACATCACCCTGCGCTTCAAAGACGTGCCTATTTTTTATGCACCGGCGTTCAGCTTCCCGATCAGTAATCAACGTAAAACAGGTTTCCTGACACCACGCTTTGACCAAAACGATAAAACCGGTCTCGAGTACAGGCAACCGTTTTACTGGAACATTAAACCCGATTGGGATGCAACCTTCGTACTGCGTTCAATGTCAGACCGAGGAGTGCAACTGCAAAGCGAGTTGCGCCATCTCAATCGCATTGGCACCTGGACAATCAATCATGAATTCATCAGTGATGACGATAGATTCACACCCGGCGTTAATCGCTACTTTAGCCGTTTCCGCCACGTAGGAGGTTTATCACAGCGCTGGACCACACTAATAGATATAAGCAAAGTCAGTGACAAAGACTACTTCGAAGACCTTGGTGACACATTAAAAATTGCCAGTATCACGCACCTTCAACGCCGTGCAGATTTAGTTTACAGCGCAAAAAACTATGCTTTTCGCACTCGACTTTTGAGCTATCAAACCGTCGATGACAATATCGCACCTGATCAAAGGCCCTACCGGCAATTACCGCAGTTAACGCTTAACTATAAAAAGCAACTGCAAAACCTGGGGATTGATGCCACGGTCGATTCTGAATGGGTTTACTTTGATCGAGATAACTCAGTCACAGGCTCACGGCTTGATATCAAACCGAGAATCGAATGGAACAAAAACCGCGCTGCCTGGTTCTCATCGGTCGCTGCAAGCGTCAGACATACGCGCTATGATTTAAAGAACGATTCACAAAGCAGAACTGTTCCGGTGATTTCCGCCGACGCAGGTTTGTACCTGGATCGCTTTAATCAGGCTGACGACAGCCTGTTAACACTTGAGCCCCGGTTGTTCTACTTATATGCAAAAAGAACCGACCAGCAACAACTACCGGTATTTGATACCGGCGCACTGGATTTCAACTTCTCACAACTGTTTCGTGAGAACAGATTCTCAGGCGCAGACAGAATCAACGATGCCAATCAACTAAGCTTTGCATTGAGCTCGCGCCTGATCAACAAACAGGGTCGTGAAAAATTTCAGGCCAGTGTCGGTCAGATTTTGTATTTTGAAGATCGCACCGTGACCCTTCCCAACGGTTCAACCGATCGCTCCTCAAGCTCGGATGTTGTTGCAGAGCTAAAGCTCGAGTTTGACAAAAACTGGAGCGGTGAAGCCGCCACACAATGGAATCCGTCAACCACGACCACTGAACGCTCTTCAGCCGCCATACGCTATCGCGATGGCTCAGACCGGTTAGTAAATATTGGCCATCGTTACTTGCGCGATGAAGGCGAATTCATTAACGCCTCTTTTGCCTGGCCAATCAAGAACAACTGGAAACTGGCCACCGGCTGGAATTACTCGCTCGACGATAAAAAATCGATCGAAACTGTCGTAGGAATAGAATACGAGAGTTGCTGTTGGGCATTTCGAACCGCCGCACGGCGTTACATCACTGATGATGGCCAGGAAAACAACACCGCCTATTTTTTCCAACTGGTACTGAAAGGCCTGGCACCGGTCGGCCAAAATGTCACGGAGGTACTGCGTGAAGCCGTCGGTGGCTATACTTACAGCAACGAATAGCATCACCGCTGCTCCTTTTTTAACCGCGAACACACTGACACAAGCATGCGACTAACTACACTTTTATCTACGGCCGCCTTCCATCTGACCAATTGCATCAGCAGCGCTACCAGGCGACTGATCCTGGCGTCACTGCTATCCATGCCGTTGCTCGCACACGGTGAAGAGACTCCGGTTGACAGCATTCTTGCGATCGTCAACGACGACATCATTCTCACCAGTGAGTTTGTACGCGAGCGCGACACCATGCTGGCACAGAATCAACCCGGTTTACCAAAAGCAGATGAACTGGATGAAATGATTGTTGAACGGCTCATTATTCGCTCTATTCAATTACAAGAGGCCGCGCGGCGCAACATCCGCATTGATGACTCCAATCTACAGCGTGCTATCGAAGACATGGCACGCAATAACAATATGTCCCTGACACAGCTGCGACAATCTGTCTCCAGCCAGGGCCTGGACTTTCTACAATTTCGTGAAGACCTGAGAAAAGACTTGCTGGTCTCAACACTTACAAGGCGGGAAATCGAATCTAACCTGTTTGTCTCAGATGCAGAGGTCGAAGAACTGCTAAGTACCGGAAGTTCGGCAAACGGTGAATACCGCTATAATCTCGAACACATTCTGGTCAAACTGCCACAGCAGGCAGATGCACAACAAGACGCGGCAGCCCTCCAGGTTGCACAATCCTTGGCAAGTAGAGCACGTGATGATGAGTCTTTTGTATCGCTGGTTCGCAGTGAACGCGGCAACGGAACTGACATCGAAGGTGGAAACCTTGGAACACGCGCACTAAGCGATATGCCGGAACTTTTTGCACAGCAGATGGACGGGTTACAGCAGGGCGATGTCACCGAGCCACTTCGAAGTGTCGCCGGTTACCACATCCTTAAACTCATTAGCAGAACCACCATCAGCCAGGCCACCCCAAGCACCGTAAGAGCGCGCCACATTCTAGTGAGCACGCGCGCGGGTCGCAGTAACACAGAAGCCCAACAGCGCATTAGAGAAGTTCAACAACAACTCAATGATGGTGCGGACTTTGCCGATGTCGCGACCGCTTTCTCGGACGACACGACAAGTGCCCTTGATGGTGGCAATCTCGGATGGTTTGGCCCGGGTGAAATGGTCGCTGAATTCGAACAAGTGGCTTTCTCGACACCGGTCAATAGGGTCAGCCAACCGTTCAAAACGGCATTCGGCTGGCACATAGTGGAAGTTCTGGAACAAAAACGGGATCAAAACCCACAAGGTGAATTAAAGACCAAGGCACGTGAGCAGTTAAGACAGCAAAAGGCTGAAGACAAATACCAAAGCTGGTTAAGCACGCTACGGGACAACGCCTATGTTGAATTGCGCGGGTTTGCGAAAAAATATCAATGAAGAAACAGATCGTTCGGATCGCGATCACAGCAGGTGAACCGGCGGGTATTGGCCCGGACTTATGTGCGGCACTAACAACAAGAACCGATGCAGAACTGGTCATCATCGCAGACCCTGCAGTTCTGCTGGCGCGGGAAAAATCGTTAGGCATTAAAAACCAATTCACCACGTTTGATGCTGAAAACACCTCAGCTAAAATTTCAGTCCTACCACTAAACACCATCACCCCTGTAATCGCGGGCGAACTTGACTCTGCCAATTCAGCCTATGTACTTGAGTCAATCCGCATGGCGGTTGACGGATGTCGAGACGGATTGTTTGATGCCATGGTGACAGCACCAGTACACAAAGGTGTGATCAACGATGCTGGCATTCCATTTTCCGGCCACACCGAATACATAGCTGAACGATTGCACGCCACACCGCTGATGGTATTGGCAGCAGACACGCTTAGAGTGGCCTTGGTCACCACCCACCTGCCACTTAAAGATGTCGCGGCTGCTATCACTCATAAAGCGATCGTCGACTCACTACAGATTCTCAACAGCGACTTAAAATCAAAGTACAACATTGCCTCACCTCACATCCTTGTTTGCGGTTTAAACCCGCACGCAGGAGAATCAGGTCATTTGGGTCGCGAAGAGATTGAAATCATCACACCCGCCATCGAATATGCAAAAACTCAGGGCATCAATGCCACCGGCCCACTGCCTGCAGACACACTATTTACCCAACGCCACCTCAAAGGGGCAGATGCTGTGCTGGCGATGTTTCATGATCAGGGTCTTCCAGTATTAAAGTATGCAGGCTTTGGCAATGCCGTTAACATCACCTTTGGACTACCCATCATTCGCACTTCGGTGGATCACGGCACCGCACTGGATTTGGCTGGCACAGGTAAAGCCGAGGACGGCAGTTTGCATGCCGCGATCGATCTCAGTATTGAATTAGCGCGCAACTCGCCTTAAACAGACAACTCAAACTATGTCCAGGCACCAGGCTCGAAAAAGATTCGGTCAGAACTTTCTGATCGACAACACCATCATCAATCAAATCGCTTCTCTGTTTGATAACACTGTTTCTGTCGAGCACACATTAATAGAAATTGGCCCGGGCAGAGGAGCACTTACCGAAGCATTGCTACGCAATGACCACCCGCTAACCGCTGTAGAACTCGACAAAGATCTCATTCCAATTCTACAAACAAAGTTCTCACACCATCGTCAGTTTGAACTGCATCAGGGTGATGCACTTAGAGTAGATTTTTTTGAATTGAGCAAAGGGCTGCCTCTGAGGCTGGTAGGCAACCTGCCCTACAACGTAGCCACTCCGTTAATTTTTAAACTGCTGGACAATATTGATAATATTATCGATATGCACTTTATGCTGCAGTGGGAGGTCGTGGCGAGACTGTGTGCCCAGCCCGGTGACCCGCACTTCGGTCAGCTATCACTAATTGTGCAGAACCTCTGTGCAACACACGCCTTGTTCAATGTGCCGCCCACGGCATTTTCACCGGCACCCAAAGTGGAATCTGGCTTTATAGCACTTTCACCAAGAGCCGAACCATTGATAAAAAAGGAACTCCATAGTGCATTCAACAAAATAGTGAAAACGTCATTTATGCACAGACGCAAAACACTTCGAAACAACCTCAAAGGCGTGCTAAACGAAGAACAAATACAAAGCGTTGGCATTGACCCTGGAGCCCGTGCCGAGACGTTGAACATCGAAAGCTATGCTGCCCTCGCAGGCCTGGTCTCTTAGACTGACACCTGGTAACTATTCAACGCACAACTGTGGTCTCCAACAGCGTTGACGTTTGTCTTCAAACAAAAATTCCTATTCGATTAAACAGCTACAAACTCTTTACCATGACGATGGCCGTTGAAGGACACAAACTCGAAAACTGACTGGTTTTTACAATTGAACTCGGCACCAGATCACGACAAACCTCGCTATAACCCGCTCTGGTAAAATAGTCTTTCGCCTCCGTGGTGAGCAGATAGATTTCCTCCACACCTTTCTCGGCGCACCGGGCCTCTATCGCACTAACCAGCTGCCGTCCATATCCCGATTGACGTGCACTGTTGTTGACCACAAGAGATCTCAACAATGCGACGGCTGAATATTGTTCCACCCCGATAACCCCAATTAATTTCCCATCAACATGCAATCCCAAAAAGAAAATTTTATCGGGATCGTGAATATCAGACACTGGCAAACCTGCGTTACTTAATAACGCTTCAACTTCCGCTGATACCGGAATCGATTGAACTAACATGAGCGCATCTATTTTGGTGGATATTCGTCGTGCTGAGGCAATTCATCATTGATATCCCACCAGCCCGCCTTATGCGCCACAAACTGATGCAGGGTCACTTCACTGTCTATTGGTTCATTTAGCGTCCCTGCCCTCAGGCGAACCACATCAGGCGCACTATCCAAACGACTGATAATCGCAGACCCGCAACAACTGCAAAATACCCGGTACTTACCCGCGCGAGTCTCAGATTCAAATTCCCGCAACAGACCTTCACCCTTAGTGATGGTAAATTCCTCTACATTGACAGGAAGGTTCGCCGCAAAGGCGGATCCCTGGGCCTTGCGACATTGCTGACAATGACAGATTTGAATCTTTTTCAGCTGGCCAGTAATTTGATATTGAATTCCACCGCATAAACAGCTTCCGGTAACCATCTATTTGTAACCTTTGAATAGGGATACTCGGAAATCTAACAGCAACTGGCCTCTAGCTCAATCTACAGTACACAAGCCATATCAGTTGGCAGTCCAGTTAAAAAATTAGGCGTATATCCTTGTAGTAGTAATAAAAGTACGGATATCGAACTACAATAGACCGACATGTTAGTCATCAATGAAAATACCAGCATTCCAGATGCAGAGATCGAGTTGCAAGCCATTCGCTCTCAGGGCTCAGGTGGTCAGAAAGTAAACAAAACATCATCGGCCATTCATTTGCGATTCGATGTGAAAAATTCATCGTTGCCCGATTTCTATAAAGAACGACTGCTCAGCCATCGCGATAGCAGAATTACCAGCGATGGTGTGGTGATCATTAAGGCACAACAGTACCGCACACTTGAACAAAACCGCCAGGACGCTCTCGACCGTCTGGTCGTTCTCATCAAAGCCGCCACCGTAGTCAACAAAACCAGACGCCCGACCAAGCCCAGCCGCAATTCGCAGAAAAGGCGCATGGACAGCAAAACCAAACACAGCAACCTCAAGAAACTGCGCAAAAAGACAGACTACTGAATAGTGGCAGCTACTACTGAATTATTCAGTTCTTGTGCAGTTGCGTTTTATGAAAATTAAATCTACGGAATACTTTATTGATATATCGCTGTTTTGGTTCGGCTGATTGCTGGCCAATTCTGATATAGAAATGATCGCAACCACTTATCGTTGTTTGCAGCGCAGTATTCGTTTATCTCTCAGCATGGTCGCGGAATGATCTATCAAGCCGGCTCTCAATATATTCCTCCTTTGTCTTTCTGCTCTAACCTTCATTCAATATGATGCGCATAAAAATGAGCAAACATGCCATTATCTCCAGTTATAGGTCAACCTTCACCAATAACCAGAAAACAATCTCACTGCAAGTCGAAGTGTATTAAGCCGCTATTTCACGACAAGCACTGAAAAACCATCCGTATTTATAGACAGTTACTGAAGACAGGAATATCCTGACTTTGGGCATTCCGTAAAGCACACTTTTGCAAGCGCCTGATTGGTAACGACGGAGGGATACATCCAACTGGATGTTTGAAGTTGTAATTTCAAAATATTCGCACGCCATACTTCAGAACTTTCGTTCATTGTTTATCGTCAAGCCATCACGGAGAGAGGGCTCGCAATAGCATAACTGTACACAGTAACAACGGAGAAAATGTATATGGCTATTTCATTTAAAGTAAACGGCGAAGAGCAGATTTTTGATGGCGACCCAACCATGCCGGTGCTCTGGTATGTGAGAGACGTTCTGAATTTGCACGGTACAAAGTTCGGCTGCGGTACAGGCCAATGTGGCGCTTGCACTGTACACGTAGATGGCAATGCAACACGCGGCTGTCTTTTAAGCGTCGATGCAGTCGCCGGCAAAGAGATCACCACCATCGAAGGCCTTGATAGCGAAGGCAATCATCCGGTTCAAAAAGCCTGGCGCGCTATGAACGTCCCACAGTGTGGTTACTGTCAATCTGGCCAGATCATGAGCGCAGCGGCATTCTTATCTTCAACACCAAAGCCTACTGATGATCAAATTGATCAATCTATGGCTGGCAACATCTGCCGCTGTGGTTGCTATCAACGCATCCATGAGGCGGTTGCCATGGCTGCCACCGACACCACGGAGGGGTAACATGAAATCTCATATTGAACAGGAAATATTAGATCAGATAGCTGGCATTGATCGGCGCGCTAACAACGCTGAATCCCGCTTTGAGATAAGCAAGGTCAACAGACGTCAGTTTCTGAAAATTACCGGCAGCACTGCGAGCCTCGCGATCGGCATGCAGCTTGTGCCAAAAACAGCACTCGCATTTGATCCGTACCCCACAGGCGCCGAGGGTATGCCGCATAAAACAGTGACAGACCCAAAAGTATTTGTTGCTATCGATGCGGATGGTACTGTCACTCTAACGGCACATCGCTCGGAAATGGGAACCGGATCGCGAACCAGTGTGCCGATGATCCTTGCAGATGAAATGGAAGCCGATTGGTCACAGGTGAAAATTGTACAGGCCGAAGGCGACGAGCCAAAGTACGGTAACCAGGACACCGACGGTTCCCGTAGTCTGCGACACTACATTCAACCAATGCGTCAGATGGGCGCTTCTGTGAGATACATGCTTGAACAGGCGGCCGCAGTGGAGTGGGGAACTGACGCAAGCAATGTCAAAGCCTCTAATCATAAGGTTCATATGATGGGCAGCGATGGCAACCCCACCGGGGAATCGCTTGGCTACGGCGAGCTTGCCAAAGTCGCGATGGCAATGGAACTTCCATCATTTGAGATGCTTACCTTTAAAACCGATGATGAATTTCGATACCTTGGGAAAGGCGAGACACCCATCGTTGACCTGCATGACATCACTACCGGCAAAGCCCGCTATGGCGCTGACTACACCACAGACGGTATGAAGTTCGCTGTAGTCGCCAGACCCCCTGTGGTGGGTGCATCAGTAAAATCATTTGATTCCAGTGAAACGCTAAAAATACCCGGCGTTGAAAGTGTAGTGGAAATAGCAGGCTCAATGCCGCCGGCTAAATTTGCACCGCTCGGAGGTATTGCCGTCGTTGCCACCAATACATGGGCGGCTATCAAGGGCAGAGAAGCACTGAAGATTGAATGGAGCGAAAGCTTGCATGACGCTTACAACACAGCAGCATTTACTGAACAAATGCGTGCAACGGCGAAAAAACCAGGCAAGGTAATGCGCTCTGTCGGTGATCCTGATAGTGCTTTCGCCAATGCAAAAAAAGTCATTGCCCATGAATACTACCAACCCCACATGCAACACGCACAAATGGAACCACTGGTCGCAGTTGCCGATTATAAGGATGGTAAGCTGGACATATGGGCCCCGGTACAAAGCCCCTATGGCGCACGCACAGACGTCGCAACTGCGCTTGGACTGAAGCCAGAACAGGTAACCGTTAACGTGAGTTTATTAGGTGGCGGTTTTGGTCGAAAGTCAAAGTGCGACTACGTCATTGAAGCCGCTATTGTGTCAAAAGAAATCGGTGCACCAGTCAAACTGCAATGGACGCGTGAAGACGACATCAAACACGGCTTTTATCACACCACATCTGTGGAGCGACTTGAGGCTGCTATCGACGACAATGACAAAGTCATTGGCTGGCGCCATCGATCTGTTTCACCGACCATATTTTCTACCTTTATGCCCGACCCGGGATTCACCAGCGGCCTTGAAGCGGGTATGGGACTGGTTGATACACCAATCGGTGTTGAAAATATGTCCATCGAAGCAGGCGAAGCAAAGTCGCATACCCGGATAGGCTGGTTCCGTGCAGTATCGAACATACCGAGAGCATGGGGGGTTCAGTCATTTATCGCAGAACTTGCACACGAACTCGGTCGGGACCCGAAAGAAATGCTGCTTGAGTTGATAGGCCCAGATCGTAAAATCGATCCTGTAGCGGCTGATATGAAAGAGCTTTGGAATTATGGCGAACCCTACGAAGAATTCCCTAACGACACATCACGCTTGCGTGGAGTAATTGAACTTGCCGCAGAGAAAGCCGGATGGGGAAAAACGCTACCCGAGGGAGAAGCCCTGGGAATAGCAGCACATCGAAGCTTTGTTACCTACGTGGCATCGGTGGTCAAAGTCAAAACTGCAAGCGACGGCAGCATCAGTATTCCCGAGGTTCACACCGCCGTTGACTGTGGTTTCTGCGTTAATCCTGAACGTGTAGCATCACAGATGGAAGGTGCTGCGGTGATGGGGATGACATTAGCCATGTACTCCGGTATCAACTACGAAAACGGTGCAGTCACCAATTCGAACTTTCATGACTACCCGGTAGCGCGCATCAGTGAGTATCCGAAAAAGGTACACACTCATATCGTTAAACATCCGTTCTCTGTTCACGCTACCGGTATCGGTGAACCCGGTGTACCTCCTTTTGCCCCGGCACTTGCGAACGCAATTTTCGCTGCAACCGGCAATCGATTGAGAGACTTACCTTTTGGTGAGAACGTCGGGTAGCACTTATCGCAATTGATCATGAGCCCCGCAATTGGCGGGGCTACATCATTCCTCAGCTAGATATCAGACGGACACCCGCAACCCTCTCAGGTTGATAGACCTGTTCACTGATTCGCCGACTCACCGCTTGGTGAATGCCGACAATTAATCACTTATTCTTCACTGCGCCATTTTTAGTCAGTAGCCTGGCCATCCGTTTGTTGAGATGTGTTTCTTTCATCCGGCAAGACTACCTACACTCACCAAAACTGCAAAGCCAGAATGATAAGATCTTTCTGTGTTGCACTGTGCCTGCGATGTCTGACGAACCACTAACAATTGAACTGTGATTCGATCTCCTGACAGTCGATAGAAATATGACTCTGACCACGACGGCAAAATCCCCCGGGGCGGGTGCGGGCGGAAACCATATCAAATCACGCTAGCCAGCATCATCTTCGTTGAGGCGCATAACAGCAACAGAGCGGCTCGATCACCGGCAGGCAATCTGCACATTTCTTTCCGTGTACATCTTAAATGCAGTCACAACTTCAGGCTTTGCAGAAAGCCACTCAATCTGAGTAGAGACTAAGGTATTATCTCCGTGTTGAGCCAACTTTTTACCACTGGGAATCGCGTGACAAATTCACAAGACACTGAACATCAAGACGAGCATGCAAACGCTGACACCATCAAAGTGGAAGTCGCTACCCGGTATCTCGAAGCCGATTCCGATCCTGATGATGAACGTTTCGTATTTGCCTACACGGTGACCATCACCAACGAAGGCGATATCCCGGCGCGACTACTAACGCGGCACTGGATCATCACACATGGCAACGGCAAAACACAGGAAGTCAAAGGCGAAGGTGTTGTCGGTGATCAACCATTAATAAAGCCTGGTCAGGGCTATCAATATACCAGTGGCACGATCCTCGAGACGCCAATGGGCACCATGAGTGGCAGCTATCAAATGCTCAGTGACAGCGGCGAAGAATTTGATGCAGCCATTCCGGATTTCCTGCTGGCAACACCGCACACGCTTCACTAATTTTATCCAGCTACGTTTATGGCCACTTACGTAATAGGTGATGTACACGGCTGCTACGATCCACTCTGTAGACTGCTTGATACAATTAAGTTTAGCGAAAGTGACGATCGGCTGTGGTTCACTGGTGATCTAGTCAATCGCGGACCACAGTCACTCGACACATTGCGCTTCGTCAAGTCACTAGGCGAAAGCTGCATCACCGTTCTGGGCAATCACGACATTCATCTTTTGGCGCTGCACTATGAAGTACGCCAGCGCAAAGACAAAGACAATACGCTTTTTCAAGTACTCGACGCTTACGACGCCAAAGAACTCATTAGCTGGCTACAGCACCTGCCGATAATACATATCGAAAATGAATATATATTAGTGCATGCCGGCATTCACCCGATGTGGTCACTGGAAACCATATATAAGCTCAAAAAAGAACTGGAGCCAGCAATTCAAAGTGCCCGCAGCAAAAATGCGCTGGCGGCTTTATACGGCAATACCGAAGGGGCGTGGAGTGACTCTGAGAATTTTACCGAGCGATTACTCTATGCACTCAACTGCTTAACTCGAATGCGATATTGCGACAAGCAGGCCACTCCCGACTACAGCTGTAACGGCACACCGGGCAGCCAACCTGCGCACCTGGTGCCATGGTTTGAGATAAACAATCAAGCAGTGGCAAATCACACCATTTTATTCGGCCATTGGGCAGCGCTTGGGTACCAACAACACAACAACATCTATGCACTTGATACGGGCTGTGCGTGGGGCAACGAGTTAACGGCATTAAGACTTGAAGATAAAAAAGTGTTTTCCGTTAGCAGCGAAATCTAGATTCCGGACTACTCACTGTGAGCCTCTGACCCCGGTTGTGCCCGCTCCAGCACATAGTAGACAAACCGATAGCCGCCCTGCCCGGTTTCATCGTTATGCTCACTGGCAACTTCTACCCAATCAGCGGCTTGATAACTTTTCAGCCAGGTATCTCCACCTTCAAATTCATGATCAATAATGGTCAGATACAATCTTTCCACGTAAGGCATCGCGCTCTCACAAATAGACGCGCCACCAATAATCATCATTTCCTCTGCCTGATGCTCCCTTGCACACATAAGTGCATCATCAAGAGTTGACGCCACTTGAACGTTATCTTCCGACCAGTCTTCATTTCTGGTGACTACAATACTATGCCTTCCAGGCAAGGGCCTGCCAATAGACTCATAGGTCTTGCGACCCATTATCATTGGCTTACCCATAGTGATGCACTTGAAGTATTGCAGGTCGGCTGATATGTGCCACGGTAACGTGCCGTCTTTTCCTATCAGGCGGTTGTTGTCCATAGCCATGACCATCGCGATGCGCAAACTAATACCCTCTCAATATACCCGGCTGCCAGAGCCTACTCTTCCACCTGCCTGAGTTCTGCCAGGCGCTCTTTTAGATAACTACCGGCGGTGTGACGATCGGACAACACCACTTCCGGGCGCGGATGTAAAAATAACGGAATCGATACCCGCGAGTTATTATGAGAGAGGCCTTCAGGGTTAACCACGCGATGGGTTGTAGACGGAAAGTAGCCCCCTGAAGCTTCCTGCAACATATCGCCAATGTTGACAATAAGATTGCCAAAATCACACGGCACATCAAGCCAACTTCCATCACGCGCCTTGACTTGCAGACCCGGTTCATTGGCCGCAGGCAGGATCGTAATCAGGTTGATATCTTCATGCGCACTTGCTCGTATCGCATCCGGGGTTTCCTCGCCACTTAACGGTGGGTAGTGAAGTACACGCAAAAGCGATTGCTCACTACCTTCCATCATTGCAGGCAGAGGCTCACTGTATTTGGCTTTCACGTTATCCGGACTGTGAGACTCTATCCACGACAATAACGTTCCGCCAAACTCCCCCGCCAACTGGTAGTAGTCTGCCAACTCTTTTTTTAATTTATCCGGACACCGGCCCCACGGATAGTAGTGATAATACTCTTTGATATCACGTACCAGACGGCCTTTAGCGGCCTCCGCTTCCTGAGCCGCGAAAAAACCATCAAATTTTTCCGGACTGAACCGATAGTCATGCTTCGTTTCATCCGCAAAGAACTGAAGCCAGTTCTGGTAGATTGAATCCACCTGGGCCTGTGGAATCGGGTGGTTCCGCAATACGCCAAAACCTGTCTCTCGAAGTGACTCGACAAAGCGAACCGGGGCATCCGCGTCAGAGTAATTTACGGTTTCAAGCATGAGTGTAAGCCGGTGTTGCAATTGACTGGGGCTCAGATTACCACACTGCCCCAGCGGATAAATTCATAATCAGAAATTCGAACTACGCGGTAATTTCCTACTTACCTCGCCTGGCAATAACCACGGCACACATACCCGCAATTACGGAGCTGGCAACGATAATACTTCCGGCATTACTTTGAAGCACTGACAACATGGCTACGGCCACTCTGGTAGAAAACCCTTCGTGCTATCGGCGCAGCGATCAGTATGTTTAAGCAACCAGTCAGAAGGCCAGATGATCCATCATCACGTAGGTGCTTCATTTAACTAAATAATCGAAAATGGCCACTTAAAAGCCGCCAATTAATTTACAAGCCGTTACGTAAATTTAAATTATCTGTGACACGTTAAACCGCAACAGACGCTGCAATTGCACCATGCGACTGATAGTTCACTAAATTTAAATGCTCCATTCTATAATCGAATAATGAACTCACCGATGCATCTATTTCAAGCTGTGCAAATGGCATCGGGGATCTCTGCAATTGCTCTCTGGCTTGATCGATGTGATTTAAATACAAATGTACATCCATTCCAAACCAAACGATCTCCCCCGGCTCATAACCACATTGGCGGGCAAGCAAATGGGTCACCAAGGCAAGATTTGCAATATTCCAGGCCAACCCCAGAAAGGCGTCAGCACTGCGTTGCACCATGGCACCGCTCAGAGTATTGGTGCTCTGGTTCACATAAAACTGGTAGTGCTTGTGGCACGGCGGCAAGGCCATTTGCTCTAGCTCTGCAACATTCCACCCGTCCCAGATAATCCTTCTCGAGGTGGGATTATTTTTTAAATCATTAATGACTTGTTGCACCTGATCTATCTCAGTGCCGTCACTGGCTTTCCAGCGCCGCCACTGGCGACCATACACCGGGCCAAGATCACCCCACTGCCTGGCAAAGCTTTCATCCGCCAGAATTTTCTGCTCGAAATCAGCTTGCGAGATGTCAGAATTATTTTCTTGCCGATATTTCTTTAAAGGCCAATCCGTCCAGATTTTCACATTCTGCTGCAGCAATTCACGAATGTTGTCACCGCCACTTAGCATCCATAGCATTTCTTTGAATGCTGTTTTCCAATACACCTGTTTGGTGGTGAAAACCGGAAATCCATCAGCAAGATCAAAACGCATTTGATGCCCGAACACAGCACGGGTGCCGACCCCCGTTCGATCAACACGTTCGTCACCACGATCAACTAACAGCTGTAGCAGATCGAGGTACTGTTGCTCTGGATGCACTGGCTTATTCATGTGCTGGCAGCGTTCGCCTGGCGACGGTAAGCAAGCCAGATTAAGAACGCTCCCAATAAGACCATAGGCACACACAGTTGCTGACCGCGCGTCATCCAGTTAAACGCGACAAAACCTAAATGACTATCCGGTTCTCTGAAAAACTCAACAAAGAAACGAAACAAGCCATAGCAAAGCAGAAACATTCCTGACACCGCCATGGTGGGTCGTGGCTTACGGGAATAGATCCAGATAACCAGAAACAGCAGCACCCCTTCAAGCAGGAACTGATAAAGCTGCGACGGGTGCCTGGGCAGAGTACCAGCTCGTTCAAACGGAAACACCATGCCCCATGGCACGTCGGTGACACGACCCCACAACTCACCGTTGATAAAATTACCGATTCGACCTGCGCCCAGACCAATCGCTGTGACCGGTGCCACCATGTCTGCAACCTGGAAAAATTCCCGACCGCGATTGCGTGCAAAAACCCACATCGCCACAATGACACCAATGAACCCGCCATGGAATGACATACCGCCTTGCCAGATTCGTAACAACATCAACGGATCTGAAAGGAAGGCAGAAAAATTGTAGAACAATACACTGCCGATCCGACCACCGAGTATCACACCCAGCGCACAATAAAAAACCAGATCGGCGAGATCATCTTTACTAAACGGCAGATTCAAGCGCCTGGTATGCACACCGGCCAAAAACCACGCTGCTGCAAAGCCCACCAGGTACGTGATGCCGTACCAGTGAATGGACATCGGCCCCAGTGAAATAGCCACTGGATCGATATTCGGATATTGAAGCATCTGGATTCCAAAATAGAGTGCAAGGCTTAGCGGGATTATACCTTGCTCACACCTTAAAGACGCACCGGATTGAGTAATCCGGGGTTGTCATTCCGTCATTTATAAAATGCAATCATTTACAGGCTTTATTAAAAGAACCAGCCTTATCGAATCAAACGAGCAAAGATAGCCTTCAGGTATTCCGTTTCGGGAATTGCCGCATGCACCGGGTGATCGCGCCCCTGATGACCTCGAACAAGAATCTGCAATCCACGACCAACGCCACGAGCCGACTGCAAGGCCACACGTTGTAACTCAGCGTCGGTCAAATGGTGTGAACAGGACGCAGACACAAGCAGCCCATTGTCAGTCAATAGTTGCGCTGCCAGAGAATTGATCTTGCGATACATCTCGGTGCCTTTGCGTTTGTCTTTAGCCCGCTGAATAAACGCAGGAGGATCAAGCACAATGACATCAAACCGGTCCGATGTCGTATCACGCAGCCTGGCCAGACAATCAGCTACATCTCCCTTCATCACTGAAAAACGATCTTCTTTATAACCATTTAATTCAGCATTTTTCAGCGCACCATCACAGGCAGCTTGCGAACTGTCGATTGCAAGAACCTCACTGGCACCACCTGCCAACGCATTGATTCCCCATGCCCCGAGATAACTAAATGCATCAAGCACTCGCTTGCCTTCACAGAAGTCCTGTAGCGTTTTGCGGTTGTCTCGATGATCAAAAAACCACCCGGTCTTCTGCCCGGCTTCTATCGGCACATCAAACTCCAGGCCGTTTTCTTTTATACGCACCACATCAGGTACAGTGCCGAATACAGTTTCCTCTCTGGGCTCAAGGCCTTCGAGTATTCTCACTGAACTGGTACTGCGAACATGTATGGCAGCAGGCTTTACACACTCCATTAACGCCTCAATGACCTCGGACTCAATAGCCTGCATTCCGGCAGTACTAATCTGCACTACCAGTACATCATTGTAGCGATCAACCACGAGGCCAGGCAGCAAGTCACCCTCGCCGTGCACCAGGCGATAAGCGGGAAACGAATACAATGATTCACGCAGGCTAAGTGCCGCACCAATTCGCTTAACCAGCAGCTCTTTATCGAACGCCTGCCCCTGCTTAAAGCTATACACGCGAGCACAGATTAATGAATGCGGATTGACGTAGGCGTTGCCGCAAAACTTACCGCGATCTGAATATATTTCGACAGTCGCGCCGACCTCAAGGTCCTTTAAGAGACTTTTCTTGTTATCGACTTCATTGCTATAGACCCATAGATGGCCGGCGTTGAGTCGGCGCTCCTCATTTTTCTTAAGAAAGAGCTTGGGTAAACCGGGAGACTTTATCTGATTCTCAGACACTTAATATTCATTCCTAAGAGAGAGGGGTAGGGATCTGTGCTGACACAAAGGCACAGCCACAGCAGCACGAAACCCGGCATTTGCCGGCGCAGCACAAAGGAAAAATCCTTCTATCCGGCCAACTTTCCGGGATTCCGAGCCATGCTAGTATAAACGACTGGAGTCATAAGGAGATGGTAACGTTGAATCACCGAACATCGATTATCGGCGTTCTGCTCACGTGGTGGTTGTGTTTGGCAGCGGGGACTCCAGCGATTAGCCAGACACAGTCCTGGTACGAACAAGATGACGTGTCTGTGGTCATCTCCCCGTCGCGACTCAGGCAGCCCATTACCGAGGCGCCGACCGCGATCACGGTCCTCGATCGGGAACTAATAGAACAGTCTGGCGCCACAAGCATTGTTGATCTGCTATTGCTGGTACCCGGCTTTCAAGTCAGTCGTCTGCTGCATGGCTATCCGGTCGCCACTTATCACGGGCAAAGCACCCGTTTCAATCCGCAAATACAACTCATCATTGATGGTCGCCCTGCCTATATCCCGTTATACGGCGGCATTCCGTGGGGCGACCTTCCCATTTCATTGAGTGATGTCGAGCGTATTGAGGTGGTGAGATCACCAAATGCCGCCACTTTTGGCCCCAATTCATACTTCGCGGTGATCAGTATCACCACCACCCCTGCAGCATCACACCGAGGCTGGATAGTAAAGACCGAGGCAGGTGGAAATGAGTTCGGCAAAGCCACAATCAGCGGCTCTGGCTCCAAAGACAACATCGACTACCGGATTACAGCAGAGGCAGCCCACAGCGAGGGCTATGACAATTTGCCAGATACAGAGAGAGACAAACGAGCCACCTTGTATTCAAGCTGGCAAATCAACAACAGCGAAAAGCTTGAATTTGACGCAGGCTTCACACGCTCTGGCTATATAGAGCTCAACAATGTGGTTACAACTGGTGACCTTACTCCCTATCGCGATATCAGAAACGGCTTTACCCGCATCAACTGGGAACGTGCAAGCTCAAGCGAAAGCTCAGACAGCCTTAGTTATCACTATTCTCGCTTCAGCATGAATGAAACCGGGCTATTTCTATACGACTTAGGTGAAACACTCAGAGACCCTCAGTTCAGTGGTATCAATCTAGAGGTTCCTTTGAATCGATACGCCGTTTCAGCTCGTCACGAAATTGAGTTCGAACGTACAAGGCGGTTAAATAACAATCACAGAATCAATACCGGAGCCGCGCTGCGGTACGATTCTGTAAAAGGCGCTTATTTATTTAACGATACCAGGCAACATGAAATCTACACCGGCCGGGCATTCTTTAATTCAGAATACGCACCTCACCCCAAGTTCCTTTTAAACACCGGGCTGATGTTTGAAAACAACACCATCAGAGATAGCACACTGCTACCAAGATTTGCAGCCATCTATCGATACCAGCCAAACAGGAGCTTTCGATTAAGTTATTCACGTGGTGAGCGCACTCCGCTATTACTGGAAACGGAAGGAAACGTTACCACCACAGGCAACGTACCGGCGCTGGCATTATCACTCACAGACACAGCCCTCATCGGATCTCCCGGATTGCAGCCCGAAACAATCGATGTGTACGAGCTCGGCTATACGGCCGTTTTGCGAAAAACCGATCTAACATTCGACGCAAAAATTGCAAGACAAATTGTTAGCAATAAAATATACAACTTCGCGGCAGAACTTCCATCCGACACTTTTGACGGCGCGGTAAGGCAGTATGACAACGAAGACTTCAGCGCCAAAATGACCAACCTGGAACTGCAAATTGAATTTAATCCGAACCAGAACATTCGACTACGCGGCGCCTACTCTTACTCATTTGAGTTTGACACAGCACTCGCTGCGCGAATGTTGACACCTGAACATACGCTTTCTTTATTCGGCAGTGTTCGCAATGACAATGGTTTCTCAATGAGCGCTGAGTACTATCACAGCAGTGACTGGATCTGGGACGATGTAGCTGATACTTCCCGAATGAATCGACTTGACCTGCGTCTGGCGCGTTCATTCGATATTGGCGGCGCTGATTTTAATATATTTTTTCAGACACAGCAGTTTCCCGGGAAAAACGTGGACTATGTAGAGCGCAACAAAATCAAGAACACCTACTCTGCGGGCTTCTCACTAAACTGGTAATAGTAAACTGCAATATCAAGACTGCCAATAAAACAAACGTAGTTTTACAAGAGTTGTTTATCATCCCCAACGCGAAGGATTCGCCTCAGTAAATGAGTACGAAGGGCAAAAAAAGAAATAACATTTTAGCGAAGCTACTCGCTATATTTCTGTGTTGCCAAAGCAATTCTATTCTCGCCGAAAACAACATCATTGTTATTGTCGATGTCCCTGAAAGAATCGAGGCAACAACGCGGCACGCACTGAAAACCGAGTTCACAAAAATTGAACATCAAATTTTCACACCTGCCGACTTACCTGCACTTAAATCAGACGACCAAGTAATTGTCGGGCTTGGCTTTAATGGCTGCAAAATCGCAATCACTCATTTTGATCAGAACCCCGTTTTGTGTTCACTCCTATCAAAATACGCCTTCCAGAACATAGAAAACCCGTCAAGTTCCGCCCGACACATTGCAGCAATTGTGGTAGATCAACCATTGCAACGCCAGATCAATGTTGCACAACATCTGTTTCCGTCCTTAAAGGAGTTCGCCCTACTCACCTCCGATCCGGACACGCTTTCTGAGGCTCAGCTGCGTTCAATCAGCGCCACTCAGTTTAACCCGCAGCGCCCTATTGCTCGGCAAATCCGCTCGGCACTTAAAAATGCAGACGCACTACTCGCGCTACCCGACCCGCTGGTTTACAGCAGTTCGACGCTGCGCACCATGTTACTCACCACCTACGGCTACGCGAAGCCTGTGATTGGTTATAGCAGAAGCTATGTTGAAGCAGGTGCTTTAATGACCAACTGGTCTAGTCCCGATCAGCTTATCCGCCAAACAGCAGAAATAATAGCATCAGGCTTTCCGGGTACCTTTCAGAGCATCTTCATACCAAAGTATTTCTCAATTAAAGTCAACGAAGGCATCTCACGATCTCTAAACCTTGCCCCACAACGGCAAATCGATACCAGCGCCACATTTGTTGACGGAGACTTTCAATCATGAAGCGTCTCTCTATTCACAATCGCATGCTAATCATTGCACTGTTGCCAGCACTCATCGTTGCCATACTGGTCACCGCATCCATCGTAATAAACAGAATCAGTGAGATTGAATCTGAAGATCTTCAGAATGCAAAAATATTAGCCCAGGGCCTCGCTCACACCAGTGAGTTCGCTATCGCATCAGACAACAGCGCGCTGCTACGAAGCATTTCTCAGCCAGTCCTGAATGAACCGACCATCGCGGCAATAAAGTTCACCAATGATTCAGGGATAACCATTGGTCAACTACACACCACAGACCCGGAAACCTACCGGATCAGCTCGCTAGGTATGGCGCTGCGAGCCTGGATTCAAGCACAACCTTTAATCAGTGAAATCACAGTACCCGTCATACGAACCGACCTCTCGGAATACGAAGATCCATATTTTCAGACTGAAGCCATGCCGATCAATCCAGCTGAAGATCTGATTGGTAATCTGACCCTGACAGTAAACCTCAGCAGCGCGTACCAACAGCAGCTCCAGGTCATCAAGCAGGGTCTGATCATCGCACTTTTGGCAATACTGGTGACGATTCCCGCCGCTATCATCCTTGCGAATTCTGTAACCCGACCGGTACGCTTGATTACGAAAAATGTCGGACTACTGGCAAACAACAAGTATGCAGAGATTAAACACATTGACGCCAGTGGCGAACTCGGCGAACTCGGTCGCGGCGTAGACCACCTGTCAACAGAGCTTCAGTCATTTCATAAAAAACTACGGCGTGCCACAGAGCTCGCGACTGAAGAACTCAAAAATACGTTAGAAAAGCTCGAGTCTCAAAACAAACAGTTAGAACAAGCTCGCGAAGAAGCGGAACTAGCCAGCGCGTTTAAATCGGATTTTCTGGCCAACATGAGCCACGAAATTCGCAGCCCGATGAATACCATCGTCGGCACCATGTCATTACTAAATCATTCATCAATGAGCGAAGAGCAAACAGAACATGTAAAAGTCATACATCAATCTTCAAATACACTACTGTCATTGATTGACGAAATTCTGGATATAAGTCGAATAGAGTCTGGCGAGTTAAAACTGGATACAAGAGAAACTGATCTCCAACAATTGCTCAGTGAAGTAAATTTCACCGTAACCGGCCTGGCAGTAGATAAAGGTATTTCTCTTTTCATTGGCAGCACAACCCCGCCTGACAACCGTCATATTATTGTAGATTCTCTACGTCTAAAGCAGATTATGGTGAACTTGCTGATCAACGCCATAAAGTTCACCGACACCGGGCATGTCGCCCTGATCATTGATTGCACACTAATCGACGCTGATCAATGCGAATTGCAATTCTCTGTGATCGACACCGGCATCGGCATTCCAGAAAGTAAATTTGAAAGTATATTTTCTGCATTTACACAAATCGATATGTCCACAACTCGCTCCCACGGCGGAAGCGGGCTGGGATTGCATATATGCAGAGAGATTGTTGACCTTATGAATGGCACCATCGAACTCCGCAGCGAGGTTGGCAAAGGCTCCACTTTTACAGTAAAAGCAACGCTGCCACTCGGATCGCACATCGTTGATAAGCGAACACAGACAGACCTTGAACTAAGCTACATTGACTACTATGAACCGTTAAAACCCCACAATGAAGCACTACTAAAGGCAGCGGGCTTTCGTTTGTCAAATGACAGTGACACCCTGCTGCTGAACATACCAAACACACTGCTACCCAGTGGCGACCTTGCCGAATTACTACCCGCTCACCACCAGAAATTCAAAAGAAAAATTGCACTCGTCAGCCAAACTTCCAGCTCGGTAAGAATCAGATTGACTGCGTTGCAATTTGACGGGTACATCGTGCGCACCCCTTCACTGACTGATTTGCAGACATCTTTTAACACCACAGTGGAAGGGGAATTATTCTACAGCTCTACTCATCACCAAAGCCAGGTACCGAAGAAGATCAACCTCAACAGAGATCACTGTAAAGTACTCGCCATTGACGATCAAAATATAAATATACAATTGCTAACACGTTATTTCGAATATCTAAATATTTCTGCAAGCTACGCACACTCCGCCGCCGAAGGCATTCAAATTTCCAGTCAGCAACATTTTGATCTCATTATGGTTGATCTACACATGCCGGAACTTGACGGCTTCTATGTCGCACAAGAAATTCGCAGGCAATGCCACTACAACGCTGACACACCGCTAATCGCAGTCACCGCAGATGCGTACAAAAGCACAAAAGAAAAAGCCATACACTATGGCTTTAATGATCTTATTACCAAACCGGTCACCATCGATCACGTCACCACTTTGCTTACCCACTGGACAACACCAAATTTGCAATCCACTGAACAGGTTGAATTAACATTTAATCCCGACAATGAAAAAATATTATCAGACACACTTGTGAGCCTTGAGGTTTGCACACGAGCAATGCTCGGTGATCAACAGGCCGCATTGCGCACTATCGCCTTGTACAAAAAGGAACTGGCACAATGCCTTGATACAATCAGTCCCACTGCAACGCTCATCGACACCAAAGCGCTCTATTTCGCCGCACACTCTTTAAGAGGCAGCTCCGCGTTGTGTGGGATTCAACACATAACCGCGACGGCTAAAGCATTGGAGGATCATTGCATCAGTAAAAACCGGCAGGCAATTCAACACACATCGCTGGTACTGCATCAGTTAGTCAAACGTGCAATGGCCGAATGCGATCAGATCCTTGTAGAGCACGGCCTTCAGTAGAAGAAGAAACTGATGAAATCACCCGGCAGGCCGTAGTTGCTAGAGACTCTCTCCTAGCTGATGATACGAACTGCCGTAATAGAGCAACGGCGGATCATCGGAATTAATATCCACGCCTATGACCCGCCCTATCAATATTTTATGATCGCCAGCATCATGACGATCCACAGTTTCGCACTGCAGACATAACGGACAACCAGCAATCACCGGCAATTGTTGCAATGACATCTGCCAGTCAATCCCATCAAATTTTTCAATACCCGGCGTCGCAAACCGATTAGATAATTCCACCTGTGTTGCGCTCAGTACATGCACCGCAAACTTCCGGCACTTTGAGAAAACCTCAAATTCAGACGCCTGTGCCCCAGCACTCCACAACACCATAGGTGGATCCAGCGATACAGAATTAAAACTGCTTGCAGTCATTCCAACACTTTTACCCTCATTGTCTATCGCAGTGACAATGGTTACTCCCGTGGCAAAATGGCCAAATGCCTTTCGAACGGTTTCTGAATCTGGTGATGTCATACTGTCTCGATATATGTCGCGGTAGCGTGTACTGCACGCCAGGCATTTTTCCTTACAGATTCAACCTTCAATGCGACAACTGTATTATTCGGACTGCGATCATATTAGGCTATTCACCACAATGCAAAACCATTGCAACTAAATACCATAAAGAAGGATCACGATGAGCATTGCCAAGACACCCAAACCGCCCTACTACGCTGTGATTTTCACTAACCTGCAGTCTGACGACATCACGGGCTACTCCGAGATGGCCAAACGTATGGCAGAACTCGCACAGCAACAGCCTGGTTATCTTGGCGTTGAGTCAGCCAGAGATTCACTCGGAATTACTGTTTCATACTGGCGCGATCTGGAGTCGATTCGGCAATGGAAAAACCACGCCGAACATTTACAGGCCCAGGCGCTCGGTAAAACCCGCTGGTACTCCAACTACACCACCAGGATTGCCCTGGTTGAAAAGGAGTACTCCAGGTAACAGACACCATTCGCTTTAGGATTTTGGCAGCATTTTTTTTGTTATATACAAGCACAGAGGGAAAATGACACACCACATAGCAAACATCACTGCGAGGGTTACCGGCAACGGCTGCTTGAGCGAGAAATCGGTTAACCGGGTTCCGGCAAGATAAGTCAGCGTACCGGCAATACCACCCAGCACAACAGATACAGCAACGCGATTTTGGAACCATTTCATGCTGTGATTTAATGTGGTGGCGAATAATCCCCACAATGAAATAAGCCACAATGGAGGCCAGAAGCTGTTATCCGGTGGAATGAGAAAACCTGCTCGTATTAAAAAGTTATCTACAACAAAACCGATGAATATCACAACTACTATCAGCAAAAATTCCTTTTTGTGATCTGAGAAGAACGTAAGGTGTATCGTAATCACCAGCAGAGCAACAGGCACAGCACCGGTGCTACCACCGAGTATGCACGCCAGCCACGCGACATTAAAAACCAGCGCATTGTAGATAGTTTTTTTCATATATCTCTGGTCTGGATACAGCAAGCTTAACAACGTGACTAAAGTGTCTCGATACTGACCTGGTTACTGCGGTGCCCTGTAGTCAGGCTTTGCACTCAACACCTGGTAGACACCGATCACTCGCTCACGAAAACCACCTTCGCAGTAGCACAAATAATACATCCACATGCGAATGAAGCGCTCATCAAACCCCAGCGCGCGAATTCGATCAATATTTTCAGAAAATGATTCCCGCCAATGCTTCAATGTGATCGCATAGTCTCTGGTCATGTCCGATACGGACAATACATTCATATCGGTATGACGGGCAGTTTGCTCAGCAATTACACCAATAGAGGGCAGGCAGCCGCCCGGGAATATATATCGTTGGATAAAATCAACTGATTTCCGAGCCTGCTCATATCTCTGATCAGTGATCGTAATAGCTTGCAAGGCCATCAAACCATGAGGCTTGAGCAAGTTCGAACACTTGGCAAAATACTCGGAAAAATATTGATGCCCTACTGCTTCAATCATTTCAATTGAAACCAGCTTGTCATAGGTACCCGTGAGTTCCCGATAGTCTTTCATCAGAACTGTTATTTTGTCGGTCAGACCCGCCTGCTCAACCATCTTTTTAGTGTGCTCCATCTGCCGCTGCGACAGAGTGGTGGTCGTGACTTTACAGCCATAGTTTCGAGCGGCATGCAACGCCATTCCGCCCCAGCCCGTTCCGATCTCAACCAAATGGTCAGTAGGCTTTAATTGCAACTTCTGACACAGCGCATCAAGCTTGGCTATAGAGGCCTGCTCTAATGTCATGGAGTCAGCTTCGAACAACGCTGACGAATACATCATTGTCGGATCAAGAAAAAGTTCAAAAAAATCGTTGCCAAGATCATAATGCGCAGAGATGTTTTTCTTTGAGCCACTGATACTGTTTCTGGTAAACCGCTCAAGCAAACCAAGCGCCAGCTTGTTCGACCAGTCTCGCTCGCCATCCATGCTTTTAAGCTCGCCAATGTTACTCACAAAAAAGCGAATCACAGCAACCAGATCAGGCGTCGTCCAGTGCCCGTCCATGTATGCCTCAGCCGCGCCCACAACACCGTTCACTGCAATCGCTCTGTACGTTGCTGGATCTTCAACCACTATAAAAGCATTGATATCGCTGCCAATTGAAGTTTCTGTAGCAGATGACTCATTGGCGCTGCCACCAAAGCGCGACTTTTGATCTCTCTCTTCAATAACCAGTGTTCCTCGACGCATTGTGCCCAGGTGTCGATGCACCAGCTTTCTCAACCATTTGTCAGCGGTGGAATCATCATCGCTCTTACGACTCACCAGCCCCGACCAACGCCTCACCCCTTTGGGCAACGAGGTATTCGCTATTCCGTAGTCACGCCGTACCTGCTCTGCGCGACCTGCATCAGGATTGGCGAAGTCACCACTACCAAAATTGCCACGAGCTTCAGTCTCTCCGCCGCTACTCATTTAAGTTCCTCTGAGTTAGAGTTTCCAATATCGATAAACGCATTTTTCATATGAGTATTAAAAGTAAGTTTACACAGTGGTTGTTCGAGGGTGGGGTACAAACGGCACTTTTTTAATCCACAGCTTCAACGCCTGCCAATAGATTGCCAGAAGCACCTTTAAGGTCATAAACGGAAAAAGTAACAGCGTCAGGTTCAGGTTCCTGGTACTGATCTGTAATCGCTTAAACACAACCCCTGAATCAAATTGTATTTGCTCAAGCTCATCCGCCGGTGCATCGATCATCGTACTACTGCCACCAGGCGGCCGGGCATTCTTGATTACCGATGCAAGAGAGTATCGCAAACTGGATGACGGGATTGCACCACGCCAGCGATATACTCTGTCCATTGGCATAAAGGGCGACACATGCATTTGCTTTTCAAACTCAATCGAGCCTCCTTCCGGCAACAAGCGAAGATCAAGCACATAGTGATGTTTCTCTCCCCACGGCGTGTTGGTCACCTCAACAAGTAAGGCCAGAAGCTGAGTATTATCGTCATTAAAACAGTAGTAGCAGGTGATAGGGTTGGTGATGTAGCCAAAATATCTAAAGTTAGTCAACACGCATACCGGTCCTGTTAAGTCGATATTCAAGTGTTGTTTAACTTCCTGCCTGACGGCTACTTCAATGCTTTGCTCGTAGTCATTATTAATTGAAAAGTAATCGGATCGCTGAAACCGCGCCAGGTGATACCACTGATGCCCCCACAACTTACTCATGGAAAGCACAGTATCAACCTCAGACAGATCAAGGTACATCATGAAAACACGGTAGCGGAATTTATGCTGCAACGGTAAAAAGCGCTGATGCCACACCCAGCCTTTGTATATTGCGCTACGGAGTGTCTTTGCAGATGTACCGGCAGATGTATTCTGGCTAGGCAACAGCAGTGCCCTTTTGCATAGCCACATTATTCACAGATTCAACCACTCGCAATGCGCTCACCACACCGTCTTCGTGAAAGCCACTGCCCCAGTACGCACCGCAAAACCAGGTATTTTTCTTACCGGCAATTTCACCCCATCGACCCTGTGCCTCGATACCCGCCGCGGTAAACACCGGATGACTGTAATGATATGTTCCCAATACTTTTTGCCTGTCAATTTCATCGGTCTGGTTTAGACTGACGCAGAATACAGTGTCTGAATTGACCCCCTGGAGGATATTCATATTGTAAGTAAGTTTCGCCAATAGCTCGCCGGAATCATCTTTCGGAAGACGATAATTCCAGCTAGACCATGCCTTCTCTCGCCACGGCAGACGCGAACTATCTGTATGCAACACCACTTCATTATCACGATAGGGAATCGCAGACAAAATTTCGTACTCTGTAGCAGTTACATCATCCAGAACATGAATCGCTTGATCACTATGAGTTGCGATCACCAATGCGTCAAATTGGCTTTGTTGTACCGGCCCATTCGAGACACTGTATTGCATAGTAACGCTCTTGTCAGATCTCTCAATACGTTGAATCACAGCCTCAGTAACAATCGACCTTTCAAATGGCTTGATCAGTGCCGGCAGATAGTTTTTAGATCCACCTGTCACTGTGCGCCACTGCGGTCGATTCTTAACCGACAACAAACCGTGGTTCTTAAAAAAACGGATAAAAAATAATGCAGGAAAATCCTCCATCGCACCCGTAGTTGAAGACCAAATAGCGGCCCCCATCGGGACAAGGTATTTATCCGCAAACAGATCACCGTAATTTTTACCTGCCAAATACTCACCCAATGTCATCTCAGGGGACAACCGCTCGCTGTCAAGATCGGCAATTGCCTCTCGATTAAATCGCACGATATCTTTCAGTAATTTCCAATAGCTTGGTCTAAGCAGATTTTTTCGATCTGCAAACAAAGTGTTCAAATTGCTACCAGCGTACTCAAGGCCGGTTTGTTCACAGGTAACGCTAAAACTCATTTCCGATGGCCGCCCTTCAACATCGAGCTCTTTGAGTAGCTGGATGAAGTTCGGATAGGTCCAATCGTTGTAAACAATAAAGCCCGTATCAATATCATGAGTCTCATTACCTACCTGCACAGATTTCGTGGCGGTATGACCACCCACCTCCTTAGCCGACTCAAACACAGTGATTTCGTGTTCCCGCGAAAGGTAATAGGCACAAGTAAGCCCGGATATGCCTGCACCGACGATGGCAATTTTCAAACTGCTGCTACCTTATACACGGCCTGAATGATGCAGAAATAACAGTGAGCTTCAGTAAGCCTCATGGTTGCTGTTGTCCATTTTCCGGCCTGACCAGCCTCGGCCCCAGCCATCGATACCAGACAGCAGGTATGAGTGAAGGCAGTTTCAACGATAGCCAAAGCCGCAACGGGAAATTCACTGTTAGCTTTCTTTTTGCCACGCCTTTAATGATGCACTCAGCTGCCTCCGCCGGTTGCATCATGAAAGGCATAGGGAAGTCATTTTGCTTTGTCATTTCTGTCGCGACAAAACCAGGATTCACCACCGTTACGTCAATTCGCTTTTGTAAATCGAGTCTTAAAGTGTTGAACAGGTAGATCATCGCAGCTTTCGATGAACCGTAAGCTTCTGCACGCGGCAACCCGGTGACTGCAGACAAACTTGCAATCGCAACAATTTGCGGCTTTCCGACCTCTCTTGATCTATCTGCATTTGCGGCCGACTCTTCAAGTAACGGCAAAGCAGCTGTAGTGGCGTTAACTGCACCAAAAACATTCACATCGTAAACGCGACGGAACAAATCAGTTTCAAGTTTCGCATTATCGACATACTCACATCGCCCGGCACAGATAATCATCATATCAAGTCCGCCAACCAGGCTCTTCAGTTGCTCGGTAACAAATGCAGTCTTGCTGTCTTCAGTTACATCGTAGGCCATTGGAATAATCTCGCCGCTTGATTCTGCGGCCTGCAATGCCAGAGCTTGCAGCTTATCTTCACCACGGGCACTGCACACGACGGTGTGGCCGACAGATGCCAACTGCAACGCCAGTTCAGAGCCAATCCCGGAGCTTGCCCCTGTAATCCAAATTCGTTTGTTACTCATCATCGATGCCGACCGTTAATCTATGTCTTTAAACGCTGAGTCGTGGGCACGCTTTTTCAACCACCGCACCGGGGAGCCAAGCAACGGCACATTTTCATAGATGGCCGCACCAACATCGTACACATCTTCCTGATAAAATATTTTTTTGTCGAATTCAAGCAATGACAAGCCCCGCACAACGACCTCATCGCCGCCATTCAGCTTTCTATGCTTCATTGTCATATCCCACTTGATCACCGCCTTATTACCTGCACGCACTTCATCAAGGTAATCAAATCGACAGCTTGTCACGTTGCGGTACATCGCCCCCATATAATGTGTCAACCTGAATAGTCCTTCGACCGTACCAAGCGGATCTACAAATGTGACGTCTGGCGTATAAATTTCTGCGAGATCCTCCGCCTTCAATTCATCAGCCGTCGCAAACGTGTTTTTTAGTTTTTCAATTATTGAATCTGTCATATCCCAACACTGCATCTTTCGGCAAAAATAACCAAGCGTAACTCATACCTATAACCCGACGACCTTCGTTTTGACAGCCGAGAATATATCAAACCGATTGTGTACGCTTTGTGGATGCGGAGTGCTCAGCCGGTATCCAATCGAACAAGTTTCAACCATAGGTTGCTTTATCAACCACCTTTACACTTGAATTGCGTTAGTCGTATGCAAACAACAAATACAACACGACAACTGTCGTAATTCGTTAGCCTAAGTCACTTATCAAATTGAGACGATCAGCGTGCATTTATCACGATTTCCACGAGTATTTTTGGCCCACCTTCCCACTCCTCTGGAAAGATTGGACCGCTTAAGCGACGAGCTGGGTGGACCTGAAATCTGGATCAAGCGCGATGACTGTACCGGACTTTCGACTGGCGGCAACAAAACCAGGAAACTCGAATTCCTTATGGCCGAAGCGCAGGCAGAAAACGCCGACTACGTGATCACCCAGGGCGCAACACAATCAAATCACTGTCGGCAGACTTCAGCTTTTGCCGCCAAGCTGGGAATGGGCTGCCACCTGCTGCTTGAAAATCGCACTGGTTATGATGACGGGAACTATCAGGATAACGGTAACGTGCTACTCGACCATTTACACGGGGCCACAACAGAGAGACACCCTGGTGGGGCTGATATGCACGCAGAGATGGAGAAAGTTGCCGATCAGATGCGGGCCGACGGGAAAAAGGTTTATGTCATACCAGGGGGCGGATCGAACCCGACAGGTGCGCTTGGTTATGTAAATTGTGCTTTTGAGCTGTTATCACAAGCCAATGATCGCGCCCTGACTATCGATCATATCGTCCATGCCACAGGCAGTGCCGGCACACAAGCTGGCTTAGTGGTTGGTTTGCAGGCAATGAACGCCAACATCCCGTTGCTTGGTATTGGTGTGCGCGCAGCGAAAGAAGCTCAGGAAGCGAGTGTCTTCAACCTTGCCGTCAACACTGCAGAAAAACTTGGCTGCCCGGGTGTAGTTAAACGCGAAGACGTAGTAGCAAACACAGACTATGTAGGTGAGGGTTATGGCATGCCTGCTGAATCAACTCTTGAAGCCATAAGCATGTTCGCTCAGCTGGAAAGTATTTTACTTGATCCGGTTTACTCTGGGAAAGGTGCTGCAGGCTTAATTGACTTAGTGAGAAAAGGGCACTTCAAGAAAGGTGAACGTTTGGTGTTTTTGCATACCGGCGGGTCGGCTGCTTTGTTTGGTTATACCCGGAGTTTTGCCTAGGTTTTTTGTTTGAGCGTGGCATTCGCTGCGCTCATCCTGCAGACCAACAGCGCAAGCGCTGTTCCTCACTCACGCAGCGGGCTACCTGAGAACGATGCACATCGGCAACCACTTCTTACTATGCCCGTGCTGCCACAGAAGCTTGATAGCAAATCACAATCATCAACAATAGAAGCTCAACGTAACCCACCGCGTGAGCAAGGCCAGACAGCGCTCGTCCCCCAGATCAACAACGTAAACGCACTTCCTTACCTACGCAGCGACCTACTTAGAGCGATGCACATCGGCAACCACTTCCTACTATGCCTCGTGCAGCCACAGTAGCTTGAAAGCAAAACACGCTCATCAGCAATGGAAGCTCAACGTAACCCGCTGCGTGATCAAGGTCAGACAGCGCTCGTCCCCCAAATCAACAGCGTAAACGCTGTTCCTTGCTCACGCAGCGGGCTACCTGAGATCGATGCACATCGGCAACCGCTTCCTACTATGCCTCGTGCAACCACAGAAGCTTGATAGCAAATCACAATCATCAGCAATAGAAGCTCAACGTAACCCGCTGCGTGAGCAAGGCCAGACAGCGCTCGCCCCCAGATCAACAACGTAAACGCACTTCCTCACTCACGCAGCGGGCTACCTGAGAGCGATGCACATCGGCAACCACTTCCTATTATGCCTCGTGCAACCAAGGAAGCCTGAAACCAAAAACACAATCATCAGAAATAGAAGCTCAACGTAACCCGCTGCGTGAGCAAGGCCAAATAGCGCTCGTCCCCCAGATCAACAGCGTAAACGCTGTTCCTTGCTCACGCTGCGGGCTACCTGTGATCGATGCACATCGGCAACCGCTTCCTACTATGCCTCGTGCTGCTACAGAAGCTTAATAGCAAAACAGGCTCATCAGCAATAGAAATTCAACGTAACCCGCCGCGTGAGCAAGGTCAGACAGCGCTCGTCCCCAGATCAACAACGTAAACGCACTTCCTTACCTACGCAGCGACCTACTTAGAGCGATGCACATCTGCAACCACTTCCTACTATGCCTCGTGCAACCAAGGAAGCCTGAAACCAAAACACCATCATCAGCAATAGAAATTCAACGTAACCCGCCGCGTGAGCAAGGTCAGACAGCGCTCGCGCCCAGATCAACAGCGTAAACGCTGTTCCTTGCTCACGCTGCGGGCTACCTGTGATCGATGCATATCGGCAACCGCTACCTACTATGCCTCGTGCTGCTACAGAAGCTTGATAGCAAAACAGGCTCATCAGTAATAGACATTCAACGTAACCCGCTGCAGGAGCAAGGCCAAATAGCGCTCGTCCTGCAGATCACCACAGAGCGCAACTATCCAACCACAACATCTGATTTTTTGAAGTCATGCGGAGTCGGTACTTGCGCCAGGGACGTCGCGTGACGCTCACGGCACAGGGATACGCCATAACGCCGCCCGCCGGAGAAAGGTTTCAAAAAATACCGAAGGCACCACCCCGGCGCAAAGCATCCGTGTAAAACATTTTTCCGTTAGTTTTGAGGGTTTAAAAAAGTAGCTCACAAGCGTCAGAAACTGACATTGAAAACGCCATCAATGGCACACATCGCGCCCTGAACGTAGCAAAGGCCGCACTTCAAACCAGCGGAAAATCCCCATCACCTCATGAAAAAGCCGACAAAAAAAACGAAAAACCCACAACGACATTGACCACACAACGGAAAACGTGATTCTATGCTAACCATCAGGCAATATTAAAGAGATCAACAAAGCCCATGGCCTACGCCACCGCCAAATCAATGCAGCCCGGCACCATTCCGGTGATCGATATAACAGCTCTGCGCGACAATTCAGACCCGACAGGCGTGGCCACAGCGCTGCACGCTGCAAGCACCGGACTGGGCTTTATCTACATCAAGGGACACGGCATACCTCAGAGGGTAATCGACCATGCCCGTGAAGCGGCGTTCGCATTTTTTCACTCTGAAGATTCCAACAAAGCGTCAGTCAGTGTTTCCGCACAGCACCGTGGCTGGTTGCAACCCGGTGCTGCAAAGATGGGGGATAACGCACAAGTTGATCTGAAAGAGAGTTTTATCTGGGGCCTGCAAGACAGCAATGGCAACAGCATAGAAGACCATCCGTTGCGAGGCCCAAACCAATGGCCTGCCTTTGTCCCCACCATGGAAAGTGCAGCGATGGATTATTTCCACAAAGCACATCAATTGGCTGCAACCCTTATGCAAGGTTTTGCTATCGCGTTAAATCTGCATCCAAACTTTTTTCTACAAACAAATGACATGCCCTTAAGCAGAGCTTCCTTTGTCTATTACCCTGCACAACCGGAAGAATCTGGTGTGAAACAATTCGGTGTAGGACCGCATACTGACTTTGGCGTGCTAACTGTACTTTGCCAGGACAACACCGGTGGCCTGCAAGTTCAGGACATCAATGGTGATTGGATACATGCACCATCAATTGAAGGCACACTATTGGTTAACGTTGGTGACTTGCTAGCGCGCTGGACTGCCGGAGAATATAAGTCTACCCCGCACAGAGTGGTCAATACCTCAGGGCGTGAACGCTTGTCACTCGTACTGGCGTTTGACCCCAACCCAGAAACCATCATTGATGCGAATACAATACCCGGTTTGCAATCAAGCGAAGACGCAATCACTTGTGGCGACTATCTCTTGTGGCGATTTGCAAAAGCATTTTCCTATCGCACCAAAAACAAGCAGGCTTAGCAAGCTAGTGTCCATCCATAAACAATGCGTAGTGAGGTTGCCTCAAATGCGTGAGATTTCAGCTACCACATGTGGGCGTTTAGTCGTTCCAAATAACCACATGGGGCAGCAGAAAGATTACGTGCTTGCGGCGACTGCAATAGCGCTTGTTTATGGATGACCACACGCTGATGTCAGTAAAACTATCAACATTGTTATTTAAGAGGCACCTGTAATATATGAGCGCTTGGATCAGTATGATTAGCGACGCCGAAGCAGATGACAACCTGCTAGATGCACTTAAGCTGGCTCGCACACCTCATGGCACTGTAGATAACGTAATGCGAGTGCATTCACATCGACCCAATACAATGCGCGGTCATGTGTCACTTTACCGAGCCGCCCTGCACGACGATACCAACACATTACCCACCTGGTTGCAGGAAACCATCTCGTCTTATGTTTCGATCCTCAACACCTGTGACTATTCACTGGCCAATCACTGGGCCAATGCAAAACACCTAATCGGCGATGACAGCAAGGCAGATGCGATAGAAAAAGCTCTCTACGCAGACACCCCGGAGGCCGTATTTGACGGTGCTGAATTAGCACTCATGCGGTATACCAAAAAGCTCACTTTGCAGCCAGGTCAAATGCAACAAAGTGATGTCACTGATTTACAGGACGCAGGCCTTGACGACGGACAAATCCTTGAGGCCAATCAAATTATCGGATACTTCAACTACGTTAATCGACTGCTTAACGGATTGGGTGTAACCACTGACGGAGACACAGTAGGCTACTACTCCAACAGTGATAAAAAGTGAGCTCGCCAATCAGACCTGGCCTCGAGCCTGAAAACTTCCAGGGCGCCATGGCATTACTGCGTGACTGTGTAGGCGGACGTAAAGGCGAAAAACTACTCATCGTAAGTGAAGAAGCGGCCGCAGGCCTGTATGACGCGCAAGCACCAAAGCTGGTAGCAGATGCAGGCATTGCACTTGGCATGCAGGTATTTGAGTCGCAGACAAAATCCTATATCAACAATGAAAGTGAGGTTGACGATTTTGTCAGCACTCTTATCGGCTACGATCACATCGTATTCTTTTCACGGGTAGGTGATCAAATACGCTTCTCAAAAAACCCGCAACTCCCTCCCTCCACCATGTGCTACACATTAAACAGCACAGCGCTTAACTCCAGTTTTGGAACCGCTTGTTATAGCGGTATGGGAGAAATCAAACAAGCGATTGACTTAGCATTTAGCTCAGCAAGTAGCATACGCGTTACCTGCCCTCGCGGAACCGATTTCAAAGGCGGGGCACTATTGCCCGATGCCATTTCAACAGAAGTCAGCGTTAAGCGCTTTCCATTGCTTGTGCCCAGACCAATAACCACATCCGGATTCAACGGTCGGGTTGCTCTTAGTCGCTTTTTAGTTGGCACCGGCTCTCGCTACTATGACCCGTATCACCTTCCGCTGCCTAATGACGTATACGCCCTTATCGAAAATAAATGCATTACCCGCTTCGAAGGAGCAGATGCTGATATAAAACTGGTGGAAGATCACTACTACCATGTGAGCCAGCAATTCAACATTGACCCCTGGTGTGTCGACTCATGGCATGCAGGTATTCATCCGGGCTGTCATTTCGAATCAGACGCTGAAGAAGACATCTTAAGATGGTCTGGCAGCGCATTCGGCAGCCCTCGCATCCTGCACTTTCACACCTGCGGCGACTACGCACCAGGGGAAATTTCGTGGCATGTACTTGACCCAACAGTGACACTTGATGGTGTAGCAATCTGGGAAAACGGGCGACTCTATCCTGAGCGCCTTTCAACCTGCGAAGACATTCTGCAACGACACCCGAACCTCGCTTTCCTGTTTGCTAACCCGGCGCGCGATATCGGGCTGCATGCTTAGAACCTCGTAAAATACACCAGGCACTTCAGACTATCGAAACATACAACGCCTCAACCTTATCTCTGGCCCACTGAGTTCTGCGTAAGAATTTCAATGATGATTTAATTGATGGATCGCTCTTAAAGCAATTGATGTTGATCCTGCTGGCCAGACCATCCCACCCATAATGATCAACCAGTTTAGTCACGATCATTTCAAGCGTGACACCATGTAACGGGTCGTTGGACTGCTCTTTTTTCATACATTACACGCCACTGTTTCTATAGGAATTACTGAACCGGGAGATTATCACCTCCTGCTCCGTTTTAGTCACTCGTACATGCCCTTATACTCCGTTGACTGGAAACATGTAGTCAATTGAGTAGCGCTGGCGATTTTCTAACTTATGACCGTATATTACTACGTTAATAAAATTCGCCATTTCACAATTCGCACAATATGATATCGGTCATCTAATGATGGCTCACTTTTTATAATGGAATCCGTGTGAATCGCTTTGACCGAATCACCTCTCTACTACTATTGCTGCAAACCCGCTCAGTCGTTACAGCAGGCTTTCTTGCTGAACATTTTTCAGTCACAGAACGAACCATCTACCGCGATATTCGAACGCTTGAGAATGCCGGTGTTCCAATCGGTTCTGAAGCCGGTGTGGGCTATTTTCTGGACAAAGGCTACCGATTGCCACCAGTCAGCTTCACCACCGATGAAGCTGCGTCACTGTTACTGGGCGGGAAATTATTAACCGCAAGCCTCGACCAAAGCTCACACAGTGACTTCACTCAGGCCTTGAATAAAGTCAGAGCGGTGCTCGACTCTGCCGACAAGGACTACCTGACTTCCCTTGATAAAGATATAGAAGTGCTGACCGTCGGCCAGCCCTTCATTTTGCAACCAGCAGGAGAAGCTCACAGTGAAGTCACGTCAGGTGATCAATGGTTGCGCGAGAGTCGCCGTGTATTGGCACGAAGGCAGGTGGTCGATATTTCCTACTCGGCGGGCCTCTCTACACAGGTAACTCAGCGCAAAATAGAACCTATCGGCTTATTTTATTACAGCCTGCATTGGCATTTGATTGCATGGTGCCGATTGAGAGAAGGCTACCGTGACTTCCGGCTCGATCGCATCACCCGTTTCGACCCTGCAGCGGAGCAATTTCCGCGGCACAGCCGGGACACGCTACAACAGTACATCGCCCAACAACGCGGGGATACTGAACTGCAGGAAGTTGAATTATTGTTCACCCCGGAAGCGGCGCTTCTGGTTGAAGAAGTTCGCTACCTGTGTGGATTCGTCAGCGACGAACAGCATGACGAAGGTGTGCGCATGCATTTTCTGGTGGCATCAACAGACCACATGGCCCGCTGGTTATTGCAGTACACCAATAAGGTGCGGGTTATTAAAGGCGATAGACTCCGCGCCGCAATGATGCAGCTCACAGATCAACTCGCCAGTCACTGGAAATAAGCCAACGACCCTCCTGACACAGGGTTGTCAGTAGGTACTGTCAGAGTGGGCTCAACGGTGACAAGCCGTCAAGCATCGATTCGCATGTGTTGCAAGCCGATCGAATCCAACTGATTAATTGCCATGGACACGCTCGCGTCGATCAGCGCCGCAATAACCATGACAAGGAGATACCACCGAATGAAACGTACCCCGATAAATCCATGGTCATGGTCCCTGAACGTAGGCTACAACCAGGCAGAAATAGTTGAAGGCACAGCCCGCCAGCTGATCTGCGCCGGGCAAACCGCCGTTGATGGTGAAGGTAATCCACAGCACGCCGATGATATGCGCAGCCAGATCATGCTTACCCTGGAAAACCTCGAATCTGTTCTTAACGCCGCTGACATGAACCTGGCCAACATCATACGGTTGACCATCTATACAACAGATGTGGACGAAGCCATGAAGCACTTCGACTTGCTCGGTGCCCGGATGGGACCGGCCAACGCAGCTCCACCAATGACCCTGCTCGGGGTTACCCGTCTCGCTATTCCAGGGCTCATGCTTGAGATCGAGGCAACCGCTGCAGACTGACACAGCACACACCAGCAAGAAAGCATAACTTCATTTTCTGCAAAGGCAACAATGCGGTCTTTAACCACGAGACCGCATAGGTAAAACAAGACCAGCCTGCATTATTCACGAGGCGACAAGATAATATGACGATATGACTACATTTACAGCGTATTACCCTCAGCCACATCGATTACCTATCAAAGCACTCTGTCTATTCGACCTCAGACTGATGACTTCACTATAAGTACTGTTTAACGTGTTATCGAATCAAGCTGATAACAACACAGTCAAAGGTTAGCCTGCTCGCAAATATTCTCCAACTGCGAATACACCCCCGGGCAGGCAGTCAACACCCTACCGCCTTCCGCGAGCATTATATTCGTTTCATACGGCTCAACCTTTCCACCTGCCTCTTGTATGATCAGCATAGCGGCTATGCAATCCCATGCATTCATATGAGATTCGCAATAGCCAATCAAGCGCCCGGCGGCGACATAGCAGAGCATCAAAGCACCCGACCCACAGCGATAGAAAATACCGCCAGCCTGCATAATTTTTTCTAACACCAGAACGGTCGGCTCAACGCCTGTTCGCGTCGAATATCCTACCGCCGTTGAGCCCTCGGCAAGGCTTTGTGAAGTTGAGACCGAAAGCGCCCTGCCGTTAAGAGATGCTCCCTCGCCCTTTATGGCGAGATAAGTCTCCTGTGCAATCGGGTCGATGACAATACCCAGTACAACCTCATCATCTTTAACGCACGCCAACACCACACACCAGCCGGGCATGCCCGATACAAAGCTGGCTGTGCCATCGATCGGGTCTATTACCCAGGTGTATCCCGATTCAGAATTTACTCTTCCATGTTCCTCACCGATAATTCCATCGGCAGGAAAACTCGCAAGCAACGCATTTTTAATTTGCACCTCAACTGCCCTGTCCGCATCCGATACGAGATCCTGTTTACCTTTCTGCTCTATAACCAGCTTGTCTATATCGCTGAAATAATTAAGTGCGGAAACTGAGGCAGCCTGAACTATCTCCAAACCGGTGTCCCTGCGTGCTTGCAGATCTGTGTGCATAAATATCTCAATTAGCTAGTGATAAAAAAAAGACAGGCTCATGCGCATAAGCGCTTGGCGTAATAAAACTCACAGGGTGACCGAACCACATAGGTAATGCTGATGAATAAGCCTGGCCTGCGATCAATAAGTTTATCGTAAAGTGCTGGCATCCATTAGTGCCATCCATCAGATAGAGTCAAGCCGTACGGAATCGACTGAACAGCTGCTCTTTTTAGACGCCACGATCTCTAGTGATCCTGCTCCCGACGCTGCTTCCGGTAAGCCGTAGGGGTAACCCCCAGCCTTTTCTTGAACGTTCTGGCAAACGCAAGATCAGATTCGTATCCCACCCGATTTGCGATGGTACACAGCGGCAGCTGAGTATCTTCCAGCAACTCACGGGCACGCTGCAATCTGAGCTGCGTCAGATAATCAAACATCGAATACTCCACCAGACTTTTAAACCGCTTGGCAAACCCTGCCCGCGACATCCCGACTTCTGATGCCAACGAGTCCAGCGACCATGCTTTAGCTGGGTCTTCATGCAACAAATGGAGCGCACGCGAGATCGATTTATCAGCCAATGCCTTGAGCAGCGGCGTTTCATTGCTCCGACCAAAATTCATGCGAATAAGCTCAACCAAAAGTACCTCCGTGAGCTTGTTAACCACAATGCGAGTACCCGGTCGTCGTGACAAATATTCCGCACTGAGATTATCTAACAGCGTGCGCAACCAGGCATGCGCCTGCAACTGTTCATCTCTAATTACACTGAGATCGGGAAACAACTCCGACAGCGGCATCGCCAGAGTTTCGTCAAACTCACAATAGCCACACAGCAGCAACGTATCCGGACTTTGGCTCGTAGCGTTGGATAGCTCGCTGGATAGCGTATGCGCCAGACCCGGAGCAATAAACACCATATCGCCAGGCCCCAGATAGGACTCTTTTCCAGCACAAGATAGCCAGCAGCTACCCCGTCGAACCTGATGAAAACTTGCTACCGCATCGCCTGGATATTGTTTTTCCCAGGGAGGCTGGAGCTGATCACAAAAATAAACCGTCCCTGAAGCACGTAATGAGCGGAGCACATCACTGAGAACATCAGTATCCATACAATTGCCTGTGTCAGTCATAAATTAGACGATCAGTATATCAAATATGGATTATCAGACTTTGAATGAACATTTATATAGCCCTACTATTACTTCACCAAACACAAAGACAGTGAATCTAATGACTGAAGTCGAAATCTACACAAAATCCCACTGCCCCTTTTGCCACCGAGCCAAGACCTTGCTGGATTCGAAAAAGGTGAGCTACCAAGAATACGAAGTATCAACAGATCCGCAGAAACTGCGGGAAATGAAAACACGCAGCCAACGCAACACGGTGCCTCAAGTATTTATCAACGGACACCACATTGGCGGCAGCGATGACCTGCAAGCAGCAGACAACAGCGGCCTGCTTGACGAACTGTTAGATAGATCGCCAAAAACCATTGCCAGCTAAGCGCTACTTATCAATAACCATCATCAAAACTCATAAAACAGGAAAACTCATGAACATCACAACCCAACACATCAACCCAACCTCCACCGCTACTTCCAAAAACACGTTCGCTCAAAGCTTGTCGAGGTTTAGCGAGCACGCAACTCTATTTTCTGTAGCCTTGGTATTACTCTGGATTGGTGCAATGAAGTTTACTGCTTACGAGGCCGGGGCGATTGAAGGCCTGGTCGCATCAAGCCCATTGGTATCCTGGCTATATTCGGTGCTGAGCGTTCAAGGCACATCCAATCTTATCGGTACAATCGAAATCGCGACCGCCATTACGCTACTAGTCGGCATACGCAATAGATCCGCCGCCATTCTCGGTGCCATCGGCGCTATCGCTACCTTCACTATTACATTAAGTTTTCTGTTCACAGCACCGGGATGGGAAGCGAGCCTCGGCGGCTTTCCAGCACTGTCAGTGGTACCTGGGCAGTTTTTACTTAAAGACGTGGTGCTGCTTGCAGTTGCCGTGACTCTGCTGGCCAGAGCCTTAAATAGAAACGCATAGCCTGCGTAGACATGAATAGTAAAGACTGATGGCGGATGGTGATTGGATCCATAAATGGATCTGTCACCTTCCGGAAAATTACCCTCATTTGCCTATGAATAGCTGTAACTAAACGTAATGGCATTCACGTTAGTCAAAACAAGATTTGCTTCGACTTGGCGCGTGGTGAAATATTGCTTGCCCACCGTATACCTCAGATAGAGAAACTTCCAAGCACACTGACCACAGTCTAAGTGAAAGTTCTCCGCCGATGCAGAGGTGGTCAAAACTCTTTAACGTTATTTTTTTATGCCGGCATTTTCTGCGTCACAATAAGGTTTGATTCATTTTGAAACATTGTCACAACTCCGGCAAATGAATGTGTAACGCTACATGCCGCAGCGCCGGCAATTAGACGCCTTCTACTCAGGGAGATTTTTCTATTCAAGTTCATCGTATTAAAAATGACTGGCGCGATTCAGGCAGCAAATTCATTCGGACCGTCACAGCAATCACCTATAAGGTCAACACCTGCACGGTCGAACAGATAGCAGACAAGGTAAATGCAGCCTATCAGAGCTGGGCGCCCAATAGCATCCGTAGTGCTATTGCTGATGCAGCACTAAAACTACCAGCTCGTTAGCTCCACAAGCAGTAACCTATAATCCTACACAGAAGCAAAAAACGCCTTTACCGCTTGAACTGACGCCCGCTCATTCATCGCCTCGTGATGAGACTTTATCTTGGGGTATTGATTGATATCAACTCCATCTCCCTCCAGCCACGACGATATTCTGTACAGATAGGGATCACTGACCGTAAATGATTCTCCGTGCACCCAGGGGCCCACCAGAAATTCGCCTTCAATCATGTCCATACACACTGCCATCGTCCTGGGCACATTTGCGGTAATTGCCTTTTTTGCCGCTTCATCATCAACCCAACGATGACCGCGCATTTTGTGGGCATGGGCGACATGAACTGTTGAACAAATATAACTGTTAAACGAATCAATGATCGACTGCTCAAAAGGATCCTGCGGCAATGCGATAGATGAACCTGGTGCGATCCGGGCCAGGTAGTTAAGAATGGCAGGCGTCTCAGTGATAACTCCTTGCTCAACCACCAATGAGGGCACCCGTGCTTTCGGGTTAATTTTCAGATACTCAGGGCTTGCCTGCTGTTGTGTTGAAAAATCCAAAGGCACAACTTTGTATTCAAGGCCGGATTCTTCCAGGGCAATATGCGAAACCCAGCCTATACTGGCTTCGGTGGTATATAAGGTTATGCTCAAGAATGCTTCCTCTGGTAGTTCGATTTAATACCAAACGCTATAGCGAATAAAATCCATTGGGTGATTTTTATACTGCTCGCGAGTGGTTTCTACATTTCCACAGGCTACCTTACAAACTGTTTTCTCCCAAAACTTCTTTGCCTGTGTGTTGTCAGGAAGTACTCTCGTCAGCCATTTACCCTGATGCTTCCGAACAGTCAATTCAAATGCCTTTTGGCCAATACCTTTTCGTTTATATTTCCGCAGCACGAAAAACTGCCCCATATCAAACTCATCTACATTGCCCGGGTATTTCCTAACGAGTGAAAAGCCAGCAACCTCACCGTCTACAAAAATTAAATAAGGAAAATGATCGGGTCTATTCCAATAGTCACTAAGACCGGTGACAGAATCATCAACGAAAAAACAGCCGTCGTCATTCGGTGGCCATCCCATACATTCTGACAAATCATAAATGTAGTATTGAAACAGGTTTGAAACATACTCATGACTATCTGCTGCTTTTAGCGAAACCTTCATCAACAGCTCAAGTCTCTTTCATCGATCTACAACAAGCCATCGGATTGCTCGACGACGGCTGCTGTGATCTGCAAACAAAATCTATTGATACAACAAGCATCGATATCTCAATCCAAAACGTCCGCTAGCCGGGAGAAATCGCTGACTAGTGATCTGCCAGTGCTTTTTCAAGATCCGCCAATTCCTCACAGCCCGTCGGACAAAGCTCACGAAGCATATTCAGATTATCCCTGGCGCTAGCCAGGTCATTCAACGCAAGAAACAACTCACCCTGATACTCCAATGCGCCCTTGTGCTCAGGATTGTGAAGCAACGCCTGTCGGTAGGAATGCGCTGCCTCTTCAAAGTTACCGCGCTTTCTGTGTGAGTAACCGAGTAAGTTCCACGCATCTGCACTGCCACTCTCCTGCTTAACCAGAATACCAAGCACCTCAATCGCTTGCTCATAGCGCGATGACTCAATCATTTCTCTCACATCATCCAGCTCAGCATCATACTCGTCTTCATCACTGGTGCCATCAGCCAGCGACCATTGAGACATGATCACAAGCATAGCTAAACACACCAACCTCATAGCTCACACCCCCTTAAAACTCTTACTCGTGCCTTCGCTTAGAACACACTAAGCACTTATACCCGCACTTCAATCTTGGCGTGGAATCAGCCAGTCAATACACTGCGAAGCCTGATCGCGTTGAGGAAAATGGTTCAGGGCAGCATACCCATCGAATCATCGACGACTCCTTCGTAAAGAAGCCGCCAATTAACAAGTACACCGCCCCAGCCATTAACTAACCAACAAGCCCGCCGTCGTCACGACGAACTGCAACGATCGCAGAGCGTGGTGCGGAATCCCCACCGTCCGGCCAGTTGCCCTCGCCACGCTCACCCGGGTGTTGGACACCTACGAACATAGTGCGCTTGTCCGGACTCCACGTCAGACCGGTAATCTCACATTGTTTTGGCCCTGTCAGAAACCGTCTGATTTCTCCGGTAGCCGGGTCACCGGCAAGCATCTGATTATTGCCTTGACCGGCAAAATCTTTTTCATTGGAGTAGTTGCCATCGGTCTGAATCCAAAGCAGACCGTTTGAGTCAAACTTCAATCCATCAGGCGAGTTGAACATGTTGCCCTCATTGACGTTATCAGAACCTCCTTCGAGCCCTTCAGCGTGCACGGAAGGATTACCCGCCAGCACATACAGATCCCATGCGAAGGTATCACTGGTGTGATCAGCATCAGTCGGTCGCCATCGAACAATTTGACCGTACTTGTTTGCCTCACGCGGGTTAGGCCCTCCGACGGGAGTCTCATCGCCACCGGCATTGGTTTTAACACCGCGGTTTTTGTTATTGGTGAGGCAACAGTACACTTCAGCTGCTTTCGGATTGGCACTCACCCACTCAGGTCGGTCCATGGTGGTTGCACCCACGGCAGACGCTGCGATTCTGGTGTGTATGCACACTTCCGCCATGCTTGCCATGCCAGTGGACTCAGGTGTTAACTCAAGCCATTGTCCTGTTGCATCATCACTGAACTTCGCGACGTAGAGCTTGCCATCTTCGAGAAGGCTGTCTGTCTCGCCACCAGGGGCATAAACACCATTTGACACAAAGCGATAAAGAAACTCGCCACGCTCGTCGTCGCCCATGTAAACCACAATATGGCCATCACCGTTAACTACCACCTCTGCATTCTCATGCTTGAAGCGACCAAGTGCAGTGCGTTTTTTCGGCGTGCTGTTCGGATCAAGCGCATTAACCTCAGTAACGTAGCCATGACGATTTGCTTCGTTTGGATCTTTTACAACATCGAAGCGATCATCAATTTGATCCCACCCATAACCTCGCCCTTTAGGCGTCACACCATAGCGCTTCATTTCAGCAGAGACTTCATGCTCTTGATCTTCGGTCGCGAAGTAACCGTTGAAGTTTTCTTCACAGGCAAGATATGTCCCCCAGGGAGTAGAACCATTACCACAGTTATTAAAGGTTCCAAGCACCACTTTGCCCTCGGGATCTGCATTGGTTTTCATCAAATCATGACCAGCAGCAGGACCGGTAATTTCCATCGCAACATCTGGTGTGAATCGGCGGTTGTAAGGACTGTCTTTAACAATTGACCATTCGCCGTCATTCTCAACTAACTCAACAGCAGTTAACCCATGTGCGTTCATACCTTTAAGGTAGTCATCCGCGCCATCCGCTTTGCCTTCCTCACGATTACCCCAAATTATTGAGCGATTACAATATTCGTTATTGGCAATCAGCACGGTCTTATCACCATGTGCATACACTTCCATGCCGTCGTTATTGTCACCCATCGCTTTGGCCTGGCTTGCACCAGTACCACGTGTTGCGTGATCAAATTCAGGCGCATCGGACCAAAGGGGATCACCCCAACGCACGACTACCTGTGAGTTGTAGCCAGGAGGTACATTCAGCGTATCTTCTGTGTTGATGCCAATAGCATCAAACGCAAAGCGGTTCGGTGCCGCAGTCGCCGGTGATGACATCAACGTGTTGCCAAACGCAGCGACACCACCAAACGCAATAACCCCTTTAAACAGATCACGCCGTGACAAAGCGGCATCCATGATCCGATCAAAATCGCACTCTTCAGGCCGCGGATTTATCGCTTCATCAAAATCGTCAAAGGAAAGATCGTCTAGGTTCTTCATAATGTTCTCCATCTATAAATTTATACACCCGTTAAGGATGTCTGCGCATAATGCGGGGAAAAACTATAACCTGTTACTTTTTTAGTTATCAATACCGGTAAACGTTCAAGCTGTACCTGTTATGTTAATTAGCGTTGTCGTTCGTGCGCAAACGCAGATACATGTTGCGCGTGAACTTCTACCCCATTATTAAAAAGCACGTCCGGCCCACCCTGAAAAGTTACCAAAGACCGTAAAAACAGTCGAATGTTGAATTCAGCTCCTCCTTTTGCATCCTAAGCTGTTAACTTTGATCTGACTTGTCACGCTGTATCAACACTGATACCAACGCCAGCAAGGCAGAGCCAAGCATTAAAAAGAAAGATACTGCATTCAGCACCGGCGTAGAACCCACTTTAACCATTCGATCGTACATGGTGATAGTTAAAGGTGCCTCCGAACCTACCAGAAAAAGCGTGGTATTAAAATTCTCGAACGACACCAGAAACGCAACTATGGCAGCGGCAATCATGGCGGGTCGTAAAAAGGGCAAAGTCACCGTCCGCAGCACACGAGCCCGACTCGCGCCCAGGTTGTAGGCAGCCTCTTCCATGGAGCTGTCAAACTTTTTCAGCCTGGCGGTAATGATCAATGAGCTGATAGTGGTAATAAACGAAAACTGACCCAGCACCACCAGAAAGATACCAGGGCGCAGCAATTCCAGCTCGATACCAAAACTCCTCTCAACTCCATTGGCAAGATTACTGGCCATCGCGAGTATTGAAATACCCAGGATGACGCCCGGTATCACCAGTGGCAATATCATTAATATATAAAAGAAATTCTTACCACGGAAGTCGTAACGAACAAACAGGAACGCATTGCAGGTACCCACAAAAACAGATAAAGCCGCCACCATTGAACCAATTACAAAAGAGTAGTACAGCCCTCTCAACAGCCGTCGATCATGAAACATACCGATCTTTGGATCAACATCGCTGAAAAACCAATCCAGTGTAAAACCACGCCACGGTAATGACGGGAACATCGAATCATTAAACGCGAACACGCCTGCAGCCACAAGCGGGGCTGCCAAAAATACAAAGAACAGCAGCATGTATAAACGGTAGCCGTTGCGAAGTATCGGTTGCTGAACGGCTTGACCCATCAGCTTTTTGCCACCGTGCTGGAAAGCGTCTGGCCAGATAATTTCAAGCCCAACCAGACCACGAAAGAGGTAAATATCAGGAGCACAAAACCAAATGCGGCGCCAGATTCCCAGTTGTATCGGGTAATAAATTGATCATAGATTTGCTCGGTAAACCAACTGGAATTTTTCCCGCCCAGTAAAATCGGTGTTAAATAGCTACCCGCGCTGAGCATAAAAACCACGATGCATCCCGCCACAATACCCGGCATGGCATAAGGAATAATGATGCGACGCAACACTGTAAAGCCATTGCCGCCCAGGTTGTAGCCCGCCTCAATCATTTCGTTATCCATGCCATCCAGTGTAGATACCAGAGGCACGATCATGAATAACACAACGGTATACACCAACCCCATCACAACAGTTGCATCATTATAGAGAAACTCGATTGGACCATCGATAAGGCCACTGGCCTGCAGCGCGGTGGAGATCACACCGGTTTCCCGTAGTAGCAATATCCAGCCGAATGCACGAATCAAATCACTGACCCACAACGGTATTAGACAGAGCAAAAACAGAGCACCTTTGCTGCGCTTACCGGCAACTTTGGCAATGTAGTAGGCCACCGGAAAGCCTATTAACAATGCCAGAAACGTCACCAGCAGCGAAACCCCGCCGGTGCGAAGCAAAGTATTCCAATAGATGGGTTCGGTGACAAAGTTTTTGTAATTCGCGAGACTGTATTCATACACGCGCGGTGCTATTTTCTCTTTCAACGAGAGCTCAAACATGCCGATATGTGGCAAGACAATAAGCAGCGCTATCCACAACGCGAACGGAATAAAAAGCAATAACAGGCTGAGTTTTTTGGCGTCAGATGTCATTGTCTACACTGCAACACCGTCTTCTAGAAACATAAGGCACTCGCCGCATGCCAGCTTAAACGCACCGACTCACCAGGCTTTGGATCGTCAAGGCCACCGGTCAGAGTGATATCCGCTTCTATCAGCTCACCAGTGAGGTCTCGCACCAACACCCGGCTGTTCGCGCCGTTAAACAATAAGCTGTCAATCGTGCCACTCAGTTCATTGGTTTTAGCGCTGGCATCCGCTGCTGCATGGTGCGCTCTATCTACACTAATATGCTCAGGGCGGACAAATACAGTAACTGCGCTGCCGGATGCGAGACCTGCACCCGGCGGCGGTGTCGCGATTGCTTTAAAACCGGTACCCACATCAACCGAGATTGAATCGGTAGTGCTGTCGACCACCGTGCCTCGCCATTGGTTGCTCTCACCGACAAAACCCGCCACAAACGACGTCGCGGGTTTGTGATAAAGCGTTTGAGGTGTACCGATTTGTTCGAAGCGGCCCTCGTTCATCACGGCGACATGATCAGACATCACCAGTGCTTCGGATTGATCGTGGGTGATGTATACAAATGTGGTATTAAATTGATGCTGAAGTAATTTAAGCTCAATTTTCATCGCCTCTCGCAACTTCAAATCGAGTGCGCCCAATGGCTCGTCCAGCAGCAGCACATCAGGGTCAAGTACCATGCAACGTGCTATGGCAATACGCTGTTTCTGGCCGCCAGAGAGTTGATGAATTTCCCGCTTTGCTAAATCAGGCAATGCGACGCGTTCAAGCACATCACCTACCTTGCGATCTATATCAGCGCGCTTAACTCCATTACAGCGCAACCCGTAGGCAATGTTGTCATAGACATTCATCATCGGAAAAAGCGCCAGGTGCTGAAACACCATTTTTACGTTGCGCTTATTTGGTGGAGTGCCCAGGACAGACTGGCCTTTGATACGGATATCCCCATTGCTTGGCGATTCAAACCCCGCAATCATTCTCATCAACGTGGTCTTGCCGCAGCCGGATGGCCCGAGTATCGAAAAGAATGAGCCCGGTGGTATATCAAAAGAGACCTGATCCACCGCTTGCACGCTTCCAAAGTTTTTGGAAATCTGGTGACACTCCAGATCGGGCACAGAGGTGCTCGTATTCATTGGCAATTGTTCTGGTTAATTCGTGACAGCTCAGTTTAAGAAACTGCTACAAGAAATGACCAGCCATCGAATAATTGATGACTGGCCATAAGTTTGCTGCTACTCACTAACCGCCAGTGGCGGCTTTGATTTTCTCAAGCGTCTTACCTTCCATATCTTCAACTCCTGGTGGAATGTTGGCAAAGAACTTCAGGTTCTGAACATCTTCATCAGAAAAGGCTGCGTTGACGGCCGCTTTTTTGTCATCAGGCAACAGATCTTTTGCGCCCTTTACAGCCGCCATAGCACCGGTACTGGCAGACATGAGCTTCACCATCTCAGGCTGCATGACAAAATTTATCCATTTGTATGCTGCATCATCAGCCTTGCCTTTACGAGGCAATGCAAAGGTATCTATCCATGCCAGTGCGCCAGTGCTGGGTGGTATGAAGACAATGTTCTCGTTTTCGGCAAACAGTTTATACGCTGTTGAATCCCATGTTTCAGAGGCAACTATTTCTCCGGAGAGCATCATCGCTTGCAGATCATCACCACCTTTCCAGTAGGCTTTGACGTTTTCTTTACATGAAATCAGTTTGTCAGCCACCTTATCCAGAATGCCCTGATATTTATCGAGATCGCTGTAGGCGGCAAATGGATCTTCACCCATAGAGAAGGCTGTACCTAACAAAATGGTACGTTTCAAACGCATGGAGGTTTTGCCTTTGTATTGGGCATTGCATAGATCATCCCAGCCGCTAAAATCAGGCGCTTTGGATTTGTCAGCCATCAGCCCTGAAGTTCCCCACTGGTGCGGAACTGCATACACTCCGCCGTCAATCGTGGTGTTTTCTTTCACTCCGTCCAGCAGCTTGGCTTCCATGTTGGACATATCGATTTTCGATAGATCGAGTGGCTTGTAAATGTCATATTCAAGCTGTGCTGCGTAAATTCTATCGTGACTCGGCTGCGCCAGATCAAATCCTGCACCACCTGTTGCGCGAAGCTTGGCGATCATTTCCTCATTGTTTGAAAAGGTTACTTCGACTTCAATGTCCGGGTACTTTTCTTCAAACATTTTGATAATGTTATCAGGCGCGTACGATCCCCAGGTAAGCAGACGTAGCGTTTCAGCTGAAGCCAGGTTTGCAGCACTCAAAGCGAGAGTGGCAACGATGGCAGGTAGAATGCGTTTCATATAATTTTCCTCGTTGTTGTCAGTGCTTCTTTATTGCCAACAGTGCAGCAGTAATTAAAACCGCCGTAATGATCGCGTGACAAAGATACGCTCCAGACAAATTGGTATGACAAATAGCGCCATTACTGAGAATAGATCAGACCAATTACTGAGCATAAGCCGTAACTATACGTGATCAGAGAATTAGTTTGATAGCAAATTCACATGAATATCTACTGCAATAAAAAGAAGCATCAGTGGTGGTGAATTAGCACCCGATGCCCCGGCACAAACCAGCAAATATTAGCCATTAGCTGGCAATCAAATACAACGGATGCGGTGCAATCCACTTCGAGTCTTGCTGGCAACTGTCAATGTGAGTTAACTCCGGCTAACGCAAACTTTCTATAGATTCGCCAAGTGCTGCCGCCAGTGCACCCGGGTGCACGTCCATTTCAAACTGCCCCTCCGTCGGCACAGACAGATTCAATGCAACCGCTTGCTCCAGTAAGGTTGCTGTCATAAGAAAGCCATGCTCCTTTGGTAAATCTGAACGCACTACCAGCAGGTAGGACCCATTGTCCAACAACACCTGAAGTGGCATGGGCCCGAACTCCTCAAACGGCGCAGTACCATTAACCATGGAGTTTGCGTGATCGTGGGATAACACCGCCACCTTGGCCTGATCGGTCTTCAGTAAACTCGCCATTCGAACAAAATTTCGGGCTCGACTCACCACCGCTTTCGATTTAGGCAAGTGCTCCGCCAGCACAGCAACCCATGTGTCTGCAATTGAATCGCCAACCAGATCACTGCGTGAGGTTAACACCTGCAGATGACGGACTCGATAAGCATCCCATTGACCGTAGGGGGTGTGTGCATTGAGACTGGCTATCGGTAAACATAATGCCAGCACCAATAGTAGAGAAAGCGGCCAGCCAACCTTAGTTGCCTGGCCATTGCCTGCCAATGAAGGCACATTATTGAAAGTATTATTCAGAGAATATTTCCATTGGGCATATGGTTGAAACCACATAATTCGGCACATCTACCACATTGCCGATGCGTAAATCACAAGCCACGCTCATGACCACAAACGCCTGCTCACGCTCAAGACCCTTGGTCGCCTGCAACCAGTCCAGCATTTGCAGTAAAGAATTACGTGCGGCCATAGTGATGTCATTTGAAAGCTGGGACAACGGCTTGATCTTCTCGCTATCAAGGTATGTCCACTGCGGAGGAATCTCGCCAGCCTCCTTAAACGGATAGCCGACCGTTGCATGAAAGCGATCAGGCTCAAGTGCTTTGATTTGCGATCCGCCTTCAAAATGTGGCTGCTTAATCAGTGATGCCATGCCTTTTCGTATTTCTGTTTTCACCGTCACGATAGCGCCTGTCTCAATGGCTGTACCCGCGACTTCGCCATCACCCTGCGCGTAATGCACATCACCAATAAAGAAACCACAACCATCAATAAAACAGGGCAACAACAAAGTGGTACCTACCACCATTTGCTTGACATCCATGTTGCCACCGTTTTCTCTGGGTGGAATAGTTCTAAGACATTCGTCTTTATGACTGCCGTTAGGTCCACACACATCAGCGGGCCTTGCGCCAGTGGGTTCCGGCGGAAGTGCAACACCACCAGCGGCGGCCAGCTCAGTTTCACGTTTAAGCCATTTTTGAACCTCGGGCTCACCGGGCAACACGCCAACGCTTCCCATAAAGGCGTTCATTGGAATCTTGACCCCGGGGATTTGTGCAGATACCGCCTCCAGGCTGTTTAACGCCCAGTTAGCAACAAACGGTTCAGTGAAAAGATCAGGCAGAAATCCAAAGCCGGGGATTAGAGTGGTGTAACCATATTCATCGGGAATGATGTTGATGAGCTGCACTGCCAGCACATCACCACGCACCGCACCTTCAATATGAATAGGCCCGGTCATAGGGTGGATAAGATTCAGATCAATGGCCAGAACGTCTTTAGGCAATGAATCTATGGTCAGATTGGAGTCAAGTGCATCTCGAGTGTGCACAGTGATGAGGTCACCGGGATTGGCTCTGGCAATCGGCTTGATCGCCGGGTGATAGCGATTAAAACAGTTGGGATCCTGCTCGCAGTGCTCCCCTTCCTTCTTTACTTCGACAATCGTTTGAGTTTTAACATCTGTGGTATCCGACCAGGCAGCCGTCACACAGCCCAGCGCCCCTGTCAAAACACCTAGAGTGATGACACACACTCGACCGAGAGCCGACGTCGCGGGACACTGTTGCATTTTTATTCCTCCGTTAAGATGTCAAACTACTCAATCAACAGCCCTGAACCAGCTGATGCATACATCAACTTGAACGATCGATTGAAACGTGATTTGCTACCCTGTTAAACAGCGTACCCATAGTGTTTGGCTAACGCAAGTCTATTACAGCTCTAGAGATACGAGACAACCTGTCTCCCAAGGAAATAGAAATGCCCGAACAAATGACCTTTGATGACCTGAAAAACAGCGTGGCTGAAGGCTCAGTTGATACGGTGCTGGTCTGCTTTGTAGACATGCAGGGTCGACTGATGGGCAAACGGTTTCACGCCGTCAACTTTGTTGAAACGTCATTTAACGAGACCCACTGCTGTAACTATCTGCTTGCCACTGATCTTGAGATGGGCACGCCCGATGGCTATGCATCAAGCAGTTGGGACAAAGGCTACGGCGACTACGTAATGAAACCGGACCTATCCACTCTTCGCCCTACCCCATGGCTTGAAGGCACGGTGATGGTGCTGTGCGATATTCTCGACCACCACACCCACGAACCGGTTCCACATTCGCCGCGCGCCATTCTTAAAAAACAGATTGGAAAGTTGAAGGCCCTCGGCTATGACGCCATGATGGCCACTGAGCTTGAGTTCTTTCTATTCGAAAAAAGCTTTGATGAAATCCGTAAAGGCGGCTACCGCGATCTACAACCGATCAGCGGGTATAACGAGGATTACCACATTCTGCAAACCACCAAGGAAGAAGGCATCATGCGCCCGATCCGCAATCATCTCTACGCGGCGGGTTTACCTATTGAAAATTCAAAAGGTGAGGCAGAAACCGGCCAGGAAGAATTGAATATCCGTTATTCGCCAGCACTTAATTGCGCCGATTATCACTCCATTGCCAAACATGCCATCAAAGAAATCGCATGGCAGAAAGGCCACGCTGCATCGTTCCTGCCGAAGTGGCATCACGAACGCGTCGGCTCTGCAAGCCATGTGCATCAGTCACTCTGGAAAAATGGTGAGCCCGCCTTTTTTGATCCTTCGGCTAAATATGGCATGTCTGAACTTATGTCGAATTACATGGCAGGTCTTATTGCGTTTGCACCGGATTACACGGTTTTTCTAGCCCCTTATGTGAACAGCTACAAACGTTTTTCCAAAGGCACTTTTGCACCTACCAAAACCGTCTGGTCGGTTGATAATCGTACCGCAGGCTTCAGGCTCTGCGGCGAGGGAACCAAAGGCGTGCGAGTCGAATGCCGTATCGGAGGTTCAGATCTAAATCCTTACCTTGCCCAGGCGGTGATGCTAGCTGCAGGTATAAAGGGAATCGAAGATCGAATGACACTCGCGCCGGCTACCACAGGAGACGTTTATGAAGACGCGAAGGCCGGTGATATTCCACGGTCACTTCAAACTGCCACGGCATCACTTAGACAGTCGGCCTTTCTGCGAGAGTCACTCGGCGATGACGTCGTTGACCACTACACCCGTGCAGCCGAGTGGGAACAGGAAGAATTCGATCGCGTGGTAACTGACTGGGAAATTGCTCGCGGTTTTGAGAGAGCTTAAGCTTAGATGAGTTTTTCACTCGATGTCATCGACAAAACAAACACCACAGAAGCAATTTCAGAACCCGTGTCTGAATGTAGTACGATAAATCAAAGTTGATGGAGAACAATGATGATTACAAAGAAGCTCAAAAATAAGCTTGAGAAGATCAAATCCGGTGATTACCAACCCACCGACTTCATCATTGCCGATGCTAAAGATGGCGACATGGCATTTGGGATCGCAGCGCCCGGCCCGGCACCCGCTGCTGAGACAGACGTCGAATCCGTTCTCTACAAAACGCGTAGAGACTACCTGGCAGATATGACAGCCATGGCCGAAAGTGAACTTATTGATATTCTTTTAATGTCTGCATCATCAGCTGAAGCACTGCATGCTAAAAAGCTATTCGACAAAACCGACGTCACCCCCGCGATCAGGCTAAACGACACAACAGATATCTGGTCCGCACGAGGTTCGAATTACCGTGAAAGTCCGTCCAGGCCCTTTGCCACCGTTGATCTAAGTCAGGTGACTTCATTGTCACAGCTGGGGCTTTATTCAATCACCTTCAGCAATAACCTGGAAGCAGATCGAACGACACTGGAAACTTATCGAGAATTCAGAATAGCGATCAGGGAAACAGGCATACAACACTTTCTGGAAGTTTTTAACCCGGCGTTTGATATCAATCTCAACGACGCATCACTGGGTGACTACATCAACGATATGATTTTAAAAACTCTGGCAGGTGTCACGCAAGTTGATGCACCGCTGTTTTTAAAAATGCAATTCAATGGCCAGCAGGCAATGGCAGATCTGTGCGCTTACGATCCGGGTAATTTGATTGTCGGTATTCTTGGTGGCTCTGCAGGCACCACCCGCGATACTTTCGAACTTGCCCAACAGGCGGAACAAGCGGGCGCACGGGTGGCATTATTTGGCCGAAAAATAAACCTTGCAGAGTCACCTGTAGAGCTCGTCAAGCTAATGAGATCTGTTATCGAAGGCAATCAAACTGCAGAACAAGCTGTGGTTGCCTATCACGAACATCTTGCGGAATCATCGATCAAGCCTAAGCGAACACTCAAGGCTGACAATATGATCACTGAGGACGCTCTAAAATAACGCAGGCGTACAAGTGTTGGCATCGGAACAAAGTAGCAAAAGAAGAGGAATTATAAGCGCCGGCACCTGGACGCTTGACCGTATAAAACTGCTTGATGCCTGGCCGCAGGAGGAACATCTTGCTCAAATTATCGCAACCGATATGCAAGGCGGCGGCTCCGGTCACAATCTTGCCGTTGACATCACCCGGCTTGATCCCACTTTACCTGTACAAGCCATCGGACTGGTAGGACAAGATACTGATGGAGAGTTTCTTATCTCACGTGCCATGGAAGCCGGCATCGACACAAGCCAGCTACATAAAAACGAATACGAGCGCACATCATATACAGATGTCATGAGCGATCATAAAACCGGGAAACGGACTTTCTTTCACTACTCCGGAACCAGTGATTTACTCTCGCCAGATCATTTTGATTTTACCCGGTGCCGCGGTCGATTGTTACATCTAGGACTACTGGGTTTGCATAATGTTATGGACTCACCATGGAAGCAATTCCAGAATGGCTGGGTTGCTGTTCTTGCAGCCGCGCAGGAAAATGGCATATATACCAATCTTGAGCTTGTCTCAATAGACAGCCAAAAGATACGCGATGTTGCGCTGCCTTGTATTCACCATCTGGATTCTCTGATTATCAACGAATATGAGTTAAGTGCATTATCGGGCTTATCAGTTTGCGGTGACAACGGCATGGCATGTACGGAACTGTGCATAACGGCAGCGGAATCTCTGATGTCAAAGGGCTCAATGAGAATTGTTGTAGTTCACTTTCCTCAGGCGGCCATAGCAGTAACAGCCAGCGGCGAAACATTTACAAAACCGAGCTTTACTGTTCATCCATCATGGATCAAAAGCACCGTGGGCGCTGGTGATGCTTTCGCCGCCGGCATGCTCTATGGTGTGCATGAAAACTGGACCATTGACGCATCACTGGAACTTGCACACGCCACCGCCGCGGCCAGTTTGCGTTCAGCAACCACGGTTGGCTCTGTAGATAGCGTAGCGGCGTGTCTGGAATTTGCACATCGCGCAGCACGACACGAGAAACAAAACGATGATAGCGGCCTTTAGCTAGATTGGGCTTTTCTTTTGCTGGATTCCAACCAGCTGGGTGCTAAGCCTGTTCGTCGGCAGCCCTGCTGAAAAGGAGAACTGTCCGATGCTTATGCCCGTATCACCGAACTACTCCCAGCCTCACTGACGCATCTGAGAGTCAAACCAGCGAACAGGGAATCCGGTGTAAGACTGACAGTCACACGGTATGCAAATGGCACGTATAGTGCGAACCGTAAAAATACCTAGGTAGTGTTACGTAGGTGATGTACGTAGTCGGCATGGAAAACCAGACGATCTACTAAAACATGGAGCCTGGAGCACACCGGAAGTGCATTAAATTACAGGGTAAAACAGGACGATGGAATGAAAATTTACAGACTACTGCAACGTGTCCAACCACACATGGACACAGTTGATCTAGATCACATCCCTGAAAAACTAAAGAGTGGCATCAAATGGGCCACGGAAATGACAGGCATGAGCACTCCAGATTACGCAATACGATTGCTGGTATTAAACGCCAAGGGCGTAATAACCAACGATGAGTATGTCGAATTGGTATTCCATTTCAGTGAGTGCCTTTACACACCTGACTCAAACAAGAACTCGCAGGCTCGTACTACAAGCTTTGCTTGAGAAAAATATAAAGACACACCTCCGGCGCACTCGCTATATTTGATCAAAAACGAGTACAAATAAAACAACAGAAATTATTACGTAAAGCATCGCTACAACTCCTTTTGTTGCACTAACATCTACAGCATACACACAGAACTGAAAATAGATAGCACCACTGGCATGTGCTGCTCAGACTCAGTTATTAAAGCTAAGTTACTTAGGCTAAGTCTAAATCTTTATCACACCATCGACCCTGCATTTCATCTAACGACCTTCAGTTAAACCCACAGGCAATAAGGGCGTCTGCATTTACCGACAGATGCTCAACATTGCAATCGAATGCATTGCCGTACAATCTTTCATCCGGGCATATCAGCAAATTAAGAACGCATACCGGAATATAGCCCCGCCTCCGTTAGCTCGAAAACAAAACGCCTTACCACTGCAGTATCTTCTGTATGCGTTAGCCCCTTCCATCTTTCAGACGTATCAAGCACCTTCACACGCAATAACCCGGACTGCATTGCCGCGTTCACTGCATCAGGTAAGTAAAACTCATCTAGCTGCAGATCACGGGTATTGTTGACGAAGGCCTGGAACTCATTCTCTAATATGTTGAATACAGAGGGGACAAATCCCCAGAAGGTCATAGAGACAATGGAGTCGTTGCAGACCGGAACATCACCATCAGATTTATCAGCATGAACCGCCAGCGACTGATCACAGGTGATATTCGTGACTTCCTGAATGAATTCAAGGTAGCCATCTGAATCGACCGAGCAAATGCCTCTATTAACCCCCCCCGAACTGCTCAAAGTATTCATTAACTTATAGCCGGGCAGTACACAGGCTTTAGGATCCAGGCGATTTGCTAAAAGATAGTGCCCGATATTTTCATAGTTTTTTTGTCCATAGTAATCATCCGCATTGATCACAACGAATGGATTATGGATATGCTCTCTACACGCGAGCACTGCATGCGCCGTGCCCCACGGTTTTGTTCTGGGACTACTGATACCATTAATTTTTGCAGAAAATAGTTTTCCATTCCAAGATTCACTGCCATTGGCGGACCTCCTTGGTATAACTAAAGACTGAACAACGAACTCAATCTTTAGCTTATCCCCATATCCTTTTAACCGCGCAGAAAACTCTGAAGTATCCTGTCCATCGCTGACTACAAAAACCACGTGATTAAAACCCGCCCTGAAGGCATCGTACACACTGTACTCAAACAGCGATTGCCCGTCTGGCCCGACAGCAGCCAATGGCTTGTTGCCACCGAACCTTGACCCTAAACCTGCCGCCAGAATGACCAGAGAGAGTGCATTTTTTACCGGGTCGAGTTTCTGCATAACATATTAAGCTCCACAACTATCTATACGTTAATATCGCATCCGAGCTTCCAACGATGCAATGACAATTTCCTGCGCCACGTTCAGGCAGCGCAATTGCTCACTCTCCAGACTCTGCGCGAAATCACCTACCAAACGCTACAGCAGCTATGCAACTTCACATCTAGCTTCGAATGTTTCCACTGGAGAACAGCAGTCTCATGGCTGCCTCAGGAAAGGAGTTTTAGCGATTATTACCGGAAAAGAAATCCAGACCGGTCACGACAAACGACAAACGGGACGCTATAACGGCACCGTAGCCTAATACAAAATATTCGGGGAGTTTCACCATCCGGATAGCCCGTAAAACCATGTAGGCCATCCACTGGTGAGCTGTTTGGAAAGTTCGGTAACACGGATCCAAGCCACAGCCGCGATAGCGGCGTTAGAAAATTCGACGTATGCCGTGCTACGCCTGCATTTTTTCGCCTTGCTCTGACGACTGCGGCTATGAAATTCTTGTTAACGAACTTCACGCACAACCCACTAGAATGCCAGATCATCCTGGTGATCCATTTTATCTATCGCGCTGATAAGACCAGCACGACATCAACCATCAGGCTCCTCCGACCAGAAGATCCTTTGTTGCTTCGAGTCTGTTAAGACGTCAAAAGGGCCTGTGCCTTGCCCGACATTAACACCACCTTCAGGGTCAAAATATAGATACGGCGCAGATGCAATCCCACCGCCTTCAATCCCGCTGTAGCGATCCTTTCTACGATTGGGATCGTTCAAATCCAGCACTTCCTCCGGCGGCCCACTATTGGTTGGAGTCGCGTCTCTGACACTAACTCTGTACAATCTGCTGCTACCGATAGAAGCTGAGCATATGTCGCTGGCGCCTGAATCTGGCAGGTAGGTAGTAAAGTTTACACTGAAGCTTGCAGTCAGCGATTGCGACAGCACTTTCTCACCGGGCTCGGTGAGCCTCAACATCCACCCTTTTGCCGCGTCAAGCTCCGCCCTGGCGGTGTTAGAGATGGTGACGTCTGTGCTACCAATATTGTTATTAGTGGCATCGTATAGATCTGCCTCCGTGACAGGCCTGTAGCCTGCAAAGGAATCACCATTGATACCATACCCCGCTGGTGCGTCAAATATGTCATGTTGCCTTATCATATAAAAGCGATCTTCTACAGTCTTATCCAGAGGATGGGCACGGTTGCCAGAACCAATTGAAACAGACAGGAAGCTACTGGTCGTGCCTTCGCCCTTTATCAATGCAATATCCGGTGGATAAAAGAACCTTCTGAGCCCATCAGAAGCGTCCAATGCAAGACTGGCAATCACTCCACCAGTAACCAAATCGTCTGTCGTTGTAGCAGCTTTGTTAAAATCGAACCTCCACACCTGCCCTCCCATATCACCGACATAAATTTGATCGGCCAACCCATCACCATCAATATCAATAACATTTAGGTCAGATGGAATGCTGTACACCATTTCTGGATAGTCAGTCGTAGCAGCTTTCCAGATCAACGCGCCGGTTTTTGCGTTTACTATAAAAATGGTATTGCCTATCGTATCGACTGATCTGATGTTGGCGTTGTCCTGCATGGGATCGTAGCCACCAGCAAATATTAGTACCTTGGTTGCAGTGCCACTGATATTAATGGTTTGAAGTGTTGGCTTGGACCAACTTTGCCCAAGACCCTCGAAGCCTTCATCGCCACCCGGACCACCTTTAATTTTCCACAAATGCTTTGGCATAGTTTTGTCAGTGACATCCAAGGCATAGTAATTGTTACCGCCGCGACGCATGCCAACATAGAGGTAAGCTGTATCATCACCATTAATGATTCCGTCTTTATTTTCATCCTGAATCCAGGTCGTTAGATCACCATCCAGCCCATAAAGCTTACTGGCCCTGCGTTTGTTGCTATAGAAAACCTTCAGGTTACGCAACAGCTCCGAAGGGATGAATGAAAACACCTCCAGACCGGTTTCGGTATCAATGGCATGCAAATAGCCCTGATTGGTACCGAAGAAAGCGACGGATTCCGGAACAACCGAATCCAGAATTTTTCCATAGGTAACGAGCACTGGCTGGGAATGAAGCGGATCCCCAATTTGCTTGCGCGTAGTTGTCGTTGGGTCTTCGTCGTAGTCAAGTACATCAACGCCTCGAGCCCACTGCAGGAGATTACTTCTATCTAACGTGGGTACTTCAAGGTGATCTATAGCGCTAATGGCCGCATTGTCTTCATGAACAGCGTTTCCCGGATCAGTTAAGTCATTACTGTTGAAATGGGTATAGACGTTTCGACTGGTACCCAATGCGCCTGCCGCGCCGCCAAGGCTCACGGTGTTACCATCCGGGGTTGTCGACCACCAACTCTTCGCGGTGGCATTAAAGGTTCCGGTTGCTGGATCTATTGCTACCTCTCCGTCTACATCTCTTAATACCGGGGTGGCACCGGAAAAACTGTATCGTTTTAAATTCCCTTCCCAGCTTGCCTGTGCACTTGGTTTGAACAAAGCAAGGTACACGTCATCGCGATGCGATAAACCAGAGAAGCGATCAACGCTGATGGCCGGTGCAACAAAGGTGCTCAGCTCTGTTTCTGCGACGCCAACAATTGATTCAAACGCATCAATCAATGATTGAGCGGAAGTTGCCGGATAATGCCCCCCGCCAAGCCCAAGTCCTTCAGACAATGATGATAGCCATGGCCACTCTTCGACTAACTCAAGCCCAATTGTGTGAGTGATAACGTTATTTACTTTAGCGGAATCAGGTACAAAATCGGTGGTAGCCATATGGCGCGCCAAGTCAGCACCACAGCGACCACCTGCTGGAAAACCTACTTCGAGTAAGTCCTGGCATGCTGTTATGCCAATTTCGGCTTGAATTAAATCAGCCCGTGCTTCAGTAAAAGAATTGCTGACCGGCGCTCCGTCAGTCAGCAACACTATATGATTTGACTGACACTCGCTGGTTATCGGGGAATTGTATGTCACCGCCCCCACTATTTCTTCGTCTGAACATGACTCATGGTCCAGATTGGACTCTGTGCAATGTTCGTGTCGAACTATTCTCCCCGCTTCCAGTGCCGGGTCAACAGACACAGGCCCAAGTGTGTAAGCATCGGGATCAGGCAAGCGCATTACTTTCGCATAGTCACCTGTATATATGCCTTGCGGCTTCACATTTCCTTTTTTATCTATTTTGGGAGGGTTTCCCCAACACTCATAGGTCACCATATTCGGGTCTATGCAGCTATAATTATATGAGCTGTATGATCTTCGCCTGGCAGTACTTAGCGGCTCACCGCTAAAATACAATTTTGCATCGTGCAAAGCCATTACAGTGGGAGTGCCGTTGTTTGCAGTCAATCCATTTATCGATGCCAAAAGCGCATCTCTGTTTTCTGTTATTGGTTTTATCGCGTGTATAAAATGATTGCCTACGCCGTTATAAGCCATTAGCCCGACATTGATGTCCGTCGTGGCAGCTAACATTTCGTTTAGCGCAGCCTTGAGCCTGTCCAATCTGGTTGTGGTACCGCCATCCAGGCCTGACATCGAGCCTGAGACATCAATAACCAGCAGAACGTTGGGTTGACTTTGACTTCCAAAGAAGACTTCAGTGTCGTCAGCAACGGCGTACCCGGTTATCAGCGTTATAATCAACGCCACTGTTGCGCGGAGCGTGCTTTGGCACCTCCTGAGACATACATTACGGCAAAACTTCTTAAACGGCATTACTACTACCCTACAACCTACTCATTAAAAAATTCGTCGAGCACTACAAGCAAAAGACACTCAACAACAACTGATATACTGCATGTGGCGGCCGATAGTCACATGCCTTGATATGTCTACCAAGGACGCTACGATGTATAACATCTTCGCTGGCCTATGGACGGTTCACTTCGCCCATATATGCTCCAGACGCAACACAGACAGAATAGATGGGAACAACACAGCATTAGCTGCGAACTATTGACTACGCTGTTTCTGACATACAGAAGTTGGCACGAAAAAAGTGAAATGATGTGAGTAGAAACGGGGCTGTAAAGCCCCGATATCACCAAAAAACATTACTTCCGGGAGTCCTTTATATACATAGCCTTTCCATCATTTCTCATCTCGGTATCAAACAAGTCAGTTGCCCGAATGAGATCGCCCAATTTCTTATAGCCATAATTAATCGGCGAAAAGGAACTGTTGTTGGATATATACTTTCCGACTTTGCTCATTGGCGCCCAGTCATCATCCCCGGATGTTTGCTGCACTGCCGTTCTCAGCAACTTGACCAATGCTGCATTTTGCCTGAGCTTCGCTTTGCCGGTCCTCTTCGCCGGTTTATTATTTTCTTTGTCTTCCTTACCTTCTTTATCATTTGACAGATTTTCAGTGTAGATGAAAGTTGAACAAGCCTGCACAAATGGCTGTGGCGTTTTCTTTTCTCCAAACCCATAAACCGGCAACCCGCTCTCCAGCAACCTCATCACCAAAGGGGTGAAGTCACTGTCACTGGTCATTAAAGCAAACGCGTCTACCGTGTCGCTGTACAACAGATCCATGGCATCAATAATCATTGCCGAATCAGTGGCATTTTTCCCTTTAGTGTAAGCAAATTGCTGCATAGGTCGAATAGCGTGCGGATGCAGTTTATCCACCCAACCTGTAAGCGAAGGGCTCTTCCAGTCTCCATGGGCGTGCCTAACGTTTACCATCCCCAACTTGGATAGCTCCTCAATCACACCCTCTATGGAGGTGTGACTCACATTGTCACAATCAATAAGAAGAGCGATTCTATTTAGCTCTGCCACATAGTTCTCCTGATATTTAATCTATAGATCCGGGCTACCGAATCGCATGAGCAACCCGATAACCTACGGTGATCTTACACTCTCTGAAAATTAAGAAACCCGGCAATGCATGCACCCGCCTAATGAAGCTCAACAAACCAACAGCAGATTCTTCAATACTTATCTATGGCCTGGCCGACTATGCTCTTCACCAATTGAAATTAAGTCAGATCTAATTTCAGCGAACGTGGGGCGAGAACAGCCTTTCGGATCCATGCAGCGATGCTTAAGAAAATCCAAGCGATCGACAGCACCCCGGAAATCGTCGCTATCGCACCCAATCGCCAGCAAATCTTCAAGCAAACACCCAAATGCGCGTACCTCAACACCTTGCAAGGCTTCTGCTTGTTCGCTACTTACGGACAAGTAGTTCGACGCAGCGCCAAAATCGCCAAACAGCACATCGGCCTCTTCATTGATCAAAATATTATGCGCATACAGATCACCATGTGAGATGCCTTTTAGATGTAAATGAATCATCGTATCTGCCACACAGCGAACAATTTTTATCACCGCGGCAGTCGTCAACGAAAACTCATCACGGAAGTGATCTCTGGTACAGCTTTGTAAGGTTGGTGGTTCACCTAGATTACTGAAACTGTCATCGATTAAGGCCATTACCAAACCCAATCCATGTGCATCCTCAATCTGCGCTATGAGCTCTACCAGGTTTACGTGCTTACCGGCGGCAACGCAGGCACTCAATTCGTCTTGCGGGTAACCATCACTGGTTACCTCACCTTTAAATGTTTTTACAGCGACCGGTCCATCGGTATTTTCCAAACCATCCGGTGTGGTAAGCCATGTCGCTTTACTTATAACGCCTGAAGCCCCTTCCCCCAATTCTTGCCCGAGCGCCAGATCGTCAAAGCCAACGTTTCGTAGCGTTGGTTTATCGAACACTTGACAAAACGGGTTACCTGAAAAGGCGACCCATGCGAGTTTTGGCAGTTGCAACAGGAACTCAGGCATGGCGCTGAAGTTGTTCGCGGAAATGCGCACCAACTCTAGCGCACTGCACTTTTGCATAGGCTCTGGCAATGTGGTGAGCCTGTTCCCTGCAAGCATCAGTTTTTGCAGCTTGTGCAATGAGCCCATGGAATCGGGTAACGCATCGATTTTATTATCAGTCAGAATCAACCACCGCGTATCTACTGGCAACGCGTTCTCTGGCACGGTATGAATTCTATTCGCCTTAAAACCGATCATGCTCAGCGCTGGACACCCGGCCAGAACACCTGGTAGCACCTCAAAGTCGTTATCCGACATGAACAGGATTTTCAGCTTGTGCAGACGCCCAAAATCCATGGGAAGCCGACTGAGCTTATTCCCCGAAAGGTCAAGCGTCTCCAAAGTATCAGCAAGACCAAATATTTCAGTGGGAAATTCCGTAAGGCTTTCAGAAATTCTTAAGCGAGTAACTCCGGCAAGAGCTCCCGAGTTAAGGTCAGCGATAGTGTGCAAGATAGCGAGGTCCGATCATACAATGGGTGGCCACTATAATAGAACACAGAGCAAACTGCATATACGTAATGATTTGATCTTTACGTCTTTCACTCAACCCTATAAAAACAGGTGACCCCGGAGGCACCCCGTCAATCAGAGCTTCGAGCCAAAGCCCGAAGCCCGAAGCCCGAAGCCCGAAGCGATGATGCCGACCATAGACCGGCGCGAGGTTTAACTTCTAAAAACCTTCATAGACAAGTGCAACCCAAACGTGCACTGCAATCAGTGGCACCAAATTAACCGAAAGCGTAACGTGTGACCAATACCATAGTTTATATTTCCACGGCTTGCGGTAAGTGATTACCTCTCGATTCAATAGACCAGTGACAGCGCTCAGGCAGAAGACAATCGCGAGTGTATTTGTCCAGCCATAACCAAAGCTGAGTGCGTGTAGTGCAAAGAATACAGTACACACGACACCTACCCAACGATGCGCTTTGTAATGTGACCGTACATTTCCACCGAAAACCCGCAACAGCAAGAGTACCCACTGATACAGAAGAAGCATTGTCAACAAGAGCCCCGTCACGACTTGCCACGCAAATAACCTATCTGGAGGCACAGTGTTAACGATAACCCCGGAATCCAATAAAACAAGAATGAGAATAACACCGAGAACACCCAATACGATGTACGGGCGGGCACGAACCAGCTCGAGCAGCTCTGTCATTGGAACCCGGGCAAATCAACATTTTCAAATTTCGCTGAAGGATTCAAGACGAGATCATTTAATACCGTGCTGGCTGACTCCACCTGCACTGCAGCCATAAAAGTAGCGGCGTCCGGCAATGCTCTTTTGTTTTTTTCCGGCCAATCATTCGAAATTACCACACTACTTTGAAATTTCTCGACTTTATCAAGATACGTTTGATACGCCTCCTGTACAGATGTATAAAAAGCATCAGTTATCTCAAGGTATTCCGCTGAACTCAACAAGTCTCTCGGGTATGTCCAGGTGGTAGCACCCATGACATCATTCATTTCCCAATCGGTTTTTGGACTATCAGCGTGTTCATTATGACAACTGACACAAGGCTTAGCTGAAGCAATATCCGGATACATGGCAACATAACCGGCATCATCAGACTTTAGAAATACAGACAATTGCGTCTCTTTTAAGCGATCGAACCCCAGAGCCTGTTGTCCACTAAATAAATTAGATTGATTGATAGGCTTGTCGGAACCCAGATAGAGGCCCAATGGTGGCGGTTTCGATTCCATTCGACCAGCTACCAGTCGTGTAAACAGTGCCGGCAATGGCCCCTTGTCAACTGAAGGCTCAGCCCAATCCTCACCAAATTCCAGTCCAGCTTCTTTTCCACCACCAACAATACGACTCGTGTAGATACGTCTTGCAGCGTCATTTATTGCGTTCATAGCATTAAACATGTTCGATACATCTATGGCCCGATCCTGGATTACGGCAGCTTTCACATCTGGCAGTTCCGGAGGTGCCGCCACAAACAGGTAGATACCCAGGCAGCAAAAAAAACTACTCAACACCAAACCCGTATTAGTCATCGAATGTCGCTTCATATATTTTTTGACTACCATACGGGTCAGACCCATTCCCGAAATAATCCCTGATTGCTTCAACAGGGAATGCATCGCTCAACAATGTTTGAGACTCATGCGGATGATTGCCGTGAAAATCATGGCAGCCTAAACACGAACTCCAGGCATCGTCCACCACCAACTGATCATGCTGGACATCTAATGGATCATTCTTCAACACCAGATCATCATGACAGTGACTGCAAAGGGTCTCACTGACCGACACACGTGAATCGACATGTTCAGAATGGCACCCGACACAGGAATTCACCTCTAACGATGAACGAACGTCCGCAAACCGGGGTTCGTTGAAGCGGTAGATCGGATGACGCTCATTCGGTCTATCATGACAACTCAAACATTGAATTGAGGTGACCGGCTGAAAACCGAAGTTAACGCTGGTCGATCTCTTGCCAAGAGCGTAAGCCAAGTTAGCCTGTATCTGCTGCCGGACAGTACCTACCCCTATGGAATGACAACCAACACAATCCACATCTACGTGCCCTTGTTGCACCGGACCGTGCGCTACCAAAGATGACATGTTATCTGTCGCAACTGATACTGCACCGATAGCAGCGACCGGTAGCGCCAATACAAGGCCGAAATTTCGTAGCTGTGATTTATTAACATTCATTTGCGTTTAACCGATAAAAACAACGATTCGTCATGTGCGTTAAACGCGTCCCCATCGCGATATGCTGCATACCAGCAACGCGCGAGTACGACCATATCAAGAGTCAATTGGCAAGCGCATTCATATATTTTTCTACAATAAATAAACATGGGCCAGTGATCAACAATCTGGAATTTCTACTGTGGGAGTCAGGGGATTTCAACCGATTAAGGTTGTTATCCCGCGCGCTGCAACAGCAGCCACCAATCGACATAACCAAAAAGACCTAAATAGTTGATTGACATACCTATCACTAATTTCACACCGCTAAACATTTAAGAAGGTACTGCGTCGTCCATTATTTTTTCGCGCGCACCTGTTTTCGACCATGACATCGCAGGATGCCTGTGCCACATCACCTTGTCTTGAGCTTGCAAAACCATCAAACGTAATTGTTACACAAATGGAATGACAAATGGTGATACTGAAATTGAAGTTATCGCTGTTCCTTGTTACGCAGCGGACTACCTGAGTTCTATCTGTGGAAGAGCTCTGCTCCTCCCCATGCTCGCACCGCCACGGAAGATTGAAAAGCAATACCTATCATCAGGAGTAGACAAGCAACGTAACCTGCTGCGTGAGCAAGGCCAGACACTAATCGTCCAACAGATCAATAGCGGTTCCTTGCTCACGCAACGCCCGCGTTCCATCTGTGGCAAAGCTCCACTCCTCCCGATGCTCGTCATGCCACGGAAGATTGAAAAGCAATACGCATCATCAGGAATAGACCATCAAGGTAACCCGCAGCGTGAGCAAGGCCAGATACTACTTATCCAACAGATCAACAGATCAATAGCGGTTCCTTGCTCAAGCAACGCCCGCGTTCCATCTATGGCAAAGCTCCACTCATCCCCATGCTCGTGCCACCATGGAAGAACGAAAAGCAATACGCATCATCAGGAGTAAACGATCAAGGCAACCCGCTGCGTGAGCAAGGCCAGAAACTATTCGTCCAACAGATCAACGTCACAGTAGCGCCTCCTTGCTCACGAAGCGGGCTATCTAAGTTATATCTCTGGCAGAGTTCAACTCCTCCCTATGCTCGTCACGCCACGGAAGATTGAAAAGCAATACGCATCATCAGGAGTAGACCAACAAGGCAACCCGCAGCGTGAGCAAGGCCGGATACTATTCGTCCAACAGATCAACAAGCCCAATAGCGGCACCTTGCTCACGCAGCCGCTACCTGCGTTTCTATCTGTGGCAGACTTCTGCTCTCTGCAATGCTGCGTACGGCAATGGAAGATTGAAAAGCAATACCAATGCACCATAAACCCATTTTAATATCATAAAGAGATTAATCACTGAATCAGGCTTTTACTTTTTTTAATTTCATTACTTACTTTTAGACGCCCGCAACTTAACCACGCATTCCAGATGCGAAGTTTGCGGAAACATATCCAGTGGCTGTACTGAAGCCACTTCATACCCGCCGGTCGTTAATAACTTAAGATCGCGAGCGAGCGTAGCGGCATGACAAGACACGTAAATTAATTCCCTCGCAGGGCGCTTGCACAACGCTTTGCACACAGCAGCATCAAGGCCGGCACGCGGAGGATCAACAATACAGAAACTGTTCTTAACCTTTACTTTATCCAATGCGTCTTCGACGCGGGCCTGCAAATACCTAACGTTCGTTAATCCCTCCCGGGCTGCTCGCGATTTCGCCAGAGCAATGTTTTCAGGCATCGCATCGATACCAAGCACCGACGTCTCCGGTAAGCACCGGGCGATTGCATTGGTCCAGTCACCACGGCCACAATACAAATCATTTATCGAGGTAAACTCCCCTCCCCGTGCCGAATCAAGTACAAGTTCACCAAGAATAATACCCATTTCTGTATTCACTTGACGAAAACCCATTCCAGTAGCTTGCTTTGCATTCAGCGGCACTACCGATACTTGATTGTCGTTCACACTTATTTCGACCTTTCCTGCAGCCATATCCTCAAAGCCGAGCGCCAATCGTTTATTAATCAAACTATCAGCGATATCACACTTTTCTACTGCTATCAACTTGTTGCTGCCTCTACGCATAAAATGAAAAGCGCTATCGCGTATATGCCCCTGTATACGGTTTCTATAATTCGCAGGCTTCGGTGAAGCAACAATCTCCTCTACTTCAATTTCGGCTAAACCACCAATTCGGCGCAATGTCTCAGACAATTGCTCGGTCTTTACTTCAAGTTGCAATTGATAAGGAATATGCAACCAGTCACAACCACCACACTCACCAAAATACTCACATGACGGTACAGTGCGATCCACGCTCGGACTCACAATCTCAATTAACTCCGCAATCAAAAAAGACCCTTTGTCCTGGATCACCTTTATACGAACCTCATCACCGGGCATGGAGTACGGTACAAAAATCACTTGATCATCAAGGCGTCCAATACCATCACCCGCATTCGTGAGAGAGGTTATGGTGATTTCCAATTCACGGCCTTTGTACTTACCAGACGCCGAACGCTGATTTTTTTTGAATCTATTAATGTTCATTACCGGGGCAACCGGAGAAGATAGGAATTCATCACTATAGCGCGTTAACGACCTCAGCGCTTTTGCCCACCTACTTCAAAACAGCCATTTTTCTCTTAGAGCTTGTTTTATTGCGATTATTCTGGGTTATCGAAAAGACTAATTTAACGACAAAGCCCTTCAAACTAAGCGTGCTTTTGTACTCATCACTTTAGTGAGGTCATTTATTACATCGTTGTTGACAATATCACTCTGATTTGGGTTGCTTGTCCGTGAAATCCGGACAAGCCTATTGTGTTTGTCTTCCTCTCGCCGGGCGCGAAAACCTCATCACGTCGATAGTTCGAACCAATAGCCATCCGTGAATAATGCGCATACAACGGCAAACCGTCTGCCGCTAGGAATATGTATTGAATTCCTTTAACCAGTACTTCAACAGAGCCTTGATTTTCTATCGTTAATGTCAATGAGTCGTTGCTCTCATCAACCGAATAGCCCACAGGAACCACCGAAGCGGCCAAAGCCACAAGCCCTTGATAATCTATTGAATCCAGTGCACTCACTTGCATACCGCCTATGTCATCAATGCTGGCTCTAAAACTCGCATTGATATAACCCCTTTCACCCGCCGCCAAACAGGTTCGAAGCACACGGGTTACACCTAAACTGTCAACATAACTATAAGTAGCGCCCTCGATATGCTCAAAAGACAATGACGATGTCGCCCTGACCAGACTCCCGTCTGCATTTACCAAATGTAAACCAGCCACCTTTATCGAACACTTCACTCGTTGGCTCACATTTCGCACTACTACTGACGTAACAACCTCATCGTTTGCTGAAGATTTCTCATCCCTGCTGGCATAGACCTGCTCCAATACCAGGCCGACATCGACAGATTCCACACTCACCGGTAGCGACCTGGTTTGTTCATCATCTGTGTATTGGTTATCACCAAGTACTGCGCCATACAGAATTGCGGTTGCTGGATAGGAGTTATAAAAATTATTCGATCCGGTATCTCGAATCGACCCGACGCCATCATTCTGAGGTGTATCCGTTGGATTCCCATTTATCTCACCCCCAGAATCACCCGGCGGTTGCGAACCACTTCCTCCCCCACCGCAAGCGGCTAACATCATGGATAAAACAATCATGCAAGCCGCGGCACACTTTTTCAGCTTAACCACAAGTCACCTCCATTTCGCCATAGAATTTACAACCAACTAATCGTAAAAAACTTTCATCGTATTCTGATTCCATCACGCTCGCCAGCCGCACCCTGACTAACGTAAATCAGCATAATGATCGACTGCGTGGATTCACGCTCGCCCTTCAGCATCCCCTACCTGTATAAACAATGTAAATGACTTAAACGGGGGTTTTACCGTGTTATCGAGCGCCTTAACCCCACTCACCATCGATCAGAACAAGTATATTCTAACCATATCAAGTCATGACATGTATATGCAATTAGAAGTTAATCCATGAACCAACCAGCGAAACATAATGGCCAAACGCGTATCAAGTCACGATTGAACGCCTGTCCCTGTCACAGGGTTGGTACTTTTCCGTCGAAGCAACAGATTTTAATTCAAGCACATCGATTGGCTATTCCCGCTTACAAACCGTTCCAGGGTAACGCAGCCGAAACATGTGCCTGACGCGGCGACACAGACTTAATATCAAACCACACAACAAAACCCAAACGACGAACAGGCTATTTCTATCGTGCCGTGCACAAACATGGTCAACCGTATTTCATGCGAAACATGAGTGGTGTATCTTACATTCAATTATGCATCCAGACCTTAGCAGACATAACGAGCTTGGAATAATCCATGACACAAGTAATTTTTGACCCTTACCCACGTACAGCACAGCTGATTTTTACACCGCAAGACTGGAAAAACCTACAGCAGAGTTATGTTATTAAAGAGCCGGAAATAACCAACGACTTGTCGTTTTACCAACATCACATTGAAAATACACAATACATCATCGGCCAACCACCACTAGACAACACCTTGCTGAAAAAAGCCGGGAAACTGAAGGCCATATTTAATGTGGAAAGCAACTTTCTGGACAACATGGACTACGACACCTGCTTCCAGCGAGGCATTCACGTTTTGGCAACCAGTCCGGTTTTCGCTAAACCGGTAGCAGAACTCGGTCTCGGAATGGCATTGTCATTATTACGCGATATTCCAGCAGCCGACCAATCATTCAGAACCGGCAATGAAGTATATGGGCTAGAAAGCAATACAAACGCCAGACAGTTAGGCGGCAGCCGCGTGGGGTTCATAGGCTTTGGAGATTTAGGCACAGCACTACATTCACTGCTGACTGGTTTTCAGTGTGATATCAGTATTTACGATCCCTGGCTCCCCGAATCCATGATACGTAATATCGGTGCAAGCCCGGCCGATCTCGATACCGTCCTGTCAAATAGCGATATCATTTTTATCGTGGCAGCAGCCACCGACAACAATCAAGGCTCTCTTGGTAAAGCCGAATTTTCTCGAATGAAACAAGGCACTTCCGTCATTCTGCTCAGCCGTGCGAGCGTGGTGGATTTTGCCGCAATGAAAGATGCCGTGAAGAACAATCATGTGCGCGTCGCTACCGATGTATTTCCGCTCGAACCGGTATCCCCGGAGGATCCCATCAGACAATTACCCGGCATGGTTCTGTCTGCCCACCGCGCAGGCGCGCTAGACTCCGCATTTAAGGACATGGGGCGCATTGTACTCGAAGACATGAAGCTAATAGACCAAGGATTGGCACCTAAACTTTGTAAGCGTGCTGAGCGGGAAACGGTGAGACGTTTCAGATCGATGCCTGTAGAAATAAACTAACCGATGACTGCTGATGAAGCTTCTACCTTCCTGAATCTCATAGAATAACAACGACTCCAACCGCACCAGCATGCTCTGCACTTATCATTCTTGTGGCAAATCGAACCAGTACCTCGGAGCATATCCTCCGTGTATTAACTTGAACACCCTAAATATATAACGTCATGACCTTTTGAATTACTGCAAGTCTTTTTTAATTACGAATAAACTAGCCATATAAGAAACGTTTAAGAAACTGCTTAATGTTGTGTTTTTGGAAATAACACTGTAGCCAGGAGATTTTCTGTAAACCAAATATTGAGGCCTTAAGAGAACGCACCGTTATTCTTTACCGCTCACCAACTTGTGCCTCACTGCAGGGCGTTCGATGAACATAGTCTATCGCCAATCTTAAACCTATCTTTGAATCAAACTTTGATATAAAAAAAAGAAGACGGGATCACGTTAAAGACGAGGAATAGCAACCACGATAACTGGCTATTTTTTATCTGTAGCTCCAATTGCGCCGGAATTTTCAGTATACCGCTGCCCACAGAACCATTTGCACCGGTCTTTTTTCAAGCCAAACCGTTTATTCTTACAGCGACTACGTCTATAGTTTTTCTTTAAAAACAAGAATTTTCCCTCAATGGCTAGCGATGGCCAACCACACAACTAATTACAACTCACACTATTAGAATTTCTTCCTCTTAGGCTGTAGCAGCTACTATTAAGAACGTTCGCAACTGACCGCTATACCTGTCAGATTTTGACATTAGGACAACTATGACCAAGTTATCCAGAGTACGGTTGGCAGCTTTTCTGCTGTCAGGAATGCTGGTGTCGGGTCATTCTGTGGCCGCTGAAAACAACCTGCCGGCAAATACAGAATTACCACAGGTGTATTATCCCGATGGCGAAGCCGGTCTACAGGTAGGCTCTGAAGATTTTCTTAGAAATCACTCATCCCTTGCCGGCCTGGACGGAGTGTACGTCCTCCTGGATTACGTGTTCGGCACCAGTGAGAACAACGGCATTGCCTTGCGAAGTGACGACCTGGAAGAGCAAGTGCGGCAACGCCTGGAAAGCGCTGGCCTGCGGATGCTGACTAAAGAGGAAATGACAGTGACACCGGGCTTACCCGAAATGGCCATTTTTCCATCGTACACTGGAGGATCCATCGGTGAAAACGCTACACCATTAAACGGAGCAACTGACAGTAACTCCAGTTGCCTGAATCAATGTTGCCGCAACAGTATTTGGGCATCATTTTCTCAATCGGCAAGTATTCTTCGTCGACCTGACACCCAATATAAGCTGAGCACCTGGGGAAATGGTGATGATTCCAACTGGTGTGAAAATCGCGGTGAATGGATGTACGATGCGGTCCTAGGTGTTGTTGATCTATTTGTCGATGACTACAAAAAAGCCAGATCAGAAGACATGCCGGTTACAATTGCCAGCGCCAAAGAAGTACCCAACGACTGCTCACAAACGTGGTCTATGCATTTGGAGCTGTTTGATACCGGCTCAGCCGAACTTAAACAGCCAACCACTCCGATACTGGATCAGCTGGCACTCCAGGCTCAGAGGTGCGGGAACTATCGCTACGAGATCGAAACTCACGCTGACAAACGCGCTACAGAAAGTTATAACAAAATACTCACGCAAGCCAGAGCTTCAGTTATAAAGACTTATCTTGTCAATAGTGGCATCGGATACGAGCGTATCACCACCTTGGCACTAGGTGAATCTCAACCAATCAATCATGGTAACAGTGAATCCGACCACGCAGAGAATCGCCGAGTTGTCATCAGACCGATATTAGATGAAAGTCTAATGTCGATGAACGAAGAATAGACGCTGGTATAACACTCTTTTATTGTAGTAATTACAAGCACAGTTCAACCGGGGTCTGGTCTGCTTACAGAAACACCAAACTGATGTTTCTATAAGCCGGCCAGACGCCAAAGCCGGCCTGTTTCGAAAGTAATACAGCTTTCATATGACGCGTTAAAACTCATACCCCCGGTCAATACAAACAGAATTTTAATCGCCCAGCCTCAGATTTTTTCAAAAGCATATTCCCCAACTCTTCAGACAATGCAACCACTACATCATCATTGACCTCAAGCCGCTCGGAAAGCAGGCTAACTTAACAATTGACTTTAGAGGCTTTGTAGCTTTGCCCAGAGACCGTTGCAAACACCGACTCCCTCGATTCTGCCATTCAACGCGACGGCCAATTCAACATCGGTCCAGCTCTGTGGTTCTATTAATTGCTATAGCACCACGACTGTCGACAAAAGTAAGAAATGAATTCTTGCAACATCAAGGATATTGTTTGTCACTTGAGTAACAGTTGTCTATTCTCAAAAAGACTCCCAATGCGTATCGCATTTGACTGCCTCTTTGCAGAAAACCAAACATCGTCTCGCTACGCCTCTCTTGTCAGGAATTCGTTATAATGAACGGTATTTCTTCACTGGTCTGTTTAAAAGCGATATTTCTATTCGTTTAAAAAATGCACTTTAGTTAGTACAAAAATATTCATAGACGAATATTCCTATTATCGAACGATCCTGCTGGTACAAAAAATCAAAAGCGGCATGTATAGCGTATACAATCAATCGGCTCGATGACCATTGGCAAACCCTTGCACAAGTTAACGCAGAATGCTCAAGCTTAAGAAATACCGCAAATTGATTCGATCACGCCATTTTCACTAAAAAATGCTCCTTGGGCATTGCAGAGAATACATTCATGCAACCACCTAACAAACACTACCTAACACTGACTACCGGCGTAGCTTTACTACTGGCCACGGCCCAGGTAAATGCCACCGACCACACAGTGAACTTGCGCATTTCAGGCGGCAACAGCTTTCAAAGTAAAAATGATGTTCAAACCCCAAATACCGATGCCGGCACTCGCTTCTCACTCTACGATGCCGCAGGCGAAGGTCCGGCAATTGCTACGCGCTTTGAAATGAACTGGAATTTTAAAACGCGACACAACATGCGGGTTATGCTAGCACCACTAACACTTACAGAGTCTGTAACATTTGATCAACCCATCCGGTTCGCAGGGGAAAGTTTTAGCGCAAACCAGCAGCTTAATGCAAGTTATCAATTTAATTCATGGCGAGTCGGGTATCACTACACCGCCATACAGAACGACAGAGCAAACCTGCAGATAGGGGCCACGCTCAAATTACGCGACGCGGAAATTCGCTTGGAACAAGGCAGCACAATCGGTGTAGATGATGACCTGGGCCTCGTACCGCTACTTTATATCGCTGGTAAATATCACCTGAACGATAAGTGGGCTGTCGGCGCTGACTTGGATGGTCTCGCTGGCGGCCCCGGCAGAGCGATCGATCTGGGACTCACCATCGATTATTCTATCACCGAGCGCTGGCGCGTTGGTACCGATTTTCGGGTACTCGAAGGCGGTGCAGATGTCGAACAGGTGTATAACTTTGCACAGTTTAATTCTGCAGCCATCTCTGTTAGCACAAGCTTTTAATCTCACTTTCAATACTAAAGTGATACACACTGCTGTTTGTGTCAATCACTGGCCGGCGTGCCAGACATCTGAGCCTTTTTCAGGTATTGATAGAACAGGGTTATCAGGCTAGAGTGCAGTAGAGTCATTTCCACAGCGGAAACCCTGGCTTATACGGGTCAGGTTGTTACTGACCAGGTACGTGAACGGAAACGTTCAAAATGGAATTATAATTTCAAGGAACTGAAACATATGAATAAACTAGTCACAGCTGTATCTATCGCCCTGTCAACTTCCCTTCTTATGAGCGCTCAAGCGACAAGCGCAGACGAATATTCAGCCTGCCAGAATCTTCCATCCCACGCCACGCTGGAGGAAGTACTAAAGCACTCAATTGCTCCAACAACCGATGGCACTATTGTTAATGGCGGTTTTGAGCTCAACATGTGGGCAACGCTCGTCGCTAATGACGGCACTGTTTGCGCGATAGCTAAATCCGGGGTACATATTAATGACCAGTGGCTCGGTAGCCGAGTGATCTCAGCGCAAAAAGCCAATACAGCAGCAGCCTTTAGTCTAAATGGGGCCGTAGGTGGTCTCGCACTGTCGACAGCCAATCTATTTACCGCGGTACAGCCGGGTAATTCACTGTTCGGGCTGCAACTCAGTAATCCGGTTGACCCGTCAATTGCTTACAAAGGAAACTCGAAAAAATTCGGAAACAAAAATGATCCCATGGTCGGCAAACGAATAGGTGGTGTAAATGTATTCGGCGGTGGGCTCGCGCTCTACAATGAAACTGGCGAAATGATCGGTGCAGTCGGTGTCAGCGGTGATTCCTCCTGCGCTGATCACAACATCGCCTGGCGAGTCAGGGATGGGCTTGGACTCGATTACGTTGCGGCCGGAGTAGGAACACCAGGTGACAATATTATCTTTGATGCTGGCAATGGTTTCGGGCACGCAGAATGTGGCGGCAGTGTACAAGCGGCAAATGATGCGGTGATTGCTGTATGTCCAATCGGCGACGGTGCATCAGCCGGATGCATCGCGCCTTAGCTATATCATATTGTCGATAAAATAAGCACTGTCTGCGCAATAAGCTGAGACAGTGCTTATGACAACACCAAGATACAGTTTACCGAAATCGGTTAATGCACCTTGCATATAACGCCCTGCAACGTTGACTTCACACTATTATTTCAAAAGTCGCCGTTTATCTGACTGTTAGGTTGGCCGGTCTTTTATACCTTTACACACCCTTAAAAAAAACCGCATAGGCGCAACTATCTTTAGAGACGCATTATCACCTTATATCAGACAGGGAGCGTTCAACCCTGATTAGGCACAGCACCGCGTGCTTTACCTGTACGATTTATTCCCAATCTGCGTTCACGCTCAATAATGATAATTCCCGCCACAATAATCAACGCGACACCTGCCATCATAATACCGGTGGGAAACTCGTCAAATATGAAGTAACCAATCAGAAGGGCAAGAATGATAGAGCAATACTCAAACGGAGCAATTACAGCAACCTCTGCATGACGGTAGCTTTCAGTTAACAGAATCTGACCAACACCACCGAGCAGTCCCGCCGCTACCAGCAACAGGGCTTCGTTGCCAGTCGGCACTTTCCAACCGAACGGTAAAGTAAGTAACGCCAGCGTAGTAGACATCAGTGAGAAGTAGAAAACTATTGAACCTGTTGTTTCAGTAGCAACAAGCTTCCTCGCAAACACCTGCGCAAGAGCTGAAAATATCGCACCCATAAGCGCCACCAATGCACCGATGGTCTGCAGACGATTGGCTACTTCTGCATCAAAAAAAGTTAGCCTCGGCAACAAAATCAACATAACACCGAATAGGCCGAGTAATAATGCAGAAAATCGTACCAGCCTGATCTTTTCCCCCAGAAACATGGCAGCCAGCATAGTCACTAACAAGGGGGCGGCATAGCCGATCGCTACAACCTCAGGGAGTGGTAATAAGCCAATGGCCATAAACCCCGACGCCATAGCGAGCGTACCCATCAAACCGCGCCACACATGCCCCATAGGATCTTTAGCTTTCAGGTTGCCGGGAAAATCACCGCTACGGATCAACCATAATATAAGCACAGGAATCGCGAACAGAGAACGGAAAAACACCGCCTCACCCGGCGGAATCTGCTGTGCAGTAGCCTTGATGAAACCGAACATGGTAACAAAAACAATAACCGATAAGATTTTTAGGGCGATACCACGAACAGGATTCAAAGAATTTCCAAATACAGAACGAGTTCTACAGAGCACCTATCATAGCACCGGCATCACCACTGGCGTTGCGCGCCTCACTGTATTTGACGCACCCTGGCTATCTCCCCGGCACGCGGTGCAGTTATGGCACATTTCTAAGCATCTTTATGCAAAAAATCCAGCGAGTCAGCTCACCGAACAAGCCATCTTGACCGACAAATAATATTCGTTCATTCTCCAGACTGAGATCGGGAAGTATTGAGAATATAAACATGGTTGCAAGTAAGTGGAAAGGATTACTTACGTTACTACTGATCCCCACATTATTTGGTTGTGGGGGTAGTGACGACAACCAGGACAACAACTCGACGATAGTGGTTACCCAATCGGGCGTCCCTGCAAATACAGTAGCGTACATCGACTCCCGGGTGAAGTTGTACTACCCGGTCACATGGACTTTGCTCTATCCAACGGAGACGACCGTGCAATTTAGCAAGCCTGAAACCAACGAGTTCGGTGGCAATGACAATTGTACGCTGTCTTCTGGTTTCACACCCGAATCCTCCTTAATAGAGATTGTCGATGATTTTATAGAACTTACGATAGCCAATAATCCCGATCCGGAGATCAGTTTTTTAACAGTCAACGGCAAACCAGCAGCCAGAGTGACAGGAAATGTGCAGCTGTTTAATGTAACAGCACCAACGAAAAGTCAAATATTTTACCAGGACAATACTGGTTTTCTTCTGTTCTGTTTTGGAGATACTATTGATCAGGAGAGCAGAGTTATAATGGATTCGATGTCCGTTCGATAGCACACGAACGCCACTGTTCGCCAGAATCATCAAATAATCAAAAAGACAAACAAGGCACTGTCAGCGAACCTTACCAGGTCACGTCGTGTAATGCGGCGTCAATTGATCGATACAATCCACCACCCGGATCAACCCAGACCCTTCATGAAACGCAAGTGAAAGTATTCTTCGAAGCTGGTGCGCACATCGTCAGGAACATTGTTATATTCGAATGTCACATCAGTATATGGCATGACCACATGCGGACTTAACAGTCGCTGCTTTTCCTCTCCAATAGAAATAGTCAGCGTCCCCTTTGCAAGAGTTGCATGAACGATATCGCCAGTCACGCTGTACTCGTTACCACCCATTGCACGCGGTAAAAGACGAAAGAAATCAGCGTGCGTAAAACCCATTTGTTTGATTTCTTTCATAGTCCATCAATATCCCATATTGATTGTCAAAACTCAACGCGACCAGCCCGACGACAAAATAATATCTATGGAAGAGTCACCCGACCCTCGCCCCAGGACAGGACAATCCAGTAGCACCCTCGCGACAACAGACTGCAATAACTTTTACCAATTTGCTCTATGCAACCAAGGCTTGCAAAATTGCATAGCAACCCGGTAACCATGGAACGAAAAGCAAACTGAGCATATATTGACCAGACATCGAAATGCAACACTGTCTGGCGCACGACCTGAAGACAATGGCAGATCTCAATACTGCATGATAGTCTCTACGAAATCACGTAAGAACATAACTTATGATTCGACTTCCGGTTTTCCTGTGGGTGCTTCTCTCACTGTCAGCATGTAGTGTTCTGCCTAAACCTCCATCAACGAAACGCTTATTGAAAGATCAGTACTCACCAATCGTAGAGTACATGGGAAAATACATTCCTGCTCAGATGAAGAAGCATCGGATTACCGGCTTAAGCGTGGCACTGGTAGACGATCAGAAAATTGTATGGAGCGAAGGATTCGGTTTTTCAGATAAATCTACTAACAGGGAAGCCACAAACACCACCGCCTATCAGGCGGGCTCAGTGTCAAAACTATTTACTGCCATGGCAGTGATGAAGCTCCGGCAGAGCGGGAAAATTGATCTTGATGCCCCCATAAAAGATGCTGTTCCGGAATTTGCCTTGAATACCCGCTTTGACTCCATTGATAAAATCACCCTTCGAAATATTCTGTCGCATCACGCAGGCATACCGGACACCATCATTGATGGCATGTGGACCAATGAACCAGACTCCTATAAATCTGTGACTACCCGATTGAATCGTTACTACGCTGCATTTCAACCAAATACAGTATTCGCATATTCCAATGCAGCTTATTCAGTGGCGGGGCACGCAATAGAAAACACCAGCGGCATGCCATATACGCGATACGTAGAAGAATCACTGCTGCGGCCGCTGGAAATGGATAACTCCAATATCGGCTTTAATATCTCGGGTAAAGATGCAGCCAAAAGCTATTGGGATGGGCAAGAGGTGCCAGTAATCGGATTACGAGATCTGCCCGCCGGTGGCCTGGTCACAACAGTTAATGATCTGAGCAATCTGGTCAAACTTATTAATGGCAATGGATTTTACAAATCCCAATTGTTCTCCCCGCAAACTATGCAGGAAATGCTCGAGGTACAAACATTTGATTCTGCCTACGAACCGGACGGATTCAACGCAATTGGCTGGTTTCACTTCTCCCGCTTTCTTGATGACAAGCACACAGTTATTGGTCACATGGGACAGACAATGGCTCATAGTGCAGCACTGGTAATTGCTCCTGAAATAAAACTGGGCGTAGTACTACTTGCGAACAGCCCCAGTAGTGGCGGACTGGAACAGATTGCTGATGAAATACTACGACTATCACATACGGTTAAAACACTAAAACCGCTAGCGTCGATTGATGCACCAAAGGTATATTCCAAAGCACTGATCGGAACAGAGGCCAGTTTCGAAGGCGACTATATTTCTAATTTTGGATATATCAATATCAGTCGAGACGCAGAAAAATATTCGGTAATGGTCGACGGTGAAAAACTGCAACTGACCAGCAACAATGCGGGCGGCTACTCATTAACGGCGAAATTGTTAGGGCTTATACCCGTCAAGCTTCCTGAAACAGGTGACCAAACGTTTTTTGCTCGAGAACATGCTGACAAAAAAATGATTTTCGCGCGAAGACCTACAGGTCAAACCACATTGATAGCTACCAGCATTAAATCACAAAATCGCAACCCCGCGTGGGACGCCAGACTCGGTAACTATTCACTCAGCAATCCAATTGAAACAGATCTCGATTTCTTTAAAATCAATGGCGTTGAACTCGCCTATGTAGATGGTTATTACCACTTATCTGTCAATGGCTCTATGGGGGATCAAAAAATGCCACTGTCGGTAGTTAACGATTCAGAGGCAACATTACAAGGGTATATAAGAGGCCGCGGAGAGACTATCGCTTTTCAGCCAGACGGCTCGCTGTTGCACGCGGGATGGGTGTTCGTAAAGAATCAGTGAGCCGGAGCATGGGTAGCGTCGGATAATCAAATTGCAACCCAATAAACCGAATTGGAAATGGCGTAAGAAACTCATAGAAGTTTCGCAAGCCTTATACAGCACCGGAGCTAACACCGCGCTATTTCGGTGTCTGACGTGCTTTATTGTGTGGCACAAAATTCCAATATACCAACCCCGCTGCCAACGCAATCGCGACCATGCCATGTTGTATTTCAGCAGATATAATCGTAAGTAGAAAACCGGTAACCAGGGGGCCGGCAGACGCACCAATGTCACGCCATGCCTGCATGCGTGCCAACGGGCCAAGGGCATCTTCATCAGCGTCAAGTGATTGAGCTATCACCGCGGGGCCTAACGAGGCAAGCGCTCCTCTAAACAACAACATAACCAACGCACCAGTGACTGTAAGCCCAACTGCAACGCCAACAAACCCCACCATGGTTAGCGCTGCCGCCAACACAAACACTCGTCGTGCACCAAATCGATCAGCTATCCAACCGAATAGCGGCGCGGCAATGACCTCACCCAGGTGTCGCATTGCCAACAAGACTCCACCGCTCATCACAGCTTCGGAAATTGTGCTATCCCTGGCAAAAATCAATGTAATAGAAACTGCGAATACACCATCGACACCGTATCCCTGCAGAAAGAAAAGAACATCTATTGGTTCCGGACGGGATAAAGGTGAGGGCTTACTCCGCTTGACCCTGGTGGCAACGCTTTTAGGCAGTGTCATGGCAACAGGTATCGCCAGTGCCGTTGGAATCGCAATAATAAGAAATACCGCGTTCGGCCCCACCTTGCTTACAAGCCAGGCACCAAAAACCAACGCAAATATTGGCCCCACACGCTGTATCGCCTGGCCGATACCGACTCGAGTACCAGCACTCTCTCGAGCTTCAATTGCGTAGGAAAGCGTGGCCAACACCAACGTGGCATACGTAAGGCCCCACAGTATCCTCGCTACCAATAATGTCGCAGGCCCTTGCCCCAAACCATAGATTGCGGTCGATATCGTCGCTACGACAGCAGCACCAATACACATACTGCGAACGCCGAACCTGTGCGTTAAGTTCGCAATCGCTCCATAAGCGAATACACGCACAATGCGGTTAGCGGATAACATCACCCCAACCCACGCGAGCGTTAAACCAAAGTGCTCGGCATAAACCGGCAGCACTGCATACAGCAACGCATCACCAAGCAACGCCAAAGACATAACTGACGATGAAGCGACAATGGTATGCCAGCCGACGCCAATTGACTTTGTCATTGAGGTGGTTCTCTAGCCATTTTCAGATTAACGACATAGTACGGCAAGCCACTGTCAGTCACTAGTTGCTCATTATCTCTTTACAGAATTGAGCCATTCCGCCTTCGGAAAACTAGTAAAAGAAGAGCAGTGCATGGCTTTTTGAGCCGAATATTTCATTATAGTTACGGGCAGCCTGGGCCCGCTCTTCGAGCGAGAGAATAAATGCATAATGCCAACCCCAACATAGCAACTCTCTTAGCTCTATAGATTCAAAACAGGAGCAGCACACACGAAATATAGTGCGTTACGGCTGGCTGCTTTTTTCTCTATTCCACGTGGTCTGACATCAAAGGCTTAGTTTTACGGATGAAGAGGAGGGGCATTTTTCAACTTCCCCATTGACAGACTAATGGTGGTCGATCAAAAAATAGAAAGTACAACAACGGAAGAGGCCGCTTGTCACTCGACAAACAAAGGCCCTGAGACAACCAGAGAAAACCGGATACAGCTCAATTTAAACTACGTAAGCTTCAGTGTACCTAGCTGGAAAGTCAAATAAAATACATAGCTCCACTGTCGTAATAACCGGAATAGTGCACCGGACGAGTAACCAGAGCATATACCAACTACTATGCTCTGTTAAAAATCCATGACGGGCTGTGAACCAATGAAAGCAAGCTTAAGAAACTCGAGCAATCCATCTAACCAAAAACTCCAATTGGCGCTTGCTCAAGCATCAATTCGAATAATAAAACACAACCAATTTACACCTTAGCAAACCTGGACAGCAACGGAATATGCGAGGTCAAAGCTTGCAGCGCAACATGTGTTGCACTGCAAGCCTTCACTCCCTGTTCTATCAATAAACTAAAATTCCTAGCGCTCCAGACAAGCTTCGGTACTTATTAGAAAGATTGGCACCCTGCTGCCAAGCCGCAGTTCTTGAGGTCCACCGGATCATAACCCTGTACAAATGGCCCAATGTTGCGACGACATATTTGTAACCCACCTACAAATGGCACTCCCTCAGTGTAGGTGGAGTCTCTAGAGATCTCACCGGAATAGATAAAGGTAAAATTAGGCGCTAAAGCGCAAAATTTTTCCGCTAGGTGGTCTTCACTGAACAAAAACGACACAGTGCACGAATTTGCACTCTCTTTAGTGACTGTCACCATGTTCGATATAATTCCTGCATTCACACCGCCCTGCAGTTTACCTTGGGCAATAGCTAGCCAATCGCTATATTCAGGTAGTTCACATACCGGGATCAACCCGGGGACTGGCTGCCCAGTACTCGCTTCGTATCGCTGCGAGATATCCGCCAATGTCTCCTCCTCTTTGAGTAGCCGACGCTCCAGTTGCGGAGAAGGATCTTGTGTAGAAGCCAAGAGCGCTTCAAGCTCCTCTACTTTATTGCTGGTGCGATACGCGCTTCTACAAAGCGCAGCCAGATCCCCCTCCACACCATTACACGCGCCGTTCGATGGATCTGCTGCATGAACTGGCATGGTTACCGTAAGTGCTAGTGAGACTGCTATAGCGATAGACTTCATAATTTTCTTCCAACTAATTCTTAGTATAATTAACAACGGCGCACCACCAACACAGAGCGTCCCGACGGTACGAAGAGAGTCAGGGAACGCGAGAAGTACGGTGTAGCGCTAACTGTAAAGGTCAGGGCTTGGGCACAGCATACGTAGCATTACAAATCAGACTGGAACCTCAAATCTTAACGCTACACAGACCAGAGAGTCAAACCTTGACATATCATGTTATCGACTTCTATCAAACTCCCCCTGCATTGATCAGCCCTGATTTGTCCACAACTTCTTGCTGCCGCACACAAATAGCCGCTTATCCCTTGAACAGCGCTTATTGTGCAATGCCAATTACAGCAGGTTTTAGTGATGTTTATATAGCAACGAACTTACAGCCGGACTGTAACGAGAAATAAACTAACGCATGTTTTTATGTATAACAGATATGCCACGATAGAAGTCGACAATCTGCTGCAGGCTATCGATGACCGCACAATTTCGCACGCGACCGCACTGCCAAATGTATTCGCGCCAATAGACTGACCTGTACTATCCACCTTTGACCATATAGCTGGAAGCTGCAAAGCAGAAGTAGCGTTATGTAGATTAAGACACACAGCTATTTATCTTTACTTCTACCTCTTTACCAACAACGAACACAGCCAGTCCGAAACCGATCAGCCAAAGAACTCAAAAATATCAACATAAACCGCATCATTTAAATGGCATATTTTAACGATGCAATATCAGCCTGCTTTTTGGCTTGTCCTCGAATTTATTAATAAATACTGAGGCAATATTGAGGATCAGATTTTTCTGCACTGCGGTTTCTTCAGCATTGATACTCTTTGGCCGGCTCAACTGCTCCTAACTCGCCAGAGTCTCTCTCTGTTATAGACCGTAACGAATATGCTCCGTGTGATCCGTTCGTAAATTCTACGACAGCAATTACAAACCTACATCGAGACTGAGTTAGCAGCGCAGCATTCTCCGAGCTGGTTTAAATGCACAGTATATTGTTCAACAGAAGTAGTTTTATAGAATGTGGTTTGAGTGTGTAGATATTATTCTGTATGTCGTTAGTGAGATGAGTGACTAATGTAGTTCGGATGCAACGAGGGCATAGAATTGGCATTTGTAGTCTCAAGCCTTATCTGATTCCCTACAGTGGTATTCCCTTTATCACGCAACATCGTGCGGTGGTTAGGTCTGACGGCGCAGCGTGCGCTGGCATGCAAGGCCTCGTATCTAAACACCCGTTTCACAAATAAACCAGAACAGTCACAGCACAACATAACATAACAAGTATAAGTACGACCTGGCCCGATAGCCTCTCACGCGTAACTTACAATTCAGTTAAACCATTTCTTGCGTACCGCCTGACATCGGTATACGATTCGTCATGACAATTATCGTCATGACAAAAATATTATGAATCGACCAATAATTTGAAATTACATAAACCGAGAATCCAGGCGCCGCATGAGATGTTCGACTAGTGGGCCGTGCGGGAAGTTAGGTAACAAACTTTTCACAGCCCCAGTCGTCAGAGCAAGGCGGAAAAATGCAGGCATAGCAGGGCCTACGTCGAACTTTTCCAACGCAGCTATGGCGGCTGTGGCTTCGATCCGTGTTACCGAACTTTCCAAACAGCCCACTAGCTATTTGCTGATGCTGGTTTTAGGGATCTTCTGTTTTTCATCCTCGTTACTTTATGCGCAAGCGACAGATCTTCCTACCGACCGGTTGTCTTATACAGACTC
>CALISD010000059.1 GCA_938041955.1 uncultured Granulosicoccaceae bacterium | reverse complement strand
GATGTTGACGGCAAAGATATGGAAGATGTAGTGAGCGAATGGCTTGCCAGTAATGAAGATACCTGGAAGGCCTGGTTACCTAAGTAGGTTCCCAAAAAAAACAGGTTTCAATAAGTAGCAGTACGAAGCCGCGCATTGTCGCGGCTTTTTGCGTTAATAAAACATTTAACCGGAACATCTCATGTTTTTAAGTTGTGGCGATTCTCTATTCGATATGTTTATACAGGCAGCAGAGAATGATCCTTTGCGTGTTGTGGTAGATGGTGTCGCGGGAGGCTCGCCGATGAACGTCGCAGTGGGCTTGTCCAGACTGGGGCATGAATGCGCTTACTTCACCAAGTTATCAGGTGATGTGTTCGGCACAAGATTACAGCAGTTTCTCACGATAAATTCTGTCGATACATCGCTTTGTATACCCACAGAACTTAAAACCACGCTCGCCTTTGTCGATAAACAAGCAGACGGTTCAGCCAACTACAGTTTCTATATCGATGGAACAGCAGACACCTCTATGACAGAGGACGAATTACCCGCTAGTCTGCCAGACACCATTCGTGTATTACACTTTGGATCTTACTCCACCGCTGTAGGCGTGGCATCTGATACATTAAAAGCGCTTGCCAAGCGGGAACAAGACAACCGATTGATTAGCTATGATCCAAACTTACGTTTAATGATTGAGCCCGACCTTGATATCTGGCGTAGCAGTTTTACATCCTTCGCACAGGCTGCCAACCTTATTAAAGCCAGTGATGAAGACATTGATGCTTTGGTCGGAACAGCAACCGGGGCCAAAGCCGAAGAACTTTTTGTCGCAGACTGTTTTAACCACGGTGCAGAGATTGTTTATGTCACCCGTGGCGCAGAAGGCGCGAGTGTATACACACCGGATGGTAAAAGTGCTTCCGGTAAGTCGAAACCTGTAAAAGTTATGGATACAGTAGGTGCAGGAGATACTTTTCAAGCTGCCACATTGCACTGGTTGGCCACAGAGAAACACATTAACGCAAGTGGAAATATTCAAGGTTCTGTTGACATAGAGGCAAGCCTCCAATTTGCACTGGATGCGGCAGCGGTTACTTGCAGTCGTTTCGGTGCAGACCTGCCTACTCTTGCTGATTTGCAGTAACAAATAGGCCAGTCTGCATTTCAAGCTATGAGCAAAGCCCTGATGATTGCACTGCTAACGTCAACTTTACAGAACAAGAGAAATAACTAATGCCACTTACGCAAATCTCGCTACGTGAAGGCAAATCACCTGACTTCCGCCGCCAATTAATGGAAGAAGTCTATCTGGCAATGCGTGAATCGATACAGATACCAGAGGATGATCGCTTCGCGACAATTACTGAACTTAAAGACGGGAATTTTAACAATAGCGGAAGCTACCTTGGCATAGATCGCTCTGATGACATCATATTTATACAGATCACGCTGAATCGTGGTCGCACAACAGAAAAGAAAAAACTGCTGTACGCGACTATTGTGAATCGACTGAATTCTAAGCTCGACGTGCGGCCCGAAGACGTTGCAATCAGTCTGTTGGAAGTGTCAATGGAAGACTGGTCTCTGGGAAACGGTGAGGCTCAGTACGCCTAAGCAATTGGTGCTATTTTTCCGTGGTATTGAAGCCAAAAAGAGACGATCTTAACCTGATGTGTTAACTACTTACACGGATATTTCGCGTGTAAGGCTTGCATTATCCACACGCCATAGGGCTGGGCAGAGAGTTTATCCGCGGACTGATTTTCCATAAAGTCAGTGACAAACTCAAGCACCTCAAGCCAATCCAGATCAGCCGACGGCAAACAGCTTGCGGACATACCCGTTGTATTTTGCATGCTGTATAAAACGTGAGCGACACTTTTTAGAGACATTAAACAGGAAGTAGATCGTCCGGCCACGGTTGTCGGGATTTCGGTAATTTTGCCAAGCGCTATTGCCCTCATAAGTTCACAATCCTGAAGCAGCCCTAAGCCATCATCATTGTGGAACATTGGCACGTCGTGGGTCTGGGGCACTTTTGCAAATGACAGACTGGTCAATCCTAAACAAAAAACCATGATGCACGCTGATAAATTGCCTGGATGTCTGTTATTCATTTGAGCCATCTGTTTATCTTTTGTCATGGTGCTTTCAGAAACAATTCGACCGGGCTACCATCTTGCGGTTTTTATTACCCGACAGCCAGCATAGCGCATATTAGCCGATGACAAGGATCTTGAATACGTTAATACTGTAGTGAGACCAGACACTAACAAGCGATGCCCAGTGATAAGTTAAATCTCTGTCCGATTCCCGACAACACACCCTCCGGATCTATAAGAATGCCAGTTCACTTCACCCAACAGGAATTCACCGCCCGCCGTCACCGGGCAACAAAAGCACTTCAAGCCGCTGGGCTTGATGGCATTCTGCTGTTCGCACCGGAGAGCCACTACTACCTGACCGGCTACGATACGTTTGGCTTTGCGATGTTTCAGTGTATGGTGCTGAGCGCAGACGGAAAAATAGCTTTACTCACCCGCCTCCCGGATTTACGCCAGGCGCAGCAAACCTCTATTCTTAGCGATGATGAAATTCATATCTGGACTCAGGTAGAGGGCTCCAACCCGGCCTCATACCTGGCCGATCTTCTGGCGCAAATGAAATTGCTCGACAGCAAGCTCGGCATCGAAACCCAGACTGTCGGCCTTACCGCATTTAACGGCAACCTGGTTAACACTGCGTTAACAGGCAACAAGCTGGTAGAGGCAAGCGACCTTATCCGGCACCTGCGTCGCGAAAAGAGCGACAAGGAAATTGAGTACCATCGGCACGCGGCAAAGCTCAGCGATGACGCGCTGGATGCTGCCATAGAAACCACTGGTTCCGGCGCTTTCGAAGGCGACATACTCGCCGCCATGCAGGGTGCAGTGTTTAGCGGTGGAGGGGGTTACGCAGGGAACGAGTTTATAATCGGTTCCGGTGATGCTGCGCTGCTTTGTCGCTATCAGTCTGCTCCCCGTTATATTGACCCGCAAGATCAGCTCACACTGGAATGGTCCGGCGCCTATTTTCGATATCAGGCAGCGATGATGCGAACGCTGCTGGTCGGCAGTGCCAATGTTAAACAGCGCGCCATGCACGCGGCGGCAACAGAAGCACTACTTGCCTGTGAAGAAGCCATCAGGCCCGGCAAACCCATGGGTGATGTCTATGCCGCACATGAAACAGTCTTCGATGCACACGGATTTCAACATGCCCGCCTGCAAGCGTGCGGCTACGGTATGGGGGCGGTATTCAACCCGATCTGGGTAGATTATCCGATGTTCTACAAGGACAACCCGTTAATCATGAACGCTGGAAATGTCTATTTCCTTCACATGATTTTAATGGACAGCGACGACGGTCATGCCATGTGCTGGGGTCATTCTGTGCTGGTAAAAGAAAATGGTGTTGAACGGTTGAGTCGCTCACCTCTTGATCTTGTAGTGATTGACTAGCAAGCTGCTTTGTTATCGCTGATAAATGACAACAGAACCAGAACCGGTTTAGTAGAAGCTCGCAATTCCAAACTTCTATATAACCTCAGGAAACCCGACGCGTGAGCGAGTGACAAGCCTTGTATATTCAGAACTTGCAATTTTACGAATACAGCAAGACCATTTTGACTCGAGCCAGCAGTCTCCGGTGGTTAAAGCAGTAACATCGCGGCAGAACGCCCACTCGCTAACGCGTCGGGTTTCCCCGGCTGCTCAGATGTTACGTCGTATTCACTGACCTACCGCTTCCGTTGTCATCGGCAGATGCGCTTTCAGCTTATCCCACTGTACAGATCGTTCGTATCTGTAAATTAGCGTTCTACACTCTCAGGAAACCCGACGCGTGAGCGAATGGCAAGCCGTGTATGTGCAAAACTTGCGGCTTTACGAATACAGCAAGTCCATTTTGACTCGAGCCAATAGCCTCCAGTGGTTAAAGCAGTAATATCGCGGGCACAACGCCCAACCGCTAAAGCGTCGGGTTTCCCCGAGCTGCTCAGATGTTATGTCGTATACCTCTACTCCCTAACCGGAAGCCAAAGCCTTCTGAATGTGATCAGCATACTTGGCCAGATTCTTCATTTCATCATTCACTTCTGAGTTACCACCAAAAGCGTCAGCACGAATAACTTCAAGCGCTGCGGCAACAGCGAGTGCTCTTTTTTCGTGTGCATGCTTGCTATGATAACCTTTGAATGCAGCGTCGAACGAGCCGGTGTCGTTTTCCATTGTTTCTATCCAGAAATTGAGGTTGAACGCATTGTAGGTAGCTGATCAGTGCTATTCAAGCATTGCGCGATTTATAATGCAGGGTGATTTTAACGACTAACAAGGCCACTGCAGCAAAAAAGGCCAATACCAGTGGTTTCAATGTGTCTGCTCCGTCGATCGCGTTGGATAGACCTGCAAGGCTTTGTAGCGATCCACCCAGACTCGCAAAAAACAGAGGTCTGATCCAGCAAACAGCAATCGTGGCGGGTATAAAATGCCAAAGCCGGATGCCCAGGCCGGATGCAATCAGGCAGGCCGCCGCACTTGGGATCACCGGCGTTAACCTTAACACCACCGTCGCATAAAACCCTTCCTTCTCTATCACCTGATGCCAGTCTGCGGGTAGTTTGAACCGATCCGTCAATTGACTAAAGCGATCTGGAAACCGACGGCTCACGATGGTTCCCAGTCTGTACACCGGCCAACTACAAAGTACCTGGGCGACAGAAAAAATACCTGCAGCAAGTAGCGGCGAGAATATAAACCCTGCTGCCATGAGTATCAGTGAACCACTGGGTACAATAAGCAACTGACTGAAAACACACACCAGTGCGTAGATGGTTAACCAAAACGTCTTGTTGTCTGAAGAGTTTGCTTGCTGATTGAAGTGAATTAATTGGCTTTGAAGGCTGTCAAAGCCATCAAAAAACAACCACCAGCCCGAGACCGCTACTGACAGTGCAACAAACAGCGCTGCCAGCATCCAATGTTGTTTGCGTTGAAGTGTAAACAGACGCAAAGTCGTCAGCGCACCCGGCGCAAGCGTTTATAAAGTCCAGTGGCAATGGCCATACCAGTGAGTATTAAGCACAAGCCGACCAGGTCCTTTGCGCTGACTCTCTCGTTCAGGAAAAGTACACCCATCATCATTGCACTTGGCGGTATTAGGAAGGTGACCAGCGAAAGGTTGCTTGAGCCCGCTTGTACGAGAATTTTAAAATATAGAAGATAGGCCAATGCTGTGCAAGCCACCCCTAACAATAAAACGGCAATAATCGAGCGGTAATTAAGCTGAAAAGACCCGATGGGTTCTAACAGGAAAGTCGCCGGAATCATGATCAACGCGGAAGCCGTCAGCATGCCTGCGGCAGAAACAAGCGGATTCAGATGGTTTAATTGCTTGCCAAATATACCTGCGAAAGCATACGAAACCGCAGCCACAAGTATGGCCACCTGCCCGGTTGTTGAATTCACCGCGTTTGAGTTAAAGGCGCCAGGTCCAGTCAACACGAGTACACCTGCAAAGCCAATCGCCACACCTAGCAATTTTGTGGCAGTGAGTTTCTCGTTAGTGAGAAGCCAGTGGGCCAGCAATACCGTGAAAAGTGGCACGGTAGCGTTAAGCACTGACGCACGCCCGGCATCAATCGTTTGCTGTCCCCAAACAATACACGAAAACGGTATGACGTTATTTATTGCCCCCATCATTGTGAAAAGTAAAAGGTTCTTGCGATCCCACGGGAATTTCATCTGCTTGTAATGTAAAATGCAATGTAGAACAATCGCCGCTATAGACACGCGCATCGCTACAATAGTAAGTGGCTTGAAGTCTTCCAGCGCTAACTCTATAAAGAGAAAAGAACCGCCCCACAGTAGCGAAAGTGATATGAGTAGTAACCAGACCTTGCCGGTCATGCTGATATTGTTAGAGCTCAATAGTGATGTCTTTGCTTGATACAGTCAGGAGTTGCGTGAGAACAGGCCGGCAATCCAACGCCCCATGGTTTTTATACTGTTCAGCGTGCCAGCAGTAGTTTTACTTATCATTGCGAACAACAGCCCCCTGGCCTGCTTTCGACTGAATTCCGCCTGCTGTACTTTGGTCAGGGACTCAAGAAAATGCTCTGCGTCTTCAGAGCTCATTTGATTGTGATTGACCATCCATGTGGTGGCCAGACGAATTGATTCCCCGGTGCCCCCGACCACCATACGCACAGTAAAGACCGGGATAACCAGCGCACCGATGCCGAGTAGTACTATTTTAATTGAGCCTAGAGCGATCAGCTTGAGCACTGGCAGCAGCGGTAATGCCATAGGTTTTTAATCTGCAAAGTGGGCACTGATGCGCCCACTGGGGTGATGTGCGGGAAGTGTTAGTGAAGAATATAGACTACCGGTAGCTTACGCCATCACAGTGAAAACTTTTTGCAGTTCTGACATCAGGGCTTTTTCACCGTCACTCACCTGTTCACCGCCAAAACCCATGAACCCGCCCTCAGAGGCGGCCTCTGCGACTTTCTTTGCCACAGTGATACACCATGCCTGATATTCGGCTGCTTCTTTTTCACCCTGCTTTTCAGTGACCAGTGCAATGGCCTTGCGCGAGTTGTCGAGCATGTAGCCATTAAACTCTTCGGGGCTCTTGATGTTTTGCTCTTTGAACTGAGCCATGGCTTTTTCACGGTATGCACCGGCTTTTTCTTTGGCGTCACCGAAGCTTTCGGCTTTCTCAAGCACTGCCGCAATCAACTGGTTGTCCGGGTAATCGTTTTTGCCAGCGACAACGGACTTCATGCTCGCCATGGCTTCTTTGGTGGTGCCGATAATTCCACTTTTACCCGCGCCGGCCATGGCAGCGCCGACCATGCTCGGTACGCTTGATATCAAAAACCATTCATCATCTGAAAACTGCTCTTTTACTGAAATACTCATTCGATAGTGCCTTTATTAAAATACAAGTTAAAAAAGTTATAGCCGGTACCGTAAACATGCGGAAAAAGACTGCATTTTCCGTAAGTTAAGTCAAAGCCATGACGGAATGATACGAATTACGCGGGCTGGTAGCCAGTGTTGTGAATTCGCCGGTTGCTAATGAGCGAGTCTGTCCTATAACTAGCAGCATGACTATCCAGTTATTGGCAGCTTTCCCGCCGTGGCATTGCAGTTAGGATTCAAAATGAGCGTCAAATTAGCCAGCAATCAACAAGACTATAACCGTCGCAGCTTCCCGCGTCAGAACATGCAGTTTCCTGTGCATGTTGAATCTCAGGTCACCGGGCGAGAATTCGGGCAGATTCTGGATATCTCCCTGGAAGGGATCCGAATGCTCTGTTCTGTGCCGGTGAAACGAGGTGAGAGCTACCAGCTGTGTTTTAAAATGCCTCGCGCCATTAGCGAAGACGAAATGTTGTTATTCGAAGTCCGGTCGATCTGGACTTGCCCGGATGCCCGCCCGGGATACTGCTTGTCCGGCTTTAAGCTCGTAAGCTTTTGGCAGCGATCTCACAGTCATTTGGCGCTAAGCAGCGCCATCAATGAATACGAGAACTTCCTCAAAGAGTTTTAGCTCCATTCAAGCGCACGCATATCTCTGCCATTGATCGGGAATGAGCTGCCAGACCTCATCTAATAATCGCTCCACGCGTCAGGTTCCCCTGAGGCTCTGTTCGTAGCGATAATGGAGGATGAGCTGGCACATAAGCCCCGCGGTCATACCACTATCGCTCAATAATACGTGTTTGGTATGAATACCGGTGATTCTGCGCCTCACAATCTTCTGTCCCCGCCTTCAGGCCCTGCTGGCACTTGACTCCGAATCAGCAGGAAGATCAGAATCGCAGCAGTCTCACATTACTTGGAATCTTCATGGCTCAACTTCCTGATCAAGCCCGCGTTGTTATTATTGGCGGCGGTGCGGTAGGTGCATCAGTGCTGTTTCATTTGGCTAAGGCTGGCTGGACTGACTGCGTACTGCTCGAAAAGAATGAGCTGACGTCCGGCTCAACATGGCACGCCGCCGGCAATGTGCCGACCTTTTCGGCTTCTTGGTCTGTGATGAATATGCAGCGCTACTCCACCGAGCTGTATCGTGGACTTGCAGACGAAGTCGACTACCCGATGAACTATCACGTCACAGGTTCTGTGCGACTTGCACACAACGCCAACCGTATGCGTGAGTTTGAACGGGTTAACGGTATGGGTCGCTACCAGGGTATGAACACTGAAATGTGTTCCATCGAAGACCTTAAAAATTACTACCCGTTCCTTGAAACCCATGACCTTGCCGGTGGTATGTATGACCCCTACGATGGTGATATTGATCCAGCCCAGCTCACCCAGGCATTAGCCAAAGGCGCTCGTGACATGGGCGCTAACATCGTGCGTTTTTGCCCGGTAACAGGGGTCAGTAAAAGCGGGGATGAATGGGTAGTTGAAACCGAACAAGGCAACATCCGCTGCGAGAAGGTAGTCAACGCTGCCGGATATCGTGCACAGGAAGTCGGACGCTGGTTTATTCCTCACGGTGGCCGCGAATTACCGATGATGACAATGAGTCACCAGTATCTGTTAACAGAAGAGATTCCAGAGCTGGAAAAGTGGTGTGAATCTACCGGACGGAAACTACCACTACTAAGAGATGTGGATTCTTCGTACTACCTTCGCCAGGAAAAATACGGCCTAAACCTCGGACCGTATGAGCGCAACTGCAAAGGCCACTGGATGACCCCGGAAGATCAAATGCCTGATGACTTTTCTTTTCAATTATTCCCGGATGATCTTGAGCGCATTGAATGGCACATTGAAGATGCAATGGCCCGCGTACCGATGCTGGGTGAAGTCGGTATTAATAAATGTATTAACGGCCCTATTCCCTACACGCCCGATGGCAACCCGATGATTGGACCCATGCCTGGTGTTCGCAACGCCTATGAGGCCTGTGTATTCACCTTCGGTATCGCACAGTCTGGCGGTGCCGGTAAAGTCATGGCGGAATGGATTACTGAAGGCGCTACCGAGTGGGATATGTGGTCTTGCGATCCTAGGCGCTTTACAGGCTACGCTGATCAGGATTACTGCAACAAAAAAGGCATGGAAGTGTACGGTCACGAATATGCCATGCACTTCCCTCATCATGAATGGGCTGAAGCGCGTGATAAAAAGCACTCTCCGCTACACAGTAAGATGCAGACACTGGGTGCTCAGTTTGGTCCATACAACGGTTGGGAACGTCCCAACTGGTTTGCCAAAGACGGCGATGACACCTCTGAAGACGCCACACAGACCTGGACACGTGAAGGTCCATGGTTTGATCGTATACGTGAAGAGTGCCATGCGGTGCGCGATGCGGTAGGTATTCTCGATCTGCCCGGTTTTTCACGCTATAAACTTTCTGGTGAAGGTTCCCGTGAATGGCTGGACGGCCTGGTGACCGGCAACGTGCCGCGAGTCGGTAGATTAGGCCTTAGCTACTTCAGTGATGACAAGGGTCGTATCGTGACCGAAATGTCTGTAATGGCCATAGCAGACGATATGTTCTTTCTGACCACCGCTGCATCTGCCGAATGGCATGACCTTGACTGGCTTAATAAGCACAAACCGGAAAATTCACCCATCACGATCGAAAACATCACAGACAGTTTTCACTGCATGATAGTGACAGGGCCAAAGACACGTGAGCTGTTTGCATCAATCAGTGAGGCTGATTTGTCTCTTCCATGGTTAAGCCATCAGAGTGTTCAAATTGCTGATAACTGGTGTCAGCTGGTGCGTGTGTCATTCGCTGGTGAACTGGGCTGGGAAGTACATACCAAGGTTGAAGACACCGCAACGATCTACGATGCCATCATAAAAGCCGGTGAACCTCTGGGTGCCAAGCCCTTCGGCATGTACGCGCTTAATTCACTACGACTGGAAAAAGGCTACCGTGCATGGAAAGGTGATCTCTCTACCGACTACACCATCTTGCAGGGCGGCATGGATCGATTCATCAATTGGGACAAAGGAGCTTTCATCGGTAAAGAGGCTTTGGCCGCAGAAAAAGCCAGTGGTGTTTCAAAGCGATTTGTTACCTTGCTGGTGGAGGCTGGCGACTGTGATGCGCCCTATATGTCTACCCTTTGGCACAACAATAAAGTCGTAGGCGAAACCACTTCCGGTGGCTGGGGACACCGCATAGATAAATCGATAGCACTGGGCATGCTGCAGGCCGATCTGACTGCACCCGGTACTAAGCTGGAAGTAGAAATCTACGGTGAACGGTATCCTGCGGTTGTGCAGGAAGATCAACCATTGTGGGATCCGAAAAACGAGCGTGTGAGAGCAAAAGCGTGAAGGATGTTCCAAACAAAGCCCGCGCTGTCGTCATAGGTGGCGGAATAGCCGGTTGCTCAGTGGCCTACCATCTTGCCAAACTGGGTTGGAAAGACATTGTTCTTTTAGAACGAAAACAACTGACGTGCGGAACCACCTGGCATGCCGCAGGCTTGATTGCACAATTGCGTGCCACGCAAAATATGACTCGACTGGCCAAGTACAGCCAGGAACTTTACGGCGACCTCGAAGCTGAAACAGGCGTCGCGACAGGCTTCAAACGCTGTGGCTCTATTACTGTTGCACTCACAGAAGAACGCCGCGAAGAGATCTATCGATCTGCCTCAATGGCGCGTGCGTTTGATGTCGCGATTGAAGAAATTTCACCCACTGAAGTTAAAGAACGCTATCCGCACCTAAATATTGAAGGGGTAAAAGGGGCTGTTTATCTTGAAAAAGATGGCCAGGGCGACCCTGGAAACATAGCGCAGGCGCTTGCGAAAGGGGCCAGGCAAAACGGTGCGACCATCATTGAAGGCGTGAAAGTGACTTCAATTGAAAAGGCCGATGGTCGCGTCACAGGCGTTACCTGGCAGCGCGACGGTTCAGATGAGGTCGGTACAATTGAAGCTGACTTCGTCGTCAACTGCGGTGGCATGTGGGCGCATGAAGTGGGTCGTATGGCAGGCGTTAATGTGCCACTGCAAGCGTGTGAGCATTTTTATATTGTCTCTGAAAGCATTGAGGGACTGACTCAGTTGCCTGTACTTCGCGTGCCAGATGAATGCGCCTATTACAAAGAAGACGCCGGCAAGATGTTGCTTGGTGCGTTTGAGCCTGTGTCAAAACCATGGGGCATGAACGGCATTCCTGATGACTTTTGCTTTGATCAGTTACCGGAAGATTTCGATCACTTTGAACCGATACTTGAAATGGCGGTTAACCGCATGCCATTGCTGGGCGATGCAGGCATTCACACCTTTTTTAATGGCCCGGAAAGCTTCACCCCTGATGATGCCTATCATCTGGGTGAAGCACCGGAGCTTAAAAACTTCTTTGTCTGCGCAGGCTTTAATTCTGTGGGCATTCAGTCATCCGGTGGTGCAGGCATGGCCCTCGCCTATTGGATGGAAAATGGCCACCCACCATTTGATCTTAGCGATGTTGATATTCGTCGTATGCAGCCGTTTATGGGTAATAAAACTTACCTTAAAGAGCGTGTGACTGAAACTCTCGGATTGCTATATGCAGATCACTTCCCGTTCCGGCAAATGGCCACCGCACGTGGTATTCGCCGCTCTCCATTGCATGAACTATTAAAACAACAAGGTGCGGTGTTCGGTGAGACCGCTGGTTGGGAACGTGCCAACTGGTATTCAAATAAAGGTCAAACGCCTGAATATGAATACAGCTGGAAACGACAAAACTGGTTTGAAAACTCACGCGCGGAACACATGGCAGTGAGAGAAAATGTTGGCATGTATGACATGACTTCATTCGGTAAAATACGAATTGAAGGAGCAGACGCTGAAGCCTTTTTGAACAAGGTGTGCGGCAACAACCTGTCTGTGCCTGTGGGGAAAATTGTCTACACTCAGATGCTCAATGAGCGCGGCGGTATAGAGGCAGATGTCACGGTAACCCGGGTTTCCGAAACCGCTTTTCTTATGGTAACGCCTGCGGCCACTGTGGTTCGCGATATGTCCTGGCTCAAGCGTCATATCAAAGACGAACACGTGGTTGTGGTAGATGTAACCGCTGGTGAAGGTGTGATTGCAGTGATGGGACCGAATGCGGTTAAGCTATTATCATTGGTTAGCCCGCACGACTGGTCAAACGAAAACCATCCATTCGGTACCGCCCATGATATAGAGATCGGCATGGGGCTCGCACGAGCACACCGCGTCACTTACGTGGGTGAACTGGGCTATGAAATCTACAGCTCATCTGATCAAACACCTCATGTATTTGAAACACTGCTCGAAGCCGGACAGGACCTTGGCGTTACGCTGTGCGGTATGCACATGATGGATTCATGTCGAATCGAAAAAGGCTATCGGCACTTTGGTCATGACATCACTGATGAAGACCACGTACTTGAAGCAGGCCTTGGCTTTGCGGTTAAGACTGACAAACCGGATTTTATTGGCCGGGATGCGGTATTGAAGAAACGCGAGAGTGGCTTGGTAAATCGAATGCTGCAATTTAAAATGCACGATAGTGAATTGATGCTCTATCACGCAGAGCCTGTTATTCGGGACGGCAAGATTGTTTCCTACCTGACTTCCGGCAACTACGGCCATGCACTCGGCAGTGCTATTGGACTGGGTTACGTGCCTTGTGAGGGGCAAACACCTGAAGAAGTTCTCGGCAGCAGTTATGAGATCGAGATAGCAGGTGTAAAGCATGCCTGCGATGTTAGTTTACGACCGATGTATGATCCGAAGTCAGAGCGGGTTAAAGCACAAGGTTGAATGGTGGCCTCTGGACGGCCGCGCTTGATCCACTCGCTTCACCCGTCCGGTTTCCTGACGTGCTGGGCGTGATCCGCTCAGTTATGCGGAGAGGCACTCCCGTGCCACATGTGCATCGCTTATGCGATCTATGTATCGGCGGATGCGCTTTTCGCTTATGCCTTCCTACGGATTCAGTAATGCCCGAAACGCTGAGTTGTAAGTAAATCCAGAGCGATAAAGGAAACACGAAGCGTGAGCGAGTGGCATGTCACGGAGATTTTCAGTTCGCTTCACAAAAGCTATTTACGTGCGGTCTGTTCATTGCCGGCGTGCCTGTATATTCGTGCCCAGCCTCTTTTCGCTTACGCCCCCTCCGTAAATCGTTGCACACGACGTGTGTTCATTACCGCTGCGGGCCTTCTATGCCAGCGCCTTAGGCAACACACACAGCATTTCATACAATAAGTTCGCGGCAACGACTGCAGTATTGCCAGATGTATCATACGGCGGGCTCACCTCCACAAGATCACAACCAACCAGATTCAAACCCTTGCAGCCGCGAATGATTTCCATACCTTGTGATGCGGTTAAACCCCCTATTTCCGGTGTGCCGGTACCGGGTGCAACGGATGGATCAAGGCTGTCGATATCAAAGGTCAGATAGACTGGAACATCCCCAAGTTTCTGCCTTATGTCATCCATAGTGGGTGCGAGTGACTTGTACCAGATTTCCTCCGCCTGAATAACGGTAAAACCCCATTCCCTGCCGGTGTCAAAGTCCTCTGCTGAATATCCAGTGCCCCTCAAGCCGATTTGAAACGTTTTACCGGCATCAATCAGGCCTTCTTCGTATGCGCGCCGAAACGGTGTGCCGTGAGCGATTTCATTGCCGAACATGTGTTCGTTTATATCTGCATGTGCATCAACATGGATGAGTGCAACCGGACCATGCTTCTTATGGATGGAACGCAGTATCGGCAAAGTGAGTGTGTGGTCTCCACCAATGGACACTGGTACTACGTCGTGCTGGAGCACTTCGTCATAAAACGATGTGATCCGCTCTACCGAATTTAGCAGGTTGAAAGTATCGATAGGCACATCACCAATATCTGCAACTTGCATGTGCTCAAAAGGTGCTGCACGTGTCCACATGTTGTAGGGGCGC
>CALISD010000058.1 GCA_938041955.1 uncultured Granulosicoccaceae bacterium | reverse complement strand
CATAACACAAACGCTGGCCTACCTAACACAACACTCAGTGTCCGAAAGCTTGGTGCATCTCACTTCCTTTCAGCAGCTCAAATAACAGTTTGTAAAGATCAATTCCACATTCTTTCCTTTTTTCATAACAGCTCTGCCATTTGCTTTTTGCTACTGTGCAGTAACGGTCGAACAGTGGTTATTGCCCACGTGCTAACCATTTCAGACTACAGCCAATGTCAGTGATGCTTTGGTTTCTAAAAATACAGGGGCTAACAGTGTTTAGAGCAAGAACCTTAAAACAGATTGCAGGAACGTCAATTCTCTTTCTTGCAGCACTTGCGGGCAGCGGTTGCGGAAACTCAAGCAACGAATTCTCCAACCCAAATACCGCCGAACCGGAAGGATCAGAAACTCCAGACGAAGACAATAACTCTTCAAACGCGGGCAATATCGCCACGAGCGGTCAACCCAACTTTCTATTGATTATCACCGATGACCAGGGGCTGGACGCATCAGCACAGTACTCAGTTAGCGGAGATCTTCCCAATACCCCGGTAATTGATCAGTTGGCGGCAGACGGAATTACATTCGACAACATGTGGGCAACCCCGTCCTGTACGACCACTCGAGGCAGCCTGATAAGCGGTAGCCACGGTATCAACAGCGGCGTCGATACAACGCCTTCATTAATGGATACCAACACCCTGACACTACAAAAACAGCTGAAGACCGGAACGGCCACGCAGCAATATGCCAGCGCAGTATTTGGCAAATGGCATCTTGCAGGGAATGGCAGCGACCTGCTGCATCCGAATAATTCCGGTGTCGATTACTACGCAGGCAACATTGCCGGCACAATTTCCAACTACTACAACTGGCCTGCGTCGGTCAACGGTGTGCAGCAGACATCGACTGTTTATCACACCACTGAAATCACCGACATGGCCATCGACTGGATCAACCAGCAACAAGGAGCGTGGTTCAGCTGGGTAGCGTACGTGGCACCACATTCACCATTTCATTTACCACCATCCAACCTGCAAAATCGCATCCTGTCCGGCACTGACGAGGACATTGCCAACAATCCGAGAGATTATTTCCTTGCCTCAATTGAAGCCATGGATAGCGAGATCGGACGACTGTTAGACAACATACCCGCCGATGAACGCGACAATACTATTGTCATGGTACTCGGTGATAATGGCTCTCCCAGAGCAGTAATCGATACCAACGCCTTCCCTCGCTCGCACGGGAAAAACTCACTTTACGAAGGCGGGATTCGCGTACCTTTTGTTGTGTCCGGTGCCAATATAATCAGCCGCAATGTTCGGGAACCTGCGCTGGTCAACACCGTTGATATTTTTCCAACTCTGAGTGAAGCTGCCGGCATTGCACTGCCAGACAGCATAGACGGTGTAAGTTTTTTCCCGTTGCTGTCTGGCAGTGACGAATCACAGAGAGAGTATAATTACAGTGAATTCATCGGAGACAGCGTCACCGGTTGGGTGGTACGTGATGCAGAATTCAAGCTAATCCAGTTGGCAGACGGTAGTCGGGAACTCTACGATCTGCGCACTGACTTACGTGAAGAGAACAACCTGATTGATCAGGTCGCGCAATACCAGCAACGCATTGCCCAATTGGATGCATTCGCGGCCGCGATACGCAACACAGAAAGCACCACACCAGCAACTGAAACACCTGCTGAGGCGACTGACATCAGTAACATCATCCCTGACAACTCAAGCGCCAACTGTAAAAACTATGCTGACAACTACACGTCGAGTGCACTTGACGTAAACAACAACACGCGCTTCACCGGGAGTTTGCAAATCACCATAGACGCAGACAAGTGCAGATTTACAACCAATGCGATACCCAACCATGACTTCAACGATGGTGTTCGAAGCTTCCCGAACACGGTGGAGGCGCAAGACGACACCTACACCATTACAGCCAACCCGGGCTTCGCCACAACAATCACACCATTATCTTTAACTCTGGACAACGCGTTACTACTAAACGGCGTGAAAGTAGATATCCTCGCGGCAGCCTGTTTCGGCGTGGGCGATGGCAGAGTTGGCTGCAATGATCCCGATCAGCTGTGGAGATATGACCCTATGTTTGCAGCCAATGGTTTTCGGGTCGATACTCAAAACGCACATACACAACCGGACGGCACCTATCACTACCATGGTATTCCTCGTGCATTGCTCGATGATTCATCACAAGGACAATCCCCTGTGGTTGGATTCGCTGCGGATGGTTTCCCGATATATGGCAGTTATTTCAATGACAACGGCGGCAGCAGAGAAGCAAGGTCAAGCTATCGCTTGAAAACCGAAACCAGACCCTCTGGTGATGGCAATCCCGGTGGCACGCCGGACGGGACGTATCGCGACGATTACGAGTACGTTGACGGATTCGGGGATCTTGATCAGTGCAACGGCATGATTGTCAATGGTACCTATGGGTACTACATGACAGAGGAATTCCCGTACATTCTAAGCTGCTTCAGAGGTACACCAGACACGTCATTTTTCAAGTAAACAGCGTTCAACGACAGGCAGGCTCCACTCCTTATGGGCCTGCCCACCCATATCGATCCAAACCCGAAAAATCATCTACCGTTATCGAGCCCAGGCATTGCCGTGAAGCACGCTGCACGGGGTTCTAAAAGCAACGAGCCCGCAGTGCTTTGATCGCAGCCCTTGATAAACCCGACACCAGAGCGAGTGCAGGACCTGACCTATATGGGATCTCCCTGTTGGTAACAACTGAGGTGCATTCCCTGCCGTGACCTTAATGATCAGCACCACACAGCGCTCACTTGACGAGCAGTATGCACAAGCGTAAAGGTAGCTGAAGTCGATCACTTAACGGATACAGCAATATGTTCAAACAGCGTATGTCGAACTTTAAAGCTCGACTAGCCCAATCGAAAATTGATGTTGCACTCATCACCGATGAAGACAACGTCTACTATCTGACCGGCTACTACGACTACCTGCACATGGAATTCGGGCGTCCGACCATTCTGGTTGTGTCGAAAAATGAAGCAACCCTTTTAATCACCCCGACAATTGATTTCGCCTCTGCCAGCGCGATTGCCGAAGTTGACCGGATTGCAGCCTGGAATGATGGCATGGGTGATGAGTGGCGCGACGAACTGCCATCTGCGGTTAAATCAGCCACCGCTGTCGCCATTGAGCCCGAACATATGCCACCACTGGTACACAGCTACATTGACAGCTTGGTCGATGCAAACGAACTTAAAAACGTAACACCGATTCTGGTGAATATGCGAATGATAAAATCGCAAGATGAATTGCAGCTTGCTCGCCATGCCGGGCAAGTGGCAAACGCAATGATGACTGCCGGGCGCGAGGCGATCGTTGATGGAGCAGCTGAATTTGAAGTTGCCATTGCCACATCAAATGCCGGCACACGAAAAGCAGCAGAACTACTGGCACAGTATTACCAAAATACTGACATGTCTCCAAACACACATTTTCTACAGATCATGGCCTCCGGAGAGGACATCATAAAAACGCACCACCGCGCCAGTACACGCGTAATGAGACACGGCGAACCCGTGTTTCTTTGTTTCTGCGGGATGACAAACTTCCATCGATTTAAACTCGGGTTTGACAGAACTTTCTGGATTGGAGACATAACAGAAAAATCACAGGCCGATGTCTACCATGTCGCCCTTACCAGCCAACAAGCCGCGTTAAAAGCACTGCGCCCGGGTGTCACTGCGGAGAGTGTTCATGCAGAATATGCGGAGGTAATAAAAAGCGCAGGGTACGATTACCCGTTTCGATGCGGACGCGCCACCGGTTTTAGTTTTCTGGAAAAGCCACAGTTAGTCACTGGTGATAAAACATTATTGCAGCCGGGGATGGTGCTGGCTGTTGATGGCTCTGTCGCTACCGATACTTTTCGAGCACAGGTTGGAGACAGCTTTATCATTACCGAAGACGGTTATGAAACGTTGACCGATCACCCTAAGGATATTGACCATATTGTCCTATAGGAATGTGCACAAAGAGCAAATGTAGAGAGGAAAGCTCAGCGCGTACCCTGGAACTTGAAATTGGTGAATGGCACAGGCTTAGTCCCCTACTGCGCAACCAGAAGCCACCGAAGTCCTTATGACTATGCTGGTAGTGTGTATCTGGTGAATTGTATGTACACTTTATAGCGACGGCTTTGACTATGGATCTGACCCCTCCGGATGAATACACAACATGCAGAACCTGAGATGCTCGATGCATTGATTATAGGTGCCGGATTCTCAGGGCTATACCAGCTCTATTGTTTACGCGAAAAACTTGGCTTGAAGGTCAAGGTGCTTGAAGCAGGTGACAGTGTCGGAGGCACCTGGTACTGGAACAAATACCCAGGGGCTCGCTGTGATTCAGAAAGTCACGTCTATTGCTATACATTTTCAAAAGAACTCACTGAAGAATGGAATTGGTCAGAACGGTATCCCGGTCCGGATGAGATAGTCAGCTATTTAGACCATGTGACTGATAGATTCAACTTACGCCACAATATAGAGTTTGAAACCCGAGTTGCCGCTGCCCGATTCAACGAAAAGGATAACCATTGGGATATCGAGGTTGATTCCGGCCGGCTCTATCGTGCCCGCTACCTGATTACCGCCGTTGGCTGTTTGTCTAGTGCAAACGTGCCCGAGATTGACGGACTGAAAGATTTTGAAGGTCAGTGGTATCACACAGGTCAATGGCCGAAAGAAGGCGTGCCCTTTGAAGGCAAACGCGTCGGGCAAATAGGCACAGGTTCAACCGGAATACAGGCGGCACCGGTAATCGCACAGACCGCACAACATCTCACCGTTTTTCAGCGCACTGCCAACTACAGCATACCGGCGCGCAATCACAAACTAAACACCGAAGATCGCAGCTCACACAAACTAAATGCTGCGGCTACTCGTGAATTGACACGTAATAACAGCAATGGACACGGCTGGTTAATCAGCGAAAAACAAGCACTAAAAACATCCGCTGAAGAGCGAACCGACATCTATGAAAAAGCATGGCAAACCGGGGGACTGAAATTCCGCGCCTCATTTTCCGACCTGTTAATCAGTGAAAAGGCAAACGCAACAGCCGCCGCTTTTATTAAGAAAAAGATTCACCAGCTGGTTAATGATCCGGAAACAGCATCTTCGCTAGCTGATATTGATCACCCCTATGCGGCAAAACGCCCGCCAATAGATACGCACTACTTTGAAACCTACAACAGGGACAACGTCGAACTGGTTGATCTGCGAAAAACGCCAATATTAAGAATCACTAAAGACGGGGTTGTTTGCCATAAGCCGGATAGCAAAGGCCAACGAACGGAAAAACACCATCACCTGGATATTCTGGTATTTGCAACCGGCTACGACGCGATCACCGGGACCTTACTACGAATGGATATTCGCGGTCGAAATGGCTTGAAACTCAGTGATGCATGGTCTGCCGGCCCACGTAACCATCTAGGTTTACAGGTGGCAGGCTTTCCCAACCTGTTCATGATTACCGGCCCTGGCAGCCCTTCTGTACTAACCAATATGCCGGCAGCAATCGAACAACACGTGGAGTGGATCAGCGATTGCATTGCTTTTATGATTGAACAAAATCACACCACGATAGAAAGCTCTGAGTCATCTGTTGAATCATGGGTCAATGAGGGAAATGCTGAGGCCAATAAGACATTACTTCCATCCGTCCGACACTCCTGGTACCTCGGAGCGAATATCCCCGGCAAGCCACGTGTGTTCATGCCCTACACAGGTGGACTCGATAAGTACCGTAATATCTGTCAGAAAGCGGCTGACGAAAATTACAAAATGTTTGTTATTTCCTGAATTCTCCTGCTCAGTAATGCTGATTTGCAAGCCCATTCAGACCAACCAAGTTTGTGCTGAACTTCAAGA
>CALISD010000057.1 GCA_938041955.1 uncultured Granulosicoccaceae bacterium | reverse complement strand
CCTTCGAGCATTTTACTCACCGGTATGCCGGTCCAGCGCGCTACTACTTCAGCGATTTCATCTTCTGAAACGCTATTGCGAAGTAACTGAAGGTCCATATCGTCGCCAGTACCCGCATCTTCTATCTGTTTTTCAAGCTCGGGAATCCGACCATACTGCAACTCAGACATGCGCTCATAGTCACGCGCACGTGTCGCTGTTTCCAATTCAACTCTGGCTTTTTCAAGCTCTTCTTTAATGTGGCTTGAGCCCTGTACCAGAGCCTTCTCTGCATTCCAGATTTCTTCCAGATCAGCGTATTCCTTTTCTTTAGTCTCTATTTTCGCTTCCAGCTCTTGCAGCCTTTTGCGAGAGGCATCGTCTTCTTCTTTGGCAAGCGCCTCCCTTTCAATTTTAAGTTGAATCAAACGACGCTCAAGCTTATCTAATGCTTCAGGTTTTGAATCAATCTCCATACGAATGCGGCTTGCTGCCTCATCGATGCAATCAATTGCCTTGTCCGGCAACTGACGATCAGCAATGTAGCGATGCGATAAAGTAGCGGCTGCTATGATGGCAGGGTCAGTGATGTCAACACCATGATGCACTTCATAGCGCTCTTTAAGTCCACGCAAGATCGCTATCGTATCTTCGACGCTCGGCTCATCAACCAGAATCTTTTGAAAGCGACGCTCAAGCGCGGCGTCTTCCTCAATATATTCACGGTACTCATCTAACGTAGTTGCACCGATGCAGTGTAATTCTCCACGTGCGAGCGCCGGCTTCAACATATTGCCCGCATCCATTGAGCCCTCTGCCTTTCCTGCACCCACCATCATATGAATTTCATCGATAAACAGAATGATCTGGCCTTCCTGTTTACCAAGATCACTAAGCAAGGCTTTTAGTCGCTCTTCAAACTCGCCGCGAAACTTGGTCCCCGCGATCAATCCTGCAAGATCAAGCGATAGCAATCGCTTGCCTTTCACACCTTCAGGCACTTCACCTTTTACAATTCGTTGAGCCAGCCCTTCAATGATGGCGGTCTTACCAACCCCGGGCTCACCAATCATGACCGGGTTGTTTTTTGTACGCCGCTGCAGAATCTGGATGGCGCGCCGAATTTCATCGTCACGTCCGATAACCGGATCAAGCTTGCCAAGCTCTGCGCGCTCAGTCAGATCAATGGTGTACTTTTCAAGCGCCTGACGATGCTCTTCCGCGTTTTGGTCATTTACATTCTGGCCACCGCGCACCGTATCAACCACTTCTTCTATACGCTTAACATCACCCCCAAATTCGGCGAGTAGTTTTGCGACTTCGGTACTCTTACTCTGAATAGCAGCAATCACAAACAGCTCACTGGAAATAAACTGGTCATTTTTCTTTTGCGCCAACTGATCGGTGCTGTTAAGCAGCTTGGTTAGCTCCCGGGAAATATGCATTTCACCTTCTGCACCAGACACCTGAGGCAGTCGATCAATCGACTTACCCAGGGCCGATCGGAGTGCATTAACATCAACACCCGCCTGTGTTAATAAATGTCGCACGCCACCGCCCTGCTGATCGAGAAACGATATCAGCAGATGTGTCGGTTCAATGAACTGATGCTCTCGGCCAAGTGCCAGCGATTGCGCATCTTGCAACGCTTGCTGGAACTTACTGGTCAGCTTGTCCATACGCATGGTTTAACCCTCAAATAGTCTTCTAATGCACCGAATATGCGGACAGGAGCTTGAAATATCAATTACAAAAGTAACTATCCATGAATTGATAAGCCAGCCGGCTCCACAAGTTAGGACAATTAAGTGTCGATTGCAGCCTTATCGATAGGAGGGGAATAAGTGCAACGAGACCAGAATCTATAGGTACCGCTGCGATGTACAAGCCACACGAAATCACCCTTCGTAAAATGAACTGGAATGTCTCCGTGACAAGCCACTCGCTCACGCTTCGTGTTTCTTTTATCGCCCTGGACTACAACCCCGGCGTGTCAGGTACCACCGAATCCGCAGGGAAATAAGTTGAAAACGAATCCACCGACATGCAACCCGGTGGACGAGCTATGGGGCGGGTAATAATATACGTACGTAGCACAGTGCTCTGCTTTATCTTTTTTTGGCACAGCTGCCAGTTCGCCCCAAATCATCAACTAAAACGCGCTTTCAGTTCAAAGCACACAGTACAGATACCCTAACTTTTCCAGATTAAAGCTGCCATGCGGCCTGTTTGACCACCATCCCTGCGGTATGAATAAAATCGCCTCGCATCTTCATAAGTACACACTCCCCCACCGTGCAGTGAACCCACACCCGCCGCCATCAAGCAGTCTTCAGCCAGCTTAAAAAGATTCGCTAAATATTTGCCCGAAGCACCTGACGGGACAAAGTGCTTTCCATAGGCAGGACTCTTATTCATAAAACGCTCGCGAACCTCAGCACCTACTTCAAAGTGTTGTGGTCCAATGGCTGGCCCAAACCAGGCAATCAGTTCGCCGGTATCCACAGGTAGGGCTGCAATGGTTTCCTCTAATACACCATCAACCAACCCACGCCACCCGGCGTGCGCTCCTGCCACCACCCCACCACAACGCGAGGCAAATAATACCGGCAGGCAGTCTGCTGTCATAATAGCGACAACCTTATCACGCCGGCCGGTCCAACTCGCATCGGCATCGGGGATAACATCAGTGACGCCAGCGCATTCATCAGCGCACACCACATCCGTCTTGTGTACTTGATTTAAATACAGCGGTGCCGCAGGAAGAGATAACGACTGTACCAGCAGACTTCTATTCTGCTGTACGTGTTTTACAGCATCACCAACATGTAAACCAAGATTAAAACTATCCCACGGTGGCAAACTGTTCCCACCCATTCGTGTTGTAAACACAGCGTGGACGTTATTCGGTGCAGGCCAGTCAGGGGTAATATATTCAGGTACATTGCCTGCGATCACACTAACCACGTTGCAAGCCTTCGAGCAGTTGCTTCATATCGTCAGGCATAGGGGCCTCCCAATGGATCTCCTCACCGGTACCGGGATGCACAATACCAAGTTCACGCGCGTGCAAGGCTTGCCTTGGAAACTCGACAATTAATTTTTTTAGCGATTCACTCACACGACCCGGTATGTTTCTCCGACCGTAGACGTCATCTCCTATCAACGGATGTTGGATATGTGCCATATGCACCCGGATCTGGTGCGTACGACCCGTCTCGAGCTTTGCCGAAACATGACAGTGCCGTTCGAACTTATTCACCACCCTATAATGCGTGATCGCTGTTTTACCCTTTTCATTCACCGCCATGCGCTTGCGATCGATCGGATGCCTACCTATCGGTTCGTCAACGGTACCACCCGCCACCATTTCACCATGTAAAATGGCATCGTAGATTCTATGCACACTGCGCTCTTGAAGCTGTTGCACCAGGGCAAAGTGCGCTTCAAGCGTTTGCGCAATCATCACGAGGCCACTGGTATCCTTATCGAGGCGATGCACAATCCCGGCTCGTGGAATAGTCGACAGGTGCGGAAAGTGATGCAGTAGACCATTCTGCAACGTGCCACTGAGGTTTCCAGGGGCGGTGTGCATCACCAGCCCGGCAGGCTTGTTAATCACAATCACATGATCATCGGCGAAGTGGACCTTCAGAGGCATATCTTCCGGTTTAACCTGATGCACCACTTCCGCCGGTTCAGGCAATCTGGCCACCACTTTCTCACCACCCTTAAGACGGTATCTGGGCGCAACCGTTTCGCCATTCACCGTGATCGCGCCTTCCGTTATCCAGACCTGCAATCTCGCGCGCGAGTAATCACTCAGCCAATCAGCTACCACACGATCAAGCCGCTGGCCGATTTTATCTTCAGGCGGGTCTAATTCGAGTTCAGAGTTTTGAATGTCGGTACCTTTTGATACTTTTTGAAAAGACGCAGACTGACTGAATCGCAAGGCGATCAGCTACAGCATGTATATATAATAATAAGACTCGCTCAATACTACGCCAGAACCATGAAACCAGTCTATTTCAACAACGTTGCCTCCTTCACTCTTGCCGCTACTTTGGCCGCCACACTGGCTTTAGGCGGCTGCACGTCCCTGCCGAAGCAGGATGACCCCGGCCCAGCCCCGGCTCGTGAGCTGAATGCTGACTCCGGCGAGGCCGGACTGCTATTCAACAAAGCCCGAACCGCGCTCAGCCAAGGCAAATTCGATAGCGCCGTACTGCAATACGAAAACTTAGAAGCCACCTACCCATTCGGCGACCACGCAGCGCAAGCACGTCTTGATGTTGGCTACGCCTATTATCAACAAGGTGAACTGGACAACGCTCTCGCGACCCTTGATCGATATCTAAAACTGTACCCGCAATCTGAGCAGTCAGACTATGCCTACTACTTAAAAGGCCTGGTCAACTACGCACGCGGAAAGTCTTTATTCGAATCATTGGTGCCAAGAAAGCTACACCAGCTTGACCAGGCATGGCTACGCACCGCAATCGCCGACTTCTCAACCCTTGAGCGCAAGTTCCCGCAAAGCAAATTCGTAGAAGACGCGAGAGCTCGCAGCCTGCAACTCAAAGATCAAATGGCGAAACACGAATTGAGCACCGCACAATATTATTTCGACCGCAGCGCCATGGTGGCAGCAATCAACCGTATCAACACCATGCTGGATCAATACCCGGACAGCAGCCTGAATGCGCAGGGCCTGGCACTTCTGGCACGCGCACATCGCGCTTTGGGCAACAAGAAATCGGCAGACGAAGCGACAGCAATGTTGCGAGCGAAGCACCCTAGCTTTACAAAAATCTAAGCGATTACAATCAACAAGTATTGCAACACCGGGCTCCAGGCAATATTCATTCAAATATTTGACGCTTATCACACACGATAATAAGTGGTTGATATCAAAGCAGTGATTCAGCACCCGCTTCAGTCATTACCACTGCCGCCTTCACAAAGTCTCCAGCATACCTTCAGATCATGCATTAACGGGCGATAAACAACCCGATAGGTTAGCGCCTGTCATCAATCTTAATAATGCATTTTATACTTCTCTGGAGACAAGTAAATGTTAAAACAAGCTCAAAAGGGTTTCACCCTAATCGAACTGATGATCGTAATCGCGATTATCGGTATTCTTGCAGCAGTAGCTGTCCCGCAGTATGGCCAATACACTAAGAAAGCAAGATTTGCTGAAGTGGTTTCCTCCACATCAGCTATTAAAACTGCAATTTCAGTATGCGTCCAGGAAAACAACACTCTTACAGATTGCGATACTTACGCTGAGATTGGAACCGCAGCACCTGCGGCCACTCCTAACCTAGCAAGTGTGGCTATCACTGAAACTTCCGCTCTACTCACCGCAACTGGTACCGCTAAGGTGGATGGTAAGATATATGCGCTTTTGCCGACTCTGTCAGCAACCGGAAGCAGCGTAACTTGGGCTTTCGACACAAGCTCTAACTGTGCAGCTGCTGGTCTTTGTAAATAAGACCCATCTGCATGCAGGCTTACAAGGGCTCCAAACGGAGCCCTTGTTTTTTCTAGGAAAGCCTCTCGCTAGTCGATCGGCAAATGATATTCCGATTTGATCATTAGCTTTGTAATGTAAGAGAAATTCACGACCTTCCTTTCGCGACTTCAAGCCTGCCCACTATAAAATAAAAGTAACTAAATAAGCTCTCTGGAGACATAAGACAGATGCCAACGAAAACTCAAAAAGGCTTCACGCTAATCGAGCTAATGATCGTAATTGCGATCATAGGCATCCTCGCAGCGGTGGCTGTCCCTCAGTATAGCGCATATACCAAGAAGGCCAGATTCGCTGAGGTAGTGGCATCCACTGCAGCAATTAAAACTGCAATTTCAATTTGTGTACAACAAAACAACGATCTAGCACTATGCGATACCTTTGCAGACATCGGAACTACGGCGCCTGTAGCAACCGATAATCTTGCAAGTGTAGCAATTACAACAGATAGTGCATTACTCACAGCCACTGGTACCAACAAGGTGGACGGAAAAGTATACGCGCTGCTCCCTGCTTTATCCGGAAGCAGCGTAACGTGGACTTTAGACGCAACGGCTAATTGCGACGAAGCTGCTCTTTGCAGGTAAAAGCAAAGTTAATAGGTGAATCGTCCAACGCAACTTCTTGAGTTCTGCCTTCTTGCGTCGTGTATCGATTATATCGCCAGAATGTTCCCGGCAAGCTAATAATACTCAACTTGTCCGTGCAGCTGCCGATCTCAAAAGTAAGAAATAATAAAAGCACTCAGGCGAATTCTAATGTCTAGCAATACACCAGCATCAAATGATGTTAAGCAATCTCTTTCTGGACTCCCTCGTAGGCTAGTACGCGAAGAGGTGCTCAGTGAAGAACAAGCCCTAAAGGCTCTAGCTGACGCCAGCGACAATAAACGCCAATTAATAAGCCATCTTGTCCACCACATGGACATTTCGGCTACTCGAATTGCTACTATTGCAGCTCAGGAGTTCGGATTTTCGCTGTTCGATCTGAACGCACTTTCACCAGACAGTCTACCAAGCGAGTTCCTCAACGAAGAGACAGTAGCCAAAAACAACGCGCTGCCTATTTTTCTGCGTGGCTCTAAATTATTCGTGGCACTCTCTGATCCCACTAATACCGCAGCATTGGATGAACTCAAATTCAGCTCCGGCAAAACAGTCATTCCAATACTTGTAGAAGAAGATAAGCTGGCGGATCTCATCGAAAGCGCATCGTCAGGCTCAGGCATGAGCTCCCTTGGAGACGGACTGGACGAAAGCTTCGATATGGAAGTGGGCGGAGATGACGGCTTACAGGAAGACGATGACGATTCAGGCGTTGATGACACCCCTGTTGTCCGGTTCGTCAATAAAGTATTGCTTGATGCCATTAAGCGTGGTGCCTCTGATATTCACATTGAACCGTATGAGAAAATTTTTCGTGTTCGCTTCCGTATCGACGGCATTCTACAGGAAGTGTCCCAACCACCTTTGAATCTCGCAGGTCGACTGACTGCCAGATTAAAAGTTATGTCTCGTATGGATATTTCAGAACGACGTGTACCGCAGGACGGTCGTATCAAGCTGAAGATCTCGAAAAATCGTGCGATCGACTTTCGTGTTAATACTTGCCCTACTTTGTTTGGTGAGAAAACCGTACTGCGTATTCTTGATCCGAGTAGTGCACAGCTTGGGATAGATGCATTGGGTTATGAAGAGATTCAGAAGAAACGCTATATGGATGCACTCGCTAATCCGTATGGAATGATTCTGGTTACAGGCCCTACCGGTTCTGGTAAAACAGTATCACTGTACACTGGCCTAAACATTCTTAATACTGAAGACACCAATATTTCAACTGCTGAAGATCCGGCGGAAATTAACCTTGCTGGCATTAACCAGGTAAATGTAAACCCGAAGGCGGGCTTAACATTCGCGGAAGCACTTAAGGCCTTCCTAAGACAAGATCCCGACATCATCATGGTGGGTGAGATTCGTGATCTTGAAACGGCAAGTATCGCGATTAAGGCAGCACAGACCGGTCACCTTGTCTTATCCACACTGCACACAAACGATGCTCCTCAGACTATTTCACGGCTTATGAATATGGGTGTCCCGGCATTTAACGTGGCGACCGCAGTCACGTTGATTATCGCCCAGCGACTTGCACGTAAATTATGTGATTGCAAGCAACCGGCTGACATACCCAAAGAAGTTTTACTTAAAGAAGGTTTCACTGAAGAAGATCTTGCAGGTGATCTAACTATCTATACTGCCAATGGTTGCAGCAAGTGCAATGAGGGCTATAAGGGCCGAGTCGGCATATACCAGGTCATGCCAATCTCGGAACCAATGGCTAGAATTATCATGGCCGACGGAAACGCTATTGACATTGCAGATCAGGCTGAGAAAGACGGCATTGACGATCTTCGTCGCTCAGCGCTAAAGAAAGTCATGTCCGGCATGACAAGCCTTGAAGAATGCAACCGCGTAACGCAGGACTAGTACGATGGCAACAGCAGCAGCGAGCAAACAAACATTTGTCTGGGAAGGCAAAGACAAGGCTGGAAAAGTCGTCAAAGGCGAGATGTCCAGCAAAAGCGCTGACCTTGTTAAGGCGCAATTGCGACGTCAAGGGATAACACCTGCGGCGGGAAAAATTAAAAAGCAAAAACCTTTGAAGGGCAGTAAAAATAAAATTACTGCCACTGACATTGCCATTTTTGCCCGGCAGCTAACCACGATGATGGGGTCTGGTGTTCCATTGGTACAGGCCTTTGAGATTGTCGCCGGCGGCCTGGATAACAAAGCCATGGCGCAGGTTGTCAATGCGATAAAAAATGACGTGGAAGGTGGCTCAAGCCTTACCGTGGCACTGCGAAATCACCCCGATCAATTCGATGAACTCTTTTGCAATCTGGTAGACGCAGGCGAACAGTCCGGTACGCTTGAACGACTTCTGAACGAGGTAGCCACGTATAAAGAGAAGACCGAGGCACTTCGAAGAAAGATCAAGAAGGCAATGACCTACCCTATAGCCGTTTTGATCATAGCATTTATTGTTACAGCAATTTTGTTGATCTTTGTTGTTCCACAGTTTGAGACACTGTTTGCAGGAGTTGGCAGTGATCTACCAGCTTTTACAAGGATGGTGGTTGATCTTTCTGAATTTATGCAGAAGTGGTGGATGGCAATTTTTGGTGTGATTGGCGGTTTCGTTTTCATATTTAAGTCAATACTTAAGAAATCACAAAAAGCCAGAGACAAAATGGATGCAGTGGTACTCAAACTACCGGTAGTCGGCGAAATTTTGCACCAGGCGGCCACGTCAAAATTCGCTAGAACTCTCGCGACTATGTCTTCAGCCGGTGTTCCGCTGGTAGAAGCCATGGACTCGGTAGCAGGAGCAGCCGGAAACGCAGTATATCGCGACGCGATTCTCCGCATGAAGGATGACGCTTCTACCGGGCAACGCTTGACAGCCACAATGAGAGACCAAAATCTGTTTTCAAATATGGCAGTACAAATGGTAGCGATCGGTGAAGAGTCCGGTGCCATTGACGACATGCTTTCAAAGGTGGCTGACTACTACGAAGAAGAAGTTGATAGCTCGGTAGATGCACTCACAAGCTTAATGGAACCGATGATCATGGCCTTCCTGGGGATTGTTGTCGGTGGTTTGGTGGTCGCGATGTATCTGCCAATCTTCAAAATGGGCGACGCATTCTAGAGCCAAACTCTAGATATTCGTAAAACACAGCTTCCCGTCTACAATAGGCGGGAATTCTGCGCAAAGGCCACTCATGACATTATTCAGCTTGCTACAGAGCAATCCGACTCTGCTCGTTAGCCTCTGCTCCATTCTTGGCCTATTCGTCGGCAGTTTTTTAAATGTAGTTGTCTATCGCCTGCCATTGATGATGGAGGCAACATGGCGTAAAGAGTGCCATGAGTTTTTAGAGCTTGAGCTCAGCTCGAAAGACGCTGAAAAAGACAAAGAGACTTTCAACTTGATGGTCCCGAGGTCCGCCTGCCCGTCTTGCGGTAACATGATCACGGCATGGCAAAACATACCTGTCATCTCCTGGCTTTTACTTCGTGGAAAGTGTGCCAACTGCAAGCACCCGATATCAGCCGAATACCCGATAGTTGAACTCCTGACCGCATTACTGTCGCTGGCTGTTGCAATGAAATTCGGCGCCAGCATACAACTCGTGTTTGCACTGTTGTTTACATGGGCACTCATCAGCCTTGCGCTGATAGACTTTCACACCACGCTACTGCCCGACAGCATCACCTTGCCGCTACTGTGGCTGGGATTGCTGATAAGTCTTGCACCCGTTTTCGTCAACGCACCTGATGCCATTGTCGGGGCAGCAGCAGGGTACATGATCCTCTGGATCGTGTTTCAGGCCTTCAAGCTAATCACCGGCAAAGAGGGTATGGGATTCGGTGACTTTAAACTACTTGCCGCTCTAGGTGCGTGGCTGGGATGGGCTAAGCTTCCACTGATAATTCTACTGTCCTCGTTGACAGGTGCGATCATAGGTATCATGATGATGGTCTTATTCAAGCACCAGCGTAACAAACCCATACCATTCGGGCCGTACCTGGCCATCGCGGGTTGGATAGCGCTTATGTGGGGTGATCAGATTGTTGCAACGTATACCGCCAGCATGGGCATGTAATATCCAAATATCTTCGGAGTCTTACCACCGATGATGCGAGTCGCACTCAGTGGCGGCATTGCTAGCGGTAAAACCACAGTCAGTGACGCAATCGCCGAATACGGCGTCCCGATCATCGATGCAGATCTCCTAGCGCGCGAAGTAGTAGCACCTGGTAGCGACGGCCTCGCACAAATTGTTGATCGCTTTGGACAAAGCATACTCGATGACACAGGTGCACTTGACCGTAGACAACTTCGGGACATTGTGTTCTCCGATGACACGGCACGCAAAGATCTGGAGGCGATTGTTCATCCGCAGATCAGAAATCTAACCAATGACTACCTTGATCGCCACGAGGCCGCAGGTGCACTGTACTGCGTGGTGGTCATCCCGTTGTTAGTTGAGACCAATCAACACAAAAACTACGATCACGTTATTATTGTTGATATTGATCCTGCGGTTCAGGTCAGGCGAGTAATGGAACGTGACAAATGCAGTCCGGAGCACGCAGAAGATATTATCGCCAGCCAGGCCACACGAAAAGAACGACTGGCTGTAGCCGATGATCTAATCTTTAACAGCAGCACCAAAAAAGCGATGGATCTACAGGTAAAGAAAATACATGAGCGACTTACCTGGCTTGCCAAACGAAAGCAGAACAGCGCCGACTGACGCAATTCTTTACGTGCAGAGCATCAACTAACTTCGATATTCCGCATTGATCTTAACGTAATCATAAGATAAATCTGTCGTCCAGATACACGCCTGCTCGACACCCATACCAAGATCAATCTGTATCACCACATCTTCCAACGACATTATTGATGCCGCATCCTGCTCGTTATAAAGTGCCGACGGCTCACCGTGTTCAACCACTGCCAAATCACCAATAAACAGTGATACCCCCTGCATATCAAGCCCTTCAATTTTGCTCCTACCCACGGCTGCCAGAATACGACCGAGGTTGGGGTCACCTGCAAAAAAAGCGGTTTTTACCAATGGCGAGTGAGCCACTGTAAACCCTACCTGCTTACAGTCTTGCACTGAGGCACCACCCTTTACTTGAATTTCAATAAAGCGGGTCGCTCCCTCACCATCTCTAATGATTGAGTGAGCCAGGTGAAGTGCGACACTTCTCAATGCTTCGGTGAACACATCCCATTCAGGATGAGAAGGACTTAACAGTCTATTGTTCGCCACACCACTTGCCATCACCACAAAGGCATCATTGGTAGAGGTATCACCATCAACACTAATACTGTTAAAAGATTCATCTGATAACGGTTTGATAAACTGCTGCATCGAATATGGATCAACGGCCGCATCAGTTGCCACAAAAGCCAGCATGGTTGCCATGTCCGGATGAATCATGCCGGACCCTTTAGAAATTCCGGTGAGTGTAACCACTTCATTGTCTATGGTGCACTGCACCGATACCCCTTTGGCAACAGTATCCGTAGTCATTATCGCGGTGGCTGCGTTTAACCAGCTGTCTTCAGACAGAACAGGTAGCAATTGTTCAACACCATTTTGCATCACAGGAACCGGCAACGGTTCACCGATGACACCAGTGGAAAAAGGCATTATCTGGCGCTTTGAAAGACCTAATCCATCGGCGACTTGCTGGCACAATAACAAGGCATCCTCTTCTCCCCTTTGACCGGTTCCTGCATTTGCATTGCCGGAGTTGATCAAAAGCGCACGGCAGGTAGCCTGATCCAGGTGTGCTTTCGCAATCAATACCGGCGCGGCACAATAAGCATTTTTGGTAAATACCGCAGCTGTTTGCGTGCCTTCATCTGCCACCAACAAAACCAGGTCGCTATCGCCGCTTGCCTTGATACCAGAGGCACAGGACGCCAGACGAAAACCGCGTACCGGAAGCAAAGTATCCGGCTGAGTGAGACCGACTGCCATGTTAAAGGTCGCCTGACAAATTAGAAAAGCAAAAGAAGGAAGTTCGCATAAGAATACTCGCACCATCAACGGGCTTATATTCTAAATAACGGACAAACAAATAACTACAAAAAACGCCAAGGAGGGAATCAAGCCGATAGCAGCTGATCGCCGGCGCTGGATGGAATACAAATTTGGTAAACTGATCTAAGAGAAAGCAGCCTGTTGCAGGCTGCTTTCCGGTCATTTAACTCAATTCGCCGTGGCAACGCTTGAACTTCTTACCAGATCCACACCAACAGGGGTCGTTGCGGCCCACTTTCGGCTGATCGCGAACGTAAGTTTCTTCGCTCTCGACTCCACCAGCACTATACCCCGCTTGCGGTGGCGGTGGCGCAGACGCGGCCGGGCTAGTAGCAGCAGCGTGCTCATAACTCACTTCTTGTGGTCTTTGCGCTGCAGCCGCGGCTTCTGCTTCGGCGACCTCTTCAGGGTCACGCACTTGTACTTTGGCGAGTGTCCCTACAACGTCTTTTTTATATTCATCAAGCATCGCAGAAAACAACTCAAACGACTCGCGCTTGTATTCCTGCTTGGGGTTCTTCTGTGCATACCCACGCAAGCCTACACTTTGGCGCAGATAATCCATTGAAGCCAGGTGCTCTTTCCAATGTTCATCCAGAGTCTTTAACAATACAAATTTCTCAAAACGCCTGAGCGTTTCCGGGCCCGCTAGCTTTTCAGTTTGCTGATATTTCTCTGCAAGCTGCGCAACCGCAAATTCATTGAGGTCATCCTCATCCGCATCTGAATCCGCTTCAAGCTTTGCTTTCAGATCTATTTCTAAATCAAATTGCTCTTTGATTGCCTCTGAAGCACCTTCCAGATCCCAACTCTCGTCTAACGTTCCAGGAGGAAGATAACCGGCCATCAAAGTTTCAACGGCATCTTCACGCATGGCACTTACAGTCTCTGAGACTTCCTCTGCGGCAATGATCTCGTCTCTCTGCTCATAGATAACCTTGCGCTGATCATTAGCGACATCATCATACTCAAGCAGATGTTTACGTATATCAAAGTTATGCCCTTCGACTTTACGCTGCGCATTTTCAATGGCACGGGTAACAAGCGAATGTTCAATCGCCTCACCCTCTTCCATACCAAGCTTCTGCATGATGTTGCCAATGCGCTCAGACGCGAAGATACGCATCAAGTTATCTTCCAGAGATAGATAAAACCGGGAAGAACCCGGATCACCCTGCCGACCCGAACGACCTCTCAGCTGATTATCAATACGCCGACTCTCATGACGCTCCGTACCGATAATGTGCAAGCCACCTGCTGTAAGCACCTCTGCATGACGCTTTTCCCAGGCTATTGTGCGCGCCGATTTATCCGTGTCTGTTACTGAATCAATTCCACCTAGCTCACTCTCCAGGTTTCCGCCAAGCACGATATCTGTACCTCGACCCGCCATATTGGTAGCAATAGTCACCGCTCCCGGGCGACCCGCATCAGCAATAATCTGTGCTTCACGCTCGTGCTGCTTGGCATTCAGCACTTCATGCGGGATATTTTTTTCTTTTAAAAGGTTCGATAAATATTCAGATGTTTCAATTGAGGTGGTACCTACCAGTGCTGGCTGCTTCTTTTGCACACAAGCTTCAATATCTTCAACGATCGCATCGTACTTTTCACGCTGCGTCAGGTAAATCAAATCACCGCGATCATCGCGGATCATGTTTTTATTGGTTGGGATAACCACCACTTCAAGGCCATAAATCGATTGAAACTCAAATGCCTCTGTATCCGCCGTACCCGTCATACCACCAAGCTTTTCATACAGACGGAAGTAGTTTTGATAAGTAATTGAGGCGAGTGTTTGATTCTCTTGTTGAATGGTCACGCCTTCTTTGGCTTCAATCGCCTGATGTAAGCCATCTGACCAACGCCTGCCTGCCATTGTTCGGCCGGTAAACTCATCAACAATCACAATCTGATCGTCAGCGACAATGTAATCAATGTCTTTCTTAAAAATAGCATGTGCACGGAGTGCAGCATTTAAGTGGTGCAACAAACTAATGTTTGCTGCGTCATACAAACTATCGTTCTCTTCCAGTAAATCCTGCTCTGTCAGCAAAGATTCAATGCGATCCATTCCTGATTCAGTCAGAAATACCTGCTTGGCCTTTTCATCAATGGTGTAGTCACCGGGACCTTCCTCTTCTACAACCGCAACAAGGTTCGGAACAACTAAATTGATTTTCCCGTATGTCTCACTGCTTTCGTTGGTTGGGCCAGAGATAATCAGCGGGGTTCGGGCTTCATCGATAAGAATTGAATCAACTTCATCGACAATCGCATAGTACAAATCACGCTGCACTTTCTCTTCACTACTAAGCGCCATGTTGTCACGCAAGTAATCGAAGCCAAATTCGTTATTGGTGCCATATGTCACGTCGGCCGCATAAGATTCACGACGTTGCTCTGAAGACATGCCGCTGATAATCACGCCGACCGACAAACCCAGAAATTGATAAAGCTTGCCCATCCATTCAGAGTCACGCTGAGCCAGGTAGTCATTAACTGTGATGACGTGGACGCCTCGACCATGCAGAGCGTTCAGATAAACCGCTGTGGTCGCCACCAGGGTTTTACCCTCACCGGTACGCATCTCGGCAATTTTTCCGTCATGCAGCACGGCTCCACCGATGAACTGGACATCGTAATGGCGCAATCCCAATGACCTGACACCCGCTTCGCGCACAACGGCAAAGGCCTCCGGCATCAGATCGTCAAGCGAGGTCCCATCGGCCACTCTCGCCTTGAACTCATCCGTCTTGGCGCGCAATTGATCATCTGAAAGCGATGCCATTGAATCACTCAGCGCTGTGCCAGCACTGATGGTTCGGGCATATTGCTTTACCAGTCGATCATTTCGACTGCCTACAAATTTCTTAACTAAGTTACCTAACATCTGGCTTACCAATCATCGGTGGCACCTGCGCTTTGAGCGTTCCGGTATGTAAAGAGTGCAATTGTTGAATAATATCAGTTTGGCTATCTAATTGGTCCAGCAAAAACACCCCATCTCCGCCAGTCACCCCACTATTCGGATGTAATGGGGGCATTCGACCGCTGTTTCCAGTGGAAAAGACCAAACAACCCAACCACTATGCAATTTTAACGCTCAACAGATGCGCTTTGAGCAATCCGCAACCGCCCGAACCAGTTGGCTGCATGCGCAGAACTTAGATAAACTCGCACCATGCAGCAAATAAACAACTTTCTGGACTCTGAACTCGTCCGTCGCACGCAACAGTGGAAGCAGCTCCGGCGCACCTTGGACAAGGCGTTACCGGAAGAGTTTCGCGCTCACGTAAGCTACGCGACCCTGGTTGACGGAAAATTGACTATTTTCTCAGCTTCACCAAGCTGGACCAGCCGCCTCAGATTTCATACCACTGAAATTATTGAGTTTTTTGAGACCGAGGGAGTTCGGGTTACGGAGGTTCTGGCGCGAACCGTACCCAAACTCGAGGCACGCGCCAGTGCGAACAACAAGGACTAACTAAGTCTTAGCCCTTCTGTCGCGGCGCATTGTCGCCTAATGCGACCCGGCAAGCTCGAGTGGCTGCGTGTAAATAATCGGACTGTCGGTTTCCTCGAAGTTTACCTCTTCCCATGCTTCCGGGTTGTCGAGCAACTCTCTGACCAGCAGGTTATTCAGACCGTGGCCCGACTTATATCCGGTGAACTGCCCTATCACCCCGCAACCCAACTGGAAAAGATCACCAATTGCATCGAGTATTTTGTGGCGTACAAACTCATCACCGTAGCGAAGGCCGTCAGTATTTAACACCTTGTAGTTATCTACTACGATGGCGTTGTCCAAACAGCCACCCAGCGCCAGATTGCGTTCTCGCAAGGCTTCAATATCGCTCATGAAACCGAAGGTTCGAGCACGGCTGATCTCGCGAATAAATGAACTGGAAGAAAAATCAATTGCAGCACGCTGAGAACCTTCAGCGATGGCCGGGTGTTTAAAATTGATTTCGAATTTCACCCTGAAGCCGTTGTACGGATCAAAGCGAACCCATTTGTCGCCCTCCTCCACATACAACGGTTTTTTAATTTTGATAAAGCGCTTAAGTGCCACCTGTTCCCGGATACCCGCTGACTGGATCAGAAAAATAAATGGAGCCGCACTGCCGTCCATAATGGGTACCTCACGGGCACTCACATCGACATAGCAATTATCAATACCCAGACCGGCAAAAGCGGCCATCAAGTGCTCGATCGTTGAAATGGTGTTGCCTTCATCGTCACCGATGGTCGTAGCCAGTTCGGTAGACACCACGTTACTCGCAGTGGCGGGTATCGTGGCCACTCGGCTGCCCACATCACGTCGAAAGACAATTCCGGTATTGATTGGTGCGGGAGATAGAGTGAGATAGACCTTACGGCCTGTGTGCAAGCCGACGCCGGTGGCGTGAATAGGGTTGTTCAGGGTTCTCTGGCGAATCACCTTATTATTGTCCTTATTGTAGGCATGCTTAATTATTATCGCGAGAGCGGTACCAGCAAATATGCGAGCGACTCTGCAGCTTAGGGTGGGCATGCTAAATGAAGCTACCATCAAGCTCCAGCACCCTTAAGCGATCGTAATCAATAACACCCGTGTGGCACCTCCCTGTACCACATCAACTGCGTCTGGCTTAGAACTACTAGTCTGCCTGGCGTCTCAGGAACGTCGGCAGATCAAGGTAGGTCATTTCACCATCTTTGGAATCCGAAGTATCATAATTCGCTGGTACTTCTCTGGCTGGCGCTCTGGCTGGTGTTCTACCCGCTGTTCTGGCTGTTCCTCTACCGGTGTCCCGATCAGTGCCTCTGCCGGAATCCCGGCGACGGGCCTCTTGGTAACGACCGCGGCCAGACTCAGTTTCAGCTAAAGGAGTCGCACGCATCGGTGCTACAGATTTACCTGAGCGAGACACCGCAGGCTCATCATATTTGCTGAACTTGTCATTCTCACGAGCCTTTCCAGTCGACTTAACGACTCGCATCGGCTTTCGAGCACGATCACCTTCAAGACCGGAGGCCACGACTGTCACCCGCATCTCACCTTCCATATCATTGTTGATGGAAGTACCCATCACAACGTTGGCATCAGATGCCGAAATGCTCTCAAGCACATCACCAACCGTTTCAAACTCCTGCATAGAAAGATCTGAACCGGCAGTGATATTACACAAGATACCGCGCGCGCCTTTAAGGTTAACGTCATCAAGCAGTGGGCTTTCAGTTGCCATACGCGCAGCATCCGCCGCACGGTCAGCACCATGGCCACTACCGGTACCCATCATCGCCTGACCCATCTCTGACATTACCGACCGCACATCGGCAAAATCCACATTGATCAAACCAGGATTAGTGATGATCTCTGCTATGCCCTGAACGGCATTTTTCAGCACATCGTTAGCAGCCTTGAACGCTTGCAGCACCGTGACGTTAGGACCAAGGTTAGTCAGCAACTTCTCGTTTGGCACAACAATCAATGAATCAACATGCTGGCGTAACTCGATTAGCCCGTCTTCTGCTACCTGCTTACGCTTACCGCCTTCAAAAGGAAACGGCTTGGTTACAACAGCAACGGTTAGAACACCAAGATCTTTTGCGATGGAAGCAATAACCGGAATAGCACCAGTACCTGTACCGCCACCCATACCAGCGGTTAGAAACACCATGTCAGCACCGCTGATAACTTGCGCAATATGATCACGGTCTTCCTGTGCAGCTTGACGGCCGATATCAGGGTTTGTCCCTGCGCCCAGGCCTTTGGTAATTTCAGTACCAAGCTGGATAGTGCTCTTCGCACCCATTTTAGATAGCACTTGTGCATCAGTATTAGCACAGATGTATTCCACACCATGAATGTTGGCATTCATCATGTGCTCAACGGCATTACCACCACCGCCACCAACACCAATTAATTTAATTACTGCAGCTTGATTTTGATTTGCAACATATTCGAACATTTTGTATCACCCTCGGTTATTTAATTTTACTCAACTTAACTATTTCTCAGAAATTTCTCTTGAACCATGATTTCATACGTTCAAAAACACCATCTTCTGTTACACCTCCACGCGCCTCCCCGTCTATCATTCTTCCTCCCGACTTCTGTCCATACATTAGCAGGCCGACTCCAGTCGCATGTATGGGATTACAAACTACATCCACAAGTCCAAATACGTTTTGTGGTTCACCTAATCTCACCGGCATATGAAATACCTCTTCAGCAAGCTCTACAACCCCCTGAATTTTTGAACTACCACCCGTTAGCACGATGCCTGATGCACACAAGTCATCAAATCCACTGCGCTGTAACTCAGCCAGAACCAAACCCAACAATTCCTCATAGCGCGCCTCTACTACTTCGGCAAGAGTTTGACTGGCGAGCTCTCTTGACGCCCTATCACCTACACCCGGCACTTCAATAATATCGTCGGGACTCGCCAACTGTTGCAATGCACAGGCATATCGCACTTTTATTTCTTCGGCATTGGGTGTTGGCGTGCGCACTGCCACCGCAATGTCATTAGTTACCTGATCACCGGCAATGGGTATCACCGCTGTATGGCGAATTGCACCGTCAGTAAACACCGCAATATCTGTCGTACCCCCACCGATATCCACAAGACACACACCAAGATCTTTTTCATCTTCAGTCAGAACCGAATAAGAAGATGCAAGCTGCTCAAGAATAATGTCGTCTACTTCAAGTCCACATCGCTGCACACACTTTGCGATGTTTTGCGCAGCACTCACAGCACCTGTCACCAAATGTACTTTGGCTTCCAGCCTAACACCGGACATTCCAATCGGCTCACGAATTCCCTCTTGATTATCAATGATGAACTCTTGCGGCAACACGTGTAGTATTTTTTGATCAGCCGGGATAGCGACCGCTTTCGCTGCGTCAATCACCCGCTCAACATCACCAGCAGCCACTTCACCATCTCTAATAGCCACAATCCCATGCGAGTTCATACTCTTTATGTGGCTGCCTGCGATGCCTGCATAGACAGACTTGATCTGAATCCCTGCCATCAACTCAGCTTCGTTTACAGCTTCCTGTATTGCCGCAACCGTTGATTCAATATTGATCACTACACCCTTCTTCAACCCTTGCGAAGGCTTATGTCCAAGTCCAATGATCTCGACCCGATCCTGATCAATAATCTTCGCTACGATCGCTACAATTTTAGACGTTCCAATGTCCAATCCCACCACAATTCTTTGATCTTGATTACTAGCCATCTCACTGAACCCTCAAATTATCGGAAACGGCACTTTTGCGCGCCATGGCAAATCCATTTGTGTACCGCATATCTACTTTTGCTATGTCGTCATACACAGGGGCAACGTAAGAACGAAATATTTCCGTAAATCTTTTTATTCTTTTATGTACTTCCCGATGACCAATGACTACTTTAACGTCATTCTTCAAATACAGCGTCAGTGACCGACGCTCATCTTCAACCATGCCCTCCAGTGGCGCTTCAACTTCATCCAACATTGACCTTGTTTCATTTAACAACTTCAACAAAGCCACATGACGCCTTTCGGGTGAATGCAGAGTAGGCAATCCACCCACCATTTGTGATAGCTCCGGATCAGGACTACCCGCCAACTGCGGAGGTATAAAGAGCTTGAAATTATCTGTAACCAACGCTCTGTCACCCCATCGGGCAACGGGATTATGCTCTTCAACATGCACGCTAATGCTATCCGGCCACACACGTCGCACGTAGGCATTTTTAACCCAGGGAAGCTCTTCAACTTTTCTTTGAATATTGTCTATATCAAGATTAAAGAACCCTCGAGACGCCTGAGTCATCACCCGATCACGCATCTCCCCTTGATCAGCAAACTGGTAGACACCCTCCACCACTACGCTTCTAATAGGAAATCGACCAGGGTTCCTGAAATGATCAAGTGCGAGCTGAGCCAGAAACAACACAACAAATACAAAAACCGAGATCACCAACACGCGCCCCAGAGATACAAGCGCCCGCTCTGACCCGGCTGGCAAAACTGGTTGAGCAGAACCACCGGTATAGGAATATTCACTCACTCTGTCACTATTCACCTTTACGTTCTTCACTGGTTTTCAACCGTAGTTGTCAGAATATTATATACAAGCTCAGAAAATTTTAGCCCTGTCGCAGCAGCTGCCATTGGCACGAGACTATGATCTGTCATTCCAGGCGCGGTGTTAACTTCAAGTAAGTAATGCTTACCAGCCTCATCAAGTAGAAAATCCACTCTACCCCACGTAGCACAATGCGTGATTTCAAATACTTTGAGTGCAGTGTTTTGAATTTCTTTTTCCGCCTCTGGTGACAATCCACAAGGACAATCATAAACCGTAGAATCCTGGTGGTACTTGGCTTCAAAGTCGTAAAACTCTCTCGGGGTAGAGATTTTTATTAACGGCATCGCAGCCCCCTTAATAATGGCAGCCGTGATCTCGCTTCCTCCAATAAACTGCTCAACCATGACATCACCATACCTCGCCGCTAATGTATACGCTTCTTCAATTTGATTCTCACGCGCCAGCGACACTCCAACACTAGACCCTTCTTTCACCGGCTTGATAACCACCGGATAGCCGCATTCACTACCAATAGCGTTTGTAGCAGCCACACAGGATTCAAGATCATGAACCATTCGCCAGGCAGGTGTCGCGATACCGTATTGATGGCAAACAGCTTTAGTTAAGTTTTTATCCATCGTTAAGGAACAACCAAGCACTCCAGTACCGGTATACGGAATTTCCAACAAATCCAGTAAACCCTGCACGCGTCCATCTTCACCCCACGTACCGTGCAATATGTTAAATACCCGATCGCACTTGCCAACCAACGCATCACACAACTGATCACGCGCAACATCAACGGCAAACGCATTGACTCCTTTTGATAACAAAGCATCAAGCACCTGCTGCCCGCTGGACAACGACACCTCACGCTCAGCAGACCAGCCACCCATTAGCACAGCCACGCGGCCTAAATCGTTATCAGCCATGATTGGCCTCCAACGATGCAAAATATTCTGGAAGGCTCGCAGCCAGACCACCGATGGAACCAGCGCCTAAGGTCAACACAACATCATTAGGCACAAGAACACCCTCAAGCGTTTTACCTACCTGATCAATGTCAGTGACGAATATCGGATCAATAACTCCACGCTGCCTGATGGCTCGGGCCAACGCACGGCCATCAGCCCCAGCAATAGGCGCTTCACCCGCCGGATAGACCTCACAAAGCACCAACACATCGGCAACACCCAATGCTTCTGTAAAGTCATCAAATAGATCCCGGGTACGGGTATATCTGTGCGGTTGAAACACAACCACCAAACGATTATTTGGTCGTCCATCCTTTATGGCTTCAAGGGTTGCAGCAACTTCCCTGGGGTGGTGTCCGTAATCGTCAAAAAGCTCCGCTTGACCGTCTTCTAACACCAGCGCACCCAGTGACTGTGCACGCCGCCCAATACCTTGAAAATGCTGAAAAGCTATACGCATATTTTGCGCACGAAGACCAAGTTCCCAACCAATCGCAACCGCTGCAAGCGCATTCAAACAATTGTGCCTGCCCGGCAAATTCAAAGTAATTTGACGCATCTCTGAACCATCAGGCAGCTTGACATCAAAACAAGATTTCATCTTATCCTGTCTAAAATTCATCCCACGCACATCAGCATCGTCACTAAAGCCGTAGGTCATTACCGGTCGCGAGATACGATCAATCAATGAGCGTGTTATCTCATCATCAATACACATCACTGCAAGACCATAAAACGGAAGATGCTGCAGAAACTCAACAAACGCATTTTTCAAACGTTCAAAATCGTTCTCGTAAGAAGACAGGTGATCTGCATCTATATTGGTGACAATCGCAATCACGGGTTGTAACGATAAAAATGAAGCATCACTTTCATCCGCTTCTGCAACCAACCATTCAGATTGCCCAAGATACGCATTGGTTGACGAACTATTCAGTTTACCGCCAATAACGTAGGTGGGATCGAGCCCACCTTCGGTCAGAAGACTTGCCACCAGGCTGGTGGTGGTCGTTTTACCATGAGTCCCTGCGACCGCTATTCCCTGTTTGAATCTCATCAATTCACCCAGCATCTCAGCACGCCTAATCACCGGTATGCGATTTTTCCGAGCCAATTCCACCTCGGGATTTTCCTCTGAAATTGCGGATGAGACTACCACTACATCAACTCCTTCAACGTTCGAAGCATCATGACCTAGAAAAACTTTTGCACCGAGAGACTCCAACCTTTCTACCAGGGCGTTGCGGGCCATATCAGAGCCACTCACACTGTAGCCAAGGTTCACCATCACCTCCGCGATGCCACCCATCCCGACTCCGCCGATACCGACGAAGTGCACGTGATCAATGCGACGCATCCAGTTTTGAACACTGTTAGCAGGCGTGCTCATGCAGCAACTCCGGTCAACTCAGCCACCACTCTTTCAGTCGCATTGCGCTTTGATACATTGCGAGCACTCTCTGCCATCACTTGCAGTTTGCTGCGATCCAAACTTCGTAAATCAGCCGCTAACTGCTGCGAACTCATAACCGCTTCCTGCACCATCAGGGCGGCGCCCGCCTCCACAAGAAAAGATCCATTCGCCGTTTGGTGATCATCAACTGCAGCCGGATAAGGAATCAAAATGGCAGCAAGCCCAACAGCCGCTATTTCAGCCACTGTCATTGCACCTGAACGGCAAATGATGATGTCAGCCCAGCCATAAACCTCCGCCATGTCTTCTATGAAATCTTTCACCTGATTCTGATGGGCAAGTGGTTGATACAAAGTCTTCGTATCGGTCAACCACTTAGGCCCGCATTGATGTATCACTTCAAGTGGCTCTTCTATTAGCGCCAATGCTTTTGGCACTATTTCATTCAACGACTTCGCACCCTGACTTCCCCCTATTACCAGTACGCGCAATGGGCCTGAGCGTTCCGCATAGCGGATTTCAGGAGGCGCTACCAGCAGCAATTCTTTTCTCACCGGGTTGCCTGTACAAATTGCATTGGTAAAGGTATCGGGAATTGCTTCGAGTACTGTGTCCGCAAAACGTTTTAAAATGCGATTAGTAAAACCCGGAACAGCATTTTGCTCATGCACCACCATGCGGCGGCCACTCATTTTCGCCGCCAAACATACAGGTCCCGATACATAGCCTCCCATACCCAGCACGGTGCCCGCTTTCTCCTCGCGGACAATTTTCAAAGAACTCACAATCGCTTTAATAAGATTAAATGCCCCAACAGGCTTTCTGAGTATCCCACCACCACGCAAAGGCGATACAGCTATATTGCGCAGTGGAATGCCACTCTTTGGTACGACTTTGTTTTCAAGTCCAGACTCACTGCCTACCCAAACCACGGGAATATCACGTTCACGCAATACGGCCGCCACTGCAAGCGCTGGAAAAACGTGTCCTCCGGTACCACCGGCGGCGATGACCACCGTTTGATTAGACATGTCGCAGCACCTCATCATTCACTAGCGGTACTGTGTCAATACGATCAGTAACGCTTCGGGCAAGTTCACTTTCGGTTAGTTCCGCAGTTTCCCTATAAACACGCATCACAATCGCACATGCCACGCTTACAGCCAACACACTGCTGCCACCATAACTAAACAAGGGCAAGGTAATCCCTTTAGTAGGAAGCACACCCATATTGGCGCCTATATTAATAAAAGCTTGCAGACCTAACCAGAAGCCGACACCCGTTGCCAAGTGAGAACCGAAAATCAAACCGGCACGATCCGCATCGCGAGCTATCTTGAAACAACGCGCAACGATCAGTGAAAACAACAAAACCAACAATGCCACACCGATAAAACCCATTTCTTCTGCAAATACTGCAAAAACAAAATCGGTGTGCGCCTCAGGTAAATAGGCCATTTTCTGGACACTGTTACCCAGTCCAACGCCATCCCACGAGCCACGACCCACGGCAATCAGAGACTGCGTTAGTTGGAAATCGGTATCGAATGGATCGTCCCAGGGATTGACGAAACTCAACAGACGACTTTTACGATACGGCGACACCATAATGGCGGTCACGGCCAAAGGCACCAGAATGAGCATGGTAATGATGAAGTGCCATAAGCGACAACCAGCCACAAACATCATCGCGACCACGGTAGCGCCAATGACAAACGTGGCACCGAAATCCGGCTCCGCCAGCAACATGCCCGCCGCCCCCGCAGCAATAGCCAAAGGCACAAGAAATACCGCAACATCAGTTCGAATCTGGTCCCCTTTACGCACAAAATAACCTGCAAGGTAGACAATAATCGCAAGCTTGAAATATTCTGACGGCTGAAAAGACAAACCGATCTGTATCCAGCGCCTGCTACCGTTAACACTCTTTCCAATGAAAGGCACAAGCACCAAAAGCAGCAATATAAACCCTACCAGCAACAACAACGGTCCATATTTTTCAAGCTCGTCAAGCGGCACACACCAGACAACGGCTGCTGCAATAAATCCGATCATAAGATAGATACATTGAAGACGACCATAGTAAGTGGCATCTTCGAGAATTCTTTCCGCCTGCGCTACGGAGGCGGAAAAAACCATAACCAAACCAAGTACCGCCAGCGCACCGACCAACCCGAGAAACACCCAGTCAACATTTTGCTTTTCGGTAAGCACGGAAACCGCCGTCGGTCTATCTACGCGCATAATTTTCTCACTTCGGTCTCGAACGCCAATCCGCGATCTTCAAAGTTCTTAAACATATCAAAGCTTGCACAAGCAGGAGACAACAGCACGCAGTCACCTGGACTGGATACTGATTCCGCTCGTTTAACTGCTTCGGCCATTGAGCCTTCCTGATAAACAGGCACAACATCACCGAGAGCTGCTTTAATCTTCAAAGCGTCTTCACCTATCAGCACGACAGCACTGCAGCATTGAGACACAACTTCCTTTAGCGGTTGGTAGTCTGCATTTTTTCCACGTCCGCCGGCAATTAATACCACCGGAGAAGACATCCCTTGTATTGCACTGACTGTCGCACCTACATTGGTACCTTTGGAATCATTTACCCAACTCACACTGCCTCGCTCACAGACCAGCTTGGCTCGATGTGGTAGCCCGGTAAAATTGGCAAAACCACTGGAAAAGGTTGCACGCAGATCATTCTTATTTGCATCAATTAAAACAGAGGTCATGGCCATCGCTGCCAGTGCATTTAAAAGATTATGCTGACCCGCGACTTTTATATCACCGGCCGGGAGATCAACAACATCTTCACAGACAAGCAGCACTTTATTATCGCGTTCGACAATAGTCCATGCCCCTTTTTCAGATCCGAAATCAACACTACTTTCATAAACTGACAAATCGTCTGGCAGGGTAAATTCGTCTTCTGCGTTATAAACAATATGCTTCGCATTTTCATATATACCGCGCTTTACCGAGGCATAGTCTTCAATACCGTTATACCGATCAAGATGGTCTGCACTGACATTTAACACCGTAGCTACCAACGGCTTAAGCGAGTAAGTGGTTTCCAACTGAAAGCTCGACAGTTCAAGCACGTACGCATCAATTGACTTATCCGTCAGGCTGTCAAGACAGGCAAAACCCACATTGCCTATCACTTCTGCATTTACATTCGCAGCTTTCAGTAGCGCTCCCGCCATACTCACAACGGTACTTTTACCGTTTGAACCCGTTACTGCCAGCACCGGCTTATCAACAGCTCGTGCAAAAAGTTCAACGTCACCTATAATTTCTACACCCGCATCAGCTGCCGCTTTGAACATTTCAGTTCTGACCGGCACACCGGGACTTACGATCACGCAGTCAAAACGGCAAAGCAACTCTTCAGTCAACTCAACCTTGTGACTGTGAATATTTTCCAATAGTGGTTCTTGTCGTAAAAGCGATTCTAATCGATCAACGTTGGTTTCAGCGACTTCAAATCGTTCACCAGAGCGGCTCAGGTATCTAACGACAGACATGCCGCTAACACCGAGCCCGACAATCAAATGATTTTTATCTACATTAGTCATATCAACGAATCTTCAGACTGGCGAGTCCTACCAGCACCAAAACAAACGTAATAATCCAAAATCGCACAATGACCCTGGGCTCCGGCCAGCCTTTTAATTCAAAGTGATGGTGCAACGGTGCCATGCGAAATATACGTTTTCCGGTGAGCTTAAAAGACGCCACCTGCAAAAACACACTGACCGTCTCCATCACAAACACGCCGCCCATAATAAACAACACCAGCTCCTGCCTTACCAGAACAGCTATAACGCCAAGCGCAGCACCTATGGCCAATGCCCCCACATCCCCCATAAAAACCTGTGCCGGATAAGTGTTAAACCAAAGAAATCCGAGACCCGCACCGACAAGACTTGAACAAAAAACCGTGAGTTCACCGACACCTGTAATTCCCGGTATACCTAAATAGTCGGAAAATACTGAATTACCTGTGACATAAGCAAATAACCCAAGTGCAGCGGCAACCATCACGCTCGGCATAATCGCAAGACCATCCAAACCATCCGTTAAGTTAACGGCGTTGCTGGTACCAACAATCACAAAGTAGGTGAACGGTATGAAAACCCATCCAAGATAGATTGAAACATCCTTGACGTAAGGCACCAATAAACTAATCTCGGCGCTACTGCGAGCATTCATGTATATAAAAATCGCCGCAAGAAATGCTGCCACCGATTGCCAGAAATACTTGGACGATGCAGACAACCCGTCAGAATTCTTAAGCAATACCTTGCGGTAGTCATCAACCCAACCAATGGCACCAAATGCTGCAGTCACAAACAACACAACCCAAACGTGCCTGACACTTAAATCTGACCAAAGCAGTGCACTGATACCTACTGCCACCAGAATCATCGCACCTCCCATGGTGGGTGTACCGGCTTTAGAAAGGTGACTGCTTGGCCCGTCCTCTCGAACACTCTGTCCGATACTCGCCGCTTGCAACCAACGAATCATTACCGGACCAAACACCAGACAGGCCACCAATGAGGTCAGCGCGGCAAAAATTGCACGCAAAGTAATGTACTGAATGACGCCAAATCCAGCGTTAAATTGCATTAACCATTCAGACAGGAGAAGCATCATTGGCAGCATGCTCCCGAATTGATTGTTGACTCTTGAAAGCGTGCACAAACTACGGCGACAACGTCTTCCATTTTCATGGATCGCGAGCCTTTTACCAGCACCGTACTATTCGGTTGAAGCTCACCCACCAGCGTGTCCAACAAATGATTTTTGCTTTCATACCAATCGGCATCATCACCGTACGATTGCACAGTATTTTTCGACAGCGGACCATACGCCAGCAAGCGATCCACTTTATGGTCACGTGCGTATTCACCAATCAACCGATGTTGCTGTTCTTCCTCCGAACCAAGTTCCAGTAAATCACCCAGAACCATAAAACGCTTTCCGGTGGACTCCGCCAGTACGTCAATCGCTGCACGAACTGAGGCAGGATTTGCATTGTAGGTATCGTCAATCACCGTGATGCCGTCGGCCAGGCGTATAAAATTGAGCCTGCCGGATACCGACTCCGCACTCGAAAGCCCCCTGGCTATAGTCTCCAGAGATAATCCCGCAGCTATCGCACATGCAGCCGCTGCCGCCGCATTTTTAACGTTGTGCTCACCAGGCAACCGGTATTCACAATTAACACGCTGGCCTGAGTATTCAATCGACATTGAACCATTGCTACAACGACTCGTAACCACATCACCAGCAGTACCGAAGGTGATAATTTTCTTTCCAGAACAGACCTCTGCCCAATAACTGCAAAAGCTATCATCGGCGTTTATCACCGCCGTACCATCTGCCGAAAGACTCCTGTATATCCAGGCCTTTTCGGTGGCAACTGATTGAGCGTCCCCGAAACCCTCAAGGTGGGCCGCACTGGCATTAGTGATAAGCGATACATTCGGTTGCACCAACTCACCCAGCCACTCGATTTCACCTAAATGGCTAGCCCCCATCTCAATCACTGCAAAATCGTGATCATCCGACAAACCAAGCAGCGTCTGCGGCACCCCTATTTCATTGTTATCGTTCGCACGAGTGAAATGCACGTTCCCCGCCTGACTAAAAATGCTTGCCAGCAACTGCTTCACTGTTGTTTTACCATTACTGCCGGTAACCCCAATCACCGGCCTGGAAAACTGCTCACGCCATAATTTTGCAAATAGTCCGAACGCACGCCTACTGTCAGACACCAGCAGTTGCGGAGTGTCTATATCTAATTTTTTCTCAGTGACAATTGCGCCTGCACCTTTGTCAATCGCCTTGCCTGCAAAGTCATGACCATCAAAGTTGTCACCACGCAAACAGAAATATAGATCGTTTGCCGACACAGTTCGCGTATCAGTACTGTAACCGCGGACAGAGCAATCACCGCCCAATAGCTCACCGTCGGTGGCGTGTGCCAATTGCAAGAGCGACAACGGCTTCATGCGTTTGCCTGCGCGTAGTTCGCAACAACTGCACTATCACTAAACGGCAGACGCTGATCGCCCACCAACTGATAGTCTTCATGGCCCTTACCTGCGACCACAACAAAGTCACCGTTACCGGCCTGGCTCATCGCCAACTCAATCGCAGCTTTTCGATCCCGCTGAACGATCACCTTTTCCGGCACTTTAAAACCACCGAGTATTTGCTCGACGATTACATCACCGGATTCACTACGCGGATTGTCGTCAGTCACCACACAGAGGTCGCAAAACTCTTCAGCAATGGCAGCCATCATGGCACGCTTGCCCTGGTCCCTATCACCACCGCAGCCAAACACCACCACCAAACGACCTTTGCAATGGGTTGATAGTGAATTCAACACTGATTCAAGCGCATGCGGATTGTGAGCGTAATCAACAATAATCACAGCACCATTATCCAGCCGGGTCGATTCCATTCGCCCGGGCACAGGCTTGAGATCAGACAGTGAATTAATGGCCAGATCCGGTGATACACCAAGCGCTACAAGAACTGCAAAAGTGGCGGCAATATTCTGTACATTAAACCCCCCGAGCAATGCACTATTCACCGGGTATTGCTGACCACCGTAGTCAAGCTCAAAAGAAAGGCCAGAGGCAAGATGCTCTACATTCTGATAACGAATGTGATTGCCACTCTGTTCAGCCATACCATAGCTAAACAACTCAAGCTCCGGCAGTCGCTCCATCAACAGAGCACCAAACTCATCATCTGAGTTGATCACCGCAGCGCGTAATTGAGGCTTATAAAACAATGACTGTTTAGCTTCACGGTAAGCCTCCATATTGCCGTGATAATCTAGGTGATCTCGACCAATATTGGTAAGCACGGCGACATCGAAGACAATTCCACTCACACGCTTCTGCACAAGCGCGTGTGATGACACTTCCATGGCGACAGTCTTTGCACCTTCATTCAACATGCTCGCCAGCGCCGACTGCACAGCGACCGCGTCAGGTGTGGTTAAGCCCGTCGAATGCATGGCATTGCCAAACCCCCAGCCAAGCGTACCCAACACACCGCAATTTTTGCTATTGACGTTCAAGGCCTGACTCAACAAATGACAAACAGATGTTTTACCGTCAGTGCCGGTGACACCGACAACATTCATCATCGCTGAAGGTTGCCCGTAGTAACGACTAGCAATTTCACCTGCCACCGCAGTAAGATTTTCAATTTCAATTAGCGCGACGGAAGCTGCGGCAATTGCCGCACTTTCATTTTCACCAAAACGATCATCTGCTCTGTTAACAACAATCACACGAGCCTTCTTACTAAGTACTGACTGCAAAAAATCGAGGCCATGAACCGTCTCTCCCTGCAACGCCATGAAGAGATCATTACCCTGGACCTGCCGGCTATCCATGTGCACACCGTCAATCTCACAATCATCCTCGGGTGATACGTCTGCCAACCCCTCCAACAGAAAGGACAGCATCACTGACTTACGCATACCGGATGCATTAATTGAAGCGCTTTGCGTCATTGCGATTCACTTTGCGTGGTGTTCATCACCTGAGCGCCGTAAACCTGCCGACCATCCGGGTTCACGTTTCTGATACGAAGAGCACCCGCCATGATCTTTGAAAATACGGGGGCGGCCACTTCTCCGCCGTAGTACCGGCCTTTTGGCTCAACAATCGCGATCACCGCCACCATTGCAGGGCTACCTGCCGGCACCATACCGGCAAACTGCGATATGTAACGGTCATCTGCATAGCTCCCATTCTCAGAAATATGTGTCGTACCGGTCTTGCCTGCGACGGTATAACCCGGAATGCTCGCCGCTTTACCAGTACCACCACTTACCACTTCCTGCAGCATGGCTCGAACTTCGCGCGCTGTCTCTTCACTGAACACCCGCTCTGAACGCGGCTCATTGGTGAGCTTCTGAAAAGTCACCTCTGGCATTAAACCATCTGACGCCAAAGCAGCGTAAGCACGCGCTAGCTGCAACACAGAAGTTGACACGCCATAGCCGTAGGCAACCGTCGCCTGCCGTACAACCGACCACTTTGAAAAGTGTGGCAACTTGCCAGATACGGCGCCAGGGAATTCAATCAAAGGCGGCCGCCCAAAACCAAGTCGATCAAACGTATTCCACAGTATGGTTTTATCCAGCTGTAGTGATATTTTACTCGCACCTATATTGCTTGAGTTTTTCAAAATTCCCGTCAGCGACAGCTCACCGTAATTTTTATAATCGCGCACGACGTATTTACCGACATTAAAACGCCCGGGCGCGGTGTCGATTACGTCGTTTAAGTCAAATTCACCAGCCTCAAGTGCAGCAGCAATAGTGAACGGCTTAATTGTTGAACCCGGCTCTAAAACATCTGTCACCGCACGATTTCGTTTTATGCCGCCCACACGTTCTGCAAAGCGATTCGGGTTATACGAAGGCTGGTTGACCATTGCCAACACTTCACCCGTTCTGGCATCAAGCACTACTGCAGAGCCTGATTTTGCACCATTTCTTTGCACCGCCTGCTTTAACTCACGATAGGCAAGGTATTGAATCCTCTTATCGATACTCAATACCAGATCACGACCGGGATTAGCTTCTGACACGAGCTCAATATCTTCGATGGCGTCACCAAGTACATCGGTGACCACACGCCGCTTTCCATACTCACCCTTTAACCAATGATCAAAAGCCATTTCCAGACCTTCCTGACCCTGGTCATCAATATTATTAAACCCGAGCACATGGGCGGTGATCTCACCACTGGGGTAGTAGCGCCCATACTCACGTTGAATATTAACGCCCTTTATCTGGCCACGATCCTTTATCGACTGAAGCGCCTTGGCGGTTCTTGGATGCACGTGTCTACGCAGGTAGATAAATTCACGCTTGTTCTCTACCCCCTTATTGACGATGTCACGCAGGCGGTTAGGATCCATCTCTATGGCGTAGCTGAGTAGATCCATTTTGTCGCTGTACTTAATCAACTCTTGTGGATCAGCCCAAATCGAATCTATAGGCGTACTGACCGCCAACGGCTCTCCGTTGCGATCAAGCAGCATGCCTCTGTGTGCTGCAAGCGGCAACGTTCGAATTTGTCGCACATCACCTTGCTTTTGATAAAAACTTCTATCAAGCACCTGCAATTGAAAAGCACGTCCAACCAATACCAACGCCAGCAAACTAAAGAAGCCGAGCACGACCACCCGCCGTGTTCCAAAACCTGAATTCGGACCCGCTTCAACACCGACTGTGGATGACTGCCAGGATCTCATTTCAGCACTGTCTCAATTTCATTATGATCCGGCATACGCATGCCCAAATTCGACGTGGCAATTTCTTCGATGCGACCGTATCTCGCAAGCGTACTCTCTTCAATTTGCAAGCGCCCCCAGTCAACATTGGCTCGATCAATGGCGTCACTCAGCACACGTGTTTTCTTAAACAGCATACGGCTGTTGTGCTTGCTGTAAATCACACCAAAGGCTGTCACCATATTCAAAACAACCAGGCAAATAACCACCGTTCGAAGACCGTTCATGCCACTCTCTCAGCAATTCGCATAATAGAGGAACGCGAACGGGGGTTTGAGCTGACCTCATCACCTGAAGGCTTGATAGCACCACCAATGCGCTTGAGTGGCCATTGGACTTCGTCAATCACCACCGGCAACCCACGAGGTAGAGTCGACCTATTATCCGGCCCGCGAAAAAATCGCTTAACAATACGATCTTCCAGTGAGTGAAAACTAATCACCACTATGCGACCACCAGGGCGAAGTAACTCCACACAGTTTTCAAGCGCCACTTTCAAATGATCAAGTTCTCTATTAATAAAAATTCTCAACGCCTGAAAGCACCTCGTTGCCGGGTGCTTGTGCCTTTCCCAGCGCGGGTGAGCTGCCTTAATAAGCTCAGCAAGCTCAACCGTGTCTGTAATCGGCTTTTCACTTACCGCCTCAACGACTCTTCTGGCGATACGCTTTGCATAACGCTCATCACCATAATCTCGAAAGACTTCTGTTAACTCTTCTACTGACACCGTCATCAACCATTCAGATACGGGCTGCCCGCGAGACTGATCCATTCTCATATCCAGAGGGCCAGACCTGTCAAAGCTAAAGCCCCGCTCTGCCTGGTCAAGCTGCGGAGAGGAGACCCCCAAATCAAACAACACACCATCAACCTCACCGCACATATCTATTCGAACAACCTCATCCGCCATTTCGCTGTAGTTACCCCGCACAATAGAGAACCGGTGATCATCACCGTAAATCTCTTTCGCATGTGCCACCGCCTGAAGATCACAGTCAAACGCCAGCAGCTTTCCATCTTCACCTAACCGATCCAGTATGTGACCCGAATGACCACCACGGCCAAATGTCGCGTCAATATAAAATCCGTTCTGCTTTACGTTCAACGCATCTATCGCCTCCGATGGCAACACTGCGATGTGACCGGTCACAAACGAAACCCTATATGGAGTCGTTCAGTGCGTGACTTCAGACTCTCGATAAGCTTTTCATTGCCTTTCTCAAAGGTTTGTAACCAATTTTCTTCACTCCATAGCTCAAACTTTCTTCCGTGGCCTATCAACACCGCATTTTTCTGCAACCCCACTTCTTCTCTGGAGGATTGTGGGATTAACACCCGTCCACTGCCATCCATATCCACCTCATTGGTAAAGGAGTAAAGCAATCTCTGAAAATCGCGAAATTGATCTGACTGATCTTCTACTTCTTCCATTTTCCGTTCGCACTCCAACCACTCGTCGTACGGATAAATGGGCAGGCACTTATCCAGAGGGTTGTATGAAATCACCAGCTTGCCGCCGCACATCTCCGTTAGCTGGGCACGGTACTTCGCCGGGATCGCAATGCGACCCTTGGAATCAAGCGAGAGTGTGGTTTTGCCCAGAAACATTTAAATAAGAAATTCGAGTGAGTTTTGCTTGGATTTACGCCACGGAGACCCACTTCTCCCCACATGACCGCAAAGTAACTCCACTGTATCTTCAGCCAGTGGAGTTTTCAAGTTACGGACGGTATTTTTACGGGTAAATTTACTTTTAAGACAAGGAGTTAGCTCAACTAAGCACCCCGGCAAAAATCCACAATGAACTACATTGAAATCAAAAGCTTACAGAACAGTTAGAACAAACTACTTGAATATCAGGAGGGAATGAGGTTCCTGTGATCTGCGCCAGAAGTACTTTCCTGGCAAACGCTCAGAACGCAAAACAAAGTCACGCAGCAACGCGCTGGCCGACCCCAGCGAAGGGTCGGACAACAGATAAGGATAAAATTAAGTGGAGAGCCAGCCGTAAGCCGGGTTCTGTCTTGGACAGCCATTCATCTTGGGCGCACGTCGCCATACGCCTCTAGCGATCTACCCGGAAGCATCGTGGGCCACGACATTGCTTCCCTATTTGATCTTGCTCCGAGTGGGGTTTACCTTGCCACTGAATGTTGCCACCAGCGCGGTGCGCTCTTACCGCACCCTTTCACCCTTACCGGTCATTTGCATGACTTAGGCGGTCTACTCTCTGCTGCACTTTCCGTGGGTTCACACCCCCCAGGCGTTACCTGGCACTCTGCCCTATGGAGCCCGGACTTTCCTCTATCGATCGAAATCGACAGCGGCTGCCTGGCCAACTCCCCGGCGCATCCTATCGTGTTTGCTCTTTAACCACTACCGTTATTCGCTAGATGCAGTGGATTTAGTTACAGTGGATTGTGGGGCATTCATCTGGGACTATATCGCCACGCACCTCTGGCGATCTACACGGAAGCATCGTGGGCCACGACATTGCCTCCCTATTTGAACTCACCCCGAGTGCGGCTTCCCATACCACCGACTGCCGCCACCAACGCAGCACACTCTTCACCGCACC
>CALISD010000056.1 GCA_938041955.1 uncultured Granulosicoccaceae bacterium | reverse complement strand
CGCCGGGTCGCGTTGTATGCCCATCCATGGGCACAACGCTCAAAGCGCCTTCCATGGCGCTTTGACCCGACTCCGGATGATTTCAAAAAAACAAATCAGACGCTTGGTGGTCGCTGCGCTGTGCTTTTATTGCTAACGCGTGAGTGGTCTATTTATTCGCTATGCTCAGCGTTGGTTGCTTGCTAGCCTAGCGTTTCATTCGCTGCGCTCAACGAGCGTGGCGTGCCATCCATGGCGGTTTTCGATGCCAGTCGCGGGCGTCAGCGAGTCACTTTGCAAACACGCAAAGTAACCAAAGGTGTTTTTCGCGGCTTCATTGCCCTTCGGGTGCCTGCGGCATTTTTTGAAATCATCCTCCGCCGGGTCGCGTTGTATGCCCATCCATGGGCACAACGCTCAAAGCGCCTTCCATGGCGCTTTGACCCGACTCCGGATGATTTCAAAAAACAAATCAGACGCTTAGTGGTCGCTGCGCTGTGCTTCTATCGCTAACTCGTGAGTGGTCTATTTATTCGCTGTGCTCCGCGTTGGTGACTTGCTAGCCTAGTGTTGCATTCACTGCGTTCGACGAGCGTGGCGTGCCTTCCATGGTATTTTCGATGCTAGTCGCTGGCACTACGAGTCACTTTGCAAACACGCAAAGTAACCAAAGGTGTTTTACGCGGCTTCATTGCCCTTCGGGTGCCTGCGGCATTTTTTGAAATTATCCTCCGTCGGGTCGCGTTGTACGCTCATTCGTGGGCACAGCGCCCGAAGCGTCGTCGCTGGCGCTTTGACCCGACTCCGGATGATTTCAAAAAGCAAATCAGGTGCTCGTGGTCGCTGCGCTGTGCTTTTATTGTTGCGTGCGAGTGTCTATTCATTCGCTGCGCTCGACGTTGGCGCTTTTACAGTGTGGCGTTCGCTGCACTCGACCTAAACCGCATGTGTATTTTGAAAGCCCGACGCGTTAGCGAGTGGATCAGGTCTGGCTCGTCAAGTTAGTCAAATTTCCCTCCGTGGTTAGGATGCGTCTGAGGAGGTGAGTGAGTCGCCTTGAACTTCTATTTATTAAGTCACTTGATTACCGTTCAATTTAACTTGTGGTTACTACAGAGATTCTGCTAAATCCATTTGTCGGCTATAGTGGCTCTTAACGCTTAAGGATAGTGGGGGTGTAGTGTGCCATTGAGATGGAAAATTCTTATTGCTGCGTTTGTGGCGCGTACCGGTTTGGGGGTGCAGTTTCAGTCGTTGGCAGCTGTTGCGCCTGAGTTGCAGGCTGACCTTGCTATTGGTTACGGTAAGCTCGGGTTGTTGATTGGGCTGTTTATGTTGGCGGGTGTATTTCTGTCTTTTCCGGCCGGTATGTTAGGGCGGTTTGTCAGTGATAGAGGGTTGATTATTGGCGGGTTCGTTTTTTTGTCAGCGGGGGCGTTAATTGCTGCAAGCAGCAATGCTTTTGGGTTGTTGGCGGTGGGTCGTGTTATTTGTGGTTTCGGTTTTGTGTTGGGTACGCTGTATTTTGTGAAGCTAATTGCCGACCATTTTGATGGGAGGGAGTTGGCGACAGCGATGGGGTTGCTTGTCATGAGTTGGCCTGTCGGGATTGCCTGCGCGCAAGTGTTTCTGCCACTGGTTTCATTGCGCTGGGGGTGGGAGAGCGCACTCGTGCTTTGCGCAGTTTGGAATGGCGTAGGTATTGGTTTGCTGGTTTATTTTGTTCCCGCTAAAAACAAAGCTTCTGTATCGGTAGGCGATGGCCGTGATAAGGCAGCCTTGCTGAGTCGGCGATACTTGCAACTGACCCTGTTGGCGGCTTTTGTATGGGGGGTATTTAACGCAGGATTGGCAGTCTACCTCAGTTTTATCAACATCCGCTTGCTGGAGCTTGGTTATTCACAAAGTATTAGCGGCTTGTTGGCGAGTGTGCCCGGCTGGCTTATGCCGTTTTCGGCGATTGCTGTCGGGCAGTATTCCGACCGTACTGGTTCACGTGATAATGTAATTTACCTGTCAGCTGTAGCGGCTGTGGTGTCCATGTTACTGCTCGCCTATACCTCTATCGTTTTACCTGCATTGATTTTATTTGGCTTGGTAGGCGCGGCCAGTGCCGGGGTGATTATGTCTCTTACTTCCGAGGCCATACCGGCGGATGCTCGTGCTTTTGGAATGGGGGTGTTTTTTACTTTATATTTTGCACTCAATTTACCGGCGCCGGCGGTAGCCGGGTGGTTACTTGATGTTCGAGGTAATGCGGTGGCATCTCTTACTTTTGCTGCGGCGTTATTTGCGTTGACGGCGATAGGCACGTTAGTGTTTCGTATGCAGGTTGAGCGTAAATAGCGGCGTTTGATTGTCACTTACAAATAATACGGGCTTCAGGTTGATAGTTATTCCTGTTACCTCGTGATACCTTCACAGACGATGATATTCCGCCAATACATAAACCCGAATTATTCATGATGATGACGGCATCTCACTTGATCTTTGATTCCACAGCGAATTTTTCTTTTTGCAAATTCAATAAGTATTCGACGCAAGAAGAAAATACACTGTGAAATCAAATCTCTACGCGATATGCTCGACACCTCATGAATAATCAGAGCTGGGAGTCTTCGCGCAGAACCTACACTACTGCGAACGCGCCCTGCCGGTGCTTTTTTATCGATCATTTTAGTTGCATATGAATAACCATGCGCCCAAACGATCGTAAAAACGCTCTCGCCATGGCACGTTCTCGCTACGTGGACTTCTGCCGCGCAGACTCCTGGACCGTTGTAAGAACTCAGAGATTCTTTTGAACCCGAAAATTAGACCCCCAGCTACTGCCCCCGTGGCGGATAAGCAAGCAACTGAATGCACTGCCCACGGTGTTAAATGGGTTGACGACTACGCTTGGCTACGCGCCCGCAACTGGCAGGAAGCCATGCGTGAGCCCGACCTGCTGCCTGAGCCGATCAAGTCATATTTGATAGCAGAGAATCAGTACTGCTCAGACGCGCTGCAATCCACAGAGCCATTGCAGCGTGAGCTAGTTGAAGAGATGCGTGGGCGTATTCTTGAAAAAGACGAGTCATTGCCGGAGAAAGACGGACCCTTTGCGTATAGCGAACGATATGTTGAGGGTGGTGAACACCCGGTCTATTTTCGTACCCCTCGTGATGGAGGTGAAGAGCAACTACTTATAGACATCAACCAGGAAGCTGATGCTCACGAATATTTTGATCATGGCATGGTTGAGCACAGCCCTGATCACAAGACGTTTGCATGGAGTAGTGATACTTCAGGCGCTGAATACTATCGTCTGTATTTTCGCGATATCGCCACAGGGAAAGACAGCGATACAGTGATTGAAGATGTGGAGTGTGCTGCCTGGGCTAACAGCAATACACTTTTCTACACAAGAGTCGATGAAAACCATCGGCCGAACAAGGTCTATAGGCATTGTCTGGGTACTGATCCCGCTGATGATGCGCTGGTCTACCATGAGAAAGATAATCGCTTTTCCTGTGAGGTGTACACAAGCCGCTCCGGTGGATATGTTTTTATTGCTACCGGTATGGATGATCAGGACGAGGTGTTGTATCTATCTGTAAGTGATCTTGAAGCGGCGCCACGAGTGATAGAGCCGCGAGCTGAAGGGTTGGAATACAGTGTTGATCATCAGGCAGGTGCCAGCGATGATCGATTCGTGATCCTGAGTAACGCCGATGATGCAAAAGATTTCAAGCTTTCGTATACAAACGTAGCGACACCTGGCCGGCAGCATTGGTCTGATTTTCAGCCCTATAAGCCCGGCCGCATGATCCATTCCTTTGAAGTGTTTAAAGACTGGGTGTTGTGGCTCTCGGTTGAAAATGCTTTGCCCGCAATCTACTTTGTTGGCAGGGAGGGGGTCGTGTCTGAGGTGGCATTTGAAGAGGAGGCATACTCGCTTGGGCTTGATGCAGGTCTTGAGTACGATGTAAGTGAATTCAGGTTCGACTATTCCTCACCTACAACTCCATGGCAGACGTGGCAGTACGACTGTGCAACTGGTGAGCGTGAATTGCTAAAAACCCAGGTAATACCTTCCGGCCATGAAACTTCAGACTACGTTGCCCGCCGCATCACCGCTTTGTCGCATGATGGTGCAGAGGTGCCTGTGACACTTCTGCATCATAAAGATACGAAAGTAGATGGTACCGCTCCGTGTCTACTATATGGCTATGGGTCATATGGTAGTAGTGTGCCAGCGGGTTTTTCATCCAACCGCTTGTCTTTGGTCGATCGTGGCTTCGTCTACGCGATAGCGCATGTTCGCGGTGGGGAAGAGAAGGGGCGTGACTGGTATGAGGCGGCCAAGTTCGAAGGCAAGGTCAATAGCTTTCACGACTTTATCGCAGCGGCTGAGGCATTGGTGAAACTTCAGTACACATCGGTGGGTAATATTGTGATCAATGGCGGATCAGCAGGTGGCTTGCTGGTCGGTGCTACCGTTAATATGCGACCAGATCTGTTTGCAGGGGTCATCGCCGATGTGCCATTTGTTGATGTTTTGAATACCATCATTGATGACACACTGCCGCTAACGCCGGGTGAGTGGTCACAATGGGGTAACCCGATAGAGAGTAAGGCTGCTTTCGATAGCATTATGGCTTACTCACCTTACGACAATGTGGAAGCGAAAGAATATCCTGCCATGCTTGTCACGGCAGGAGTTTCCGATCCGCGGGTTACCTATTGGGAGCCTGCAAAGTGGGTGGCAAAGTTGCGTGAAGTTAAAACAGACAATAATGTGTTGTTGTTAAAAACAAATATGTCATCAGGCCACTATGGCAAGACAGGCCGCTTTGCGATACTTGAGGATTATGCATTGTCCTATTCGTTCGCCATTGCTGTGACTGAGCGGCCAGGTCAGGGGTCTTCTAAGCGTATCTGAT
>CALISD010000055.1 GCA_938041955.1 uncultured Granulosicoccaceae bacterium | reverse complement strand
GTATTGTTAAGCGATTGTTGTGGTGGAAATTCTCTTTAAGAATTTATCCATTGAACAAACATTGATAGCGAATATTGTTGCCAGCATAGTGCCGCAACACGAAGATATGAATGTTTTATTGGGTAGTACGAAGTCATGTCCCTGGAAGGGAGTCAAATCACGGAACTTCAATAACTGCAACGCGAGAGGTATGACTCAGGGGACGAGCATGCGCTTATAGTCACCTTTGGTTCTCAATGTAATAGTTACTTTTACCTGTGTTCGGTTTTCCCAATACCAACCGTGTTTTCCGTCAAATGCCGCTGTGAGTGTTCCGGTATCTTCGGCAATGCCCCTGCCTTTATTATAGCTAATCTCCTGTGTTTCATTTTCCCCGTGGGTATCATGGTAGACAGTGGCTCCATTGGCAGTCCATTCGTACGCTGCAATAGCACCCTCATCCATCACCAGTTTGGCTTCCAGGCCTGTGTTGGCAGGTATATCCAATTCCACTTCATCTTTCCATAAACCGTTGCTCGAGATGATCGTAGCGGTGGAAGATTCTATTACGGTGCCGGCCTGGTCATCGTCATCAGATTGGTGGCGTCGGGCTTCTTTAAATTCACCCATTGAGGTCAAACCGAGTTTTTTCCCTATGCCGGTGGGGTCATACCCATATTCGGCAGGGAGCCAGAACAGGACCAGGATGGCTAGTGCGATTAAAGCCGCTATGATGGTCGATGCAAATAAGCCGCCGCGAGTTGCGCCCACAGTCTGGCCGTGCTGGTGATTCGGTTTTCGCGCTTCAGAAGCCATCTAGATAGAAACCTGTCTTGGTAGTGGGTGGAGCATAGCGGATCTTGATTTTGTGCCGTCAGGAGTGATCAGCAAGGAAAGCGACGCATTGAATTCCAATCAAAAAGAAACCAGCGGTCATTAACAGAAAATTGGCTGCGTAGGCCTGGCGCATGAATGAAGCCGTGGCTCTCCAATGATGCATGAACAACAGAATTAAGCCGAGCGCCACCAGTTGACCCAGTTCGACCCCGACGTTGAACGCCAGCAAGTTGGGTACTAGTCCATCAGATGACATCTCGTAGTCGAGAATTTTCGAGGCCAGCCCAAAGCCGTGTAAAAGCCCGAAAATAAAAGTCATAACCTTGGTGTTTGGTTGAAAACCGAACCATAGTTGAAAAGCGCCAAGGTTATCGAGTGCTTTATAAACAACAGAAAAACCAATGATTGCATCGATAATATGGGGGTTTATGCCGAAATTAAAATACACACCGATCAGCATTGTGACTGAGTGGCCGACAGCAAATAGTGTTACGTAGGTTGCAATCTGATTGAAGCCAAACAGGAAAAATATAACACCGACTAAGAATAGAATATGATCGTATCCGGTCACCATATGTTTGGCACCGAGATACATAAATGGGCCTATGTTTGTCCCGCTAATCTGTTGGATGTACCCTTTGTCACCCTGTGCTATTGCGTGCGCAAGTGCATTGTTGCTGTAGAAAGTGACAACGGCGGCAACCGCGAAAAATACAAGTGCAATTTTTCCAAGCGGTAAGGTTCTGGTGGTTTTATTCAACTCTTGTCTTGGCCGTTGTTGTGTGAATCGACATTGCGGCAGTGAGTATATTATATCGGACGGGTATTACACAGGCGATTAGGCTGGAAAATACCGCAGTTTTCACTGGTAATCTGATCCTCAGGTAATTTATTTTAATAAATGCTATGCGGCAGTAGGTCTGTTGCGTCGATTGTTCCAAATCGGGCTGGCGATGAGTTGCGGGTCGGCTGTCGAATGAAAAGGAAGGAGTATCCACAGGTTGCTCCGGGTGCAGTGAAATTGGTATGCGAAAGTTGTTTGAATTACTCGCATAGGAACAAGATTGCTATGGCCAGAGAGGTGGTTATAGGGCAAAGAAGAGGTGACTCTCGGCTTGGGTTGATTGTTGGAAGACTGCAAAAACATTGTGCAGTGCATTGAGGGCAATGAAGTTGTGAAATACACCGCTCAAGCGGCGTGGCTCAATCAGACCTTGTATCTTAGGGGCGATAACCGGTCATAATACACTCTGCTTTTAACGCTTTAAAATCGTAGCCAATGCCTTACCTGATACTTACTTTACTCTTAGCAGCGCTGGTGTATATCCCTAGTCTCTGGATTTCACTGGTGATGCGCAGGCATGGTCGTGAGCGCCAGGATCTTCCAGGCACTGGCGGTGAGTTAGCAGCGCACCTGATCAAAAGATTTGAACTTAAGGATGTAACGCTTGAGGCCACCGATGATAATAAAGATCACTATGATCCCGCGACCCGTACAGTCAGGTTGGGCGAATCGAATTTCCATGGGAAATCACTTACGGCGGTGGCTGTTGCGGCTCATGAGGTTGGCCACGCAATTCAGTTCGATCGGGAAGAATCGATTTCTAAACTACGCAGCAAATATTTACCGACCGCTTATTTATTGAAAAAGTGCGGTGTGATTTTACTCACCGCGGTGCCGTTCATAGCTGTGCTATTGCGAGTGCCAGGAGCGGTCATCGGCTTCGTTGCACTCGGTTTATTGTTTCAACTGTTGGGGGCTTTGGCCTATCTGGTGATACTCCCCGAAGAGTGGGATGCCAGTTTCAGAAAAGCCATGCCGATTCTGATTGAGGGCGAATACGTAAGTGATGCTGATATTCCAGCAGTGCAAAGCGTATTAAAAGCCGCCGCATTTACGTACTTTGCGGCGGCTTTGGCAGATCTTTTAAACATCGGAAGGTGGATTATGATTCTACGTCGATAGCGGTAGAGCAGCGATGCGGTAGCTAACACCCTGACAATCGGACGCAACGGGTTGTTATCACCCGTTGTTTCGTTGCCATGTCTATTTTGTTTGAGTCACTGGTGCCTCTTTGCGTTACCGTTCCCTTCAGCCGTCTGATGTGTTTGGAACAGAATTCAGCGGGTCTCCTGGACAATTTGCCGCATGTTCGAATCCATCTACCTTGCCGTTATCGTCTCCCCCTTTTGCGTCAAAAATAATATCATCAGTACCACCTGGTCCAACGCCACCGACACCATTTTGCACGGGGGTGAAATCACCGTCATTGAGATATTCGCGGGTTTTCCATGCGATATTGTGATCGGCACAGGAGGTATCGCCACTGACGCCG
>CALISD010000054.1 GCA_938041955.1 uncultured Granulosicoccaceae bacterium | reverse complement strand
GATCTTCGCGTAGTGGTACCAACTACGGACGCCGGTGTAGGACACCCGCAACCGTAACTTGGTGGAATGATCTTTCTTATCGTCGTGATACCAGTCCTGTCCATGATGCGGTGGCTGTAGTTTCTTAATTCGGGATTCGGTGAAATTTAACGGAGTGGTTGGCATTGATTCGCTGATTAGAATATCGTTGCTACCCCATTGCTACCACACCGAGATACAACGAAACATATCGAAAGACAAGATTAATGAGCGAATGTCGCTCTATGTCTATGATATTATTAAATGAAATGACAATCAACGATATAGGAAGATTTTCAGCGATAGTTTGAAAAACTGATTTGTAATCAGCAGGTCGTAGGTTCGACTCCTATCACCAGCTCCATTTATTTTCTGAAGTGTTCCCTAATCCAGTCGGTGTATGATGGATTAGACGGCTGAATCAGTCCTTGATCTCAGCCTTAAATCATTACTGATATATTGCGCTGACGCAGCCATCCTAGAACGCTTTGTCTAGCAAGCGCCCCAGTAAGCCTTTCTTTTTAGCCGGTTCTTCGTCCTCTGCCATTACTGTGATGGGTTCGTCTTGCCAGGTACCGTCACCGGAATTTGCGTTTTGAGCTTTGCTTGCAGTGCCCTGCGTGTTGTCAGCCCGGGGCTGAGCGCCTGACTGAAGTAATGCAGTTCTTTTTTCGCCCCAGCCAAAGGTTCCATGACCTTCAACATCGATGCGTAGCGTATCCCAGTTGACCACGCCTTCCTGTCCTGCCGGGTCGGACCACCAGATTTCGTTGCCAATATGTAAGCCGGAAAGCACCATCCGCTTGTCTGGCCAGCGCGGCGCTTTGAAGCCACGCGGGTCTGGCTTTGCCATCATTTGTTTGGCTTCACTACTGGCCTGAAGAATCGGGCCCAGGTCGGTTTGCGCCCAATCCATCACTTGATTAACGTTCAAGCTGTCGATTGTATTGCTTTCTGGTAGCAGTGCTATATATCGAAAGTAGTTTCCGCCACCGGTTTCAATTTTTAAAATGACGTTAAAGGCGTGGCCTGAAATATTGGCCTTGCCGACCACTTTGCCGCCGGCCCAGCCGCGATCAGGTCGGTTGGAGTTACCGTTGCTTTGATCAGGCTTTCGAAACCAGACGTTGATGTTGTATGCCTTGGTTCGGTTGCTGTTCATCGCATTGGTAGTGCCTAACAGCGAGGGGTGAGAGGCAGTAACCGGGTTGTCGACATCGTGCAGGTACATATCCAAAAAGGTGTTGACCGTTGGATTACCGATGTAGTCTGTAGATATCGAAATGTCTGTTTGCGGGAGGTCTGATATTGCGCACGGAAAACCACACTGCTTTTGGGCTGGCGCCAGGTCAAACAATGGGCTTTGCAGGCCTTCACCTTTCATCCGGAACTCATTTTCAAGACCTTTGACTGGATCCGGGTTTCCTATTGTTTCGTAGCGCCCGCCCATGGTACCAAGCACTGCGCACGGAAAAGCTTTAACACGATATTGATCGCTATTGAGGCATTTGAACTTCATTTGCGTGTTGGTCTTGTCCAGATGCCACTCGATATAACTATCAGGAGGGATTTGGTATTGAAAGCCAAACCCGTTGGTTAAAAACAGCAGTCCCTCGGATTCGGTCCTGGCAAAGCTGCCGGCGGGTGCGGTGGCGCTGTTTTTCGGCTCTCCGCGTATTATTTTGCGTAGTGGATTCATTCTTCTGTTTCCCGGGCGCAGCAGACTGTTTGAATGCGCTAAATTGAAGCTAGCCGCAACGGGCAATGCCAGAAGTGACTGCAGTATCGATCTTCTATTCATTGTTTATTCTAACTGATTGGCTGTTTGTGCATGAGACCACATTGGTAGCGATTTGTTGCGGTCGTTACTGTATGAGCATATTGAAGGTTGTTTACGTTGTTTTAGCTGAACAGGCGGTAAATCACTTCAATTTGCATCCCTTTGCGGGTACGTATCGGCAAGCGCTACGTCTTCTGTTTCGTATTGCTTACAGTGTATCGGCATTGACGGATAGGTTTACGTTGATGTCTGTGAGTGCATAGCGGCAGGCGAGGAGCGCTGATAAACTTGGCGACTAAATGTTATCAGCCGTTTTGTCTGCGAATCTGTTTCTGTGACGACAAATCGGACATAACGGCCCCGACCTATGTAAGTCAGTAATAACCCTTTGGAAAAAGATGAACACACCTTGGATTGCGCCCTCTATTTTGTCAGCTGATTTTGCGCGACTTGGGCAGGATGTAGAAAGGGTGCTGACGGCGGGGGCAGACATCATTCATTTTGATGTGATGGACAATCACTATGTGCCAAATTTGTCCTTTGGCCCGATGATTTGTGAGGCACTGCGTGGCTACGGGGTTACTGAAATAATTGATGTGCATTTGATGGTTAAGCCAGTAGATCGATTAATTCCGGATTTTGCCAATGCTGGCGCTGACTATATTACCTTTCATCCCGAAGCATCTGATCATGTTGATCGTTCACTGCAATTGATAAAAGACAATGGCTGCAAGGCCGGGTTGGTGTTTAACCCGGCAACACCGCTGGCTGTACTTGATCATGTATTGGATAAGATAGACATGATTCTTTTAATGTCGGTTAATCCCGGCTTCGGCGGCCAGAGTTTTATTCCGTCTACCTATCAAAAGCTTAAGCAGGCCCGCAAAATTATAGATGACAGTGGGTTTGATATTCGTCTTGAAGTAGATGGCGGTGTTAAAACTGACAATATCGCACAGATCGCCGCTTGTGGTGCTGACACCTTTGTTGCAGGCTCAGCCATATTTGGTAGTGATGATTATGAAGCTACCATTACTGAGATGAAGCAGTTGATAGCCTCTGCTGTGTAGAGTGCAGGCCAGGTTGGATCTACTTTGTTTTTACGCGATGAATAACATCGACTGTATTATTTTCACCTAGGTTAAAAATTACCGCTTCACCTGAACTCGGGTAAACGCCAGTCAATGCAGTAATGACTACCTGATGAGTGACCAGCACCAGAGGCGCCGGTGGCTTTACATTGCTAAGCCAGTGCTTGAGTTGTTCTATTTGTGCAGGGCCTGCTTGTGGATTGCTGTAGAAAGAATTCAGCGCAGGCATTTCTTCAGGCCTGCCAAGTTCAAGTGCGTTCGCGGTATCTATGCAACGACACCATTGGCTTGAATAAACTGAAGCACTATCAATTCCACGGTCTTTGAGCAGCTTGCCAATGCGCTTTGCCTGTTGAATTCCGTCAGTTGATAGATTGCGCTGTGTGTCGCAGCGGTCTACTTCAAAGTTGTCCGGGTCGCCTGTGCCGGGTGCCAGTGCATGTCGTAAAATTACGATGCTGTCGCCAGATTGTACGTGCCGCCAGATGTCTTGCGTATCAGTGGCTTGCGTATAAGCCGGTGATACAGTAAGTGCTGCGAGCAGTAGATATAAGCCAGTCCATAGAGATGGACCCTTCTGCGTTTTGCGAGTTATTTGCGTAGTGCTCTTTCTTTTATCAGTCATGTCAGGTTGATGTTATTGGTTAGTAGTGGAAGGCACGGTGGCATAAATTCTTGTTGCTGCCATCCTACAAGGTTATCATCGATTAACTCTTACACAGAACGTTACCCATGGCGGATGTTCCAACCATTAGAAGGATTCTGACTGAAAACAAAGTGTTGGCAGTTGTGGGTCTTTCGGCCAATGAATCTCGACCCAGCTTTTTTGCTGCCAAATATATGCAGGATCATGGCTATCGCATTATCCCGGTCAACCCCCGCTACGAGGAAATATTAGGCCAAACTTGTTATCCCGATCTTGAGTCGATTCCGGAACCGGTAGATATGGTTGACGTGTTTCAGCGATCAGAGAATGTGATGCCGATAGCCGAAGCAGCGTTGAAAATTAAAGCCCGCGTACTTTGGATGCAGTTGGGAGTGGTAAATGATGAGGCAGCGCAACTGGCTAATGATGCCGGGCTGGAAGTTGTTATGGATCGTTGTGTAAAGATTGAATATGCCAGGTTGTTTGGTGGCTTGGGGTTTCTCGGCGTATCTACCGGAATAATTTCGGCCAAGCGACCGCGCGTAGTTCCTTACTAGAATGCCCTTGCGCATCGTGTTTGTTAAAAACTATTGATGAGTAACTACCTGGGGTTAATGAGTTGATGGATAAAAAATACAATGGCTGATCGAGAGTTTGGAATTGAAACGCGTTGCTTGCATGCCGGGCAGATGCCGGATGCAGCCACCGGCTCGCGCGCAGTGCCGTTGTATCAGACAGCAGCGTATGTGTTTGATGATTCAGATCATGCTGCTAGCTTGTTTAACCTGCAAACATTCGGGAACATCTATACCCGTTTAATGAATCCGACCACTGCGGTGTTTGAAGAGCGCATGGCGTCAATAGAGGGTGGGAGGGCCGCAGTTGCTACGGGCTCTGGAATGGCAGCACAAATGGTAGCGTTGCTCACTATTCTTGAAGCGGGTGATGAGATCATCTCGAGCAAGGCTTTGTATGGAGGTACGTATACCCAGTTTGATGTTAATTTTCGAAAGTTAGGGATCAACACTACCTTTGTTGATGCTTCAAACCCTGAAAACTATCGTGCAGCGCTAACAAAAAACACCAAAGCAATTTATGCGGAAACGATTGGCAATCCGACTTGTAGTGTTGTTGATTTTGAAAAAATAGCCAAAATTGCCAATGCGGCGGGTGTACCATTTATTGTAGACAATACCATGGCATCCCCGTATCTGTTCCGGCCGTTCGAACATGGTGCAGATATTATCGTGCACTCTGCGACCAAGTTTATTGGTGGGCATGGTACCTCTATCGGTGGTGTATTAATTGAGTCGGGCAAGTTCCCGTGGGACAACGGTAACTTCCGGGGAATGATGGAGCCGTCAAAGGGATATCACGGCATAAAGTTCTATGAAACTTTTGGTGATTTTGGCTACACCATGCGAGCACGCTGTGAAGTGTTGCGAACCATGGGTCCGGCGTTAAGTCCGTTTAACTCTTTCCTTTTCTTACAAGGTCTTGAAACGCTGCCATTGCGAATGGAGCGCCATGTTGAGAACACACAAGCTGTCGCTGAGTTTCTTGAATCACATCAGGCGGTTTCCTGGGTGCAGTATCCCGGGCTAAAGAGCTCGGCTCACTATGCCATGGCGCAAAAATATTTCCCGAAGGGTTCCGGTGGTGTATTAACATTTGGGGTGAGGGGGGGAATTACTGCAGGAAGAAAGTTTATAGAATCCGCAGAGTTTCTAAGTCATCTTGTGAACATTGGAGATGCAAAAACGTTGATAACGCACCCGGCGTCGACGACCCACCGTCAGATGTCTGAAGAAGAACAGATTGCAGCGGGAGTAGGGCCGGATATGATCCGCATGTCGGTCGGGCTCGAAACCATTGACGATATTCTTTGGGATATCGATCAAGCGCTTAACCATTCCCAATAAGCCTGATTCAGCCAGCAAATAGTTTCTAACTTAAATCAGTTGCTGCCTTATCCGATTGTTAACACTTTCTAATATTGTTAGATTTAATTGTTAAGTTGTTGATCGATAAGTAATTGTGCAATTTCTCAGTTCACCTGTGAGCGGCGATGCCCATTAGGTGTATAAGTAATGGGCCTGCTATTGCTTGAAATAAAATGAAACAAAAACTCTATTTCAATGTGTTATGAGGCTTACTAAATGAATAACAACCTTTCGGTGATAATACCTATGCGGCCACTGGTTCTCAGTCTGGCAATTGCATCTTCTTTGGCAGGGTGTTCCAGCCTGGGTAGCATGATAGACGGTGCGTCGGGTGATGGAGATTTTCAAAAGGGTGTTTATGCGTCCGCGGGTCTTGGTGCAAGCAGGTTAACGCCAAGCGTCAAGGAGTTTCCCGCTCTTGATGTGAATGATCGTGTCGAGCCTGCCGGCCAGGTCACGATAGGCGCTGATTTGACGCCGACTTTCTCGGTTGAAATGCATTCGGCCGATCTGGGCAGTGCAGGATTTTCTCCCAGTGCAGGGGCGGATGGCAGCTCGTCTGCCGGTCGCTACAACTATCATATGAGTGGCATCAGTGCCCTGGCCTATGTCGGCAAAAACAAGCACAACGCATCTCGTGAAGGTATCACCGCCTACGGTCGTCTAGGTCTTGCTGCAATTGATGGCAGCCCGGTTAATGATAGCCTTGTGTACGAACGTGAAGATGGAACACCTGTTGTTGTAGGCGCAGGTGTTGAGTATGGAACTCGCAGTGGCCTGGGTTTACGTGCAGAAGCAATGACGAACGGATCTGACGCCAGTTATGGTCAGGTTGGCGTCCTTTATCGACTGGGCATTGGTAGCAAAAAGAAACCACAGCTTGCACAGGCAAAACCAGTAATGCCTGTGCGGCAGGTTGCGCCCGCGCAACCGGTTATTGCCGCTGCGAAAGTAGACCTTGACGGTGATCGTGATGGCGTAATGGACAGCAGAGACAATTGTCTGTCAACCCCCATGGGTATCGCGGTAGATCGCAACGGCTGTGAAGCGGCGGCTTCAATGATCGATATGGTGTTGTTTGATATCGATTCCGCTGAACTTACCTCAAACTCCAGACGTATTCTTTCTCAGGTTGCACAGCAAGTGGCGGCTAACCCGAATGCAGTACTTAACCTGGAAGGTCATGCAGATGCCACCGGCGATGCAGGCTACAATATGTCACTATCGAACCGTCGTGCAAGCAATGTAGCCAAATTCCTTGTTAGCCAGGGCGTTAGTAAGTCACAACTTGTTGATATAAATGCCTATGGTGAAACGGTTCCAACGCAGGACAACACCACCAATACCGGGCGTGCTGCGAACAGACGTGTTGAGTTATTCGGTAAGGGATTGGCACGATAGTAACCGTTGGTATAGCTCAGATGAGATACTCGGTCTGTATAGCCGTCTGGTTGTTGTAATCTGTTTGGAAATTGTTATCAGAAGAACCCGCCGCTATGGCGGGTTTTTTGTGTCTTAGCACTCTGTATGAGTGTATTCTGATGAGAAAAAACAGCCGGTCGTGGTATGAAAAATTATGCGCAGTGTTACTGAGACGAGTTACGCGAGAATAGGGTTGATGGGTAACCCATCTGATGGTTATGGTGGCAAGACGCTCTCTGCCATCATCAAAAACTTCACCGCCGAAGTAACTCTGACGGAGTCAGAGAAATTGTATATTGCACCTGATCCGTATCAGTTTGACTCAGTAAAAACGCTCCAGCAGCATATCCGCCAAGATGGATACTACGGCGCATCTCGCTTGTTCAAAGCCACCCTGAATGTTTTCGCTCGCTACTTTAATACACATAAAAATAGCCAAGCGTTGCAAGCCAATTTCACAGTCAGCTACCAAACCAATATTCCACGTATGGTTGGATTGGCAGGATCCAGTGCGCTCATTGTGGCTATGTTAAAAGCGTTGATAAAGTTTTATGCGCTAGAGGTAGATCAGCGTATTTTGCCATCACTTGCCCTTGCGGTAGAACGAGATGAGTTGAAAATTGGTGGAGGGCTGCAAGATCGAGTAATACAGATTTATGAGGGTCTTGTAGCAATGGATTTTGCAGACATGGAGTTAGTGGGCGGATATTTTTGTGGTCGTTATCAGTGCCTTGATACTAAGCTATTACCTCCGCTGTACGTTGCCTACAGTCTGGATGAGGGGGAGCCTACAGAAGTTTTTCACAACGATCTTAGATCGCGATATGAAGCAGGTGAGGCATCGGTTGTGAATGCGATGCAAGAGTTTGCGGAGTTATCTGATCGGGCTGTTTGTGCATTGACTCAGTCAGATCATGGTTTATTTAGCATGTTGATGGATAAGAATTTTGATCTGCGGCAATCAATATCAACCCTCAATACCCAGCACGTAGCAATGATAGAGGCCGCCAGAGCATGTGGTGTTAGTGCTAAGTATGCAGGCTCTGGGGGTGCCATTGTTGGTGTTTGTGAGTCGGAGGCAACCTTCAAACAGCTTAAAGTGAATTTAGAGTCGATGGGTTGTGTGGTTGTCAGACCTGTTATTAACTAG
>CALISD010000053.1 GCA_938041955.1 uncultured Granulosicoccaceae bacterium | reverse complement strand
ACGGTATACTGAATGCTTGATATCGAACTTTCCCGTTAGGTAGCGGCATTAAGAGATTGCCAGTGATCCTATTGAACAGCGCGTGGTTAACAGCCCGTTTCCCTCCAGGTAATAACCCAATGCTACCGGAATACCGATTTTGAAAAGCTAAACACCCATGAGCGCAAATAGCTGTCACATTGTATTACTGTCAGGATTAGAGTCGGGAACCCAGGTGGCTGTGCCACCTGGGATGGTGGACTACTGTTAGTGGACAGTGATTCTGTTTATTACCTTGTCTACACCATCAAGGTGGAGGACTTTCCTCTGTGCAATCGCTGATTCGACACCTGAATCTACGTCACCCCAAATAGTGGCCAGCCCTTCGTCCAAATAGAACCGGACGCTGGTGCTGCTGACACCGACAACAGAATTCAATGAATGGCTACCGTTTTCAAGTTTGTCTGCTATTGCAGCACCGCTTGTAAATAGCACAACAAGGAATGTCATAATGACCGTTTTTGGTTTCAAAATTTCCATTTGATAAAGCTCCTATTAAATTAATAAACCAGATGCACGCCTGTGTACTTGCGTACATACTAGTCTTTATTACACATAAATCAGCTGCCATGTATAGGGGCAGATCTGATTCGTACATAGGGGAACTCCCTAATAATTATTTTCTCGAGCAATCCCTAAAGCACTGAAAAGGACTCGGATTTATCTGAGTGTTTCTATTTTCCATCGAAAATTTACTGTAAAAATAGATTGATAAACTGATCTGCTGCCGGGCACGAAGATTTGCTGTCTGAAAACACGTTGCCAGTATGAGACAAGCAGCGGGGCATAGCGCCGTTGATATATAACCAGAAACAGACAGTAGAGTGCTCGACGAAAACTCCATTTTAATAGCCACAGTAAAATCACAACGCAATCCTGTCAGTGTATTCTTCAACAATCGGGAACTTCATCAGTACAATGTTTTATCTATAGCTGATTGCACAATAGCCAACCAACAGTCCCGGATTGATGCAAATCAACAGCTGCAATCGATATTCCAGCATATTCACGAATATGAAGCCCTTATCAGATACTAACCATCCTCTGGTTCAACTGACTGCCAGGAAACTTACATCGGGTGTGACTGAGCCACGTGTTAAACTTGCGCGTATTTTCTATTACGTTCGAGACGAAATCCGGTTTGGTTTTCCGCCGGAAGGTGACTTTGTCACCGCCTCCCAGACCATAAAGCGCGGCTACGGTCAATGCAATACAAAAGGGACGCTATTTTTGGCGTTGTGTCGTGCGGTGGGTATTCCAGCACGTTTGCACTTTTCACGAATTTCAAAAGAGATTCAGCACGGCTTCTTTGTGGGTATCTTTTACGCGCTGATGCCTAAAGAGGTTACGCATAGCTGGCTTGAAGTGAAAGTCGACGGGCACTGGATCGCGATAGACAATTATATCAACGACCTGGTGCTACACAAAGCAGCAGTTCTTGCACTCAAACAGAGTGGCTGGACCACGGGTTTTTCAGTGAGCCGCAAAGAGGGAGAACCCAGCGCAGAGCTTGAACTCAGCGGCAAACAGTTCTCGCAGATGGGGGCTGTCGTCTATGATGACGGAACATGCGACGAGCCCGCCGACTTTTTCAGTGGACCTTACTATCTGAATCGCCCTGGTATTATCAAGCGCGCGCTGTATCGACTGTACCTGCCGCTTGTAAATCGCCGTGTTCGATTACTCCGACAAACGACACAACCAGAAAAAATGCATAACGTTAGTTCGGGTACAAGGGCGTAATAACGCTGGAACAATGTAGTATCAACATGGCCAGAGTATCGTCACAAAAGACTAACTTACAATTAATTCCCGTTCGATTATTCGGACTATGGAGTACTACATACTACCGGGCAACAGTTTCAAAAAGTACCTTGAGTACGTCACTACGGCTTACCTGACCAAGCAGTTTTTGGTTTTCAACAACCGGTATCCGACGAAAGCGACTCTTAATAAAATACAAAGCGGCATCGCTGAGTTCGGTATCCGGGGAAATAGTTTCTACCGGGGACACCATGTAGTCACTGACCAGTCCTCCCCACACATGATGGTAGTGTGCGTTCAATGCCGCTTTTAAGCAGTCTCGTTTTGATAGAACCGCGAGTAATTTTCCGTCACCATCAAGAACGGGTGCGCCAGAGATATTTCTTTTTAATAATTCAGTGGTGGCACTGAGTATCGCAGTGTCCGGCGTCACCGTATAAAGATCGGTGATCATTATATCTTTGATAAAATGGGGTTTAATCATTGCGGCTTTCCGAGTGCGCTCCGTCACAACCTGTAAGGCAGCTCGTGTTGGTGAGAAATTTCACGCTGCTGCAAGTTCTGTTCAATGGCCTTTGCCTTGCTAACATGCCTATACCCAGCCCGACTATCAGCACAGTAAACGCTACCAAACAGGCCAATAACTCAATCATAAATACACCTCAATAAACTGCTCATATTATGTTGCCGATGATTGAAATGGCGCCGGCATGGTTGTTGTCATTTTTGTCTATAAACAGGGCGTCTAATTTGTTCTGCGTAGCGTATGCAACCGCTTTATTTTTTCCCATGGTGAATAACGCGGTTGACCAGGCGTCTGCCAACATCGCGCTGGGGTGAAAAACAGACACCGAGAAAAGATCGGTATCTGCGACAGACGGTTCAGAAGGGTTGATCAGATGACTATAAGTATTATTGAGGTAATCAAAACTGTTTTGCTTAACACCAGAGGTGGCAATAGCACGATTGTCTAATTTCGCCAAAAATGGCGCATCGGTGGTGGTTTCAATGGCGATATTCCAGTGCCGTCCGCTCGGATGGCGGCCCTTTGCCACAAGCTCTCCCCCGAGTTCAAAAAGAAAATGTTCATGACCAAGGCCTGTTAGGCGGTGCGCGATTTCATCAAGCGCAAACCCTTTCGCTATACCACATAGATCTATCGTCGCACCTTCCCGGCGCTTGATGATTGCGCCATCACTCAATGACAGGTCCTGGTACCGGCAGTGCCTGCTTCCGGTGATGGGTCCAAAACCGTATTGATTTACATGCGGGCCAACCGTTGGATCGAATGCACCGCCCGACTGCGTCGCTACATCGAGTGCAGCCTTTGTCACGGTATAACACCAGGGCGACAGGGGTTGACGGTAAAAGCTGCGGCCGTGGTAGTTGAAGCGAGATACCTCAGAGTCTGGCAAATAGGGAGACATCAACTGGTCTACTTTGTTGAGCGTGGTTTGCACGGCGTTGATTGCTTTAAACACCGGATGCTCTGACAAGAGGGTCAACTGCCATCTGGTACCCAATGCCGTTCCCTTACAGGTGACAAGGCTATCTTTATTGTATTGATCTGCAATGATGGAAGGGCATATCACAGATCCCCCTAATCCAACGGCTGCTGTAACGAATCTGCGTCTGTCGATGTTCATACGTTAGATCTCGAAGTTGTCAGAGTAGATGTGGGCGTCATCAATACCTGCCTGCTTCAACATGGCAATGGCTGCTTTTAGCATCATCGGAGGCCCACACAAGTAATAGTCATACTGATCTGCATGTGGGTTGCCATCAATAAATTGTTGCCGCACGATCTCGTGAATAAATCCTCTCTCTCCCGACCATTGATCGTTCGGTGCAGGCTCTGAGAGCGCAACGGTCCATGTAAAGTGCTTGTTGCTTTGTGCTAACCGATCGAATTCTTGCTGGAAAAAAAGATCTGTCAAGCTGCGGGCTCCGTAGTAAAACCGGATGTCCTGACTTGTGTTGTCTCTGATCTGCTGATGAATAATGGCCCGCAGAGGTGCCATGCCAACACCACCGCCAATTAGCACCATGGGTCGGTGATGATCGTGCACGGTAAAATCACCAAACGGCCCACTGATCTCCACTTGATCATTATTCTGCAAACTGAATAGCCAGCTTGAGACTTTACCGGGCGGCAGGTCAGTAGATTGGGGCGGCAATGCCAGGCGGATTAACAGCACAATATGCCGTTTGTCTTGTGTGTCATTAGCAATCGAGTAGGCGCGAGTCTCGGCAACCTTGCTCTGTACAGACAATCTTGACAGGTTCATCTGCTGCCATTGTTCCCGGTACCGATCATCAACGTGAAAATCACTGAATTTACATGCAAATGGTGGTGTTGTTACCTGTACATATGCCCCTGCATCAAAGTGAAACTCGGCATCAGCAGGTAGTTCGAGAGTGATCTCTTTGATTAGTGGTGACAGGTATCTTGAAGATGTGACCGTGCAATTCCAGTGTTGCGCTGTGAACACTTCTTCGGCGACGGTAATCTCGAGGTTGTCGCGCACCGTTAGCTGACAGGCCAGTCGTACACCACGCTCGCACTCTGTGTCACTGAGCCTGCCACGTTCAGTGGCCAATACTGAACCCCCTCCGGCGCTGACAGTGACTTTGCATAAGCCACAAGTGCCGGCTCCGGCACAGCCAGAGGGTAATAAAATATTTTCAGATGCCAGTGCATCAAGCAGTTTGCTTCCAGCGTGCGCGGGTAGTTCACGTGAATGGTTCACCAGAATGCTCACTACTCGATCAGGCAATAATGCACGTCGAATCTGCTGCACCAGTAGCGACAGAAGAACCACAAGCGTGGTGATTATAATCGTGGTTAGTAAAATCGTATTCATGCAAGAGTAAACGCTGAGAAGCCCATCGATATCAGGCCGGTGATGATAAACGCCAGCCCAAGACCACGTAATCCATCAGGTATGCGCTGTTGGTTCAGGCGCTCCCGGATGGCGGCGAACAATAATACGGCCAGCGCCCATCCAACCCCACTGCCAAAGCCGTAGGCAATACTTTCGGTAAAATTGTAGTGTCGCTCTACCATGAAAAGACTGGCACCGAGGATTGCACAGTTAACGGTAATTAGCGGCAGAAAAACACCCAGCGCACTATATAGAGCGGGTGAAAACCGGTCGAGTACTACCTCAAGTATTTGCACCATCGCCGCGATAATTCCAATAAATGCAATGAGCTTGAGGAACGATAAATCCTGATTGGCTATGCCGGCCCATTGCAATGCGCTTTCTGCCAACAGGGTGTGAAATACCAGATTGTTCAGCGGTACCGTGATGGTCTGAACCACAATAATAGCGACGCCAAGTCCGGCCGCTGTTTCAACGCGGCTGGAAACAGCCATGAAGGTGCACATGCCAAGGAAGAAAGACAATGCCAGATTGTCTGAAAAAATAGCGCTGATAATGATATCGATCATGATCCACCCTCACGGCTTGTAGCGCTCATTGGCAGCGTGCCATGCAAAGTAATTTTTGCCGCTTCCACCTGTTCGGTTTTAATGCTCCGGATGCCCCATATCAGTAGACCGATAATAAAGAAGGCACTAGGGGCTTTTTGCATGAAAGCCATCGGCTCAAACCAACCCCCATGTTCAGCCAGTGGCAGCAGAGGGATACCCAGCAGAGTCCCCATACCGAGTATTTCTCGTATGCTTGCGACAAAAATCAGTATTAAGCTATAGCCCGCGGCGTTACCCAGGGCATCCAATATGCTTGGTACAACACCATTGTGCATGGCAAACCCTTCGGTACGTCCCATCACCAGACAGTTAGTGACAATCAGACTGACAAAAATTGATAACACCCGGCTGATCTCAAAAAACCATGCTTGTAGTATTTGATCAATTACGATCACCATTGAGGCGATAATGGTGATCTGAATGATCAAACGGATAGACGATGGAATATGATGACGTATAGCGCTGATAATCCCACTGCTGACGGTCATCACCACAATCACAGCAATACACATCGTTAACGCAGTTTTCAAATTAGTGGTAACCGCCAGTGCCGAGCAGATGCCAAGCATTTGTATCGTGATCGGATTATTATTGAGCAATGGCTCAAACAGATAACGCCGCCAACTTGTCATTAGCTCGCCCTCATTGGAATTTCACCTTCACGGAGCTTGTCTAAAAATGGTGCAAAACCGTAGTCACCCAACCAGAACTGAATCATTGAATTAATGCCGAGCCCGGTACGGGTGGCGCCGCTGATACCGTCGACTTCATTCGCATTACCGGCTTTCCCGGTGACGACACTCAGTGCGACATCACCATTCTCGTTGTGCAACTGTTTTTGTGCCCATAATTGCTGCCACGCAGTTTCTGTTATTCGTGCGCCGATCCCCGGGGTTTCAGCCTGTTCAAACACAGACAACGCGACGACTGTCTTGAGATCACCTGAAAGGGTTAGCCAGGCTCGAATGGTTGACTGATACCCTCTGCCGTAAATCGGTAACACCAATAGATTTAACTTTCCCTTCTTTTGTAGTAGATGAACTTCTATCAGATTCGGCCGTTGCTCGATGCCGGCAATATCTATGGAGTCATCAAGCGCTAACGTATACGTGTCAGCGGCACTATTTTCAGCGTCGGACAGCGCCTGCGCCTTGAAGTTTTCTATTAGCGCCGGCTCAGCAGCGGTACCGGTATTCAGATCAATGAAGAGTGACTGCAAAGAGTCTGCATCACTGTCCTGCAATACATCTTTTAGACCTGGAAGAGACGACAACATCGTATCCATACGTTGTTGCCGAAAAGCTTCCAGGTTGGCCTGTCTTTGTGGTTTTAAAAGTACTGCGGTTGCAGATACCGTTAGCGCGCAAGTCACGCCGACAAGTGTTGCCATGCAAACCGCCTTTGCCGTGCTGTCGTTTGGCATGTTGAGAAACTTTCGGCTAATCCACGACATTTTGTGAACCTCCCCTTAGGTTGGCGTTGGTCGCGCTGACCACATAGTCGATTAAAGGGGTCGCTACGCTGGTAAGCAGAATAATAAACACCGTCTTCTCAAGTGACAGCCAGTGGCTTTGGAGCACTTCCATTGCAACTCCGACCAACGCACCGATAATGATGCGGCCTGGCACAGTACGTGGCATTACTGCAGAATCACACGCCACAAACAACAGGCACATGACTACCGCTGTTGACAATGAATAGGAAACCGGCGCACCTCCGGTCATGGCGACCGTAAGCAAGTACCCGATGGGTACGGCCAGTAAATAGGGCATATCAATGAGTCGGTACCAAAGAAATAGCACCGCCGGAAGTGCGAGAACACCCACCGGATAGGTATTTACAGGAGATATCGCGTCTGGTGTAAACGCATAAAACAGGAAGGCGAGTCCGGTGATCACCGGATTAACAAAGCTGTCACCACGTCCGCCGAATATCTGTTCGCCAATCACCGTACCAAAGCTGGCAATCAACACCAGCTGCCATGAACTCAGGTCAATTGGCAGCAAAAGTGTAAAAAGCAACGCTGATACAACCAGATCAACACCTGGTGTTTCAGACCGGCCCCGCGCAAATAACCAGCCCCAAAAAAAAACAGTCAGCGAGATAACTAGCAGTTTTGCCAGCAGGGCAGGCTGAAGTGCAAGCAGTGGTAACGTCAGTAACGCAAGAACAACACTCTTAGCTACGTCCTCTGAATAATTCCGACCAAAAATATTGACTCTACGAGCAGAGTAAGGTGTGTGGATCTTTGTCTGCATTATCTTTGCACTTTGCCGTTGCGGAGCACGTAGCGTGTTGTGATCAATACGTCTGTCAGTGAATTAAACACGATAGGTGCAGCCGGGATTTGATCCATATCAGTTATGTTGAACAGAAACGTCAAATAGACAGTTGCAAGGTTATATTTGCTTCCACACCTAACACGCACGGCACAAATTGATGTCAATCAAGCGTTCAACTCAGCGGCAACACACAATGCATTAAAGACACTTCTTTGAAGCAGCCCCCAATTGTTTGGTGACTACGCAGAAGATCAACGGATTCAATGCATGAAAATCAAAACACTGGTCTTATTGGCCATCGCAGCGATCATCGCAGGCGTCATCTATTTCCAAACCACCGGTGAGAGTGCGGTGGAAGTGGTCATGGTCAATGTAGAGAGAGGTGAGGTGATGGCGTCAGTGTCAAACACCCGCGCAGGTACCGTGAATACCTGCAACCGGGCGCGTATTTCACCTATGTACAGTGGTCAGATAAACACTCTTACTGTGCGACCGGGTGACAAAGTTCAGCAGGGGCAAATCCTGCTGACACTTTGGAATCAGGATGTCGAAGCACAACTCAGGCTATCAATAGAGGAAAAGAAGGTCGCCACAGCACGCGCAGATGAAATGTGTGCTGCGTCCAGAGTGGCCAGCCGTGAGGCCGACAGAATAGGCGTGCTCGTAGAACAGAAAATGATCTCCGATGAGCGCGCTGATTCCATCGTTGGAGAGGCAAGCGCTAAAGTCGCTGGCTGTAGAGCGATGCGTCACCTGATTGATGTTAGCTCTGCAAAGATAGAAATTGCTGAAGCACACCTTGAGCAAACCAAACTAAGAGCTCCGTTTGACGGCACGGTGGCCGAGGTCAACGGGGAAGTGGGCGAGATCGTGACTGCATCCCCCGTCGGTGTCGCCACTCTGCCGGCAGTAGACTTAATAGACAGCTCTTGCACCTATGTCAAAGCACCCATAGACGAAGTAGACGCACCTAACATCCGTTCGGGCATGCCCGCCAGAATATCACTTGATGCATTTTCTGACAGAACCTTCGCGGGCACGGTCAAACGCGTTGCCCCCTATGTACTGGATCTCGAAAAGCAAGCCAGAACAGTAGAGATAGAGGTTGAGTTCGATCAACCTTCAGAAGAATTATTACCGGGCTACAGTGCAGATGTAGAGGTGATTCTCGACACCCGGAAAGACGTTCTACAAATACCAACACAGGCGCTAAAAAACGGCAATCGAGTGATGACGATAGATGCCACAGGAATACTTGCCGAACAGCCTGTTACCACCGGTTTAAGTAACTGGCAGGTCACTGAGATTACCAGTGGTCTCGGTGAGGGACAAAGCATTGTGCTCTCAATTGACCGGCAGGGTGTAGAGGTCGGTGCCGCAGCTGTGGCAAAGGAAGAGTAAAGCCAGTGTTGATAAAACTAGACCGGATTCAACGGATTTTTCAAGTCGGTAGCGAGCAAGTCCATGCGCTGCAGGACATCAACTTAACAATAGAAAAGGGTGAGTATCTGTCATTGATGGGGCCTTCCGGCTCGGGCAAATCAACACTTTTAAATTTACTTGGATTGCTGGACAGGCCGACATCCGGTTCATATTTGTTTGACGTGCGTGATACGACAACGCTTGATGACTCAGAACAAGCTCACATCAGGAACAGTCGAATTGGATTTGTATTTCAGTTCTTTCATTTAATTCAGCGACTGACGGCGTTTGAGAATGTTGAGCTACCGCTGATGTTAAGAGGCGTACCAGCTTCAAAGCGTCGTCAGCAGGTTCATGCTGCACTGGATGGGATGGGTCTAACCAATCGCTTTGATCATAGACCGGATCAACTCTCCGGTGGGCAAAGGCAACGTGTTGCTATTGCCCGCGCGACGGTGACAGCACCCGATCTCATTCTGGCTGACGAGCCAACCGGTAATCTTGACCGTAAATCGGGTAATGAAATGATTGAAATTCTTGAGCAACTTAACTCAGAGGGAATGACGCTGATTGTGGTCACCCATGATGCGGCCATCGGTAAGCGTGCAAAAAGACAATTAAAAATGGTAGACGGGCGCATTGTTGAAGACATACGCACGCAAGCCACCACATGAAGACCCGCGATATCATTCGTTATTCTTTTATCTCGATCGAACGAGCCCGATCAAGAACCGCATTAATGCTGCTGGCAGTTGCAATAGCCGTGACCTCTGTGATCCTGCTTATCGGTCTCGGTGAAGCCGCCAGGCGCTATGTGACGCGTGAGTTCGCAAGTCTCGGAACCAATCTGGTGTTTGTACTACCCGGCAAATCAGAGACCACCGGCGGTGCGATGAGTGCCAGTTTCGGTGGGACGACACGACCGATAACCATAGCAGACGCGCAAGCACTTACCCGCCACCCTTCAGTGTCCCGCGTCGCACCCATGGTGATTGGTGCGGCCAGCGTTAACCGTGCCGGATTGGAGCGTGAATCTGTTGTGCAAGGCACAACAGCCGAAATGTTGCCGCTGCGTGAATGGCAAATGTACAAGGGCAGCTTTCTACCGACCGGCAACTGGCAACATGCCAGTCCTGTATGCGTGATCGGCCGCAAAATAGAATCCGAGTTGTTCGGCCCGGAATCTTCAGTCGGACAATTCTTAAGGATTGGTGAGAGCCGTTTCCGTGTTATCGGTGTTCTTGATCACGCACCCAGCACCTTTGGCATGACTGTCGACGAATCGATAATTGTTCCTGTCGCATCGGCAATGAGATTGTTTAATACAGACAGCATTTTCAGAATCATGATTGAAAGTAACCACCCTGATTCAATACCTGCCATTTCTACGTTTGTAACAAACACCTTAAAAGCGCGACATCACGGCGAGGACGATGCCACAGTAATTACGCAGGATGCAGTGCATGAAACATTCAACACCATTTTTAACGCACTGACGCTGACCGTCGCAGGTATTGCCGCAATCAGTCTGGCGGTGGCCGGCGTATTAATTATGAATGTGATGTTAGTAAGTGTTTCACAGAGAACCGGGGAAGTCGGTTTGTTAAAGGCACTCGGAGCTTCACCAGCGCAAATTGTATGGCTGTTCCTGACCGAATCAGCGATGTTGTCATTATTCGGCGCGCTCATCGGGGTAGGGGTCGGGTTAACCGCCTGTTGGCTGGTGTCAACCTATTACCCGATACTCGATATGTTCCCGCCGGTGTGGGCGGTCGGCGCAGGTGTACTGGTAGCGTTTATTACCGGGCTTGTATTCGGTATTTTGCCCGCGCGCCAAGCCGCTGCGCTAGATCCCATCGCCTCACTGGCAAAACACTAGGAGGGCGTCAGTATGCAGATCAAAGATTTTACAAAACTGACATTTAGTTCGATTACTGATAATCGGGTTCGCAGCATTTTGACCACGCTCGGCATCGCTATTGGTATCGCTGCAGTAGTATTACTTACTTCTATTGGTGAGGGTATCAACCAGTTTGTTGTATCCCAGTTTACCCAGTTCGGCACCACGATTGTGCAAATTCAACCGGGAAAGACGGCCACCATGGGCAGTTCTATTGGCGCAATCAATACCACCAGACCGCTGACCCTTGACGACTCCCTTGCACTAGCACGTCTGCCACATATCGAGGCCGTTGTCGGTTTTGTGGTCGGAAATGCCGAGATTGAAGGCAATCGTCGCCAACGTCGCAGCACCGTATATGGCACCAGTCCCGCCTTTCCGGAGGCGTTTTCCTTTGCTGTAGCTGCGGGTAGCTTTCTACCTGACGACAATCCGCACTTTCCCCGACCCACCGCAGTGCTGGGCAGTAAGATGCGCCACGAACTGTTTGGTGATGTCAATCCATTAGGCAAGTTTATTCGCATTGGCGGCAATCGATACCGGGTCGTTGGTGTGATGCAGGCCAAAGGTCAGATGCTGGGTATTGATCTTGACGATACGGTCTATTTGCCTCTGGCGCGGGCAATGGAGCTGTTTAACAGCCAATCGCTCATGGAAGTTAATCTGCTCTATGCCGACGCCGCACCAGTGGACGAGGTGATCGCAAGCGCCAAGCGACTACTGCAGGCAAGACACGGCAGTGACGATGTCACCATTGTCACTCAACAACAGATGATGGAGACACTTGATTCAATCCTCGGTGTGTTAACTACAGCCGTCGCGGGCCTCGGAGCCATATCGCTGGTAGTAGGTGGTATCGGTATATTCACCATCATGACCATCGCCGTACGCGAACGCACCAATGAAATCGGCCTTTTACGGGCTCTGGGTGCAAAGCGCTCGCAGGTCTTACAACTGTTTCTTGGTGAAGCTGTATTGTTAGCCGCACTCGGTGGTTTTTTCGGTTTGCTTATCGGCCTGGGCGGGGCGCAACTGCTTCATCTGGTGATTCCGGCACTTCCAGTCCAGACATCGTTGTTTTACGTCACCTTGGCGGAGTCAGTGGCGTTGATAATCGGGCTGATAGCAGGGGTATTACCTGCACGGGGCGCCGCTGCAATGTTGCCTGTCGACGCACTACGGGCAGAGTGATCTGCTCTGTAGGTATCCTACCTATTGGTTGCGGTTTTAAAAAAACCGAAAATATGTCTGTACCTGTGACGCTCGTTACCTTTAGTAACGCTTATTTTTCCTGTCTCGACGTTGGCCGGTGTGCTGTAAGCTTATACTAAGCGCTTGTAATTTTACGGTTATTGCCGGAGTTGGACTAAGACAGGATTGCTCACTATGATGGGCAGTCACATCAAATCAAACAGCAGTTTGCAATCAATGCCGGCAATTCATGATGAAAGTAGAACCATGGAAAGATCAACAAAGCACGCTGGTGGTACGGCTATCGAGTTTTTATTTTTGTGATTGAGTCAAATCAGAAAATACTCGTCGTTGATGACGAAGCGCCGATCCGCAAGCTACTACGCCGATGTCTCGAGCGCGAAACCTTTCAGGTTCTTGAGGCAGAGAATAGTGCGCAAACGCTTGACCTGCTGCGCAACAACGATATTGACCTGATTACTCTGGATCTATCACTCGGAGGCGAAGACGGTCTTGAGCTCGCTCGTGCAATCAGATCTGAAGCTCAAGTGCCAATTATCATGGTCAGTGGCAAGGGCGACTTGATCGATACGGTTGTCGGGCTGGAGATTGGTGCCGACGACTACATCAGTAAACCGTTTGAACTACGCGAAGTGGTGGCCCGTGTTCGCGCCGTTCTGCGAAGATACCAGCCCGTGGCGCAACCGCAGTCTACTCCATCGTCTGCTTCTACAGAAAGCGGCGAAGAGTTGCAGTTTGATCGTTGGGTATTGAACTGTATTACCCGTGAACTTCACGATACTGACGGCAATCTTGTTCCACTAACCACTGGTGAATTCGATCTGCTGCACATGTTTGTTAAAAGCCCGCGCAAGGTCCTCAGCCGCGATCAAATCATGGACACGCTTAAGGGCAACGAATGGCTGCCCAATGACCGAACAATAGACAATCAGGTCGCAAGGCTACGAAAGAAGCTCACCCTTGAAGGCGATCAACAGCTCATCAAAACCGTTCGCGGCTCAGGCTATTTGTTTACACTGCAAGTCACCTAAAATAGCCAGGTTGGCAACTGGCTGGTACAAACACCTCTTGCAAAACTGTTCTTTACTAATAACGCAACCCCATAAGTGACCTAACCGCAAGCGCATTGCTTAGGCAAATCTAGTTACCACGCTTCCCGCTGAAAACGCGATTATCGCGGCAATTCCTCCCAGCAGTGTCGTCTGCAAGGCCGATTTTATCCATGACTCTGCCGTCCATCGGGCCTTTAACGCACCGACGATAAAAAACGTCAGCCCGGCAATTATGCAGGACAGAAGGTAAGGGTTTTGAGGTTCCCCGAAAAACGGCAACAACGCAGCGCCGCCGCATACTACGAATGCGATAAAAGTGGCTACGGCTGCTGCAACTGGTTTGGGTTCACCGGGAGGAAGTCCGTATTCGTCCGAAAGCATTAAGTTGATCCAGAGGGATTCATGCCGGGTAATGATCTCGGTGGCGTCGACCAGGTCTGCATCCTTTAGTCCATGGCGCGAAAGAATACACTTGAGTTCTGCTGTTTCACCCGCAGGGAATTCATGGATATGTCGTTGTTCAGTAGCACGTATGCGCCGATGATTGAACTGTTCTGAGCGAGTGCCTAAGTAGTTACTTGTGGCCATTGAAAAGCCATCGGCCAGAACGTTGGCAAGGCCCAGCACGATGATAACGCTTTGCGGCAATCCAGCACCTGCCACCCCTGAAATAATGGCAAACGTGGTGACAGTACCGTCGATTGATCCGTAAACAAAATCACGCAACAAGCTACGATCACTAGCGCCTGCGATACGATTCTCTATCTCATGTGGCGAATGCCCGTGATCCAGTCCATTAGTCATAATTGTGTTTTTAAACCGTTCGTCATCTTCGTCTGTGCTTAGCCAGAATAAGTGAAGGTAGGAGTAGGTAACGAGGATGCCGTTTATGCAGTACTAAAACTTGACTGATATCAATAAAGGCGAAAATCAGTTTTGTGTAGTGAAACTCTTCTACGACGGTCGTGTTTTAAATTGATTCAAATCAATAGGCCGTATACACGTTTAATCAAAAATGCATCAACAGTGACGAGCACTGTATATGAACCACCACTCAGGAGATGATGATGAATGTAAATAGCTTTTTCCCTTCAATTCGCAAGCAAACACTTCGTCCTGATCCATTTAAGGATTTACAAATGGAAATCACACGGGTGTTTGATCAGTTCAATGATTTTCGGCCTGTTACGAGCGATCTGGACGCCACTGACAGCGGCGACTACCTGCGAGCACCAAATGTAGATATCACGGAAACAGAAAAAGCACTTGAAATTACTGCAGAGATACCAGGAGTTAACGAAGAAGACGTCGAAGTGCAGTTGAACGGGGATCTGCTGACGATTACCGGTAAACGAGAAGAGGAGAAAAAAGACGAAGGTAAATCCTACCGGATTGTAGAGAGATCCAGCGGCAGTTTTAAGCGGACAATTCGCCTGCCTTTTGATCCTGATACTGAGAAAGTAGACGCTGAGTTAAATGCTGGAATATTATCGTTAACAATAGAAAAGCCGGCTGAAGTAATCAACAAAGTAAAGAAAATAGCTATAAAAAACGGCAACACTATCAGTGGCGATAACAAGCAAACCACAAAACCAACGGCCGGGAAAGCTAATGTAAAAGACAAGGAAGAAGTGGCCACCGGCTAATTCACACATAGGATATAGGATCAGGCTGTGGTTGATCTGTGCTTGAAGTATCGGTCCGGTTGCACTAACCGGACCGTAGCAACACACTGAATTCACGAGTTACAGATTCGATAACGGGGACTAGAAGTGCAAAACGCAGTATCTAAAAACGTTTCACCGCCAACTACCGACCCGACAAAAGGCGATCATCGAACTGATGTCAAAGATCCCGTATGCGGCATGCAAGCCCATGGCGATGGACGCAGCCCTGCTTCCGAATATCAGGGAGTCAACTACTTTTTTTGCTCTGCCGGCTGCCAAAAGCGATTCAATGTCGATCCGTGGTTCTATATTTCAGGGTCACATCATCTGGTAAACCAGAACGCTAGTGACGAAACCCGGTATTCGTGTCCGATGGACCCTGAAGTCATTCAGGACACACCCGGTACCTGCCCGATATGCGGCATGGCGTTAGAGCCGATGTCTGTCACGCTATCGGAGGAAAACCCCGAGTTAATTGATTTCACCCGCAGATTCAGAGTCGGGTTGCTATTCACCATTCCTTTATTTTTGATTTCCATGGGACCGATGGCAGGCCTGCCAATCAGGTCATGGTTAGGTGAAAGAACGGCTGTCTGGATAGAATTATTCCTCGCAACGCCTGTGGTTTTTTGGGTAGCACTGCCTTTCTTTCAACGAGGAATCGACTCGTTTAAGTCTATGAACTTAAACATGTGGACTTTGATCACCCTGGGCGTGACAGCAGCGTACGGTGTAAGCCTTGCAGCAGTACTGTTCCCTGATCAGTTTCCTTCAGTCTTTCTGCACAACGGTCATATGCCGGTGTATTTTGAAGCGGCAGCTGTGGTTATTGTACTCGTACTACTGGGTCAAATATTGGAACTGAAGGCGAGGGCACGTACCAGTGAAGCGATTCGAGCGTTACTGAATCTTGCGCCAAAATTTGCCAGCCGGATAAACCCGGATGGTAGTGAATACGATGTACCACTGGCTCATGTGGTCGATGGTAACAAGCTTCGTCTGCGGCCTGGAGACAGCGTGCCGGTCGACGGTATGGTGATATCCGGCATTTCAACAATTGATGAAAGCATGATCACCGGTGAGCCGATACCAGTAGCTAAGTCAGCCGAGTCGCCAGTCTCAGCAGGCACCATTAATGGTGACGGTAGTCTGATCATTGTTGCCAATAAAGTCGGACAGGAAACCATACTTGCGAAAATCATCGAGATGGTGGGTAAAGCACAACGCTCACGCCCTCCGATACAGAATCTGGCCGACCGGGTAGCACGCTGGTTTGTACCTGGTGTTGTGTTAATCGCCATCGTTGCATTCCTCGTTTGGCTTTTCTTTGGTCCTTCGCCTCAGCTACCGTTTGCGATCGTATCTGCAGTGTCAGTGTTGGTGATTGCCTGCCCTTGTGCGCTTGGCCTGGCAACCCCAATGTCTGTCATGACTGCAATGGGGCGCGGCGCACAGGGCGGTGTGCTGGTAAGGGATGCAACCTCTCTTGAATTGATGGCCCGGGTAGACGCATTGATTGTTGATAAAACCGGCACTTTGACAGAGGGCAAGCCAACACTAACCGACTGCGAAGCGATCGAGGGCTTTTCTGAAAATGACATCATTGCACTGGCGGCGGCCCTTGAAGTAAATTCGCAGCACCCGCTAGCCCATGCCATAGTTCAGGCCGCTCAACAGCAAAATGCCAGTCGGCTACCCGTGACTGAATTTAATAACGTCAGCGGAAAAGGCATTGTAGGTGTAGTAGATGGCGCTACAGTGGCCTTTGGCAATACAGAGTTAATGCGTGAATGTAACATTGATATCACGCAACTGGCTGCACGCGCTGTCGAGCTGCAATCCAGTAGCAAGACAGTGATGTTTCTTGCCAAGGGTAGTTCTCTGGTGGGCCTGATTGGCGTTGCGGATAAAATTAAAGCCAGCGCCGCAGCGGCGATACAGGCTTTGCAGCATGATGGCATAAAAATTATTCTCGCCACCGGTGACAACCCCCACACTGCTGCCGTGGTAGCTGCAAAGCTGTCTATTGATGATGTCCATGCCGGATTGTTGCCAGCGCAAAAACAGGCATTGATTCACTCGCTGCAAGATCAAGGCTACACGGTTGCTATGGTAGGCGATGGCGTCAATGATGCCCCGGCACTGGCAGCCGCGGATGTTGGCATCGCGATGTCTGACGGCTCTGATGTGGCAGTCGAAAGTGCCGGCATCACCTTACTTAAAGGCGATCCAGCCGGTATTGTTAAGGCCAGGAAGCTGGCTCAGGCAACGATCAAAAACATCAGGCAAAACCTGTTCTTTGCATTCGCCTATAACGCGGCCGGCATTCCCGTGGCAGCAGGCATACTTTATCCGCTCACCGGGTCGGTTATGTCACCTATGCTGGCCGCCGCGGCCATGAGCCTATCGTCTGTATCAGTGATCAGCAATTCCCTGCGACTGAGAAAGCTCGTGCTCTAAATACAACGGCAGATACTGCAATGAATCATTTCGGAACCGACGTCTCAACTATACTGGTTGGCATTGGGAGTCTGCTGCTGCTAGGCCTCGCTACTGATTTTCTTGGTAGAAAAACAGCTCTGCCACGCGTGACACTACTTTTTCTTTTCGGTTTTCTGCTTGGGCCTGGTGCATTCGATTTATTACCGAAAAACGCCAGTGACTGGATGCCACTGATAACCGATATATCTTTATTATTGGTGGGGTTCCTACTCGGTGGAAAAATCACACGCGCTAACACTATTGAAAACGGTGCTGTTGTATTAGGTGTTTCAATCAGCGTGGTGCTAACGACGGTTTTAGTCGTTACCGGTGGATTACTGCTGATGGGTATCCCTGTCATTGTAGCGCTGTTACTCGGTGGCATCGCTACCGCCACAGATCCTGCGGCAACGATGGACGTAGTCAAAGAAAACAAAGCAGCGGGTAAGTTCACCGACACGTTACAAGGGATTGTTGGCATTGACGACGCCTGGGGATTAATTGTATTCAGCATCGTACTTGCTATAGCAAAGACATTGAGCGGTGAAGGAGCATCACTGCACATAGTGGCGTATTCACTATGGGAGCTGGGAGGAGCGGCGATACTCGGCACCGCACTCGGCATTCCCATGTCGTACGCCGTAGGGAGGGTAAAACCCGGTCAACCAACCCTTCTCGAAGCACTCGGCATGGTTTTACTTTGTGGTGGTATTGCTCAATATATTGGCGTGTCGTTTTTGTTGTCGGCGATGGTGTTGGGCGTCGTGGTAACCAATTTCGCCAAACATCATGAAAGACCGTTCCATGAGCTTGAAGATATCGAGTGGCCTTTTATGGTGTTGTTTTTTACCTTAACCGGTGCATCACTTGAGCTTTCAACGCTGTCAGCTATCGCCCTACCTATCATCGCCTATATTTCCCTTCGCAGCCTGGCCAGGCTCGTAGGCTGTTGGCCCGGCGCTGTACTGGCAGGAGGTAGTGACAGTGTAAAAAAATGGATGGGGGGAGCGTTGCTGCCACAGGCAGGGGTAGCAATGGGAATGGCACTAATAGCGTCAGCGCAGTTCCCTCAATACGCTGACACCATTATTCCAGTGGTAGTGGTGGCAACGATGTTTTTTGAATTAGTCGGGCCGATATTTACAAAATATGGACTCGGTAAAGCGGGAGACCTGCCACTTTAAACGGCTCTTCTAGCGTACTGTATCAAATAGCATGGTCATGTGAGAGCTTGCAATATGTTCGGTGACAAGGCGTCAGTTCGCACGGAATGGTGGTTCCTTTTTCAAGGGCTGCAACGCCGTTACAGAACAAATGCCGACCTCCGCAGGGGCGGCTAAGTAAAGTGCAGATGAATTTATACAGTACGTATCACCCTTTAAATTGGACATAGACGTTAGAAATGAATCACTTTGCTCGGTCGACTCATACGACTATATTGTTTGAAACCGTACACTAGAGACCAAACCAGCAATTTAATCGCCCCGATAGTTCACTAACAGTTAAGCAAACCTGCCCAGCTGCCCACATGAGTTGATGAGGGTGGCGGGGAAACTGGACACAGTCAGAGAGCCCGATGTGGTACCCGTGAATCAAGATCAAATAACGTGTCTAACATTTGCGATATCAATTCAATTTCGATTACCAGGCTTTTTGCGGCGAACTGACTGAAATCGCTTAGCTTTGCCAATAATTGTTTTGTCGATTTAGCCGTCGGCGCACGGTCACAGAGCACCAGATGCAGCTCCCGACGTAGTTCGCGAATACTCTGATCAATAACCCTGTCATTGTTTGTCATTGCAGCGAAAACCAGCGATGCCGTCCAATGGGAGCCGGAACAGAGGTCTCGATAGCAATTGAGCTTTGCACGATAGTCACCGTGAATATCTTCAAATTGCCGGACGGCTCTCAACAGGTGCCACCACTGCATGTCCACGGACGCACATTTACTGTCGATTTGGAGCAGTGAGTAGGTCATTTTTCGCTGTGCAGTCCTGAATACAACAGTGTTCGTGCTCATTTTACGGCCCGGTAAGTAGCGTGAAGGCCAGTATCGCCGTATCTGGACGGTCCGATTTGATACATATCAATACACAGAGACAGTTTCGTTACAAACGGATACAAAAGTCACTGCTGTCGTTACACAGACGTGGTATTGCGGTGACAGAGCGCTGTTTAAATAGATCCCGAAGTCACAAGTACTCAGGCATATATTTCAGGGGACATTCATCATGAGCAACGCACAACTAGCAATCAACAATGAAACTGGTCACGCGGCAGGCGTTAACGAATGGCTGGGTGATGGTCAATCAGCTCAAATCAAAATGGGCAGCAGCTTCACCACGACTCACGAACGCCCGCTGGATATGCACGAACATCTTTTCATGATCGGAGACAAGCAAACCCATCTTTACCAGATTTTGGAAGGCGTTATCGGTGTTTACAAGATGCTTCCCGACGGCAGACGGCAGATTGTGACTTTCTACTACCCGGGCGACATGATCGGCGGGGGTGATAAGAGTAACTGGACCCAGCATGCAGAGGCTTTGTGCAATGCAAAAGTGCGATGCATTCCGGTAAGCACAGTAGACACACTGATTACTACTGAACCTGGATTCGGTCAGGCGCTGATGTCAATGCTTGCTACTGAATTGGAAGAAACACGGGACCAATTGTTGTCTTTGGGTAGAAAGTCAGCACTTGAGAAGGTAGCCACATTCCTGCTTCGCATATCTCGACGCAACAAACGCGAGGGCGCAGATGAAAGCTTGCTGCACTTGCCGATGAAACGAGCAGAGATCGCAGACTACCTGGGTCTAACCATCGAAACGGTCAGCCGAAACATAACCAAATTAAAAACAACAGGCATCATTCGTCTTGAGAGTAAGTCTGAAATAAGCGTTAAGGATATTTCGCTTTTAGAGGAACTCGCGGATGGTGGTAACTAACCATTGACAAGACCGGTAGCCCGAGCCTGATTGCTCGGGTTACCCTTTTTAATTATCTATCATTACTCGGCATTTCTCGTTACGCCGGTTGAACATCGCGATTAGCCACTATGAGCAAAATCACAACGGTAAAGCAAAAAATAAACCCACCGATAGCAGGCGAGCAACCCTGCTTCGCAACATCGGCCTATGATGCATTGATAGCTCGCTATGATGTTGATCACAAAGACCTGTCCGAACCTGCAGTACAGACCATTACAACGCATTGTGCGAAAATCTACCTGATCAATGAATTCGCAATAAAAGTAAAGCTCTCTGTTAACTATAGCTATATCAATACGGTCAACCTTGATGACCGTAAAACTTTATTGCTACGTGAACTCGAATTAAACAAACCACACTTGCCGAATATATATCTTGAGGTGGCAGCAATTGTCATTGATGCAGACGGGTGTTTTCAATTTCGCTTCAGGAATGAGAAATTGTCTGAAGACGAAGTCGTTGAATGGTGTTTAATTATGCGTCGATTTGCAGAAGAAACAGTGTTAGATAACATTGCCCGAAAAGGCCGGTTAACAAAAGAAATATCCAAAGAATTGGGAAAGTCAATTGCCGCTTATCATAATTCTTCTGCTGTCCATATCGTGACTGACGGTGGTACCAGGATACACGAGGTACTACAAGAGCTAGATCTGGAATTCGAGAAACTAGCTGCCATTTTTCCAGCAGTTGATCTCACACAATTTAGAAAAAAAGGAGCGCACGAATACGAACTAGTAGAAAACTTGCTGTGTGAAAGAGGAAAAAACGGCTACATCAGACGCTGTCACGGTGACCTGCACCTACGCAATATTCTGCTCGACGACGGCACGCCGGTCCCGTTTGACGCACTTGAGTTTAATGAAAGGTTTGCAATCATAGATGTATTATATGACCTGGCTTTTCTTCTCATGGACCTTGATCATCGAGAACTCCGAGTGCAACAAAACGCCGTGTTAAATGAGTATATGTTGCATGCCACCGCAGAGGGTGTTCACGGTCTGAAGTTGCTCCCATTGTTTATGTTTTGTCGCGCCGGCATAAAAGCCATGACAAGTGCCCAAAGTCTTTTGGTGGCACAACAAAAGAACCATCACGGGTTTAATGAAAGTAAGGCTTACCTTCGTAGCGCCCTGAATTGTATCCGTCAACGTAAACCCGTGACCATCGCTATCGGTGGTTTCTCAGGCAGCGGAAAGTCCACGATAGCAATTGAATTGGCGCACATGGTTTGCAATGCGCCCGGTGCGCTATTAATCAGAAGTGATTCTGAGCGAAAAAGCGAATTTCAAGTACCAGAGAAAACTAATCTTGGCAAATCGCATTACACGGCGGCGAACACACAACGTGTGTACAGCCGATTGTTTGAAAAAGCCACCGCCGCAATAACTGCCAAATACCCGGTAATTGTTGATGCGACGTTTATGCGGCAGGAGCAACGCATTGAAATAGAAAAAATAGCAAAAGAGGGCGGTTCAGAATTCCACGGATTCTGGCTAATGGCTCCGGTGAGCACACTTCGCAACAGAATTGAAAAAAGACAAAGCGATGCATCTGATGCAGATGTTTCTGTGCTTGAAAAACAACTAGTTTTAAATAAAGGGTATATGGACTGGTGTGCTATTGATACGAGCAGCACGGTCCAAAGCAGCGTTAAGAATATACTGGAACGTGCGGAAGCCATAGATAGCCCAGGCCGCAGATTATCAAGGCTGAATTGATATAAATCAGCCTATTGATTAAATAATTTGTTAACCTCACTCTCAAGAGTGGTCGATTATCAGGGGAACTAAAAATGTCATATAAAACCGTCTTATTGCATCTAAACAGTGGCCAGCACTGCGAACCAATCATCAACGCCGGAGTAGCAATTGCCGAGCGCCACGGTGCACACTTAATCGGTGTCTATGTGGTGCCACCGGTAATGGTATATATGGGCGTGCCGATACCGGCAGTTGTCAATTCATTCCACGATGATTACCACCTTAATCTTTCAAAGAGCGTTGAAAAGAAATTCACCAAGTCTGCGGAGGGTCAGACCTTCACATCCGAGTGGCGGGTTGCCCATACCACTGATTCATCGATCGTTACAACCATTTCTAAAATGGCCCATACATCAGACTTATTAATAGTGGGGAATGACACTTCAGATATGAACGACCCACTGCCCGGCAGCCAACTTGAAGCAATTGTAACCAGTACGTGTCGCCCAACACTCATTGTGCCGCTGGATCAGGACATCTCAAATATCGGAGAAAACGTGCTGATAGCGTGGGACGGAACGGACGAGTCGACAAGAGCCGTATTTGACTCACTGCCACTACTGAAACTTTCCAAGAGCGTTACAGTCTACCGAATAAACCCCACCGGGTCGGAAAGGCATCACACATTTGGCTCTTCTTCTGAACTTGTAAGCACACTGGCAAGGCACGGGCTAAATGTAGAGTTGTGTTTCTCGTCTGGAGGCTATCACGAGATCGCATCAGAGCTATTCAAAACCGCCACTGAAAAAGGAGCTGATACCATTGTAATGGGCGCTTTCGGGCACAGTAAAGTTCACGGGTTGTTAATGGGCAGCGTTTCAGGTGAAGTGCTTAAAGCAATGAACATTCCCGTCTTAATGTCACACTAATTATTGCTTTTTTTCCCCCGCTGCAGCAATGCAGCGGTTTTTTTTCCTCGCATCGTTACCGCTGCACAGAATTAGTGCCTTACGCCGCCGGTTCAGGTTTTACATTATTTTGGTTCATGCTTGAGTAGCGAATGGATCGTCGCTATTAAGCCGAGTACGATTGAGTTTTATCAGTGTGTTGACTGATATCAAGTGACCAATCGTTCTAATCAATATCATTAATCCTCAAACTCATAATTTGAGGTACTGCTCCATGAAGATGGCTACCGCATATAAAACAGATGCTGAGATTGCCACGGACAATCTTCAACATGCGAAACTGGATAGATTTCCAAAATCCAGAGAGAACCCGGTTCGTAGCACACTCGCAATGATTCTGGCAGGGGGTGAGGGTACACGGTTGCTACCTCTAACGCGCTGGAGGTGCAAACCAGCAGTTCCTATTGGCGGAAAGTATCGAATAATAGATTTCACCCTGTCCAATTGTATTAATTCGGGGATCAGGCATATAGGAGTACTTGTTCAATATAAATCGCATACATTGATGAAGCACCTTCAAAAGGGGTGGAATTACTTCAATGGAGAATTAGATGAATTCATCGATGTACTCCCCGCCCAACAACAGACAGGAAAGAACTGGTACACCGGCACTGCAAACGCAATTTTTCAAAACCTCGATAACATACGCTTTCACAATCCGAAATACGTTCTTATTCTTGCAGGGGATCATATCTATAAAGCAGATTATAGGATGATGATCGATTACCACATTGACAGCGGCGCTGATGTCTCCGTCGGTGGTATAGAAGTCCCAGCCTCTGAAGCTCATCGTTTCGGCATTATGGAAACGGATGCAGATTATAACGTTGTAAGCTTCAAGGAAAAACCAAAAGCCTCCGGAAAGGTAAGCAGCGAAACCGAACCTGTACTTGCCTCAATGGGGATTTATGTTTTTAATACCCAATTTCTTCTCGACGTGCTGCAAGCAGATGCAGATATTGAATCATCAGCGCACGACTTCGGGGCGAGTATCATTCCAGCAGCGATTGGAAAACATAACGTGGTCGCCTATCCATTCTCCCTGGCTCAACAAGATCACTATTGGAAAGATGTCGGTACACTCGATGCGTATTATCAAACCAGCATGGACTTAATCAGCGTTTCACCGGAAATTGATTTATACGACGAAAGCTGGCCAATCTGGACACATCAGGAGCAATTGCCGCCGGCCAAGTTCATTCTGAATGAACTGACACCGAACAGCGCTGTTGTAAATTCTCTTGTTTCCGCGGGATGCATTGTTTCCGGATCACACATAAACCATTCAATACTGCATCAGAATGTCAGAGTAGAAAAACACACACAAGTGACGAACAGCATTATTCTCCCTGGCGTAGTGATCGGCGAGAATTGCACGATAAAAAACGCCATTATTGAGGAGTGCAGCGTAATACCGGCTGGCACAACCATTGACGAAATTTCTTCGAAAAGAGATAACAAACCCTTTGTCACAGATGATGGCATTACTATTGTGTGTGGCGATACCTTTTCAGAGTCAGAAAATGACACCGGTCTAGATTTAGTGTCTTCTCACGATTGACTTAAAACAATTTTTATCCGGCCCTGAACTTTATCCTTAGGCTCTGCAAACCCGCGAGACCAGGCCCATGTCAGACATCGATCGCTCACAAGAAACCGATAGATTTATCTCGGGCTCACTTGGCGCTAAAGATAGTGTAACCGGTGAGCAGCTAAGTCAAATAGACAGTATTGTATCTAAATACCTTAGGAACAAGCCAACACTCGATTCCACAAATGTATTTGGAGCAGGGGTAACACAGGGGCTCTCACCAGGACCATGTATATTTTTGGGCGAGATTTCCAGCGTGGACTCACAAGCCTCTGATCGAATAGCTGATATGGAATATCTAATGACACTGATCGCACGTGAAGGTGACGTTATGTTACTAAGCGGAGCACGAAATCATGAGTTTGAAAAGTATCGAAAGGAAGAGCTGCAGCTTGGCGATATTAAAATCATAGAAACAAACGGTCATGCACTTTCTCAATTGAATTCAAAAACACCTGCTTCTTCACTACAGCAGCTTATTGATTATCTTCAAAACACATTTACTACTGAGTCAATTAATATAGTACCGTTTTATGGATCACCCGCTGTGTGGGGCCTGGCAAGCTATATCGCAGAGCAGACCGGACTGTACATCTCGGTAGCCGCACCTGCACCAAAATTAAGCTCACTGGTAAATGACAGGCTATGGTTTAGAGATCTTGCCAGGTCAGTTCTTGGTCCTGATGATATTCCTGTGACCAGGCCCGTCTACGGCCCGGAATCTCTCGTACAACTAATGAGAGTTTTTGCCACGCGATATTCAAATGTGGTTGTTCGTATTCCCAACGGTATTGATATCTATTGCAATGTAAAGATGGACTCACAGAAAGTAACGTCAAGCACAGACGCCGAGCTAACTTCCCTGGTGACTAGCGTTCTAAAAGACCATGATTGGGATAACAAGTATCCTTTGCTGGTTGAAGTATGGGATACAGAAATTTTCTCAAGCCCAACTGTACAGGTATGGGTTCCATTGAAAGGAACCGGAAGTCCGATAGTAGAGGGAATATACGATCGATCACTATTGAGTGTTACCGACAGACTGGTTATTGCTCAGCCGGCTGACATACCGCCACCAGTCAAACAAGTTGTAATTACTGAATCAATTCAGCTTGCCTACGCATTACAGCAACTGGGGTATTACAGTAAGCTCGAACTAGAGGGGGTATTCTCGGGTACAGATTCTGTGAAGAGTCACTTGCACTGGACCGGTTGCAACGGTCGATGGAGCGGACTCACGCTGCCAGTGGCTTTATCCAACCGGCTCTTTGACACTGAAAAAAACATTGTCTCAATCGCTCAGCTAACACTCAAAGATACCGCCAATTCATGTTTCTCTATTGTACATGCTGCGTTGCATGATCTGCTGTTCACCACAAGCAATCGAGAAGCCCGGGTACTGTTACCAATTCCCGGTGGGTCCTCCCAAACCACTCAATTCATAACGGTAGGGCATGACTCGGCACAGGTAGAAACTCTGGCAAGGGAAGTGGCAGTAAGGTTAAGTCGACTGGGTGAACTGCGACTCGATCCGATGCTTACCTAACCGACAAAAGCTAAGTATCAATAGCCGCTTTGATCAGTATCAAAAGATATCTGTGGCTATTAGATACCATGAATTTGACAACTACAAGGAGACTAAGAATGAATATAGAAACTGTGTTGTTTCCAATCCATATCACTCAATCACACGACACATTACTTTCAGTAGCAGAGCTTTGTCTGTCGGAAAATAAGCACTTAACTGTTCTATTGTTCGATGAATCTCTGTCTCCGCCTTTAATGACAATAGGTGAAACCGCCAGTGCCGAACTCTGGGCTCAACAAATGTTGCAGAAAGAGAAAGAACTACAGACAGAAATCCAGAAAATCAAAACGCTGCTTGAAAATACCAAGGTACGATTTGACGCCAAATATGAAATTGGTGACGGGATATTCGTTGACGATGCCATTGGAATACATGCAGCGTATGCAGACATTGTTCTGGTACAACGCCCGACGATAGAGGATAACTTGAACTCTTTTGCCAAGCGCTTGTATCACGGTGCACTATTTGTTGCCGGAAAGCCACTTTTTGTATTTGATAGCTCAGCCCCAAAGACACTGAAATTTAATACCGTCCTGATAGCCTGGAATGGAAAGCGGTCTGCGAGCCGGGCTGTAAGCGAATCAGTACCCCTTCTTAAGAACGCAAGTAATGTTTACGTTTTAACTGTCGACGCAGATGAGCAAAATGATTCCGGGTCTGATCAGGTCGATTGGGATTTGTCCGCGTATTTATCAAGGCACCAAATCAACATTACCGCAGATGCTCGCGAAAGTATGAGCAACAAAGTCTCTGCGGTGATACAAAAGCACGCATTGGAGGTTGGGGCGGATCTAATTGTATGCGGGTCTTACGGTAGATCGCCTTTACGTGAGCGACTGTTTGGCGGTACCACCGGGGAGATTCTGAACGAATGCGCGTTGCCTGTATTGTTGGTGCATTAACACACCGAAATTGGAATTTGAAGCCGCGAGTATCGCGGCGTTTTCCCCATACAGGCTATTTTTCTGATTGGATAGAATTGATGTGAATCAAATGTACATTTCAAATACGTTTCATAGTTAACACAACGCAACAGATGACCATCAAGAATTTCACCACCAGAGGCTATCATGAGAAAAATGAAATCCACATTGCTACTCGGACTGACACCCTTGCTTGTCGCGGCTTGCGCAATAATCACAGATATACCCCAAACACATCCCGTCCAGATGAATCACAACAGCCTGCTAAATGAAGATATGCGGTATATGTTAACGAGTATAAGAAACCTCATGCTCCTTAGCATTGATACAGGACTTACTGACTCTGAAAGGCAAGATCGGGTGTTGAGAGAATTGGATTTGCTTAACTCAACGGCGCGAATTCTAAAAGACGGTGAGGAACTATACGGCTATTCCGTTGCAGACCCGTATCTTGGATCATTCATTCACGATATCTCAATGGCAAAAGAGTTCGCACTTCAATCGCCACCAGACTATGAACCAGCGATAGGACTTAGAAAAAGTTGTTTGATGTGCCACGAAAACCTCTAATGTTAGGCAATTTACTGCCAGTCAGGTTTCTTTATTACTACAAATCCCCGTGCCCACTAGTAGCTTAGATAATAACAAACAGCGTCAAGTTGGCGCTTTAACTTTCTCCAGCACTTACACCCACCTCGCGATCAAGACTGGTAAGAAACCTACTAACACCAGACCGACATATTTACACACCGATAGCCCGAAGGCTGCCACGCTAATATTGCCGGGGTACCTACAATCTTCTCCTGTTGCACAGGCCGCGCGAGAGACAACTGAAGCGCGGTCGGGTTAATTGAATCATGCTGCTGCCGGATCTCGAAAGAACTCCAGTTGAAATGAGACAGGACCATCAATGATGATGTGATGCGGTTGTTCCTCAACAATAACACGAGGGACATCAGGTGTAATTTTATAGACGGCTTCTTGCCCGTTCTCGTCAATCATAAACTGCAAAGAACCCGTTCGTACATGCAGAAGAGCCCACACACCTTTAGACGTGGAGTGTTCTTTCGTAAACCCTTTTGGAACGGTCTCATGGGTAAACAGCTTGGTGGTTTTATAAGCAGTAAATGTTGCAGGGATGTTTTGATCAGTTGTGGTCATCGTTCTATTAGTTCCTGAGGTTGTCGCAAAATACCCGATTGCACTGTTATCTGTTGCAATCGAATTCTTATGGTTTCCTGGCTGCATCATTTAAATCACTATGGAAACAGGGAGGCAGAAACGAACATCTTCTCTGATAGGCATATGTTGAGCTGAATGCTCAACATATGCGGCTTCAAGGTCAGTATATATTTAGATTATACTTGCGGGCGCTTCGAGCTGCTGCATCAAGTCATTATTCCATTCCCCTTCGACATACAAAATGTGCTGCAGCACCGAGGTTGATAGCTTCAATAAGGTTATGGTTTACATAAGCGTACAGGCCTGGTTGACGAAATGTATACAGTGCACTGCCGGCGGAACCGCCACGAATAAACCAGGTTTCAAGGTCTTTTTGAGGCGGGTTGTGAAATTTTCCGGTTTCCCACGCGTAGTCAGCATGGCCACCAATCAAATGAGGGCGTGTATCCCGATTAGCCTGAGAATGCACTATGAGTACAGTTTCGCCTACATTGGCGGTCATTGCATTCTCCCCGGTAAGTGCACCTACCTTACCGTTGAAGACAACATGCGATGGCACCAGGCCATTCATGGTCGCTATGCTGTCTCCATATGACTCCATCAACGTGTTGTAATTCTTAAACTGTCCGGTTTTATCCCTCGGGATATAGAAGTCGTTCTCACCAATGTAATAGAGCTTGTCGTATTTTAACGGCTCTCCAAGCTCATTCTCCAGGCCCTCTTTTGGTAACACCATGATACAGCCACTAATGCCAGACACTACGTGCCAGGGAATCATTGGGCCACCTGGTGCACAATGATATACAAAGGTACCGGCGCGTGTCGCACGAAAGCGAAGTTTTGCTTTTTGACCGGGATTAACCAATGTAAGCTCACCACCGCCCATGGCGCCGGTAGCTGCATGAAAATCTATATTATGCGGCAGCATGTTTGATTTTGGATTGATCAATGTTAGCTCCACGTAGTCTCCCTCATGAACAATCATCATGGGGCCTGGTACGGAACCATTGAATGTCATAGCCTGCAACGTGGTACCAGCGTTATCAATCACCAGTTTCTTTTCTTCGATAGTCAACGTGACTACTTTAGGATCGCCGATAGAGTGCTGGGCGTGCTTATGTACCATTGGGGGTGGAACCAGGGCTACCTTTACTCTTTCCAGAGATGAAATATCCCACGGCTTGTATCTATCAGTGCTTAACCCTTTAGAATAAACATACCGGCTGGTAAGAGTGGAGTAGTGGCGATTGCTCCGGCTGCACCCTGCAATAATCGTCTGCGGTTTAGCATGATAACTTCCTTAAGTAAATTACCTGAAGGCTCCACCTTATACCAAAACGAACCATTTAAGATTGATACCAATCAAAGCCGAAGAATCACCGTTAGACTGTGAGCTGATTAGAATGATCGACAAAGTTTGTTTTCTCTTCGAGAGCAAGATAACCCATAGTTTTATATAAAGAAGGTTTATCACAAGAAAATGACACTTTGATCAGCCGACTCACATATTGCAGTCGTCGCTGCAGAGACCGTCGAAGCTCTGGCGTGTGATTTTTGTCTAACACAGTACGCCAGGTACTAGGTAGCAGAACAGTTGAGGTCAGTTAATCAAACCACCAGAGCGTATAAGACTTGTAAAGTAATCGAGAGCGTTTTGCGAGCGCATAAAGGGTGTCCAGCCTGGAGACCCCGAACGACGCATGGAGGAAGTACCTAGCCTGCATTATTCATGAGGATTCGTCACTCAGCGGAAATAGCGCTAAACAGGTCGCATGATAGAGTGAGAAACGTGGCCCGCCACGTGCCGAGCTTAATCATGCGATATGTGACGCGATATTTTCGTCTGATGGCGAATAGACACACTGCTATTTTCAAAGTAGCCCTCCAATGACAGTTCAGACCTATGTTTACGGGTGTTTGCCTTAGTTTTCCTCGTCGCCTTGTGAATAATGCAGGCTAGTGGGCTGTTTGGAAAGTTCAATAACACGGATCGAAGCCACAGCCGCCATAGAGGCGTTAGAAAGAATTCGACGTAGGCCCTGCTATGCCTGCATTTTCCCGCCTTACTCTGATAACCGTGGCTGTGAAAGGTTTGTTACCGAACTTCCCGCACAGCCACTAGCAGCCAGACCCAAAAAGAGCTAACCACCACCGCAGCGAAGAGTATGCAGTCGATAATCCTTCATAAAGTCATCTACTTCACCGTCTGAATAGTTCTCAAACTCAAATACTGCACCTTCCATTGGAAGATCAAGCGATCCAAGCTCTCTGATTGGTTTTTCAGATACTGTAATATTGACCTTCCGCGGACCATCGAATACCACCACCTTGTTATCAAAAACTTCGTAAGGCTTGTTGCCCAGGGCTTTTGGTAAGTTCCCCATAAAGACAGCGTGTGTACACTGCGATTCAAATTCTCGGGTAATAGTCATTGTCCTTTCCTAGAGTTAAGTTGCAAAATATTTTAACGGCTTGCCCCGTCAGGTTCACAGTAGGGCAGTCGAACCATGTTGTGTTTGATGTCAATCAATCCTCTAAAATTACGGTGTTGGGAATCTCGAAGTTACAGAGAGCAGATATATTAATGAAACGGCGAGACATAACCGGCACGGCAGCGAACGCACATAAAAAACAGTGATATCCGTCTAAACGCAGGTAAACTGACCACAGCCCCGGGACTGAAATCTCCTTGCCACCGCTTTTTACTTCTTTGAACGCACAGGCTGGCACCAGGCATCTCTGAATACTAGGTGGCTAGCTGATATGAACCTGAGATTGACCAAAACATAGGGTCCTATAAGAGCAATAGCTGATAACGGCAGTATTATGAATTCAACAGGCGCGCTGAGTGGCAAGTTATGTTGCCTTGCTAAATTGCCGGCATAAGCCACCAGGAATTTTCCGGGTCTACCGAATGACAACTCACCATAGCTCAGGGCAACTGGTCATTTTAACTTGCTCTTCACAAGTCGGCATTGGATCTCTCCGATCTGGAATGCTCATTGTGGGAACCAAAAGCAGGAGTATTGCCTCGTTTATTGAATTCAATCCGAAAGTGCAAGGTCTGCCCGGGGTTAGTTGAAATTAGTCGGGCCACTTAGAAAACGGCCAGGGTGCCTGTTCTTCGTTGAAGGTTAAGAACAATATCACTTCTTTCAGATAGGTTGCCAATGTCGCACCAAATTTCACCGCCTGTTCCAACGCATTGCCTTTAAGAATGATTGCCAGAAACGACGCCACCGCCAGCAACAAAACCACTGTCTTTGCGAGCTCTAATACGATGAAGAAAAATATCATGTAGGCCAGACGAATCCAGTGAGACAGTTTGTTATCGCCGTTACCGTCCTCTACTTTTTCAGGCTGATCATGTTGATTAATATTTTCTGTTGTAGTGTTCATCCTGTGTTTACTCCCTGGTGAATTAAGTCAAGTAAAAAAATACGTCGTACCCTGTTAAAGCAAAACCACTAAAGTAAAACAATTCATATTCGGTTGATTAAAACCAAGACACCATCCTCAACAGCTCTGAAGCGAGCAACAAGAATGATATAGTCGCTCCGAACAGACCCCAATACCTCCACCTGGCGACAACAGGAAAAGCATCGTTTGCACCTCCCAACAGCCACAATGCGATATTAACCAGGATAAAAACTGAAAGGATAATAAGACTTGTTGCTTGCGCCAGATTGACCAGCGGGAGCCACAATGCGAGTACTGCAATTAACCCAGTGACCAAAACGATTGCTCTGACAGGCGTTCGCCTTCTATGATTCAGGACACCAAGTGCCTTCGGCGCTAAACCCTCACGCGTCATGCCATAAATTATTCGACTGGCCATGACTATCTGTACCAGAATGCCGTTGATCATCGCAATTGATGCCATGGCAGAGACCGGCTTGCCAGACAGGCCACTCACCGATTCAAATAGCGTGGCTAGTGGTGCGTTGCTGGTGGTTAGCAGTTCGCGGTTCGGTATGGCCACAGCAATGAGCGCTACTAAAACGTACACGATAACGGTAATGCACAGCGTGTATATTATCGCTCTGGGCATTACATGCCTGGGGTTTACCGTCTCTTCTGCCATATTGGCGATATCTTCAAAACCGATGAAGGCAAAAAAAGCAATCACCGCTGCACTTAACGTCATCGTCAGACCAACCGAAGAATTACCTGTAAACGAAAAGACTTTGCTATATACGCTGGTATCTGCCAAAAGAGGGGCGCCGAAAAATATTACAATCATCAGCGTTCCTACCTCCAGGATAGTAATTACTGCAGCAAAATAGACGCTCTCGCGCACGCCCAAACAGGCAACCGACGCCAGCAACAGTAAGATGCCAATAATTAGTACCGGCTCCGCAATGGGCAACAACGTTCCAAGGTATCCAGCAAACGCCTGAGAGATCACAGCACTGGAAATGATGGCGGTGGCTGTAACCCCAAACCCTACGAACCTGGCAAACACGCTACCCAGCGCAAGGTTGACATAAACTGCTTCACCTCCGGCACGCGGAAAAACACTAGACAGGATCGCATAGCTGATCCCTGTCGCACCTGCGATACCGCCGGCCAACAAAAATGCGATGGGTGCTTGATTTCCGGCTGTACGAACCACTTCCCCAATCAACGCAAATATACCAGCGCCAATGGTTACACCAACACCGTAGAACACCAGTAAAGGCAGAGTCAATCTTCGATGTAACGATACCGGCTGCTCGGCTTTTGGCTGACCGTGGCGGCCCACGGCTTTAGCTGATACTGTCGTCATTGAATCGCTCTGTCTACCTGATTGTTACCACTATTCTTACCTTCATACAGCCATTCGTATTGATACTGATCAAATCCTCAATTCCAAAAAAAACCAAAGCTCCGGTGATTTCAGTAAAGTGTCAAGATAAGTGGAATATGATATGAATCAATTGAATATACAGTCTCTACTGAGAGACTGGCTACCAATCAAAATCATCTATATGACTAAAATATGGAATGCAATCAACAGTGTGAGCCAATAGGTCGGGCTTGGTCCAGTAACAGGTCAATGAAAGTTCAATGAGTATCAAACAATGATCGCAAAAATCCCGAAAGCTCGACGTAAACAGGAGTGGCTCGCTCAAGCACTATCACTCTCCCGGGACAATGACGTAGCCGCTGATGATGAATCCGGACAACTGCCGGGCGGCCTGATCATGGTGCAGATAGACGGCCTTAGCAAATCGCAGTTAGAAATCGCTTTCAGCAAAGGAGAAATGCCCTTTATTCAAAAAATGCTATCGGGTGGTCAGTACGCTTGCCATACACTGTACAGTGGATTGCCCAGCTCCACGCCGGCAGTGCAGGGAGAACTATTTTATGGTGTTCGCGGAATTGTGCCGGCATTTGGATTCCGACATGATGCGGATGGGAAACTAAACCGTATGTATGACCCGATCGTTGCTAACCGGGTACAAAAAAGACTTCAGGAAAGAGGCGAACCGCTGTTAACGGGCGGTAGCGCTTACAGCAATATCTACACAGGCGGCGCAAAAGAATCCCATTTTTGTGCAGCCTCTATGGGGTGGGATGATCTACTGCGTGGACTTAAAGCTCGCAACTGGTTTATTGTAATGTTGCTCAATATACCCACATTGCTGCGAATTCTTGGCCTGATGATTATTGAACTAGGCTTTGCAGTTGTAGATATGTTGCGAGGTGTGTTGTCGGGGAAGGCAATAGGTGCTGAGATCAAATTTATGGCCGCACGTGTTGCCGTCAGTATATTGTTGCGGGATCTCATCACCATTGGTGCGTCTGTAGATGCTTCCCGTGGGCTGCCGATAATTCACCTCAACTATCTCGGATATGATGAACAAAGTCATCGCCGCGGCCCACAATCCAAATTCGCACATTGGGCGTTAAAAGGAATTGATCGATCCATAGAGAAACTTTGGATCGCCGCACTGCGCGATGGCAAAAGGAACTACGAGCTTTGGATATACTCTGATCACGGACAAGAACACACCATTCCGTATGAAAAGCTCAAAGGCCACTCAATAGACGACGCTGTGCGGTTTAGCGCTGAAGAACTTGCCAAGCAAGGCGTGGATTTCGCCACGCGAGTTAAAAGTACACCCGCAGTGACCCACGCGCCGCTACTCAAGGGGATCAGACGATTCGATACAACAACGACCAAAAACTCAGAGAGTGACGCATCGGCAAACCATGAGTCGTTCCCGATGGTGGTAGCGATGGGGCCTGTGGGACATATATATTTCGATGGTAGTCAAGACATCGAATTGCTAACCGATATGGCGAACATGCTTGTAACCAGGTATCAAGTACCGGCAGCAGTACAGATAACAGATAATGACAAGCTGCTAGTGCATACCGCAAGAGGCATATTTACACTCCCCGGGCAGGAAGTTGAAGTCTTTGGAGAATCGCATGCGTTTCTAAGCGTTATCAGCCAGGATTTACTGCATCTGTGTAAAAACGATGATGCCGGAGACCTGATATTACTTGGGTGCGTAGACGGCGTGCCGGCTATTTCTTTTCCGATGGAAAATGGAGCGCACGCAGGTGCCGGGCCAAATGAAACCAGGGCATTTGCAGTATTACCTAATGACACCTCAGTTGAAGAGAGCAAAGACGGATTCATACGACCACTCGATATACACAAAGCCGCACTCGACAAGGTAGCATTGCAAAATGCAGTGCAAGCTGTAGAACAGGCAGAGCCAGTACAGACTGTCGCATAGCAGGTTAATCCCACCTGAGTGTTACATCAGCCACAATTGCGTAAAAAAAAAGGCCCTTTACGGGGCCGTATTGTGAGCAAGCATATATGCGATGCGATCTTATAAATTCATTGAGTAAATGACCTGATGAACATCTTCCGGATCTCGCTTTGAATTCATGCCGAACTGTTCCGCCAGTGCCTTCATATCCTGGTTGTCATAAAGGTCCATAGAGTACAGAGACTTAACATTATGGATTTTTGCGTAACTAATTAACTGCTCAAACAGTGATTTTGCTAAGTCTGATTTTCGATAGTCATCAGCAATTGTTATAGCCATTTCGTGTCTATCATCTTCTTCGGACTTGCAGTAGCGCACGACTCCAACTTCAGCAGGTGATTCACCTTTTCTTGATATCGCAACAAAAGCCATAGAATCGTGGTAATCGACATCACAAAGTTTAGCCAAATCGCTATCGGATAATTGATTGACACCACCGAGAAACCGATAGTGCTTCGCTTCGTCCGATAATTGGTTGATAAACTCAGCCTCCAGCATCCTGTCGTTGTGCTTAATCGGCCTGATGATAATTGACTCACCATTGATATCGACATCAAGCTTTGAGAAATCCCTGGTTTTACCTGTTGGTGTTGTGTCGTTCAATTTCCTGTCCTTTTATCGTTAACGTCATTGAATACTAACCCGGCGCGCTGCAGACAGGTTGATCCAGCTCAATTTACGACCGGTTTCTATCACTATTCAGGATTGACTTGAATCAATACCAACAAATAGACGGTTGGTATTGTTGTTCATGACAATCAAATCTACAGCTGGAAAAACCCATGCCCTATAAAACTCTCCTGATGCATCTAGACGACACAGAAAAAGTTCCTACCAGTGTAAAATTTGCGGCCCAACTGGCAAACAAGTCAGATGCACACATCACCGGGCTTGTTACCGAAACCTTTGCCAGAATCAATCATCCGGATGTGGATTTCCAGGATGAACTGGATAATATGGCCGAGAAGGCCAGCAGATTCGAAGTGTTCTGCGAAAAACACGGCGTCAATTCGTACGAGGCGGAGATCATGCGGGACGATCCGATAGATAGCCTTATTCAGCATGCAAGACACAGCGATCTCGTTGTGCTGAATCAGCCTAATAAGCAGGCGGACCGGAGAGTCGTAGAATCTGTACTTCTAGATGCAGGCAAACCCTGTCTTTTTATCCCGTATATCGGATCATTCGATGACATCGGGAAAAACATTATGCTCGCCTGGGATGGCAGTCGTGAAGCGGCTCGAGCGGCGGCTGATGCACTCCCGCTGCTCTGTAGCGCAGAATCTGTTGAGGTTGTCATCATCAACGGTGGGACAGGGCGAAAAAATAATTCAGACACTATTGTTGATACAGAAGTGGCAAAATACCTGGCACGACATGAAGTGAACGTAGAAGTAAAGGAAATCGTGTCAGACATAGATATAGGCAATACGCTTTTATCTCACGCTGCAGACTCCGGAGCAGACTTATGTGTAATGGGCGCTTATGGTCACACCAGAGTTCGGGAATGGATCTGGGGCGGAGCAACACGCACCGTATTAGACACCATGACAATTCCGGTTCTTATGAGTCATTAATTAACCGCGCCATGTATCAAAGGCAGCGTTCGTAGACCACATTGGTTTATGAACGCACTTCCGGACTCTGCACAACCGTTTCGGCGAATCCACGTCCTACGTCGGTATACAGATTGAATGCAACACAACCCATACTTTCCAGTTCTTTAAGCTCATCATGAAACCGGGTAGTTACCGCAATAGTTCCGTTGAAATTCAGCTCCCTGGCGAGCTTAACCACTGACAAGTGTTCCCGGTGGCTACTCAGGCTCACCAGTAACAATTCGCAATTAGCAACACCTGTTTGCTCCCAGAAGTCCCGGTCTGATGCATCACCGTGCACACATCGTATGCCTTTCTGCTGCAGCTCCTCAGCGCGTTCGAAGTTTTCATCAACGCCTACCACCGCGCCAGCATAGCGTTCAGCAAGGTAGTGATAAGCACCACGACCGACGCGTCCCATTCCAAGCAGCACAACCCGTGCATTTTCTATTTTTTCAATGCGTTCCTCTGGTAAGCGTTTTTTTTCAAACTCTAGCAGCCTGCCGCTGAGGGTGCGATACCAACGGTGTACCTGCTTGTTAATCGGCGTAGCAATTAGAAATGACAACGCGATCGCTATGGCCAATATCACCAGCCACTCATTGGCAATCCAGCCCTCCGCAGCAGCAATTGCTGTCACGATGAGTCCAAATTCACTATAAGTGGTTAGTGCAACCCCTGCTAAAGTCGCTGTACGAGCACGAAGCCGGAAGAGCGTAAAGAGTGAAAAATATATTACCGGTCGGAGAAAAAGCACAAGTGACAACGCGACGGCAACAAGCAACATTTCTGCTGATGGTATACCGGCATAGCCAATTTGTAGAAAGAAACCCACCAACAACAGGTTCTTTACACTGAGCAGACGCTTGTATAGTTCCGAGGCGCAGGATCGATCAGCAAAAGCGAGCAACGCGCCTGCCACCAATGCCCCGAGCCCTCCCTTTAGATGGAGGAGTTCAAACAGTTCATAAGCGCCTAGTGCGACGGCTATTCCAAATAACATTTGCAGCTCGCCGTGCCCTATATAATGTAATAGCTTTCTAAACGGTGGAACCCAAAGACGGTGGCATAAGATAAATACGATTACGCCAATTACCCATAAAGACGGCATTTTGCCTGATGCCAGAACCAGGTACACCACAGCAAGTACATCCTGAATTACAAGCACCCCCACAGTTATTGACGCATGAAAGGACTGGCCCTCACCGCGCTCGTCAAATATTTTGATTGCAAAGACAGTGCTGGAGAACGACAAGGCAAACGCAAGCGTCCATGGTGTACTCCAGCTCTCGAATGACAAAGGGGCGTAAAACAGGCTGGCCAGCATGATGACTGCCGCCGTTAGCGGCACCACCAACAGGATGTGCACTACCGCCGGCACCAGAATATAGCGCTTCACAAGCAATTCAAAACGCAACTTCAAACCAATGGTAAACAGCAGCATGGTGATGCCTAGGTCGGCAATTGTTGAAAGCTGCGAAGCACTGCCTACCTCAAAACCAGCGCACACAAACCCTGTAATCAGGTAGCCCAATAACGGTGGGTATCCAATCTTTCGAAATGCAAGCCCCGCAAAGAAAGCGAGAATAAGGATGACCGCGATCGATCCCATCTATTTACAGTTCCTGTCTAATGGTATGAGTTTTTGCAACCATTCTGGGCACAACTGTGGCATCCATGGGGGTTGTCGTTCGTGCAAAAAATGCCCATGAGATACCCATGTATGTTGCGCGCGATCCTACCCCATGAATACGACAGATCCACCCTGAAAAGCTAAAAGAGACTGTGAAAGCAGCAGAAAAGATGAATTTAGTTCATTCCTACTGAATAGTTACGAGTTTTTATATCACTGACAGTAACACAACGATGTGCTTGTCGAAATATGGACAGAATTAGCCAATCGTTATATTCCGCTGCGCCCATAAATTGATGTAGGTCAATGGAGTTTTTGCAACTAAGAATACAGTATGGCTTCAAACCTGACTTCACGCCAATACTGAATTGATTCGGAGAATCAAATGACGATACAAATCGGAGATATTGCACCAGACTTCACCGTAGCGACCACGGACGGTACACTCAGTTTTCACGAGTGGTCCGATAATTCCTGGGTGTTCTTTTTTAGCCATCCCGCAGATTTCACCCCCGTATGTACTACCGAAATGGGTAAAACGGCGAGTCTTAGCATCGACTTTGAATGCCGTAATGTCAAACCACTGGGGCTATCCACAGATACAGTTGAAGAGCACCTGAAATGGATCGAAGATGTCAACGACACACAAAATACAACGGTTGAATTTCCGATTGTAGCGGATGAAGATTTAAAGATCTCCAGGTTATACGAAATGATCCATGATCATGAAAGCACAACACAGGCAGTAAGAAGTGTATTTATTATTGACCCGGAAAAGCGGGTTCGATTGACCATGACGTATCCGATGAATGTGGGTCGAAACTTCAGTGAAGTATTACGTGTTATAGATGCCTTGCAACTGGCAGATGAAAAACAAATCGCTACACCGGCAGATTGGCAGCCTGGAGATAAAGTGATTATACCGCCTTCAGTTAGCAATGCGGCAGCAGCTAATCTCTTCCCGCAAGGGTGGGATGAAATCCGTCCTTACCTGCGCGAGACTCACGTCTGAAAGTGGTGCATATACCTCACGTTTTTGCAGTCGACGGCACACATAACTAGAACCATATTACTATGCTTTTCTGGAGTATAAAGTGTAATGAGAACCAGAATATATACTGGGATCTATCTTCTGGCATTCGTGTTGGCATTGCTCGTATCAATTACGGTTTATGTGCAGACCGAATCTGATTATACAACCCAGGTTTATGCGGACGACAGATTAAAACGCGCTTTGGTTTTATATCACCCAAGCCGTGATGCGAGATTTAGCAACGAGCTATCGCTTGCTTTCACCAGCGGATTACTCACGGCCGGTTTTACAGTAGAAAGAGCAACCATCTCGTCTGATACGCCGGACACCATAACCGGATACGATATAGTTGGTATTGTTAGCAATACGTATTTCTTTCGACCGGACATACCGACTGAGCACTATTTGTCACGAGTTGATTTTAACGGTGTCAAAGCCGTCGGGTTGATGGCAGGGGCGGGCAGTACCGCCGGTGCGGCCAGACTTCTACGGAAATGGCTGAGGCGCAGCAATGCCGACTTGCTGGACGTGAGTGAATTCTGGATACTTCGGCCCAACAATGAAACCCCCACAAATAAAAGCAATTGGGAGGTAGCGATGGACAAAGCCTACACATTAGGCGTACAAACTGCCGCCTCCATCCTGTAACCCCGAAAAACTGATCGAGTTGGAGGTAGTATGTCAAACATTAATATTTGCTGCACCAGTTGCTACAGAACCAACCGGATTCCGCAGGACAGGCTGACAGGATCACCCATATGTGGAGCCTGTAAAGCCAAGATATTCTCAACCAAGCCTGCAGAAGTTAACGATTCCGGTTTAATGAAAGTGATAACAAATACAGAGCTACCGGTAGTAGTCGATTTTTGGGCTCCATGGTGCGGGCCATGTCGTCAGATGGCGCCATCCTTTGCGGCAGCCTGCACACAACTGGAGCCTGACTACAGATTTTGTAAAATCGATATTGAAAAACACCCGTCTCCGGCAACGCAGTACAACGTCAGAAGCATTCCTCTACTGGTGTTATTCGAGAACGGAAAAGAAATGAAACGAACTGCCGGCGCATTAGATACTTCGACAATAGTGAGTTTTGTCACCAGTTAATCTCCAATTACAAGATCGAGTCATGGCCTGCTAATACCAACAGGGTAAGCATGAATAATTAATCGGGGCAGTGTGATTTATGAAAAAGGAAAAAGGAATTTACATAACCCTGGTGGCGAGTATCGCCTTGGTGTCTGCTGTACTTGTTGTGTTAAAGCTCACGGGCTTTGATGAGCAGGTTATTCAATTTCTTGAGTGGGTCCGAAGCTCTGGCAAAGCAGGGCAAGTAGTATTTTTCATCGTCGTGGCGATGACCGTGGTGCTATTGCTGCCAGCCGTTGTATTGACCATGGCCGCAGGCTACCTGTATGGCGTAGTCGGTGGGTCAATCATCATTGTGTTTGCAGAAACACTCGGCGCGTTTGTCGCATTCATCGTTTCACGCCAATTACAAAAACACTATGAACTCGGGTTCCTGCGCCACAGAAGTGTATTGGAAAAGTGGGAAAATGCACTGGCATCTCACGGCTGGCGCATAATAGCCATTCTACGAATGATTCCATTTTTCCCGTTTAAGCTATCGAACTACTATTTTGGCCTGACACCGGTCACTACCCGGAATTACCTGCTCGGCACATTGGTCGGGTTATGGCCAATATCAGTATTCAACGTCTATCTCGGTTCAATTGCCGGAGACCTTATGTCTCTCGGAAACTCATCATCACAACGCACTCCCTTGCAATGGTTTATGTACTTATTCGGTTTTTTGGTTGTCGCTGGTGTTGTGCTGGCGCTGCTCAAGTATGCACAAAGACGGGTACCAGAGTGAATAACCTCACTTGAGCTGATCAGGCAGCAGCATGAAGACAATAGGAAACCGTGGAATTATTACCACTCCCGGAATATTTGTGCTTATTACGGTGTTTATCCTTATACATTGATAAATCCGCTGCACGCAGAATTTCTGAAACCGAACGGATCTTCCCGTTTGAGGTCGTGACACCGACGCTCGCACCAAGCTTAACCCTGCACACATCCGTGTTAAACGAATGGGTTATTGATGCTTTAATCCTTCTGTCTAGCAGCACGGCATCCTGTCGGTTCAGCCTACTATCCAATAAAACGACGAATTCGTCGCCTCCCAGGCGGGCCAATATGGCTTTCGACGGCAAACATTCAGAGATTCTCTTTGCACATTCTATAAGGACCTTATCTCCTGCATCGTGGCCGTACGTATCATTGATCTGTTTAAAACGGTCCAGATCGATAAACAACACTGTGTATTCCTGACTATCAAGTACCATCCTGTTCAATCGCTCAATGAACAGTTGGCGATTGGGCAAGCCTGTCAGGCTGTCGTGATACGCAAGGTACTGCAATTCGTTTAGTCTGGTCCCGGACTTCTCAGGAAAAACAGCATAGGCTGTCAAAACCCAAACAGAGAAATAAAAAGCGCCGATGGCCATAATCGACGTGAAAAACAGGTGGCCAATGACATGTTCTCTCACGGCACTTCCGATCATAACAACACTGATAAAACTCAGTACCGGCAGAAGAGCGAACGATACATGTTTAAACACTGGAGTTTTAGCCATTTTACGTCTCCCTAAAAATTGCTTTATTAAGGAATAGCTGAAATACCACCGG
>CALISD010000052.1 GCA_938041955.1 uncultured Granulosicoccaceae bacterium | reverse complement strand
TCGGGCACCAGTCAAACACATTGGTCATGGGCCCGGGTGGGTACAAGTTCAGTGACTATTGGAGACTAGGGCTACCGCTTGATATCGTTATTATCTGTACCAGCGTGCCAATGATTCTCTGGGTATGGACTTGAATTTCGTCGGGTTACATAAAATTAACAGAACTGAGCGCTAATTATCTTGATAATAATTACACTGAAATGAAGTACCTGCCCGGTCGAATGCATATTCTGTTTTGAACAGTACACATGTAGGCACTCGTCCTAAATACTGCACCAGCGTTATCGGTTTGACTTTAATCGCTTGTGATTTAACGAAACTGATGACAAGCGGCGCAACTACCCGTTAAATTCCCAATGGCGTACGTATTGTTCGGATCATTTTCGATTAGCATTTTGGCTTGATTTAAGTCAACCAAGAAATCATCGAGGTGTTCATCGATTAGCAGATGGTTTGTCACGATCGACTCACTGCCTTCATTTTGCCTGGTCGCCATCAGTGATAATGCTTCTTCAATCATTTTAGAAAGTTCTAAGTTGATGATTTCTCTGTCACCAGGGCTTTTCCGCTTCGCTGCGGTATCGATTCTCCACAAGCTGTCTGAGAACCTATGCATCACCGAATTAACCTCCGATTTACCCAACCACGTAAAGTGCTTCGGGTAAGTCAACCGACGAACATCTGCACAACCGGACAGGCTAAGCATAAGTAAGGCGAACACTACAATACCAGTCGCGATAGTCTCTCTTTTTTTATTATTCATTTGAATGGTGTGACCTCTGCCAGGTGGAACAAAGATAATCTGTGCTTATGGCGAAATACCCGAGCCGACATTAATACATGATACGAAGTACACCCTTTTGATGCATATCAAAGAGAAAAAACCTTTTAGAGGCATCCTGTAGATGCATAGTCAGTAGAGGATTCAGTACTTGGATACAAGCCATGTTGTTGGCAAAACGGTGTTTAAATTCATTCTCCTCCGGGTGTCGCCAGTTTTGTCAATCATGGCTTAATCCAATATTTTCCTGTTCTGAAACCACTGGCCAGAGCAGGCCGCTGTGTTTATGCAGCAGTTTTTGGCTTGTTTCTATGTATATTTGCGGATCAGATGTTGTCTTGCTCATGCACTGCAGCTACGACCAAACTTACACTAGTCCTGTCCGGCTCTGAGTATTCGTGCGTAATAATCACACTGAACATGACTCGGTAAGCTCCCGTTTTGTCAATCCCCACAACAATAAAACGAAAAACCTACCTTTATTCATGCACTATTTTACGTCCGCTATAATAGCGTCAAGCATATTATTGATGTCGGAGACCATTTTGAAGTGACTGTCGTTTTCGTTCGCAGAAAGTGGTCGGTATCCAACGGTTACTTGCCCCGGCTTGTCCACAGTCTCGTAGGCATAAATCACGAACGGACAATACATCAGGTTTGACGGATTGAGTTCGACCATCTGCCGGGTTGTTTTACTGGAGCAAAACTGCCAGAACTGAGCATCAACATAGACAGGTTTAGGATTCTCTGCGACCTCTGATGTGTTCGCCAGCATACGCGAAATATTACCGTTAAAATCTATGACAAATCCTTTGTTTAGGATTGCGTTTTCGATATCAACTCGAACATCGACGAACGCTGCATCCAGATCTATCGGGTTGGCGCTGGCAATGAAGCTAGACACGAGTAAAACAATTGAGATACCACTTAGCACTGAATGTTTAATTGCCCTGGACATGCTGTTCCCTTGCTGTATTTATGGGTGGTTGTACAAACCCTACGCTACGGATACAACGCTGTGCCGAATTGACATATGTCAAAGACATTCTCTGCAGGCAGCTATTCAGGCAACAGCTGTCGTCTCCATAGAGCGATGTCGTTTGTGCCAAAATACGCATGTATGTTGCGTGCAAACTCCTACCCCATGAATACGGAAAACCGACCCTGAAAAGCTACAAAAGACTGCAATATCATACGCCGTTGCCACACCGGTAAGAATGTCACTGCATGGCAGCGGCATTATTATTAAGTTGAATCTGTTCCATTGTATACTTCGAATTACGGGATCGAGTAGCGGCAAACACACATTCCGTTTTAGCACCAGCTCAGTTCGCAACATTTACCGATTGCTTGATTTGTCCCGACTGCAATACGATCAGCTCATTCATTTGCAACGGCTGCCACGCTTCATCGGTCAACGGAACACTGGCAACTAATACGATGGTTTGATCATCGGTATTAATGGACACCCCAGCTTGATTGTCATTGGCAGAATTTTTAGAAGTACACCGACGTGGCAACATCCATAATCCGGGTGGTTCTATTTTTCCAGTAGCAGTCTGAATACGACGATCAGAATACGCAAACAGGGCGTCGCCATCGGAATAGAAAAAATTCGCGGGTCCAAGCTGAGCAATCTCCCTGGCAAAAGACTGTATTATTTCTGTGCGCGCAGAAAGTGACGGTAACAATTCACCATTCCATAGTGTCTGTAATCGCGCCAGTAAAACGCAGAAAGCATATTCGGAATCTGTTTGACCTACCAGTTGATACTGCCCAAGTGTTAGTTTTACTTCACTTTCTATTCCCGGCAGATCACCGTTATGAGCAAATACGTGGGTCCTGCCAGCCAATTCTCGGGTATAGGGTTGAGTGTTGGCAAGGCTCAGGTCACCACGTGTGGCATGCCTGATATGGGAGATAGCCAGATTGGTTTTTGGCCCATCTGTTTCCAGAAAGCGGACCAGTGCACTGTGGCCGGCAGCGGTCGGTTCCCGGAACAATGCCACATCGCTACCCTGATAAAATGCCACACCCCATCCGTCTCGAGTGGTCGCGGCATCTGTGCCATGCGAGGCAAGTGTATGTAGCGAAAAATTCAGCTGAGCTGGCCGGTTACTGGATAACGCCAATAATTCACACATTAGCTACCGCCGAAAATTGAAGAAGTGGTTGGAGGAATGGTTCTTTTATCGTCTGCATAGTCACGTGTTCTATAACAAAATACCCTATTATTGATGTGGGGTCTGCTGAGGAAAGGCGTGACAAGGGCGACCTTGTGAAATTCTCTGTGATAACCATCGCGATAACATGTAAATCGTGTATGCGGAATACTACGTCGCTCCGGTACGTTTTAGCACACCTGTTAACTGTGTACCCGGGGCCACTGTATTAAACACAGTACCGAATTTTTTCACGTTACTGTGCAATAGTTCAAGCCGCCGATCACTTTCGTCGGTGTCAAGCAGAATCAAATAATCAATCGATTCCATGCAAGGAGGAACATTCAGCCGAATCCCATGTATTTGCACATCAACACTGCGAAATTCGAATTTAAGGATCAGTGTGACGCGTTCAATGCTCTTGATCATGCACCCAGACAACGCGGCCATTAGAAGCTCGGCAGGGTTAAACGCATCCGTACGGCCACCGAGATCCGTATCAAGTGTGATATTTGCAGACTTACAGCTCGCCTCACTACCATGAGCATCGATTCGTCGGGCGTTAACGCTAAAAGACATTTTCGCTTTATTTTCAGTCATTCGTATTCCGCTTTGTGTTTCAGCCAAAAAACCAACAGCGATCAGGACTCCCACGAGTCTATTAAGCACCTTTTATAATAATGTTCTTTTATTGACCAATGGATTCTGATCAAGATCAATTACCGGGCGCAACAACTCTACCGGGAAAAATTGAGTCTTGATCACTCGTAAAGCTGCAATAGCGCGAGTGAATTTGACTAAGCTGAAAATTGACGGCAAATTGAACATGGATGCTCCACACTGTTCAAAACAGAATATCTGTATAAAAACCAATACTCATCCGTTTTATGAAAGTGGTGTTAATACCATCGGCGTGTTGTGCCGGATTCAATCCGGACGGATAGGCCCATCATACGTTCCATATGAACAAAACTACATTATCGGGGTGGCCAGATTATGGAATTGGTGTTGGGTAAATTTGAAACAAAAGAGTCCGCCATCCGCGGAGTCACAACTACACGGTGCACTGCACTGTGAATTGGTGTTGATTTAGGTCAATGATCTTCAATTTTTCTCGCGTTAGGCTGCTGGTCAATCTTTTAGTATGAGGTAAGAGCATGTTCGATAAAATGGTAGTAGGTCTCGATGGGTCACCAGAATCCGAGCGGGCATTTCAATTGGCTTGCGATCTTGCTCAAAAATACAAATCAGAGGTACATCTTGTCCACACACCGCAACCCAAAACAGTGGCATTCGCATTGGGGGCTGTGGCGGGCTACCACGCAGCCACAACGATGCCTTCAACCGAAGAAGTGGAAAAGGCTTGCGATACAATATTGAACTCAGCTAAAGCCATGGCCGAAAAGAAAGGAATTAAGACAATTCACGTACACAAAGAGCGTGGTGATCCTGCTGATGAGATCATCGCTTGCGCTGAAGGTTGCGGAGCGAATCTGATTGTGCTGGGGCGGCGTGGCTTGGGAAGCGTTGACTCTCTTCTCCAAGGCAGCACCAACCAACGCGTTAATCATTTAGCAAAATGTGCATGTTTGTCGGTTGTGTAGGTCATTTTGTAAAACCTGACTCGTGGCAGGCCGATCACTGAATGAAAGAGAGGTATCCCGGAGCAAGCCGTCTGATTAAACTTGGCTACTATTGAGTTTTAGATATCAATAAGTTTTTGCTTGTTGTACATGAAAAAGCAAATACCGTGCTGCCTTGCCCATAATGGTTGGTTTAACAGGATACGGAGATTCTTCATACGGCCCTTTACAAAAATAAATGCTACGAGTAGACGATTTTTTCGGCCACTTAAATACTCACTGACTTGTCGAAATCGGATACAGAGATGGGTGTGCGGGATGGGTCTACTTTCTGGTTCTTTGGGCGTTTTTGCAGCGCCGGTTCTGGAATCTCATTACTTCTATCCTCCAGATCACTCATCAAGCTTTGGATATTCAGTCGCTGTGGCTGACGACATGGCGCTCTTTGGTACGAACGACGGTGTGATTGCTAAAGAAAAAACTATTTCTGCATGGAACAACCCATACCATATT
>CALISD010000051.1 GCA_938041955.1 uncultured Granulosicoccaceae bacterium | reverse complement strand
GATGGCCAGGTGTTGATCGACAATCAGGACATCACCACCGTATCGCAAAGTGAATTAAAAGATCTGCGCCGCCATAAAATGGCCATGGTATTTCAGCATTTTGGTCTTTTTCCACACCGTACTGTGCTTGACAATGTGGCCTATGGTTTGGAAGTTCGTGGTGAGCGGCGTCAACCGCGGCTTGAAAAAGCCATGGAGTATATTGATCTTGTGGGGCTTGACGGCTGGGCAGATCACTATCCACGAGAGTTGTCAGGTGGCATGCAACAGCGTGTCGGTCTTGCACGTGCAATGGCTGTAGAGCCAGAGATTCTGTTATTTGATGAGCCTTTTTCTGCGCTGGATCCATTAATTCGTCGAGAGATGCAGGATGAACTTTTAGCTTTGCAGGCAAAGCTTAAAAAAACCATGGTGTTTATCACTCATGATTTTCTTGAGGCGATCAAAATGGGAGATAAAATCATGATCATGCGTGATGGTGCAATATCTCAAATGGGTACACCGGAAGAGATCGTTGCAAACCCGGCAGACAAATACGTTGCAGACTTCACCGAAGATGTGCCGCGCTATAAAGTGCTGTCTGCGGGTAAAGTGATGCGGCCGTTGAACGGGCAGCATATTGACCCTGACGGACCCAGTGTGTCACAAACAGCCAAAATAGACAGCCTTATAGATCTGGTGGCAGATACAGATCAGCCTGTTGCAGTGCTTGATCAACATGGCAGTGTTTGTGGCACGATAGATCGATCTGTCGTTATGAAGTCAATGAAAGGTGTATAAACTACACCGGTAGTAAAACACCAGAAAGGTAGGAGCGAACTCATGCTTGATAACACACAAGATCTCACTCAATACGATAAACCATTGGTTGAAGATCCTGAGCTCTCTTATACGCTGCCATCTTATCTCTACACAGATCCGTCTGTGTATGAGTTAGAGAAAGAGAAAATATTTTATAAGACGTGGCAGTTTGTTGCCCATAAAACCGCGTTTACTAAACCGGGTGACTACGTCACTGTTCAAATCTGTGACCAGAATCTGTTTGTGATGATGGGTAAAGACAATGAACTGCGGGCGTTTTTTAACGTTTGTCAGCATCGCGCGCATGAACTGTTACCGCACGGCACAGGCAACGTTAAAAGTGTCATTGTCTGCCCATACCACGCCTGGGCGTTTGAAAGAGAGGGGCAACTGCGCGGTGCACCGCGCTCGCAAAATCGTCCGGGTTTTAACAAGGCAGACTTCTCGCTAAAGCAAGTTCGCCTTGAGATGTTTCTCAACTGCGTATTTATAAATCTTGATCAGAATGCAGAGCCACTGTCTGAATTGGCTGCAGACCTGGAAGCTGATGTCCGCCAGCGAGTGCCGTACTTTGACAAACTGCGGGCGCCGACCGATGGTCTGCTAGGTGAATCAAAGATTAATGCGGGCTGGAAGGTCGTGGTAGATAACTTTGTTGAATGCTATCACTGCGATCACGCCCACAAGGATTTTGCCAATCTGATCTGTATGGATACCTATCAGCATGACACCTTCGGTTTGTGGGCAAGACAACTGGGCGGAGATATTCGCAAAGACAATACCGCTTATGAGCTTGATGACGATGCACCGGTAATGAATTCTATGTTCTGGTATCTGTGGCCTAACACCACCATCAATGTATTGCCAGGCACAGAAGAGATAAATATATCTGCCATCAGGCCACTGGGTCTTGCGCAGACTGACTTCAACGGTCCGTCGTTAAGCGTTAGTGGTGAGTTCGATCAACGACGCGCTGACTACACAGCAGATGTACTGGTGCCGGAAGATATCAGTCTCTGTGAGAGCGTGCAGCGCGGGCTGATGTCAAAGGGGTACTCACAAGGGCCGATTATTGTTGACGAACAGCGTACCGGTCGCTTTGAACATGCTATCCATCACTTTCATCGACTGGTACAGTCGGCGCTACAGGACAAAGCATAAAACCAGTGCCGTACAAACGTTTTACCATCAATGACAGAATCACCCTGGTGCAGGAGACGGGTGTTGCCAACTTCATGCGCTGTAATATCTGGCATGTGAAAGGTCGTGACTTCGATTTAGTGATTGATACCGGCATGGGCCTTGATCCGTTAAAACAGTGGATAGTCAGTGATCGCAACAAACCGATAAAGGCTGTTGTCACGCATTGTCATTTTGACCACTCGGGTTGCTTGCATGAGTTTGATACCCGTATGGGGCACCATGCTGAAGCAGACATTCTGGCTAACCCCGTTAACGAGCAAGTGGTCTATGATGGACCCTGGACTCGCATTGCCATTGTTGACCCCAAGCAACATCCAGACTATTCGCATCACACTTATAAAATCAAAGCAGCACCTTTGACAGATCATCTGGATGAGGGCGATGTAGTTGATCTTGGTGATCGGGCCTATCAGGTATTACATCTGCCGGGTCACTCGCCCGGCTCGATTGGCTTGTGGGATATAAAAGACAAAACACTATTTTCGGGAGACGCGTTGTACGACGGAGAGTTACTTGATTCCCTCTATCATTCGAATATTGCAGACTATCTGCAAACATTAGAACGCATTGAGTCACTGGGAGTTGATGTGTTCCATGCCGGCCATTTTCCATCATTTGGTGTAGAGCGAATGCAGTACCTGATAAATAGCTACCGGGAAGGCAATAACAGTTTAGGGGACATTCTGGAGTGGTTTGATAGCAACAAGGATCAATTAACTAATATATTTTCCGATCAAAACTGGTCAAAAATACCACAATAGACGATTGCCTTGAGCATCGCCTGCGTGACGCTGAATAATCAGTAATTAAGATCGAACTCAAAAATGACACCACCTATTGCTTTCGCAAAGCCAACTGACGCAAAATCAGTCTGACACCGTCTGATGCGGTGCTAACTAGCTAAGATTCAGAAAGGATTACGCACATGAAACTGCGCTCAACGTTGCCCAACAACTCACTCTCCTCATTTACATTACCAACCGCGCTTGTCACAACCTGTTTAGTGCTAACAGCATGTGGAGGCAGTAGTGGGGGCAGCAGTACACCAGATCCTGTTATTGACCCGAACGCCCAGGCGTTTTTTAACGCGGATGCCAAGTTTGGTTACGCAGATACATTGCTGGGTAAGTTTCTGGGTTTTTTCCGCTCCGCAAGTTCAATCCCTACTGGCATTTCGGGAAAGCGAACAATCGCTGCGTTGACTGAACAAACCACGAACTGCACAGATGGAGGGAGTGTCGGACTGTCACTCACTACTGACGATGTCACTGATGAGCCCACAGCTGCAAGTATTAGCTTCAATAATTGTCAGGAGGGCAGCGAAACTTCTTCCGGAAGTCTGTCTATATCGGCTAGTTTTGATGACTTAAGCGAAAATGGCAGCGCTACGATAACGGCGAATAATTTTAGCGTGACAGGCGGAGCAGAACCAGTCGCGCTCAATGGTACAGTGACAATGGCGGTTCAGACCAATGGTGCTGAAACAACGGCGACGATCAACGGGCCTAACATGTCTATGACGTCTGGTAATGAAACCATCGTCTTCAGTAACTATTCACTGACTGTCGTCGATAACGAAGCCACAGACGTCTCTGCACTAAGCGCATCCCTGACACTCGCCAGTAACATTGACGGTACAATCACAGTCACTATCGATCCGCCTTTAACAAGTGACGGGATATCTGATTATCCGCTCACCGGGCAACTGGTCATGACCCACTCAGATGGCAGTTCGTTAACGATGAACGCCGACAATGGCAACCCGAATACCTTTGACTACTCTATCAACGATAGAGGGGCGATCTCCACTGGCGTTGCCAATTGGTCTGATACCGAACTCACCACTGTCGGTAATTGACACGGCAGGTTCTCTGCACGTTTTTAGAAAGCATGATATACAACGGGGTAGTACGATTGAGCTACCCCCTTTTTATGCCGACAGTCCCAGTACACAGTATTCGCCACGAATGGCCCACCTGGTTAACCCTCGCAAGCTGCTACATCGCGTGGTTGTTATTGCTCTTGTGGCACCGCCAGATTGGTTGGCTTTGGATCCCGCTCACCACGCTGCTGATCACGCTGCATTCGTCTTTGCAACACGAGATGCTGCACGGGCACCCGACACGCAGCAAAGTATTTAACGAACTGTTGGTGTTTCTGGCACTCGGTTTGTTTATTCCTTACCGACGCTTTCGCGATTTACACTTACAGCATCATCGCAACGAAAAGCTCACTGACCCTTACGACGATCCGGAATCCTGGTACCTCACAGAGGCGGACTGGCTGAATAGATCCTATTTTTTGAAAATGGCTCTTCAGGTCAATGCAACGCTTGCAGGGCGCATGTTAATCGGGCCGCTGTTGTCTTTGTATGCATTCTGGCGTGATGAAATGAAAGCTGTACTCAGCGGTGATCGTCAAATAGCGAAAGCCTGGGCGATGCACCTGTTAGGACTGACTCCTGTTGTGTTATATCTCGCTTATCTGAATATAGATCTATGGTTCTATGCTTTGGCGGTGGCCTACCCTGGAATGTCAGTATTGATGATCAGAACTTTTATTGAGCATCGTGCTGACGAACAAGTGAAGCACAGAACTGCGGTAGTCGAAGCAGGCAGATTGATGAGCTTTCTGTTTTTAAATAACAACCTTCACGCAGTCCATCACCAGCATCCGACAACATCTTGGTATGCGCTGCCGGCGCTATGGAAAGAGCAAAGGAGCAGGGTACTGGCGGACAACGGGCACTATCATTTTCCAGATGGGTATCTGTCTGTGGCTGACCGATGGTTGTTCAACAAGCGAGAGCCTGTAGTGCATCCGATTCTCTATAAAAAGTCATCTTCGGATCGTTCTAATTGAGCGCTCTGAAATATACGCCTGTCCGGCAACATATATTGCGATGGTGTTTATACGAGAGACCAAGAAAGACTTTGAATTATGAAACACCAGCTGATAAGTTATTCGCGAATGTTACAGGCACTGGTTGAACCCGCAGCCCAAAGCGGTCGTTGGAAAGGTTGTTGCAAAGTCGCTCAAGTGGTGGCGCGCTGAAAACACTCAAAGGCTTTTGTTTATATGTTTGGAAAATCGCTTGATGGATAAAGTCCAATTTGAAGAAAGCATCTAACGCTGGTCCATTTTAAGAAAGAGAGCAGATTACCAAACAGATTTTGATGGGGCAAAATTTATAGCGTGCGGAGAATGTAAATCACGAACTTCTAAGTGCAAGAGTACACGGTTTTTCCAAAGATAGTGGACCAAGAAAAGAATGCCGAAGACGAGTACCTACAAGATGCTATCGGGCCGCTTTGGACAACATTCTGGCCCTACAGCATTATTGAAAGGTCCCAGCTATATCGCTTGAATTATTGAATTTGCAAGCAGCAGCATATAAAAAGTTACCAACTATTTCTAAAATAAAGACTTTGCACTGACCGAAGCATTGGGCTCATACTGAAATACCTGCGCGCATTATTCTAATCTAACACTTACAAATAGCGACCGTGCGGGTAAGATTAGACAAGCGATTTCACAGGCTAATTGTTCAATGAGCGGACCTCTATCTCATTTACTTATCGTAGAAATGGCAGCCCTCGGTCCCGTTCCGCTGGCTGGCCAGCTAATGGCTGATCTTGGCGCGAAAGTCATTATCATTGATAGAGCCAGCGACTCAAAAGACAGCGGAGATATCAATCGCCGCAACAAAAAATCAATAGCCCTGAATTTAAAATCTACTCAAGGGCGTGAAGCTCTGCTCAAGGTCATTGAAAGCGCAGATATCCTGCTGGAAGGTTTCCGTCCCGGTGTGATGGAGAAGCTGGGTATCGGTCCTTCAGAGTGTCAGACAATCAATGAACGTTTGGTTTATGGCCGAATGACCGGTTGGGGGCAGGAGGGCCCGCTCTCCAGTACAGCAGGTCACGATATCAATTATCTGGCGATCACTGGCGCATTACACGCAATCGGTAAAAAGGGGGAACCGCCGATACCTCCGTTAAATCTGGTGGCTGACTACGCAGGTGGTGCGATGTTTTTGGTAATGGGAGTGCTTGCTGCACTTCAGGAGAGGCAGCAGTCCGGTAAAGGGCAAGTAGTTGATGCTGCCATGGTAGATGGTGTTCCGTCTATCATGGGTTTTATACAGACCTTATATCAACAACAGCAATGGCAGCCGGAACGGCAAAGCAATATGCTTGACGGCGGTGCGCCTTACTACCGGTGTTATGAAACCTCAGATAAACAATACATTTCAGTTGGCGCTATCGAGCCACAGTTCTTCAAACTGTTTGTAGAACTTGCGGGTCTTCCGGCTACTGACCTCTTAGAGCAAAATGAAAGAGACAGATGGCCGCAGATGCATCATAGATACGAGCAACACTTCCGCAGCAAGACGCGAGATGAATGGATGCAGATTTTTGACGGATCTGACGCCTGCGTAGCACCTGTGCTGAATTTTGAAGAGGCTCCGCTTTATCATCACAACAAAGAAAGAAACGTATTCATTGATGATTCGTTTCAAGCATCACCTGCGCCTAGATTTGATAGAACGCCCGCTGGTCAGCCTACATCACCGATTCAATTCGGCGCCAGTACCGATGAGATACTGGGTGATCTTGGATATAGTGATAGCGAGTTGGACGAATTACGCAAGCAGGGTGTAATTACCTAGTTTGCATTATTCATGAGGTTTCGGCATTCACAGTCACAGCACTAAACGCGTCATTGAATTCACGCGCAACTGTGGCTCGCCACCAGCGATTCGGATCTGATGAGATGTGACTCGAAATTGCGCTCCGGGGTTTGTACATAATTTATTGCCTGTAAACGGAATAGGAAAATCGCTAAATTGCCTGGTTCGTCTCAAGAATAATGCAGGCCAGGAAGTCTATGACATCTTATTGTAAAGTTGTTGGTTAAAGTCAACGTAGCTCGTTTCGGTGTGAACTAAATAGTTTTGTATTTTTCGATGCAGTACTGGCAACTGATGAAATGGCACTCCGGGGTATACATGATGCTCGGTATGGAACGGCATATTCCAGGTAAACCATCGCACCACTGGATTGCTTAGCACAGTCCTGGTGTTACGAAACATATCTTCAGAATGGTCGCATAGCGTATGCTCCGCTAACAAATACAGGCGCAAAAATGGCTGGCCCAGCAGCAGTGGTATTATCCAGATCCACAACAATGCCGTGCTGCCAAGTGTAATGCTTACGAGAAGCAACAATGCGTAGCCAAGGCTCATAGCGCGAATCTCGTTGACTACTTCAATCCGCGCTCGCGGCGGAATAAAAGCTTCAACTTCAGTGTTCTGAATATACTGGCGAAACACCAATATCGATGATCGGTACACACTAAAACCGGTCAGGTGCACCAGCCACTGAATTTTAGTCGCAGGCTTTGCGGAATCCAATTCGGGATCTCTACCTTCAACTTGCGTATAGCGATGATGATCACGATGAAAATAGCGGAACCACTCACTGGGGAGGAACAATAGAAAACCGCAGACTGTGCCGGCAATTCTATTCAGCGCCTTTGACTGGAACGGGGTGTCATGAATGCATTCGTGTAGAAAATGAAACAGACTGACCAGAAGCAGTCCGCTGATCGGGAGCAGCAAGAACCAGAAGGGTATTCTGCTGACAATGCCAACAGACAAGGTGGCGATTAGCAGGGTTAGCACAAACACACGCAGTAGCGCATGAATATTAGTTTTTTGAGTCATCGCGCGACGTTCGTCTTTAGTAAGACCGCGCAGGAAATTCTGATGAGCCATGTTTTAAAGTCTGCTTACGTTTTCAGGCATAGACCCAATATCAACCGCACCACTGCTTTTCTCATTCACGGACCGGTACCTATATGCTGAAAAAACAAAAATGATAGGTTGTTGTTCACAATCGTTATACAGAGAACAGCTGATGTTGATTGCAATGCCGCATGAGTTTGTCTCCATGCGGTGATTTACGCCATTTATCGCAACTTCGGCAGCAAAATATACTCCCAGGGCGATGGGAAGTCGCCGACTGGCACTTCTATGAGGTTGGGTTCGGGGTTGGCGATTGCCAGTCTCAATTGCGCTTCCAGTTCTTCAGGTGAGTGAACTCGCGTCGCAGTGACTCCACAACCCTCAGCCACTTTGACAAAATCCGGACTGGTCAATTCTGAAGCGATATACCTGGCATCATACTTATCTCGCTGAATGCTTCTCACATTGCCAAATGCATTATCATTCATCACCACTACATTCAGGGGAATATTGTGATGGGCGGCTGTGGCCAGTTCTGCAATAGTAAACATTGCCCCACCGTCTCCGGCGATGGATACAACAGGTACATCCGGTCTTGCGTGCGCTGCGCCAAGGGCTGTCGCTATGCCGTAACCGAGCGTGCCTTGGTAGCCGGTAGATAGAAAGGTTCGTGGCAGGTAGCTTGGAAAACCGAATCGTGACACATAGCCGATCTGCGTCAGTTCATCGACAAAAATTCCATCTTCGGGCAGGGCATTGCGAATCGCACTGAGCCAGCTCATTTGCGGTGCTAACTTTGATTGTATTTCTGTTGCAAAGGTCTCTTTTCCTTCTGCCACCCGAGTACGCCAAGGTGATCTGTCAGGTTGAGGCGGCAGGGTGTTAAGCAACTTTTGTAGTGACACACCAAGATCCGCATGTATACCGAGTGTTGGCGTTGCGATATTGTTGAGTGTGCTTTCATCGATATCTATGTGCAGCACTTTGATGTTGTCATCAATACCCCAATCAAGCTTCTGCGATGTTAAACGGGTGCCCAGCCCGATGATCAAATCGCACTCTTTCCAGAGCCTGTGGCCGACCGGCATCGGGATGGCAAGCGGATCACGACTATCCATAACACCGTGGCCCGTGCGAAATGCCATTACGCCTGCGCCAACTTTTTCAGCAAACAGGCGTATTGAGTCGGAGTGATCCTGTGCGCCCGTGCCAACAGCGATCAAGGGGGTTTTGGAAGCGTTAATAAGCCCGGCAGCCAATGCTATCTCTTTACAGTCTGGCGCTTTCGGTGCTTCAGCCTGGATGAGTAGATTGTCTGCTGTATAAGTAACGTCCGCAAGCCATGCGTTAACCGGAATCTCGACTCCGACCGGTCGTGGGCGTCCCGACCGCGCACTCTGCCAAGCGGTTGCAAGTTGGGCTTCAGCTGTTGCACCATTAACTATTCTGTCTGCATGCTTGGTCAGCGATTGTAGAATTTCAAACTGGCCTTCAATTTCATGCAGTAACCCCAGCCCTTTACCGATGGCACCTGATGGAATTTGCCCGATAACACCGAACAGCGGTGCATTCAGCGCATAAGCGGTGCACAGGGCTGCGCATCCGTTCAGAAACCCCGGACCCGGAACAATAGAAAATGCCTGTGGGCGTCCAGTCGCAAGTGCCGCTCCCAGGGCCATATACGCCGCACCTTGCTCATGTCGGGTGTGGATTGGCTTGAGCTTGTCTTGCTTATCAAACAGCGCATTAAAGAAATGGTCGTTCTGTATACCTGGTACGCAATAGAGCGACTCAATACCGTTTTGTATGAGGCTGTCTACGGTGAGCGTGGCAATGGTTTGTGTCATGGAATCTCCTCAGAAACCCAAGGATAAATCATTCACTCCTATAAAGGGAAACCCGACGCTTAAGCAAGTGGCAAGTTCACGTAAGTCAATGGAAACCCC
>CALISD010000050.1 GCA_938041955.1 uncultured Granulosicoccaceae bacterium | reverse complement strand
GGAAACCCGACGCGTAAGCGAGTGGCACGTCGGGTTACGTCACTAATGGCAGATCGGTTGCTATAGAGCCGGTCATGGTGCCTAAGTTATTCGGGGTTTCGACACAATCGAACAACCCTTAAAGATCACAGCAGTACGCCCACTCGCTAACGTATCGGGTTCCCCAAAAAAGAAACGGCTTTTCAACCCTGTGTAGGGCTCATGTAGCCCGACGCGTGAGCGATTGGCAAGTCAGATATGTCGCTGGTGGCTGTTCGGTGAATCGCGGCCTTGCCTATCTTCAGCTGTAACTAGCAAAGGCATGCTTATGGCGCAATCAGCTGCAGATCACCGGTTTAGCGAAGAAATTGGGTTGGTAAACATCCGTAATTCTGAGTTATAGTCGAACCAGGGCATTACTTTCCTGAAAACGGCAAGAAGTGTTGGGGCACAGCTTGTTGTTCAACGTTTTGTTTGTTACTGAGGAGGAATACATGGGATTCACAAGAATTGCCAAAACTCTACTCAAAGCGGGCTTGTTGGCTAGCTTTGCAGTGGGCGGAATAGTGCAGTCGCAAGACGACAATGTTTTGCGCGTTAACATGCACTCTGATTTAAAAATTGTCGATCCAATCTGGACGACAGCGTATATGTCTCGCAATTACGGCTACATGGTATATGACACGCTGTTTGCGATGAATACTGCCGGTGAAGTGATGCCGCAAATGGTAGACACGCACACAATCTCAGAGGATGGTTTAACTTACGACTTCACCTTGCGTGACGGTCTGAAGTTCCATGACGATCAGCCGGTCACCAGTGCAGATGTTATTGCCTCACTTGAGCGCTGGGGTGCTAAAGACGCCATGGGTCAGAAGATGATGACCTTCGTATCTGAAATGACTGCCACCGGTGATAATTCGTTCCAGTTTAAGCTCAATGAGCCCACCGGGTTAGTTATAGCGGCACTCGGTAAACCTTCATCTAATGTGCCGTTCATCATGCCAGCGCGTATTGCCGCAACACCGCCAGGTGATCAGATCACGGAATACATTGGTAGTGGACCGTACATTTTCCTTAAAGACGAATGGAAGCCGGGTGACAAGGCAGAGTTCGCCAAGTTCGAAAACTATGTCCCGCGCGACGAGCCGGCTGATGGCCTTGCGGGTGGCAAAGTGGTTCATGTTGATAAGGTTGTCTGGAAGGTTATTCGCGATCAACAGACAAAAATGAATGCGTTGTCTAAAGGTGAGATTGATGTAATTGAGCAACCAGCGCACGATCTATTGCCACTGATGGAAAAAGATCCCAATATTAAACTGGTTGATCTAAATCCGTTCGGCAGTCAGTACACGTTCCGCTTTAATCAACTGCATCCTCCGTTTGATGATCCCAAAGTACGTCAGGCATTACTGTATGCGTTTGATCAGGAAGAATTTCTGTATGCAGGCGTCGGTGATGAAAAGTACTTTAAAACCTGTAAGGCGATGTTCATCTGCGGAACACCGATTGCTACAGATGTAGGTTTTGAAGATATGCTGGAAGGCGATATGGCCAAAGCCAAGGCGATGATTGCAGACTCCAGCTACGACGGCACGCCGTTGATCCTTATGCATCCCACTGATCTCACCATTCTTGAGCCGTTACCACCTGTGGCGAAAGACATTATGGAGAAGATTGGTCTTAACGTTGATATGCAGGCGATGGACTGGCAAACACTGGTCGGTCGACGTAACAAGAAAGACAAACCGGAAGATGGTGGCTGGAATGCGTTCATCACCGCCTGGAACTCCGTCGATAACGCGAGCCCGTTGACGACTCCTTTCTTGAATGCAGCGTGTGACCAGGCATTGTTCGGCTGGCCGTGTGACGACAAGATTCAAAGCCTGCGTGATGACTTTGCACGTGAGCCGGACGCTGGTAAGCAGCTAGAGCTCGTTAAGCAGCTGCAAACTCGCGTATCCGAGTCACCCACGCATATCCATCTTGGCCAGTATCTGCAGCCACACGCGATGGGTGCAAATATCTCTGGTGCACCGGTATCACCGGTGCCTGCATTCTGGGGATACAAAAAAGGCGAATAGCGCTTTGTCGACAGGGCTGCATCGATACGATGCAGCCCTTTGTAGTCGCCGCGCTTATAAACTGAGCGTATAACCCAGCTCACCATAACAAGAAATCCCTAACGATCGTCCATGTGGTCTTACCTGCTAAAAAGAATTTTTGCCACCATACCGGTAGTGCTGGTGGTGATGGTGATTGTATTTTTAATGTTGCGGCTCACGCCTGGGGATCCTGCTTCGAACATAGCCGGTGACGCAGCCACTACAGAAGATATTGCCAAGCTACGCGTTAAGCTCGGTTTAGAAGAGCCGCTGCCGGTACAGTTTGTTATTTATGCCAAAAATCTTGTGAAAGGGGATTTTGGCGAATCGTTTTATTATAAACGTTCGGTGATCAGTATGATTTCCGACAGCGTTGCGCCCACCTTATCATTGGCATTGTTCACTACGGTCATTGCCTGTTTGATTGCAGTGCCACTCGGGACACTGGCAGCCTACAAACACGGTACCTGGATTGATCGCGTGGTCATGGGTTTTTCTGTCATCGGATTTTCTGTGCCGGTGTTTGTTATCGGGTATCTGCTGATTTATGTGTTTGCAGTAAAGCTTGAATGGTTCCCGGTACAGGGCTATCAAGCAATGTCTGACGGATTTTTAGGGTGGGCGCATAGACTCATTCTTCCGGCGGCAGCACTGTCAGTGATTTTCATCGCTCTCATCGCACGCATGACACGAACCAGTGTGCTGGAAGTGTTGAATGAAGATTATATAAGAACCGCACGTGCCAAAGGTCTGCCGCAAAGCAAGGTGTTGTTAAAACATGCGTTGCGCAACGCCGCTGTGCCCATTGTCACCATCATTGGAATTGCCATAGCCATATTGATCAGCGGAGTGGTGGTCACCGAAAGCGTGTTTGCTATACCAGGGTTAGGCTCGCTCACCCTTGATGCCATTCAAGGACGTGACTATCCAACAGTGCAGGCCTTGATTTTGCTGTTTTCTCTGGTCTATATCGTTATTAATTTATTGATTGATGTGGCTTACACGCTGCTTGATCCGCGTATTCGATACTGATGCTAAAGGTCTCGATCGGAAAATCAGATGACTGATACGATTATCTCGGAAGAGTCGGCAGAATCGGTTGATTACAGCCACCAGCCCTCTATTTGGTCTCGGTTGTTTCGCAACCCCAGTGTAGTGATCGGTGGATTGTTAATCGCAATTATTGTCTCTCTGGTGCCTGCAGCACCGTTTATTACCCCGCTTGATCCCACTGAAATATCACCGCGAAACCGCAACAAGGTGCCAGGTTTTGAAACAGTGCACAAAGATGAAGAGGGCAATAAATACACACAAGTGGCGCACATGGGGACTGACAAACTGGGGCGTGATGTTTTTGCACGGGTTATTTATGGTGCTCGAGTGTCGCTGATAGTCGGTCTGTCCGTTGCGGTGATAGCTGTGAGTATTGGATTGTTTATCGGCTTAATGGCGGGCTACTTTCGATTGGTAGATGCTGTAGTAATGAGAGTGATGGATGGATTGATGGCGATACCTTCTATCTTGCTTGCCATCGCGTTAGTGTCATTGTCGGGCGCCTCGCTGTTTACTGTGATCATGGCTATTGTGATTCCGGAAATACCGCGCGTGGTCAGGTTGGTAAGGTCAATTGTATTATCCATAAGGGAAGAACCTTATGTGGAGGCGGCTATATCTGTAGGTACACCAACACCAAAGATTCTAATACGTCATGTATTACCGAATACCATTGCCCCTTTAATTGTACAGGGCACGTTTATTTGTGGCTCTGCCATTTTGCTTGAAGCGATTTTGAGTTTTCTGGGTGTAGGCGTGCCACCGGAGATTCCCACCTGGGGGAACATCATGGCGCAGGGCAGGGATCTCTTCCAGATTTTCCCGCATAGTATTTTCTACCCCGGTATATTTTTAACGTTAACAGTGCTTGCTATCAATATGCTCGGCGATGGTTTGCGTGACACGATAGACCCACGTATGTCGAAAGAGATTTGATCATGGACAATCCGCGGCATAACAACCCAGTGTTGTCTGTGAAAAATCTTACCATTGACCTACCACGTAATGCGGACCGGAAACATGCGGTTAGCAACGTCTCGTTTGATGTCGCTCCCGGTGAGGTCGTGTGCCTGGTCGGAGAGTCTGGTTCCGGTAAGTCGGTTATCGCCTTTTCTTTGATGGGTTTGCTGGCTAAGGCACTCAATGTATCTGAAGGTTCAATCGAGCTTCAGGGTGAAGAGATTGTGGGTTGTTCTGAAGATCGACTGCGACAGTTGCGTTGTACCCGTATGGGGATGATATTCCAGGAACCAATGACAGCGCTGAACCCGGTGATGCGCTGTGGTGACCAGATTGATGAGGTGCTACAAGAGCACACCGATTTTTCATCGGAGCAACGACATCAGAAAGTGCTCGATATGATTGCACAAGTGCATCTGCCGGACCCTGCTCGAATGTACTCATCGTATCCACATCAGCTATCTGGTGGGCAACGACAACGCATTATGATTGCCATGGCTCTGATATTGGAACCGGTGTTGCTCATTGCAGATGAGCCGACCACAGCGCTTGATGTGACGACTCAGGCACAGATACTTCATCTAATACGTGAGCTGCAAGGGGAGCGTCAAACCGGGGTGCTGTTTATCACCCATGACTTTGGTGTGGTTGCAGAACTGGGTGATCGTGTAGCAGTGCTCAAGCAGGGCGAGATGGTTGAATTCGGCACCACACAACAAGTGCTTGCATCACCGCAACACCCATACACCCAAATGCTAATTTCCTCTGTGCCAAAGCACGAGCCACCGATTCGGAAAGCGATACCCGCAGATGCACCAACTGTTTTACGTACTGAAAATTTACACAAACAATACTTTAGTTTTTCATTTGGCAGGCGTCGCAATGTAGTTGACGCCGCCGTTGATATATCGGTTGAGATTCGCAAGGGCGAGACCTTAGGCATTGTGGGAGAGTCTGGTTCTGGAAAATCCACAGTTGCGCGCTGTATCACCTGGCTGATAAAGAGCACTGAAGGAAAAATATTTTTGTCTGGCCGTAACATCGCAGAGTTGTCAGGTGAAGACTTGCGCCAGCTGCGTCGTAAAGTACAGATAATATTTCAAGACCCGTACCGATCACTCAACCCGCGACGAACTGTCGGGCAGTCGATTATTGAAGGGCCGATGAACTATGGTGAAAGCCACGCAGATGCAATGGCACATGCACGAGAGCTAATGGAACTGGTGCAGTTAAGCCCTGACGGGTTAGATCGGTATCCGCATCAGTTTTCAGGCGGGCAAAGGCAACGGGTTTGCATTGCGCGGGCACTGGCAATGCGACCGGAATTACTGGTAGCAGATGAAGCCGTTTCAGCGCTGGACGTATCGGTTCAAGCGCAGGTACTGACGCTACTGGAGCAAATTCGTGATCGTATGCAGCTTGCCATGTTATTCATTACCCATGACCTACGAGTAGCTGCGCAGGTCTGTGACACCGTTGCGGTGATGTCCAAAGGCAGGGTGGTTGAGTACGGCCCTGCTGCAGAACTTTTTAACAATCCACAGCACGAATACACCAAAGCCCTGTTCGACGCCGCACCCGGTCGCCACTTTAAGTTTGCATCTTAAAGCTGGTGTCACGACGCGTGATCGAGGCCAGATAATGCTCGTCCACCAGAGTTACAGCGTGAACGCTGATCCTTGCTCACGCAGCGGGCTACCTGAGGTCGATCCGCGGCAGCCATCTGCTTCTTGCCATGCTTCGTACGGCCACCGAAACCCGAAAAGAATGCAGATCACCAGCAATCCCGATCAAGGTAACCCGCCGCGTGAGTAAGGCCAGCAACGCTCGTCCACCAGAGTAACAGCGTGAACGCAGATCCTTGCTCACGCAGCGGGCTACCTGAGCTCGATCCACGGCTGCCATGTGCTTCTTAGCATTCATCGTGCGGTTTCGGAGGCAAGAAAAGGAATACGGCTCATCAGTAATAGAAGGTCAAACGTAACCCGCCGCGTGAGCAAGGCCAGCAACGCTCGTCTACCAGAGTAACAGCGTGAACGCTGATCCTCGCTCACGCAGCGGGCTACCTGAGCTCGATCCACGACAGCCAACTGCGTCTTGCCATGCTTCGCACGGTCACAGAAGCTTGAAAGGGAACAGAGTCACCATTAGCACCCGATCAAGGTAACCCGCTGCGTGAGCAAGGCCAGATACCGCTCGTCCAACAGATCAACAGCGTGAACGCTGATCCTTGCTCACGCAGCGGGCTACCTTAGATCGATCGACGACAGCCATCTGCCTCTTGCCATGCTTCGTACGGCCGAAATCTGAAAAGAATACAGATCATCCGTAATGCCCGATCCAGGTAACCCGCCGCGTGAGCAAGGCCAGCAACGCTCGTCCACCAGAGTAACAGCGTGAACGTTGATCCTTGCTCACGCAGCGGGCTACCTGAGATCGATTTACGACAGCCATCTGCTTCGTGCCGTGCTTCGTACGGTCATAGAGGCCAGAAAAGAAACAGAATCAACAGTAATAGGCAATCAAGGTAACCCGCTGCGTGAGCAAGGACAGACACCGCTCGTCTAACAGACGAGCAGCGAGATGCAAAGCCAGGTTTCGATCGACTAAAATCGCTAAGTTCAGCAGTGAAGTAACATTGACAAGGCGCTAACAGCGCTCATCCAGAAAATCAATTGCATAGAAGAACGCGCAGTAAAAAAGCCCCAATTTTCATTTCAACGGAATGAGATTAAATTGATGTAGGAATCATCCTACATACAGATGTGAACTCAATAACATTTGCAAGCGATAGCTGAAAAATATAGATGGAAAATATACTTTCAACTGTTATGTTTTGCTCCGAGTTAGCGGCAACACTGTCGATGTGCTTCTCGAGGTTGTAGGTGCGAGATTCAGGTGTTGCCGCTGATTCGCTTTTAT
>CALISD010000049.1 GCA_938041955.1 uncultured Granulosicoccaceae bacterium | reverse complement strand
CCCTGCGGAATAGCACATAACAATTCGTGAGTATCGACCTTCGTCACATGTAGTTTATCAACATTACTATGTCGGTTATTTTAGGCCGAAACACGTACGTACCGTTTTTTACGTTTTAGAGGGCATAGAAACCAAAAAAACTATACAGAAGCGATTGCCAGGGATACTCTCGTGGTCTATATTTGTCATGACACTACAAACTGAACCAAATTGATATGACGACGACACGACCTGATTCTACGATTCAAACACTACTCGCAGTTGTCTTGACACTCTCCTGCGCGCCGTTCGTTGTATCTGCGGATGCAAGGCTTACCGTTGGGCAATTACCGCAACCTCTTATCAACTCTGAGCAATGCCTAAATGTTGGTCTGCGTGGATGGGGATGGGACGGGCAACAGTCGTGCTACACCACCGCTGTACGCTTTTATGGGCAGACGCACTATCTGGCCAAAACAAGAAGCGACTACGGGGGAAACGGTCTCGCATGGAATAACGAGGATGTTGCTAACCAAACAGTGCGCTGTGATCGCTACCACCGTACAAACTCATCAGCCGAAGAAACCGGAAACGAATATACCAGAGAAAGATACGACATCACTTTTCTTACCGAAGATTCTATACCGGGCACGTCGAGCCTGGAGAGCTTAAGTGATGTCACTGCCCATATGTTCACCCGCGGCTGGGAAATAAAACAGTTTGGCACCTTAGAAACCGGCTTACAGGTGAATTTTAATTTGAATGGATACACCACCGAAAAGGGCTATATATTGATAGATGATACAACCCGCATTAGCGATAATGAAACTTTGGTGGATAAATTTTCCCACTGCTTCTATAGAGACAAAAGTGCCCCCCTGCGGGCAACGGGTTACTGCGCCGATTTTGACGGAGACGGTATCGGGTGGAATGGCAGCGAGACATGCAATGTTGCCCCAATCAATGAAAATTGTGATTACACTGCCGCCGCCATCGGAAGCAACTACGGCTGGGGCTACAATACAGTCACCGGTGAGTCTTGCCCACCCGCTGGCAATACGACAACCTACATTCCTGAAAATCGATGTAAACCTAACGGCCCAGCGGGTTGGGGCTGGAACGAAGCCCTTCAAACCACTTGCCGCTACGAAGAATAGCGCAGAAAGACTATCGCGAATCATTGCAAGGCTGCGTTGACGGATACGCAACGCAGCTGCCACAACACCCTGCCCTAATACCTTACTCCAATGGCAGGTATATCTCGGTAAGTAAATCCGCCTCAGCGGTATCGGTGGGGCTATTTAGATACAATTCGTAAGGCGGCGCATCTGCAGGCTCACGCGACGACTTCGGAAGCCAGTCACCGTACAGGTAGTCATAGGCAACTTTAATCGCTGTGTACGGCCCCTTATAATGCAACACCGCACACTCACTGCCGTTCAACACAATCTCCTCTAAACAGCCGGGTACGCTCTGACTGTCTGCAATTAATAAACCCGCATGGCTGCGTAGTTTTGCTTCATCGACAACATTTGGATCGTCGTAGTGAACACCAATCATGCCCTGCACTCGCGGCCATATATTTTCGGCGGTAGCTGTGGCACTCAGATTCCTAAAGACTTCTCCTATACCGTTATAAGCGCCTCGATGCTGCATAGCTGCCAAACGTCTTTCTGGAGCCGTCTGTATATCTACTTTAAACATGGTGAAACTACCTCTCGATTTAAATTCACGTGGAAGGCCGGGTTGGCCTATTCTTCTGAACATGGCAGGAGGAACACCAAATCGCTGACTAAAAACACGAGTAAAGCTTTTTATATTCGGGTAACCGGCACGTATCGCGATCTGTGCCACAGGCTCGTCACTGTTGATGAGCCAGCTGGCTGCCAGAAACAGACGGATGCGCCTTACTGCCTCCGCACAGGTCTCACCAGTTATCGCCTGAAATACGCGATGCCAGTGAAAGCGCGACATCAAGGCAACGTCAGCCAATGCGTCCAGTGATAGATCTCCGGCCGGGTTCTCATGAATATAAGTCAGCACACGCAGCACGCGTTGCTCGTAAGTTAGTGACACGACATTCGTCCGTTAGTCCAGAACGGTATCGTTTCACAACTTGATTTCACAAATCTTGCTGTATTTTTAATCCGACACTGCACTGTGTCATCATCGAACAACACGACCACGCAATAAGTGCACATAGATTCCCATGAGGAGCGTTGCAAAGAGAACTCTGGCCAAAAGCGCACCAGACAAATGAGCGCCCAGCAACATCACCAACAGCGTGTCATCGATCAAGCCGTGACAAAGGCCCAGAAAGCAAATGACCAGCGCTGCATCTGCGCGATCAAGCTTACCGGTCTCAATATCGCGAATTAAAAGGCCGGCACCGAAAGTAAGGCCTAAGGTAAAACCAACAATCACTGTATTCGCTGCAGACTTTTTCGCGCCGATTAAATAAAGTATTGGTTGTATGATTTTGTGCAACAGCACCTCAATCCCGATCGCACGAATAATCTTCAAAGTGGCGACCAGGAATGCGATAACGAAAAATATCGTAAATAGAAGCTTAATCTGAGCCCGCAGCCATCCCTGAAAGCTGCTATCCACCACCTGTGGCTGCCAAAGCAAAACACTGGCATCCTGCAAGGTGCCGGTCAATTGATAAAACCAATGCAGTAACCAGCCAAATAACATCGCACCGCCAACACGCAATAAAACAGTCAGCCACCAAGGCACACCGGCACGCTTTGCTACCATGCCTTCAACCGGTATTGAATGGCTGATTAACATCAGAGAGCCGAGAACTGTTGCTTGCGCCACCGTTAATGGCTCATTGGCTGCAACATTTACAAACACAACCATGCCAGTAACAATATTGGTAAAAACTGTTGTGGCCCAGACAATACTTAATACCGATGGCAAGCCAATGAGATTCATCAGCGGGGCCATTAAATCGCCCACAATTGCTACAGCCCCTACAGCTTGTAATAGTTTGACGATCACAATAGCAGGCACGAGAATTTTAATCAGGGACAGGTAGATCGTGCCCGCTTCGCGTAGCACAATCATTGTCCAGTTATAGAAGCCAGGGATATTTCTCACTT
>CALISD010000048.1 GCA_938041955.1 uncultured Granulosicoccaceae bacterium | reverse complement strand
CTGCAATTCATGCACTGTGGGAGGAAGGATGTATCGATGCACGCAAGGTTGTCCAACCTGATCTTTCCCGAGTGATTTCACTGGCCATACCGGCCAACCGGCCACTGTCCAACGCTGCCAGAGTCACCTATGACACGCTACACCAAATAGTGTGTGAAGAGGTGAGGGTTTGTAACTGGAAAGGCGTGTTAGTGTCCGATATGAAATGACAAGTCGCCGCAGGTGTGTTGAGTTCCGCGCATCCACCAAAGGTAACCCGCAGCGTCAGCAAGGAATAGCGGCGACGCCGCCTAAGTCCACTCATTACGAACGTAGAGAACCTCATTAATGCTCCAGTTTACCCGGGCCGGATACTACTGGTAAGCACCACACTTGATTTTTCAAACCTCCTTACACCACCTGCAATGAAATAAGAATAGCAGCAAGGCCACATCTGCCTAAGGCAACCCGCAGCGTGAGCAAGGATTAGCGGCTACGCCGTTAAAAATGCATACATCACGAGCGTAGAGAACCTCACTCATGCGCCGGTTTACCAAGCCTGCTTACTACTTGATAAGCTCCACACCAGATTTATCAATCCCACTTACACCACCTGCAATGAAATAAGAATAGCAGCAAGCACGCATCTGCCTAAGGCAACCCGCAGCGTGAGCAAGGATTAGCGGCGACGCGGTTAAAATGTATTCATCACGAACGTAGAGAACCTTGCTCACGCAGCGGGTTACCCTGATCGGTTATTATTGGTATACACCTATCTGAACAGAGAAACGCTGCTCAAAATTCTTTTGCGATGATTGTCCTCCGTATTCATTGCCTCAAAAGGCCAACAATAATTTTGACGTCCAAGAGCCGCGGGATTTGTCGTGATTGGCTACGCTACGCTGTGCGGTGTGATTAACGCCTTTGATCAGTTGATTGATTACGACTACACTGTTCTGACCCTGTAAACAGGCATCTTTGCGAAATCGCTATTAATATGTTTCGCTTACAGGTTGGGTATTCGTGAAATATCCCGACAGTCTTAACTCTGTGATTAAAAACTGTGGGAAATACGAAATTCTTATCGGCGGTATAAGCTTGCCACAAATGGGTGACACTTTAAAATGGCACATTCGGAAATTAAAGCCCTGTTGTTTGATGTTTTCGGTACCGTGGTCGATTGGCGTGGGTCAATCACCAGAGAAATGCAGCGTTTTGGAGAGGCGCATAAGATCAATCAGAATTGGGAGCAATTTGCACTCGATTGGCGTGCGCTTTATCAACCGGCAATGGAAGGCATTCGATCGGGCGACAGGGGGTATGTAAAACTCGATCAGTTGCATCGGGAGAACCTGCAACAATTGCTTCACGGTTATGAGCTGGAGGCTTTATCAGAAACGCAGTTGGATCATATCAATCGGGTGTGGCACCGCCTGCAGCCGTGGGCAGATTCATTGCCAGGTATGAATCGGTTGAAAAAAAATTATGTAGTGGCCAGTTTGTCGAATGGCAATGTGGAATTGATGGTTAACATGGCCAGGCACAGCGCTATACCCTGGGACATGATTTTAGGATCCGAAACCGCGCAGGGTTATAAGCCGCAAGACAAGGTTTATCTTCATGGTGCGCAGATGCTTGGTTTAAAGCCCGCGCAGTGCATGATGGTAGCGGCTCACAACGACGATCTGCATGCGGCGCGCTCCCTGGGATTTAAAACAGCGTATATCAACCGGCCTTATGAATATGGTGATAGTCAGGCAAGGGATCTCGAGGCTGAAGAGCCATGGGATATTGTCGGAGAATACATGACTGATATTGCCACCGGGTTGGGCTGTTAGGATTCAAAAAATCGGTGCACGAATCACGACGCGAGATCGTGTTTACATCGACTTGGTACACCACCTGTTTCTATGTTCCTCGCGCTTGTATTATTTCGTTTGTAGTTATTGGGAGTAAACGCTCGTACGGGCGTGACTAGCATGCAACATAGGATTGGCAATTAACCACGACACAGATCGCCTTTTCTACTGCCTGCGGCTTGCCTCGCTTACGGGCGTTCTTGATTGATCATAGGCCTGACGCCATTACTACATTTTGAAACGGAATATCTATAGTATTATCTATCACGATCGATTGGTGGGGAATGTGGTGGTGCTTTGATAGATCAACATTGATGAATATGACAGCTACTGAAATAACACGCAAACGCCTTAGCACGGGCCATTGAAAGGAAGTGTCAACGATGAACGCATATACCCCGGAACAGTACAGAGCCGATCTTCGGCAAATACTATCCAAAGAAACCGATAATGAAAAAATTACGGCAGATATCAAGCCGTTGTCCGTAAGGCTCGCGGCGGATAGATCGTGGTTCAAAGACGAGTACCGAACTATCGATGAAGCTCAGGGGTTTGGTTTGCATCTCTTGTTCGAAGAAGATAATCATGATCTGGCAGCATTCGTTATTGCCTGGGCTCCGGGTAAGGGGCTAAGCGCACATAATCATAAAACCTGGGCGGTGGTAAGCGGTATAGAAGGTCAGGAAGAGGAAACCAATTACAGCCGCCTCGACGATGGCAGCAAGTCTGGTTTTGCAAAGCTTGAGAAAACACATGTGGAAACTCTCTATCCAGGTGGTGCTGTTTGTTGTATGCCCGAAGATATACACAGTGTGTGGAACAACGGCGATACCGTCGCTGTGTCGCTTCACACGTATGGCCGTCATTTAAATCATACCGGGCGTTCTATTTTCAACATAGAAGACAATACGGAAATACCTTGTATTGTTAACGTGCATGATAGCTAGTGGGCTGTGACCTTAAAGCCTGCGAACGAGAGCTTGTCATTGGTTCGCAGCAGGGGGGGGCTCACGGGTTATGGCTACCCGTGTTCAAGAGTTGCAATGCAATAGTGAGCCTGCTGAGGGTTAAAAGCTCTTTCCTCATGCGATCGCTTATTCGGTTTGACGATTGCAGTACACTAGCGGTTCAGAAAGAAACCTATCGGGGTAAGCCATGCAAAGTGATCCATCATTGCCGTTACACGGGGTTCGTGTTCTGGAGTTTGGCCAGATCGCCGCGGGTCCTTTTGCAGGGTCGCTTCTGGCTGATTTGGGTGCAGATGTTGTTAAGGTCGAACGACCAGATGGAGGTGATGGCATGCGCGCCTGGCCGCCGTTGTCAGAAAATAGCGAGGGGGAGGTTTTCAGTGAGAACTTTGCATCGCTCAATCGCAACAAACGCTCTATAACCGCCGACTTTAAAAACCCTGCTGACCTGCAACGGCTTCTCGCTCTGGTGAAGTCCACAGACGTTGTTCTGGAGAACTTCAGGCCTGGTGTGCTGGATCGCTTAGGTCTGGGGCATGAAAGGTTGTTGGAAATTAATCCGAAGCTTGTTTACTGTTCTATTTCAGGTTTCGGGCAAACCGGCCCTTATTCTCACAAGGGCGCTTTTGATGTGACCGTGCAGGGCATGAGTGGGCTGATGAGTGTCACCGGTGAGACAGGCGGGAATCCGGTAAAGTGTGGAGTGCCGGTGGGAGATTTTTGCGCCGGGCTTTATTCGGCATTTACTGTGCTGGCGAAACTCATGCTGCTTCGTTCAACGGGCAAGGGCGGGTATATCGACTGTTCCATGCTGGGCAGCCTGATCGGTGTTGCTGCGCTGCAAACCTCGGAATACTTTGGCAGCGGAAAAACCCCGGCGGCACTCGGGTCGGCACATCCCAGGAACGCCCCTTATCGCGCTTTTCGGGCAAGCGATGAATACTTCATCATAGCGGCGGGTAATGATCGACTTTGGAGTGAAGTCGCTGAGGCAGTCGGGCTGCCTGAGCTTAAGAAAGATTCTCGGTTTACCACCCAGATCTTACGAGCACAACATCAGGACGACCTGCTGGCCATCCTGCAACCTGTCTTCGAACAACAGACTGCCGAGTATTGGTTGCAAGAGATGGATAGACGCGGCGTGCCCTGTTCACCAATCAACGACTACCCGCAAGTGCTTAATGATGAACACGTGAATTATCTGGGTCTGGTGCAACCGCTTGAATTACCCAACGGAGTTAAAACCCGAACAACGGCGTTTCCAGTTGCGATAGAGGATTACCAATTTAAGATCTACCGCCAACCCCCTGAGCTTGGCGCGCATAACAGCGAAGTCGATCTTGAATGGACGGATAAAGAGTGATGGCGACACCAGAGGAGTTAGTCAGCTATAGGCGAGACGCTGATATAGCCAGCATTGAGTTGCGTCATGCTGAAAAAATGAACGTATTTGGTGATGCTTTGGTAGAAGGCTTACATCAGGCGTTAGATAAATCAGAATCAGAGTCTGTAAAGCATATTGTATTTCAGGCTGACGGGCGCGGGTTTTCAGGTGGCCTGGATCTCGGCAATGTGCAGACGGAAAGCGATGGCGATATTCTTATGCGTTTGGTGCGTATCGAACAGTTGTTGCAAAGAGTTCGACATTCACCAGCGACAACCCACGCTTTGGTACATGGTGCCTGTTATGGTGCAGCGGCGGATCTTGTTCTGGCCTGTCGCTTTAGGGTTGCCACGCCTGATGCCCGTTTTTCAATGCCCGGACTGCGGTTTGGCATTGTATTGGGTACCCGGCGCCTGCGTGATACCATTGGAGAAGCAGCAGCAAATAAACTGCTTGATCGTAGCTCTGCATTCAAATCGCCTGAAGCCTATGAGAACGGATTTCTTACCGATGTCGCTGAGAAGGAAGAGTGGCAAAACGTTTTAAAAATAAATGTCTCATCAAGGGCAGTATTTAACACCGAAGCTTTGCTTCGCAGAGACTCGCGTCTTATTCCGGATACGCGCGATAAAGACATGGTGGCGCTGGTTGAGTCTGTGGTGTCAAGCTCAATAAGAGAACGTATAGTGTCTTATCTGGCCGAACTTAAGTCGACATAGCGAGCAGCGCGTTCAATAGGCTTTCGAGTCGCAGGAAAGGTCATAATTTGAATTCACTCTAAGTACACTGCACTGATGCTTAGACCAGTCAATTCACACATAGCCAACGGTACATCGACAGAGATCGTCGATGTACCATTGTTATCAATGTCCATTGAAATCAGCTGCTACTGCTCAACACTGATGTTAAAAATGCGCCTCAATTGACTATCGTTCAGCTTCGGTATCACTCTTAAGTCGAACTCAGTATCTTCTTGAATATTTTCAAGAGTGCATGAGTAGGATATAACGTCGCCGAACATGGTATCTGGTTCAATGAATTTGTTGCACGATGGAATCGTGCTGGTGATTAACCTGACCAGGTTGTCCGTGCCTCTTGTTACTTCAATATCTATTTTAACATCACTGCCAATTGCCACGGGAGCCAGGCGTTCAATGTCTACGGAATTGACAGTAACATTGATGATATCACCATCGTAGTAGCCGAGGTTGCCACCGTATCCTGCGTAGTCAGAGTCGGCGACCTTATCACCGTAGCCGGTCATTGCCGTCGCCAATACTTTGTGCGATAACGTTTCGTCCCAAAGGCGTAACGGATCGGTTGTGCTACATAAGACAGTTTTTGTTTCGTTTATCTCGAGCGTTGCGAAGTTGGTATCGCAGTTAAGTTTGTCACTACTGACTTGTATGTCGTTAAGAGGAACCGTGCCGTCGTTAGTGACACGAACCGAAAAGTCAAAGTCACCATACCTGCGATATGCATCAATACCTTCAGCCTGGTTGCTGACATTTATTGAAGCAATGTTGTCAGAGTATTCTGTAATCAGTAATTGGCAGTCATCAAAGTGTGCTTGATTGTTTGCATACAGTGTAATAAAACCGCTGGTGAGAGTTTGTGGTGCTGTGTCTGTGACTTCAGCGGCCAGTTTATTCATTGCGGTTGTACTGCTTTCTGTTCCATTCAGTGTGGTTGTGATGGATGCATAACCTATTGCTCCATTAACGTAACAGCTGAATTTGTAGTTGTTATCAGACAATACCGCCAGTTCGTTTGCATTCAAAACATAGCTGATGCAGGCATCGTTTTCGAGTTTGATTCCGTTACTGCCGTTGACCGCTGCGCGAGTTACCATGCCGTTGCAGCCTTTTTCCCACCCGGTGGGCGTTCCGGTGTTGTCAATTGATTCAAAATCTCCGTTAGTGAGTGATAGCGTCAGGCGGTTTTGATGATCAATCACAGGGTTTGGTAGTGCAGAGGGGTCAGTGACAGCCGGTGTAAATGACAATAATGTCGCTTGTCCCGGTTGTCCCTGGGTACTGGTCTTTTTCAGGTAGTGAACTTCACCGGAAGTCTCATTGTAGCCGTCGATTACGCTGCTGGAATAGCCTATGCTGGTGAAAAGGTACTCAAAGTCGGAAGGAAGCTGGAGTGATGTAGGCATAACAATAATGCAGTCGTAAGTTTTCTGCTCTCCGGGCTCTATACGAAAACTTGGATCTTGTACGATTGATTCTGCTACCGCCAGACAATCAGATACATCTCCCGTTCCCGAGATTGACTGATTTACCCTAACCGATTCAATGTTTGTTACAGGGAAATAACCACGATTGGCGATTTTGAAGGTGGTATTAATGGCTTCGCCGGGTATGCCTCGAATGATCCTGTTCGCAGGTCCGAAAAGAAACTCCAGCTTCAAATCATCCCTTGCAAACACAGTCAGTGGATAGGTATCTGTGACTGATGCTCCATCGAGAGTTTCTGCTGTTACTGCTGCGTTAGACGAGAGTATCTCACCTCTGTTACTCAATGCCGTATTACACTGGTAGTTTACCTCGGCGCCTGCTCGCAAGCTTGATAATTCTTTGTTGCAAGCAGGAATAGCATCGTTCACTACCTGTAAGTTAAACAAGTCAGTGACGCCGTTGTTCCTTATGTTGTAACTCAGAAGGGCACTGTCATTGTTCAGTGACAATACGTTACCCCCCGTGTTGCGGCTTAACTCTATGGAGGTAGTGCCGGCGGCAAGGATATCAAGCGTGGCCGATGTCAATTCCGTGCTGAATTCTGCAGTGAAAGGAATTTGAACGTTAGTGGCGACACAGTTGTAGCGTACCATTTCACCGGATGTCAGCGCTGGATCAAATTGTCTTTTGCAGTCTTCAATATTGCTATCTACGGAGCTTATGTCCGGTCTGTAGTTGCCTACAGAAGCGACCTCGACGGTAAAAGTAATGTCATCTCCGTTGACTGCACCGTAGCTATTGGGCGTGGCTACAATTGTGTGGGCCGGGCTTTGTCTGAGTGCACGGTAGTAGGAGCTTGCGTCTGTGTCTGTCGTTAATTGGCCGTTGCTGCCTGTCGCGGAGGCCGTTACTGTGTGGCTAAAAGAGCCGGCGAGCAGATCCGGATTGGCACACGTCTCTGTTTTTACTTCACCCACTGCAAGGCTCGGGTAAGTAAAACTGCACGATGCGATGACATCGCTGCTGACAGTGACATTCGTAAGCGGTAAAAGGCCATCATTGATAACAGTAATTTGCCATTCGGACAATCGGATGCGCCAGGAATCAGCGCCTTCAAGTTGATTGCGAACATCGATCCGCGCTGTACCGACAGGTGTGGTGGGTGGCGTTATCGGTGGTGGCGGCAATACAGGTGGTATCACAGGCGGTGGTGTAACCGTAGAAGATGCAGTGTTGTATGTAAAAAAGCGACTGGCAGGGTTTGCGTCTGCGTTGATTACATTGTTCGGGTAATAATCTATTGACGTGCCATCAAGCGCTTCATTTGCACCACGGAAAAATAGATCTATAGCCTCGGTATTTCCAAACCTTCTGAACCAGGTGCTGCGAATAGCGGTTGCTTTGTTAAGTCCGGTTCCACTCTGCGCGGCAAGCTCCCACGACCAGTCGTTTCCTGTACCGTTATAAGTGAACTGCTCAACCCCTTCAATCAGGTAGTCCACGCCGATTGGGTATTCGTTGTTAAAGCCACGAAACCCGGTAGTGATATTCTGGTCTGTATCAAGGTAAACGCCTAAGCCCCAGCTATTGGTATTTACCTCGTTGTGGGTTTTCCATGCGACCCAGACGCCGAGTTCATTGTGGGCCATCCATGCTTCCGCCCAGTCAATCTCATTGGTGTTGGTAATATCATCTGGATCGCTACCAAATGATTGCTCCCGCATGATACTGGTGACAGTAGGTGTTAGACCATCTGCAATTTTATTTGAGATTAATATTGGTTCGTCTGTGACAGTGTTGAGGGTGCAGTTATCGAGAGTCAGTGCCGAGTTTGCGGTGGTGTAGGCCAATACCTCTACATAGGCTGTTTTTTCCGGAGCCGCTAAGGCGATATTTGTAGTTTCAAAAGCAGGATTGACTATCTCTGTTTCTTTTGTGTCGAGTGGTTGGTAGTTGGAATCCAGATAGCCGAGCATCAGCGCAGCCCAACCGACACCCTCTCTTTTGGTTTTGCATGAAAGCTGCATCGAGCTGCCGGCTTTTGCTGCAATTGTTTGGTATATACAGGCCTGCTTTGTCAGTAGGGCGGCGCGTGCGCCATACTCTGTTTCAGAGGTGGTGTTAATCGAGGCGCTGCCACCGGCAGCGCACGACTGCCAGGCACTATTTTCAGATTCGAAATCACCATGCTGCAACTGAGCTACGGCATTTGCGGCACCCGTCTGCGGTACATCACCTGTGATCACCGCAGAAGAGTCGCATCCGACATTAATTAAGGCGAAAAAACATATGGCTGCGAAATGAGAGTTACTGAAATTTGGGAACATCTGTGGGCTCTGAAAGTGGATAGCTCTCTATAGTTAACGGTCTCTGTTACGTTGCCTTAACTTGGGGTCTAAGCACATCAATGGTTGTCAACAACGTTACTGGTCAAAGGGTTAAGGTTGTTTAAGGGCGTCCGTGCAGATTTATATGTAATGACAAAATGTACTGTTTCGGTGTGGGTTTCCCGTGCGGATGAAAGTATCGCAAAAATCTCAATGCGCTTACTTGTCTCTAGCGTGTACACGCGATGCTGATGACCTCACAACTCATTGCCTGACAAACAGCGCCACAATCACGTCGTTGCGCTCTGAGGCGCGCGCTGCTGTTGACAAGGGGGCTAAGGACACTCCCGGGTAATCCGTTATGCATGAAACGTTTCGTAGATATGTGTCGTGCATCAGGTTGAAATAGTGCAGGTGGTTTCTATTGCCTTTGTAGAGCGTTTGTTGTGATCAATGGATGGACAGTGTCCGTACTAACGGCTGGACTGTCGGGCACAACATTCTTTCAAGGAAAGCGTAATGACTAAAGCTGGGATCAGTTGGAGAATTAATCTGAGCTGCACAAAAAATGGGACCAACCTGTGGGGCCAACCATCATAGGAAGGGGTGGCCGCGTGAGATTGTCACAGCGATTACTTCAAACTCAAACAAGTATTTTTCTATATACGGTGTCGTAACGACAGGATTGATTCACATTTTCTGTTTTTACCAGGCCTGTCCCTGTATTCTATAAAAAAATTCAGAGGGTACGGTATGTGGCAGTTTTGGATTGATCGGGGTGGTACTTTCACGGATATCGTGGCTCGTCATACTGACGGCACTTTGAAGACGACCAAGTTGCTTTCGGAAAACCCCGAGCAGTATCGTGATGCTGCGGTGCAGGGCATTCGCGACATTCTCCAGCTGAGTGCTGATGACGCAATACCTGCAGGAACTATCAGTGCCGTTAAGATGGGCACTACAGTTGCCACCAATGCTTTGCTGGAGCGTAAAGGTGATCGGACGCTGTTGTTAATAACGAAAGGCTTTGCTGATCAGCTCCGCATCGGCTATCAAGCCCGTCCTACACTATTTGACCTGAATGTTAAGTTGCCTGAGCTTCTGTATGAAAGAGTCAATGAGGTAACCGAGCGCCTGGCCGCCAACGGCGATATTGTCACTGACCTTGATGAAGAGTCTGCACGACTTGCCCTGCAAAATGCCTATCGCGACGGCATCAGAAGCGTCGCTATTGCGTTGCTGCATGGCTACAAAAACCCGTCGCATGAATTACGACTCGCAGAGATAGCCAGAAAAGTTGGTTTTACACAAGTATCAACCTCATACAAAACATCACCGTTGATGAAGCTGGTCAGTCGTGGCGATACCACAGTAGTAGATGCTTATCTGTCACCTATTTTACAAAGGTATGTACAGCAAGTACGTGCTGCTCTTGATGCCGATCAGGGTGGATGTGAACGTCTGCTGTTCATGCAATCCAATGGCGGCTTGACTGATGCCAGTTTGTTTCAGGGCAAAGACGCGATACTGTCCGGCCCTGCAGGTGGTGTGGTTGGTATGGTAAAAACCGGCGTACAGGCAGGTCATCATAAACTGATCGGTTTTGATATGGGCGGCACCTCGACTGATGTCTGCCATTATGCAGGTAGTTTTGAACGAAGCTTTGAAACCGAAGTGGCTGGTGTTCGCATGCGCGCACCGATGATGAATATCCATACGGTAGCAGCCGGTGGCGGTTCGATACTCAAGTTTGAGGAAGGTCGATTTCAAGTTGGGCCTGACAGTGCCGGGGCGACCCCGGGACCGGCCTGTTATCGTCGCGGCGGTCCGCTGACAGTCACTGATTGCAATGTGATGCTGGGTAAATTGCATGCGCATCATTTTCCATCTGTGTTTGGTCCGAATGCAGATCAACCGCTTGATACCGAAGTTGTTGCTACCAGGTTTCAAGCGCTTGCGGAGCAAATTGCTACAGAGACTGGTGATCCGGCAATGTCTGTAGAGCAGATCGCCAATGGTTTTTTACGTATCGCCATTGAAAATATGGCGAATGCTATTAAGAAGATCTCCGTACAGCGTGGTTACGATGTTACGCGCTATACCCTTAATTGCTTTGGTGGTGCAGGCGGGCAGCATGCCTGTGGGGTAGCTGATGCTCTCGGTATAGAAAAAGTTCTGCTGCATCCCTTTGCGGGTGTTTTATCGGCCTATGGGATGGGTCTTGCAGACATTCGCGCCTTACGGGAAGAGCAGTTTGAGCAAAGTATTGCCGATGTTGACGATGCCGGTGTGCAACTTGATCGACTGGCACAGGATGCGCTGGCTGAAGTATTGAGTCAGGGAGTAGACAACAGTGCCACGACGGTGATCAAGCGTGTGCAACTTCGTTACCCCGGGTCTTTTCTGCCGCTTGAGGTGACGTTCGGTACTGAAGCGGAGATGCGTCAGCGATTTGAAGAAGCGCACCAACTGCGTTACGGCTTCTCGGCCGGAGATCGCGATATGGTGATAGAGTCCCTGGGTGCTGAGGCGATTGGCACTACGGATTCTCCGGCAGAAAATGTGGCGACGCTAACCCAGGGGATGCCTGAAAAAATTGATACTGTTGCCATGGTATGTGACGGTAAAAGAGTAGAAGTGCCGCTCTATGATCGCGATCAGTTACTACCGGGACAGACGTTGGAAGGTCCGGCAATTATCAAAGAGCAAACCGGCACCACCATTGTAGAAAATGATTGGCGACTATCAATTGATGCCTGGGGTCAGTTGGTGCTTGAGCGCGCAAGACAGATGAAGCGGGAGCTATCAGCTGGAACCAATGCTGATCCTGTGATGCTGGAAGTATTCAATAATCTCTTTATGAATATTGCTGAGCAAATGGGAGCGACGCTTGCAAATACTGCTTACTCGGTAAATATTAAAGAGCGTCTGGATTTCTCCTGTGCGTTGTTTGATACAGACGGAACGTTGGTAGCCAACGCACCTCACGTGCCCGTGCATTTAGGCTCGATGAGTGAATCAATCAATACTGTGATACGACTCAATAGCGATACCATGGCACCTGGTGATGTTTATGTATTAAACGCACCATTTAATGGCGGTACCCATTTACCTGATGTGACGGTGGTAACTCCGGTTTGGAACGCTGAAAACGACACTGTGTTGTTTTACGTCGCATCAAGAGGTCACCATGCTGATATAGGTGGTCGTACGCCGGGCAGTGCGCCACCGGACAGTAGTCATATCGATGATGAAGGGGTCTTGATTGATAACTTCAAGCTGGTTGATAAAGGGCAACTCAGAGAGAAAGAAACCAGGGCACTTCTCGCTTCCGGCAAATACCCGTGTCGCAACATCGATGAGAACATGGCTGATCTGGCGGCCCAGGTTGCTGCCAATGAAACCGGTGCACAGGAAGTACGGAAAATGGTTGAGCAGTTTGGACTTGATGTAGTCCAGGCTTACATGAAGCATGTTCAAGACAATGCCGAAGAATGCGTTCGTCGCGTGATTACCGCGTTGAAGGATGGCAGCTACCGCTATGAACTGGACAGCGGTGCGGTAATCAATGTTGCCATTCGCGTAAATGCAGAGGCGCGGGAAGCGACAATTGATTTCACTGGTACTTCTGAAAAAGATCCGCTCAATTTCAACGCGCCGTATGCGGTGTGTCGTGCGGTCGTGCTCTATGTTTTCCGCACACTGGTTGATAAACCGATTCCGTTGAATGAGGGGTGCTTTAAGCCTTTAACGATAATAGCGCCGAAGGGCAGCATGATTAACGCCGAATATCCTTCGGCAGTAATCGCCGGTAACACAGAAGTTAGTCAGGCGATGTGTAATGCATTGATTGGCGCGCTCGGCATTATGGCGGGTAGTCAGGCCACCATGAATAATTTTGTCTGGGGCAATGAGCAACGGCAGAACTATGAAACGATATGCGGTGGGGTAGGCGCAGGTACGGATTTTGACGGATGTTCTGCAATACAAACTCACATGACGAATACCCGCATGACTGACCCTGAAGTTCTGGAGTGGCGCTTTCCGGTACGGGTTGAAGAGTTCTCGATCCGACGTGGTTCAGGCGGTGAGGGCCGCCATAGCGGCGGTGATGGTATTACCCGTCGCTTGCGCTTCTTTGAAGACATGACGGTAACGGTGCTGGGTGGTCATAGACGGGTGCCACCGTTTGGCGTAGACGGAGGAGCGCCTGGAGAAGTCGGCAAAGACTGGGTTGAACGTGTAGATGGCACTATTGTTCCGGTAAAGGGCATTGACGCTATTGATGTACACCCGGGAGATATATTTGTAATGCAGACACCCGGGGGAGGTGGCTATGGCGAAAAAGCATAACGAGAAAAATACAAAGGCATCGTAATATTTATTCTATCAACAGTGGCCGACCAGCAGTCATTGTGCCTGCTGGTGCTCTTTCGTATTGCGTTTGATGAAGGGGCATGGGCTTGCTGGTAATTGATGCGAGCGGGTGTCTAAGTTAGTGCATGTGGTTAAATGCCCGAGCCAGAGGAAGATTACTAATTCCATTTAATCATAGTCGTTGAAAAGTTGAATCATTGATTCGTAGTCGCGAGACTTTGCATGATCGAGTGGCGTTACGCCTTGACTATCGGCAATGTTTTGATCGGCACCTGCTTTCAAAAGCAATTTAGCGGTTTCAGTATGATTTGTCCCACCCTGGCCCAGTACCACTGCCTCAATTAACGCAGTCCAATGTAGATTGTTGACGTGATCCAACGGTGCTTTATTTTTAATTAGTAGGTCAACCACTTGATGGTGGCCGAGGTGTGCTGCTGCTATTAATGCTGTGCCATGATAAGGACTGGTGATGTTGGCAGCACTTGCGCCTAGTGCTATCGCCGTTGTAAGCATTTCTACATCATTTTCGACGGCGGCTATAGTCACAATATCGTATGCACGGTGCTCCATTGCGTTTAAGTCTGCACCTGCTTCTGCCAGCAATTTGATGATGGGTTCGTGCAATGCAAAAGCCGCGATAAGAAGCGGTGTTCTTCCTGAAACGTCACGGACTTCAATATCAACACCTGTTTCAATCAGGCTTAAAGCTGCCTCAACATTGCCCTCATGAGCTGCTTTCTGCAAGCCCTGGTAGGTTGAAATTTCTAGCGGCGATGGCGCACTTTGCGCATGCGCGTTACCGAGGCAGACAGTTTGAAGCAGTAAAAAGCCGATGAGCAAGCGCCTGATAGTTCTAATAAAAATCATCTGGAACTTTCTCAAGGGTTGGTTTGAAAAACTGGTCGGAGTTCGTCCCTGTGATGGTGCTGCTCCCTTGCGACCTGACTAAGATGCTCATCGTAATTGTATGTAGGACAGACTATTATTTGAAATAATAATACATAAGATTGAAAGCAACGAACAATAAGATCACGAGTGTTGATGCTACTTTTATAAATAGATCAGTATCCAGCTTACGACTAAGCGAATCGTTCCGGTGAATAGGGTGTCATATCAATGTTCGGATTTTGCCGGTCGATTAACTGTGCGATCAAGCGACCGGTTTTGGGGCCGGAACTCAGGCCAATGTGCTGATGGCCGAATCCGGTAAAGATTCCGGTCGAGCCTATCTCTCCTATTAGTGGCGTACTGTCTGGCGGCGTTGGTCGAAATCCCATCCATTCTTGAATACCGGAATATTCAAGGTTTGGAAATGCAATACTTGCCTGCTTCTTTAACAGCTTGATGGGTCCCTTACTCGGACCTGCATGATGGTCTGCCAGCTCCACGGTTCCTGCACAGCGCAGCCCCGCTACCATCGGGTTGACGCCAAATTTTCCCGCTGTCATGATCATCGGATTGCGTGGCACTTCGGATGGGTTTTCGAACATCACGTGATAACCGCGCTCCGTTTCCAGTGGAATGGTGATTCCCAGTTTCTTCATCAAATCCTTCGACCATATACCCGCGGTAACGACTGTATGGCTGCAGTCGAATGTCTGGTCGCGCGTAACAACGCTTGAGACACGACCATTTTTCCTGTTGATATCAAGTACCTCTGATTGAACAAACTTCCCTCCGTGATCAGTGAAGTGTCTACATAATTCAATGACGTACTGACCCGGATCAGTAATGTGTCCCTGACCTTCAAGCACCGCAAGACATTGTATTGATGTGCCCAGTATTGGTTCTTCATCCTGAACCGCAGATCCTGTAATTATAGTGGGCTTTAATCCGACACTGGCCTTCATCTTCCAGCTATACGCGTCGTTGTTAAATGCAGCTTCAGAAGGATAGGCGTAACTGAATTTGCTATCGACGATCCACTTAGACAACGCCGTATCAGCAACCAGGGATTTGTGCTGAGCTACGGTATCGTACAACAGCGGATCAAGGTTGCTGACAATGCGTCGGGTGTTAGCGTCAGTGGCATTGGACATGAATTTGACCAGCCAGGGCAGAAGGCGAGGTATGTGACTCCACTTGATAAACAACGGGCCGTTCGGGTCTAATAAAAATTTTGCAGAATCTTTCCATAAGGTCGGAGAGGTCACTGGATCGACAGCCCAGTGGGCCAGCAGGCCTGCATTGCCATACGAAGCTCCCTTGCCGGGCGTGCCTTTATCTATCAATACGACTTCGTGACCATGGCGCTGTAGCCAGATTGCCGTGGACGCGCCGCAGATGCCTGCGCCAATAACAATGATTGGTGCGTTCAAACCAGATACTCGCGTGTGACGAGCGGTTGATTGATGGTGATTAATAGAGCCCATACCTGGATTGGTATGGCTTCAAGCAATGTTTTAGCCTCGGCCCGATTCATTTCTGGTTACCAGTATTAGTTACGCTACTTTGATAAAAGTAAGTCAGGCAGGAAGAGTGCAATTTGCGGAACAAACGTTGTAAGAATAAGCGTCGGCAACCAGGCGAACAGAATAAATATCATCGTTGGTTTAATAAGCGCACGAACCGGTACATTGGTTACCTGTGCACCGAGATACAATAGTGGGGCAGTGGGTGGCGTGATATTCCCCATGCCTAAATTAACGCCAACTATCGCTGCAAAGTGAATGGGATCAACACCCACTCCCTGTGCAATGGGCAGCAACAAAGACGCGCTAAGAATAATGCCGCTGATATCGTCCATTAGCATGCCGATTAAAAGCATGACCACGTTTATCATTAAAAGAATGGCAATCGGGTTTTCTGAAATCGAATAGATTAAATCTTCAGCCATCCCTGGAATATCTTCGAAGATCAGAAAACGACTGGCAATTAACACCATAAAGATCATCGCCATTACAACGCCAATGGTTATTGCAGATTCTCTGAGACTTTCATAGAAGGTTTGCAGTGTTAGCCCGCGATAAAACCAAAACCCAATGGGTATAGCGTATATAACTGCAACGCCTGCCGCTTCGGTAGGCGTCATGATGCCGCCATATATCCCACCCAGTATGATCAGTGGCATGAAGATAGCGGGCAGTGCTGTCCAGGTTTTTTTGGTTAGCTGTCGGAAAAAATGTTGCGGAATGTCGGTGACTAATATGGTGGTGTTATTACGTAACACGACAAAGTTTACGATGATAAGCATCACTGTCAGTATGATGCCTGGCAGTAGTGTGGCCAGAAAACACCGCAATACAGATAGCTGGCCGACCCAGGCGTACAACAACTGAGCTGCACTGGGTGGTATCAGCAGCCCGAGTGGGCTGGCACTGATTACCAACGCAGCAGAATAACCATCGGGGTATTTTGCTCGCCGAAGATGCGGCATGATGATGCCACCGATACAGGTGAGTGTGGCAGCCCCACTGCCTGAGATGGCACCGAACATAGCACTGGCAACCACTGATGCCGCGGTCAATCCGCCCCTGAGGTGACCAAACATGAGTTCGGCGATTTCTACAATCGGGTTGGCGATGCGCCCACGTTGCATAATGCTACCGGCCAGAATAAACAGCGGTATGGCCAGCAGAATGACAGAGTTCATCTTCCAGTGACCGGTAGGCAGAAAACCGGATACATCATGACCACCGGTGTAGGCAAGTAATATAAGTACACCTGCAAAAGACAGTGGTACGGATACGCCGATAGCGAGAAGTACGCAAATCAGAACGATAGCAATAGCAACGATCATTCTATGTGGCCTCAGCTTCGGATAACTTGTGCGCGTGCATGGTTTGCGCGTACTGCGTGGGCCCGACTTTGAGCATGACATAAAATGCGAGTGCACTATAAAATGCCATAAAGAGGATGCCCACGAAAATACCCAGGCGGGGTACAAAAAATGGGATTTTTAGTGCGATGGTTGTTTTCCAGCGCGGATAAGAGGCGATTTCATCTGCCAACATTAGCCAGGCCCAGTGTAAAACAAAGAGCGTAATCACTAATTCAATGAGAGTGATTGTGACTTTGCGCAGCCACAGTAGGGTTTTATTGTTAGTGAACTCATCGAGCAAATCTGCATTGATTTGCTTGTCGTGGTAGGTGCCGAGTGAACTTGCCAGAAAAAATATCCAGAAGCAAATGGGCATTAACCACTCTTCATAGGCAAACAGATCGCGTTCAAGAATATATCTGAAAAAGACAACAAAGAAAAATGTGATCGGTAGAATCGGCAGAGCGAATACCACAAGATTTGTTTTTATCTTAACCATAAGGCGAACAAAATTTCGCAACCCTGGTGGTAAAGCGTCTTCAAACATGATCATTGTTGTGGCTGCTCCCAGCTGGTGCATTCGCTGTTTAATACAGCGTTATAAAAAAAATACTCCGACTTGAAGTCGGAGTATTGTTTTCTTAGATGGTGTAAATTGCCTACTTTGCGAGCAATTGATCCATTGTTTCTTTACCAATGACATCACCCAACTCAGGCCATACATTTTTCTTTATATGGTCAACCATGGTGGCTCTTTGCTCGTCGGAATAATCCAGAATTTCCCAACCAGCGTCTTCCATTTGCTTTACAAACCCGTTGCTGCGCTCCCAAGCTAAGTCGATCATTGTGGTGGCGGCTTTTTCGGAGGCCGTTGCAATAACAGCACGCTGCTCATCATTAAGCTTATCCCATGATTTTTTACTGGCGTAGATACTAGAGGCTTCGACCGCTGTGTTCACAGGAACATAGTACTTACCGATACCCGCTTTTGCGAAGGTGGTGTAGGCCCACTCCGGTGTGCAGCATATCGCGCCGTCAATAACGCCTGATTGCAGCGCTGGAAGCACTTCGGCCCAGTTCATAGTGGTAGTGCGATAGCCAAGGCTTTCGGTTGTTTTCTTGGCAACCTCTGAACTCCATACTCTGATGTTCATGCCTTTATCGCCAAGTCCGTTAGGATCTGTTGGCTTTTTCTCAGCAACCACACCAACCAGACCTTCGGCTGTCGCGTTTAGAAATACCAAACCCAGATCATCTAGAATGCCACGCATTAGCACATTCAAATTGGACTCAGGGTTTCCATAGACTTCTTTCATCTCGTCAAAGGTGGTTACCAGACCTGGTAGATTCATTATCTCCAATCGTGGATCGGCCTGAGCATAAATAAATGCCTGAACCATATCAACGTTGCCTCGAATAGCATCTTCGATGAGTTCTTCACCAGAGCCGAGTTGACTGGCAGGAAAGTACTTAACCTTGAGACCAACGTCTGCCGACTCGATCTCTTTGACCATGTTTTCCATGATCTCGTGACCAAAATGTGCGACTGGATAAGTGCCAGCCAGTTTCAGGCGTACGTCAGCAGCATGGGCTGATGTAGCGGTGATGACGGTCAGTGCGATACCTGTAAATAACGATGTGAAGTATGACTTCTTCATTAGCGGACTCTCCTGGTGATAGATAAGACTGCCCCGTTGGCAGTGTTTGCAGGTGTAATGATCTTGACATTTGCATTGACATGCGTATTGAATGTACGAGACACAATCTTGAATGTTCAGGACAATCGCGGGCGCACTATGCACGGCACAACAGAGATTTTCTCACCGGCTCCACCAGCACCGGAGATTGAACCTGACCTGCGTGTGTCAATCATATTATCTCCGTGTTTTTCGATGTTACCTTTTGCCTGTCTGGTTGATTGCCTGCGATTCGCAGCTGATGTGGCAGATTACAGTCGCAAGATCTACTGCCATTGGCAAGTAATCGCACCAGATCTGACACCTGTCCAGGCAAGCTGCGGGGTTGATGTGATTCCGGAGAAAACTCTGCAACAGGCTGGATCAGCTGACTATCTGATCGTTATAGGAGGGCGATTGCCACGGTCTTTGGAAGTGCCCGATGAAACGCTGGATTTTATTCGTGACGAGCGTGACAAGGGTTGTGGCGTGATAGGCATTTGCACTGGTAGTTTTGTTGTAGCAAAGGCGGGCCTGCTCAGGGGCCGCGACTGTGCTGTCAATGATCAGCATCTGAATCAGATGAAGATGCTTTTTCCCGATGTCAAATCGACTGCTGACGTTAACTTCATTGAAGACAGAGGAATAATTACATGCAACGGTGGTACGTCAGCGCTTGATCTGGTTTTTTCGCTAATAGAGTCACACTGCGGCAAGGCGCGAGCAGTAAAAGCACAGTCTGGTCTTGTTCTTGATAAGCGGTTCTTACAACACAACGTACCTGATCGATCATACAGGCAACTGTTAACTTGTGGTGATTGGCGAATCGAACAAGCGGTGGCACTGATGGGAAGAAATTTTTCAAAACCATTGACCATAACTGCGCTCGCAAACCGATTGAACACATCAGTGCGTGCGTTAAACCGAGCGTTCAGAAATCATGCAAACGAATCGCCATCAGAAATTTGTCGCAATATGCGATTGGCACAAGGACACTGGTTGCTGGTCAACACGACCCGCACAATTACTCAGGTGGCGCTTGAATGTGGATTCTCCGATGCACCACACTTTAGTAGGCTATTTAAAAATAAATACGGTGAGCCGCCAGGGTGTGTCAGGGAACTGCACAGGTAATATCTTTGCAATGTATCTTTATGGAATGCAAAGCTATTGATCCCATATTAAGAGTCTTGGGGAGGTTGCTGATCTATCGGGTTCGAGGCAATCAGGTTGCTACGTGTGGTTAGATAACCGTTTACGTACAACCACGTAGCCTGTGTTAAGCACGATGGCTGTTTGTGTATTTTTTAGTGGCGCGAATCCTGATGCTCTTTGTCTATCGATTCTCTCTCATAAGCTTCATCATTATCAGATTCCCGCACCATTGATTCAAGAGTCTCAGTGTCGTTGCCGTCATCACTCTCGCCAAGGCCATCAAGTATCGGTAGCGGATCGATGTTTCTCCAGGCTGGCAGGGTGGTCAGCATGCTTGCCAGCAGCGTTCCGCTTCGAAGTATCCAGAATATATACCCGACCGATAGTCCCGATGCGACAGTTACCGAAGTGCCCACTACTTTCGTATCGTAGGTAGCGGTTTCCTGCATAGCCTTCTGATGGGCTTCCATTTGGTTGTTGAGCCGCGACATCGCAATTTCTGTCAATGGCAGCTGTAGCGATTGTGTGTTTGAAATATCACTCGGTAGGTTTATCAGCAGGCTATCTGAATGTTTAGTCACTGACTTTTCAGTGTTGTTTCTCCACAGATCAACAGCAACGGCTGCGTATTTCGGTGTCTCTATCTGCACCAGTCTTGCTTCCTCAGAGCCTGCCTCAGGTTTGTTTGTTTCAAAGAGCTGTTCCGCCAGTGATGCGAGTTCTTCGCCACTATTGGTATCCGGTTGAGGTCTCTCCGCGTTTGCTTCATCCGATTCTGGCTCCTCCGCGGCTTCCGAAGTCGTTGGTGCTGAAAGACTGGGTAGTGCTGAAGCTATTTCTGGTTCGAGGTTAATGGTGATTTCAGTGCTACCACTTAGACCATCACTATCTCGCGCCGTCACCACAACATTGACGGAAGTGGCTACAGAGGTTGCCTTTATTATGTTGAAGGTCCGTGTGTCTGCGTCAAATTCAAGCCATGCAGGTAGTGGGCTTCCATCGGAAAGTATTGCGCTGTATTCCAGTGCTTCGCTATCAACGTCTAAAAAGGTTTCAGTCGGCAAGGTAAAAGAATAAGGTGCTAAGCCAGTTTGGTCTGGTAGCGGATTACTCGCCATTGGTGCTTCGTTGACGTTCTCTACTTGTAAGATAAAGGGCTGTGTGTAGCTTTCTCCGGTACTGTCAGTGACTGTGATTTCTAACGGAATTTGTGAGTTCTCTTCGAAATCAAGGCTTTGTCCCGGCGCGAGCAACAGCTGCCCGTTGACGATCACGAATCGTTCATCGTCAACGAGATACTGATGAGTGTCATTGCTATCTGCATCTAACACAGAAACGCTGGCCACAATCGCTTCAGGC
>CALISD010000047.1 GCA_938041955.1 uncultured Granulosicoccaceae bacterium | reverse complement strand
CAGCACGGTGCGCTATGGCAAGCAGCAGGCCTCTTTTGATATTCGTGGCGTTCATCCGGATCACTTATATCTTGAAAAGACGGTGATAACAGCGGGCAGATATATTAACGAAAACGATCTTGCCGAGCGTCGCAAGGTGGTGGTCATTGGTGCAAAAGTGGTAGAGCGACTTTTCGATGAACCGGCACCGATCGGTGAGAGGCTGTCAATTAACGGAATCTCTTATCGTGTGGTGGGTGTATTCAGTGATGTCGGATCACAAGATGAGGAAGAAACAGTTTACTTACCCGTCACCACTGCTCAGTTGGTGTATGCAGAGCCGGGGCGTTTGCACCAGCTAATGTATACCGTAGGCGATGCAACTTATCAGGAAAGTAAAGCCAGTGAACAGCAAGTGCGCGAGTTGCTCGCTACGCGGAAGAATTTTTCACCGGATGACAAACGCGCTGCACGAATCTACAACAATCTGGATGAATATAAAAAAATCACTGATCTGTTTTACTGGGTGCGTGTCTTTGTTGCTGTAGTCGGAGTCGGGACTGTGCTTACAGGTGTGCTCGCGGTGAGCAATATTATGGTGATATCGGTGGCTGAGCGGCGGCGTGAAATCGGTATACGCAAAGCCATTGGTGCAACGCCTGGTTCGATCACGCGGCTTATTGTGTTGGAATCTGTGATCGTGACATCGGTGGCAGGCTATCTGGGGCTGATCGCAAGTCTGGGGTTACTCGAATTGTTGAAAGCCACGGTGCCTGAAAACGAATATATGTACCAACCGGATGTCAGTACCTTTGTGGTGGTGGCTGTGACATTACTTGTTATCGGGTCAGGCACTTTGGCTGGTTATCTGCCGGCCCGCCGTGCTGCACGGATTGATCCTGTGCAGGCGTTGCAGCCGTCATGATTGATCGCGAGTTATGGGCTGAAGTCTGGCAGGTACTAAAAAGTAATCGGCTGCGTACGTTGCTCACGGCTTCGGGAATATTCTGGGGCATCTTTATTCTGATCATCATGCTTGGTTTTGGCAACGGCATTCAGTCTGGTGTTAACAAGAGCATGGCAGGCTATGCTACCAACTCGCTGTATATGTGGGGGCAGGCCACGTCGCAGCCATACCAGGGATTGCCACCCGGTCGTCCAATTGAGTTAAACAACGAAGATACAAAAGCCTTGCTTCAAAAAGTGCCGGATATCGCCTACCTCGCACCACGTGTCAGATTGGGTCGATTCCGTGGGCGAAGTGACGTACTAAACGGCAGCAAAGTCACTGATGCAGAAATTTCAGGTGACATGCCCGAATTCCGGCAAGTGCTGCCAATGGATTTTAAATACGGACGCTTTATAAACCCGTTTGATGTTCAGCAGAAACGCAAGGTGGTGGTCTTAGGTGAGCGCATCCATCGTGATCTGTTCGGCGATGGTGTTGATCCGGTCGGCAGGCAAGTGCAGATTCGCCAGATCAGCTTTACCGTGATCGGGGTGTTTAAGCCGAAGCGATACGGCAGCAATCGTGAGCGTATGGGGAGTCTGGTGTTTACGCCGATAACGACTTTCCAACAAGTGTTTAACTATGGCAATACGATTGGTTTTTACGCAATGATTCCGAAAACCGGGTTGCGGAGCAAGGACGTCGCGGACCAAATGCGGCAAGTGCTTATGCAGCGTCATAGGGTGGCTCCAAATGACAATCGAGCTTTTGGTGACTGGAACTCAGAAAATGAATTTCTTCGTATAGAGCGGCTATTTGTTGGTATTCGCGCTTTTGTATGGACGGTGGGGCTTGCCACATTGCTAGCGGGTGTGCTCGGTGTGACTAATATTATGCTGATCGCAATTCGTGAGCGCCGACGCGAGTTCGGTATTCGCAAATCAATTGGCGCGACACCAGGCTCTGTATTGAAGATGATATTGGCTGAAACAGCCACGCTTGTGGGTGTTTCCGGTTTGTTGGGTCTGATGGCTGGCTTGTTAGGGCTTTACCTGGTTGATCTTATTACCAGGCCTATCACTCAGCGTGTTGACGCCGAGGTACTGTTTGACACACCGACTATCGATTTACGCATTGCAATCGCTGCGGTAGTAGCACTTGCACTGGCCTCTGTACTTGCCACTATCATCCCTGCAAGGCATGCAATGAAGATTGACCCTGTAGAAGCACTACGCGCGGAATAACCATGGTAAAAATATTTTTTAGAGTAGTTTTGTTGTTTCTGGTACTGGCACTGCTTGCTGCAGGTTTGTATTTTCTGGTTAAGCGGAATGAAAAACCTACTGAGGTTTTTGAAACTCAAGAGGTGACCACAGGAACTATTATTAAAAAGGCAGTGGCCACTGGCTCTATCGAGCCGAGGCGTGAGGTGACAATAAAATCTCGTGTGTCGGGAGTGGTAGAAAAGCTCCACCTTGAGGCTGGTCAAACGGTGGAGCGTGAAGCACTGATCGCTAAAATTCGAGTGGTGCCCGATGCAGTTGCTCTTAATGCCGCCCAAGCGCGGGTAGAGACAGCACGAATCAGTGCAGCTAACGCACTTCGTGAGCGTGATCGGCGCAAGAATCTGCGCAAAGACAAGCTGATTTCAAAGGATGAATATGCCAAATATCAGTTTGATTACGAAATCCAACGAGAAGAAGAGGCTCGTGCCAGAAGTAATCTGATACTTATTCAGGAGGGCGGCAGTGGTGAGAGTGGCGCTGTTTCGAGTGAAATCAGGTCAACAGTCAAAGGAACTATTCTGGCGATTCCGGTAAAAGAGGGCGAGTCAGTAACAGAGACCAACAACTTTAATGAAGGGACTACGATTGCTTCAATCGCAGATATGGCTGACATGGTGTTCACCGGCACAGTAGATGAGTCAGAAGTGGGGCGGATCAAAGAAGGCTTGCCGTTAGTTATCAGCATTGGCGCCATAGAAAACGAAACGTTTGACGGTATGCTTGAATTCATCTCACCCAAAGGCAACAGAGACGAAGGCACGGTGCAGTTTAGTATTCGTGCGGCCATTACCGAAAACCCTGCCAGTAAAATAAGGGCCGGTTACAGTGCCAATGCTGACATTGTGCTCGATCGACGCGATGATGTATTAACCCTGGATGAGGGTGTGTTGATCTTCGATAACGACAGTGTGTTTGTCCTGGTTCAAAATGGTGATCAGTTTGAGCGCCGTGAAATTGAAACAGGTTTATCAGACGGGCTTCGGATTGAAGTTGTCAGTGGGTTAACTGAGAGTGATGTGGTTCGGGTACCGTAGGGCTGTGTTGGCGCTGCGCGGTTTGCGGTTAGCGAAGCTGTGATCAAAAAGGCAATAGCATGTGTACCTGGCGTGCCACTCGCTGACGCGTCGGGTTTCCTTGATACTTTGCGCGCCGTTAACCTGTATTAATATGTGCCCACTGTGAGAACGACGATGAGTGATATCAAGTTATCAAAGGAAGATACAGAACGGTTGGTTGGTAAAATAAAAGAATATTTTAGTGACGAACTTGATCAAGAGATTGGCGGGTTCGAGGCGGAGTTCTTAATTGAATTTTTCGCCAGGCAGATTGGACCACTTTTCTATAATCAGGGGTTGTCAGATGCGCATACCTTATTTTCACAAAAGGCAGAGGAAATAGGCTATATGGTTCAAGAGCTTGAGAAGGTCCCGGCATAGACCCGTAAACAACTGATAGCAAGTCCATTTCAAAGGAAACCCGAAGCGTGAGCGAGTGGCAAGCCTCACACGTCAAAGGAAACCCGACGCGTGAGCGAGTGGCAAGCCCCACGCGTCAATCGAAACCCGACGCGTCAGCGAGTGGCAAGTCCCGCACGTCATAGGAAACCCGACGCGTCAGCGAGTGGCAAGCCCACACGTCAATGGAAACCCGAAGCGTGAGCGAGTGGCAAGCCCCGCACGTCAAAGGAAACCCGACGTGTCAGCGAGTGGCAAGCCCCCACGTCAATGGAAACCCGAAGCGTGAGCGAGTGGCAAGCCCCACACGGTGCGCACAGCATAATAATGGACATTATTAATACCATTCCCTATGTGGATAAGCCCGGCCACCCTGGTCTCTTTGAATCTCTCACATCGGATGCAATAGTGGTTTCCAGATATCGGTCTTAGTCACTAGGTCGATTACATATATTATAGCGATGTATCGGTCTCGCTGTTTGTAGTAGTTGAAGCGTGTAGTCAGATCTTCCTTCCGTTTCGCACCTTTGATCTCTCAGACCTGGCTGCCGATGCATTAGGTATTTTCGCCGCTTTCGTTTTTGTATTTCTGGTTCGCAGACATTCTGCGAACAGTGCTCAGCAGGGTGGCTAGGTGCGTATCTTATATTGTCCGCGTGCAGTTTTTACAATCCGTCCGTCCTGACTTAATTGGGCCAG
>CALISD010000046.1 GCA_938041955.1 uncultured Granulosicoccaceae bacterium | reverse complement strand
TGCAAAATCCAGAAATTCATCGTCACTCTGTACCTGGTCTCCCGGTGCCGTTTCATTTTCAAAGTACGGAGCTAATGCTGTAGTACGCATTAAACGACGGCCAAGGCGCATGCCGGCTAGCAACACTCGTTGATCGTTTTCATCAGCTAAATAGTTTGGTTGTATTGTGGGTGCTTCAAACGGGTTTGCAGATCGCGCTTTGACAAAGCCGGTGCTCTCTGGTCGTTCCTGCCACACGCCGCAGGTCATGCCGGGGGTTTTGTCCAGTAGTCCAACGACACCGGCGCGAAAGCTTGCAGGTGTAAACACGAATTGTAAATCGGGTTTGGTCATTGTCTCATCGGACTTCCAGAACACGTGCGCAAGTGATGGACTGACTGCTAACAGGCTCGGCTTTCGAATCAACCAGCGGGCAATCTCAAGCAGCAGAGCCGGGCCTTGCGCCATGTTGTTGATCGTGCGGATGCCCTTTACGCTCGACACCAAGCGTACTCCATAATGATCGCGTAAATGATTTCCGACGCCGGGTAAATTATGTACCACGGGTACGCCAAGGTCGTTCAGTAAGCTTGCGTTTCCAACGCCGGATATCTGTAGCAACTTTGCGGTATTGATTGTTCCGGCAGAAAGTATCACTTCGCGCCGGGCTATCACCTTGTGTACTTGGCCAGTGGAGCCACCTATGCGATAACTTGCGCCTATGGCGCGCTTGCCTTCAAACAGAATCGCGGTCGCCTGAGCGTTGGTACGAATGTCTACGTTTATTCTGCTTTTGGTGTCTCGTAAAAAAGCACGAGCCGAAGAGTAGCGATAGCCGTTATAAATATAACGCTGGAAATACCCGGAGCCGTCTTGCTGCTCGCCGTTGTAGTCTGGATTCTCGGGAATACCCAGTTCCGGCGTGCCTTCTACAAACGCAGTCGTGACAGGGTGATGCCAGTCAAGGTCGGTGATTGGCAACTCGCCACCACGCCCACGAAATTGTTCATCAGCTTCACCAATTCGACGCTCGCTACGACGGAAGTATGGGAGTACTTCGTTATACGACCAACCGGGATTACCGCGCTCTGACCAATGATCAAAGTCTGTTTTCTGCCCGCGGTTATGATTGAGTCCGTTGATCGAGCTTGACCCACCCAGCACACGGCCTTGTGGTAGCGAGAACTTGCGCTCTGCAGTGCCCGCACTGGCTTCAGCTTCAAAGCCCCATGTAAGCTTCTTCGAATAGACGTTTCTGATGTAGCCTGCTGGAATGTGTATTAGCGGATTGGTGTCGCGGGGTCCCGCTTCCAGCAGACAAACGCTGGATCCATCCTCGCTCAGGCGCTTGGTCAGTAGCGCGCCAGCTGTTCCTCCTCCGATAATGACGTAGTCGAAGCTATCTGCAGTAGGAGACATAGGCGGGTTATCTTTATAATGGAGTGCTGCTTAGAGTACTGTTTCAAACAGTATGATCAAATGAGTCGTTTGAGCAAGTAGTTATTTCATTGTGATTCGTGCAAGTTGACTAGTGCGCATGGCTATAGAGCTGATATTCACTTTGCTCAACCGCTTCCGCGGGAGCGTGTCGCCTGTACTGCATTGTGGTTCTTTAAACGTTTCTCTGTGAACAGCGCATTGCTGCTGAACAATGACAACTTTCATATAACCAAATTATTTGATACAGCGCAATAGCATGCCGAACACTCTAAGTATCGCGAAAATATCCTAGCGTCACCATCGCAAATGAAAGGGGGCGGTGTGCAATTTGTTGGTACGGCTTAGCTTACGCATCCACCGTGTGACAGCCAGGTTTATGCATGCTGATGACGGTATCTCACTTGTTCTTTGATTCAACAGAGAAATATTTGTTTTAAATATATCAATAGGCATTGGACGCACAGAGAAAGGCCACACAATGAATATTCCGAGCTTCTAATCTATGCACACTACCTGTCTGAGAGTCTATAGAGGTGGATGCATTCTTTTTGCTTATGCTCCCTGCGGATATCGGTGATATCCGATACGCTGGGGTTACCGGTCAGTCCAGAGCGACAAAGGAAACCCGAAGTGTGAGCGAGTGGCATGTCTTGGATTTTCCAGTTCGTTGTATGAGGGTTATGCAGGTGTGGTCCGCACTTCGAGGGCGTATCTATAGTTTTTTGCCCGGCCTCCCTGGGCTTATACCCCTACGAAATTTGTCAAGGTATAAGCTTGTATATCCGCTTGTAATTTTATGTTTTATATGGGCAGATCTGCTCAGAGACTAGCGGTCACCAAACATATCACCCAGGCCACCGATTACCGAGCCTTCTCCTTTGGAGCGGCCAATGCCTGTTGCCTGAATCACTCGATTAGCCAGTCTGGAAAACGGTAAGCTTTGCAGATACACAGTGCCTGTGCCTTTTAGTGTAGCCAGAAATAGTCCTTCGCCGCCGAACACCATCGACTTTAAATTTCCGGCACGCTCGATATCGTACTCAATCCCTTTGGTAAACGCTGCAAGGCAACCGGTGTCAACGCGCAGCGTTTCGCCTTTAAGTTCACGTTTAATAACCGTTCCGCCAACATGTACAAAGGCTTTACCGTCACCAGATAAGTGTTGCAAGATAAAACCTTCGCCGCCGAAGAATCCCGTGCCCAGTTTGCGTTGAAAGGCTATATCAATAGAGGTGCCGAATGCCGCACATAGAAACGCGTCTTTTTGGCAGTACAACTCACCATCCATGGTAGCCATATCCAGTGGAATGATTTTCCCGGGGTAGGGTGCCGCGAATGCAACACGCTTTTTTCCCTGGCCTGTGTTGGTGAAGTGCGTCATGAAGATTGACTCACCTGTGAGTACTCGTTTGCCTACTTGCATCAGTGAGTCGAGCACTCCTTTCACTGGTTTAGATCCGTCCCCCATTTTGGTTTCAAAGCCGATGCCGTCTTCCATGTAGTTCATTGCGCCGGCTTCAGCGATAACGGTTTCTTTTGGGTCGAGTTCGACCTCGATGATCTGCATGTCATCACCGAATATTTCGTAATCCACCTCATGGCATTTCATTTATTTCTCCTTTGTGGTCTGTACATCAAAAATATTCTTTGACTATACGGAAGCTGATCTTTTTGGGTGGTTATAGTATTGCAATTTTAGAAAAACGAAAAAAGTGGAGACTGGTTGATTTATTTTATATAAGAATAGTAACTATTTAGGGCGCGCCTTTGGTATCCGTGGGTGTCGTCGTTCGTGCAGAGGCATGCCTGTATGTTGGGCGCGAGCTCCCGCTTCAATTGTTGATTAGCCAGGTATGACAGACTCACCCTGAAAAGCTACCCAAGACTGCTAAATCAGTAGAAAGTTTGAATTCAGTCTATTTCGACTGAATGGCTACAAAGAAAAAAGCATCAGTGATAACGCTAGTCGAGCAGTTTTTCTCGTTGATAAAGTCTTGCAGCTAAGACTAAAAGAATAGCAGTAGCCACGAGAGTTCCAGCGACTGAAAGTGCTACGTGTAGCCAGGGTATTGCATCTCCAAGTACAGTGTTTTCAAGTAACTGGTACTGGCTTAGCATGGGCAATGACATTGATGTCAGGCTGGAGCGAATGTTTAAGTATTGCAGTAGAAAAAACGGCGCCATCGGAATTACCATCAATACACCGAGGTAGGTTTGTGCCTGTTTGGTGCTGCGGGTAATGGCTGAGACTGAAATTAGCATCGCCGAGATCAACAGAATTAGCGGGCTGACCAGAAAGAACGCTCGTGCTACCGATGGACCGTCGAATCGTACCTGGCCTCCCATGATTTCCAGCGGGAATATTCGGAATAGTATGTAGATGCTGAGTGCGGTTAAAGCGCTGGACAACAGCACGAAGCACACCGTTGCTGCATACTTTCCCATGACCACAGAAGTTCTGGACAAGGGCAGGCTGAGTAAGGGTTCGAGCGACTGACGTTCGCGTTCGCCAGCCGTTGTATCAATCGCGAGGTAAAAGCCACCCATCACCATTGACATAATAAATAGAAAAGGCAGTATTGATGCGAGTAATTGACCGTTTGCCCCTTCATTGGATACGTCGTGCTCAATGATATTTAGAGTATCGAATGTTGTCGGGTCTATTCCGCGATGCTGCAGTCGCAGGCTACTCAGAGTTTGTTCATAGACATTTAAAACCGCGTTGATGCGTCGGGTTGCTTTGGCGGAGTCTTTATCTGCATTGTTCACGTGCAGGGTCAGAGGTGCAGGAGAGCCGTTGCGCAGCGCCTCGCCGTAGTCGTCGCTGATTTCCAGAACTACCAGCGATTCTCCTGAGCGCACACTTTTTTCTACATCATCCGGGGCGGCTATGGTGTCGATATTGTTGCTGTATAAAAACTCCATCAGGGTGGGTGCTTTTTCAGCGTTCACCACGCTTAGAGTTGTGACGGCATCATAGTCTATAGTCATCTGTTTGAAACTTGCCACCAATGAACCGCCAATCAAAAGCGGTAGTAACACCGGGCCGAACAGTAGTGCATAGAACACGGTTTGCCTGTCGCGCAAGTTGTCAACAATTTCCTTGTACATTACGATGAACAGGTTCATTCATCTTCTCCGTGGTTCAACGATTGCGCTGCCTGCACAAAAGCGTCTTCCAGATCGTTCTGGCCGGTGCGCTTTAAAATTTCATTTAAGCTATCTTCCATCACCACAGTGCCATCTGAAATGATCGCTATGTGGTCGCACAGGGCTGCCACCTCCTGCATGATATGGCTGGAGAACAAAATACAGTGGCCTTCGGAGGCAAGCTGACGAATAATTTCCCGCAGCCCGCGAGTGGCCATTACATCTAATCCGTTGGTGGGCTCGTCAAGCATCAGCGTTTGCGGACGATGAACTAAGGCGCGCGCAAGGGCGACTTTTGTTTTTTGGCCCTGAGAAAAACCGGTCGCTCGTCTGTCTGCGAACTTGAGCATGGTTAACTGTTCTATCAATTCCCCGGTACGTTGTTGGGACTGCTTTCTAGTCAAACCGCACAGTCGAGCGTAGTAGTGAATATTTTCCCGAGCGGTGAGTCTCGGGTAAATTCCTGCATTGTGGGGCATGAACCCCAGGTGCTTGCGTACCTGCAAAACTTGTGTAGCCACGTCATGGCCGTCAATCATTGCATTGCCTGATTCGGGTTTGATTAACGTCGCAAGCATTCTCAAGGTGGTGGATTTACCTGCGCCATTGGGGCCCAGAAGGCCTGTGATACAACCGTCAAGTGCACTAAAGCTTACTGATTTAACAGCTGCAATGTATTGCTCAGACTTCGGTGCACGGCGCGAGGCACCTAAGCGTTTGAAGCTTTTGTGTAGCTGATTAGCAACGATCATGGCAGCGGACCATTGGCATCAACAAAAAACGGTGGCGCTCGCAGTCTCTCAAGGCAGCTTGCATCAAGCGCTGTTGCATCTGCTGATTCAACAAACTTAGCTAACAATACCGGCATGCATCCGAAAGGAGCCTGCATATGACCCTGATGAGGATTAACAATGTGTCGTGCATTTTTAAGGTGCTCAACAAGTGACTCGCCATAGTCCGGTGGAGTTATCGGATCCGCCTCTCCCGAGAGAATTAATGTCGGCGCGCCAGACACAACAGGGTCTTTGAAATCGGCGTCCATTTCCCCGGGCGGCCAATGCTCACAGCTTGCCAATAACGATTTGACAGCACCTTTGCCCAGATAAGTATTAGCGTCTTCTGCGTTCCCGGACGAGTCTACAAACGGTGCATCCTCTGTGCAGACAATTGCATGGTGCATACCCGTCGCAAGGCTATTGCCCAGAGACTTTGTTTGCAGCTTTGATTGTCTGGCAAGGGGCGCGAAGTTGTCGTTTTCAATGGCGTCGTGAAGCATCGATGGGAGAATTGCCGCGGTTTGCGCGCTGTAAGACATCAGCCGTATGGTGACAGCGAGATGGTCTCTGGTGAACTCCATCGTTGATAACTTGCCTGACGCCACATCTTCAAAACTTATCGTACGTGGTTGCGCTTCGAGAGACTCCAGCAACTCCATGGTAGGTTCGGACAGATCTCCAAATGCCTCCGCACAGCCTTGGTTGTCACGGCAGCGTTGAAATATGAGATCAAGAGCGCGTTGCGAGAGGCGAGCGATGTCTGGTCCCAATGCAATATCAGGTGGGACCACGGCATCAAGGGTTAGTGTTCTTATGGATTCAGGATAACGTCGCAGGTAGTGCAGAGCGGCACGCGTGCCATACGAGATTCCGTACATATTCCACTGACTAACGCCGAGTTGTTGACGCACGTTTTCAAGGTCATGAGCCGCCATGCTGGTGGTAAACCATCGAGGGTCATGTTCAAGTGACTCTCGGCATTCTCTTGCAAGCTTTGAAATTTCTTCTTCATCAACTTCGGCGTCAAGGCCCATCGAATCGGGGGCTTCCTCGCAAACCAGTTTTTCAGACTCACCGGTTCCTCGTTGATCAATTAGAATCACATCGTGATTTCGCATGATATGACGGAATGCGAACGACACTGCCGGAAATGATTCAATCGCCGATTGTCCCGGTCCTCCCGCGATCATCGTGAAAGCATCCTGACGCGAAGATTGTCTGCGGGCGGGAATGCGTGCGATGGATAGTTCTATCTGTGGTGCTTGATCAGTCCCTATGCCAAATTTGGCAGCATCCAGCGGGACTGACAGCGTGGCGCACTGAGCGACTAACGCAGATGCGCCGGAACCGATGGTGCACTCAGTGAACTCAAGATCACCGGGCGGCGTCTTCTCCCCGGCACTGTAGGCCGTGCTCGTTGCTAGCAGACACAGGGCAGCGAAGAGGCTTTTGCCGCTGTGCAGTACCTGCGTAACCAACATAGAGCGGCATTGTGATTTCAAGTGTTCCAACGCCTCAAGGGATAGCTTCACGATCATAGTGTGCAAAGGCTGAGCCAATGCAGACCCCCGTCGATACTGCTCTTTAAAGTGAATATGTAAACCCATTCTTTTACATGATTTGACGACCTATCAGGATGTAGCTGGCAAGAATGGTTCGGTGACCTGCCTGGGAACGTAACGGGGTGAATTTGTCTGATCATCAAGTCAGCGGGTTCCGCCCAGTCTTCGTCGATGATTTACAGTTGCCATATAGTTGCAGTCGGCAATGAGCTAGCACCCCGACGGTAAGGTGAAGGTTTGCCCCAGTTGCAAAATGACCAGACCAAACGACATTGATATTACGTCAGAACTATCAAGTATTGTTGCCCCGACGCTGGTTTTGCATGTGCGTGGTGATGCGAGATCATTGTTCGATGAAGGGCGAAAACTGGCTGCAGGAATTAAAGGGGCGCGGTTTGTTCCGCTCGAAGGGCGAAACCATGCGTTGCTTCCAGGGGACATAGCGCTTCAGAGATACTTGCAGGAAATAGACATGTTTTTAAGAAATTAAAGTCAGGTGGAAGTTATTTGGTTTAGATATCAGGGCGCGTGCGGCAGGATCCTACGATTGACCTTCTACACACTATCGATAGGAGACTCGGTGTTGTCCTGGTTAATCAATTTCGCTACTCGTCTATCGTTGTAAACTCTTTCCACTCCGTTAGCGAGCCATGATTAAAATCCCCGAGCAGAATATGGCCACTGGTATCCCGTGTATGGACACGCCATGCATACCATCCATCAGGTTCAAGCAGACCGTCTGGCAGTTCAAGACGAGGTTCGCTAAGCAATCCTGAACGAAGAATTTGCTTGCCGTCATTCCACATATCCCGAACCCACACGCGATAATATTTTGCTCCGTTAGGCGCGTCCCAAGTGAGTTCCCACGGCACTGTGACTTCTGCTTCGTGAGCCGGTGCTTGTCCTGATACGCGATCCATTAATTTCATGATCAGGTAGTCTTCCGCAAGATACTTGGTACCGTCTTTGCCAGTGATGTGGGCTGTAAATCTACCGTCTGTTTTGTCTGCGACCAGTGGCATATGTGTTAGCAGTACACGCAATGGAGGTTGGTCATTTCGATCAAAGTCGAGGTACTTTTGCATTTCAAAAAGGCCTACCGTTTCGCCATCGGGTGAGAATACTTCGATTTTTTCAATTTGGTCGTAATGGTCAGTTTTAAAAGTAGTGAGATAAAACGGCGGACGGTCTGGCCAGTTACAAACGTGCAAATCCCAGGTGCCGAGAGGAGTTTTGTGACGATAGGTGGGATCGGGTTCGACCAAATTTTGAGCAAACAACGGTGTCACGGCAAGAATAGATATTAATAAGCTTACTATAGGATATTTTATAAAGCTTGTTGAACCGTGTGGAACCATGTACATGGTAAACCTCCCTGATAACATGAAATAGCAATGCTAATGAAGCGGCAAACCGGCGTTTTCCAAATCTTTGATTAGTCTTAGAAACCGGGGGTCTTGCTGATTCTTGAAAACCTCTATCCACCGCCATTGTCTTATATTAAAGTCTGGATTGATAGCCAGCAACTCTTCAACTTCCCAGGCAGCGTCGTCCGGCCTGCCGAGCTGTTGGTAAGTGGCTGCCAGGAAGGCGCGCGTAGTCACCAGAGCCGGACTTTGTTCGTTGGATGCTTCGAGCAGTGCGGCTGCTTCATCGAAACGATCAACCATATAGTACGTTGATCCCTGCACACCTAAAATCACTCCATTTGCTGTGGGTTGAAGTTTGACTGCGCGGCTGAGTGAATCCAATGCTTTGAGATAATCTCCGGAAAGTGTCAATGTCCAACCATGTATGCCGTGTGCAGAGGCGTAATTTGGCAAGATAGCTATGGCTCGCTCGGCGGCTTTAATAGACTCGTTATGTTGGCCTCGTAGCAGGAAAGTGTACGCCAGCGAGTAGAAAGCCGAGGGTGAATGGTTGTCCATAGAAACAGCCTTGGTTGCCAGTCGAAAGGCAGTGTCAAGTTCGTCGTCCATATGATCGGCAGTGCCGAATGACACAGTAATCGCAAGGCTGTATGAAAGTGCGCTGTAAGCCTCTGCAAATTGTGGATCAAGGTCAATAGCTTTCCGCAACAATGCCTGCCCTAATTCGTTCTGATTGGTAAATATGTAGCTTCTACCTCGTTGGTAGTAGTCATAGGCTTCAAGATTGTCAGTGGGGCGTTTTGCCAGTTGCTTTTTTTCAGGCGGCGTTAACTCGATAGCCAGCGCATCAACAATGGTCTGGCTGATTTCATCTTGCAGCTCGAAGATGTCAGAGGTTTGTCTGTCATAACGCGCTGCCCATACTTGTGCATTATTCTGTGTATCAGTTAATTCGACATTGATACGCAGTTTGTCTCCCGCGCGACGCAGGCTGCCGCTGAGTACATAGCGAACTCCAAGTTCAGTTGCGACGGTATCGTTGGAAACGGTTTTACCTTTGTAAATAAATACCGAGTTACGTGCAATCACCAGTAAACCAGATAAGCTAGATAGATCGGTAATCAGGTCCTCTGTCATACCGTCAGACAGGTAGTCGTCATCAGAACTTGAGCTCAGGTTATTAAACGGTAGAACAGCAATTGATTGTTGTTGTTCTGTCGTCGTTTCGGTGGATAGCATGTCAGGGGCAGCAGATAGATTGGATTGTCGTTCGCTTCTGCTTGCGGGCACATCCGGGTTCGAACGAGCGAAGAGCACATAAGCAATGACAGAAATAGCAAACAGTACGCAACACCCAACTACAAGTGATAGCTGTCGTCGGTGCAGAGCTCTAGCAATTACGCCTTTTGACTCTTTCTGTTTTGCGTTGTTGTCCTGATTATCGCTGACCTCGTCGATAGGCTGCACGCGAGCAGTCTTAGCCCTTATTGTCTCATCAAATCCTTTTAGCTCCAGCTCTCCCAGGTCATCAAATACGTAGGGCAGGTAGTTAGGTACGGTTTCAGCGACAGCAGCCTGGACAACAACACCTCCAGACTCTGCGATCTGCTCCAGTCGTTGTGCCATCACCACACCTGCGCCAGTGATGGTGCCGTCTGCGATAATGACCTCCCCAAGACTGATGCCGATGCGTAATCCGACAGCAGAAGAGCTGTTGTCGGACTCTGTTATGTCTATGTCGTGTTGCGCGGTGGCAGCTTGCTGGAAATTAAGGGCTGCAGCAACAGCATCTGATGCCCGTGAAAACTCGGCAACCAGCGCGTCGCCCCGACGCTCGTGAGTAATGCCATCATGATGCTTAATGAAACTCTCAAGTTCGATAAATTTTAACTGAAAGGCTTCGTGCGCGCGGACATCGTCGGTCTGTACCATGCGTGTTGAATCAACCACATCGGCGTGTAGGATGACAGCCAGTTTTCGTTTTAGAGACCGGGTCATCTGTGCGGTTTTCCAGTGGCGCACATGGCTCGTTCCTTAGCAGTGCCGAAATAAAGAAACTGTTGTTTTTCATCGATCATTCAGGAAATCCGATCTCTCGCATATCATCCAGAAGACTAACCAAGTCCGGGCTTTCTGTGTCGGAAAAAAGTGAAATCCATGGCCAATTACTGATGGTAAAGTCGGGGTACAGCACCATAATCTCGTCTTTTTCCCAAGCCGCGTCATTCAGTTGTCCGAGCCTGAATTGGGTAACTGCCTGAAATATACGAGGTGCAACCAGTTCAGGGTTGAACTCCAGCGCTATAGCCAGGATTGATTCTGCTTCATCAAGCCGCCCGGCCAGGCAGTAGGCAACCCCGAGATACGTATGAACCAGCCCACCTCCTGTCGGCCTAAGTCTGAATGCGTTGCTCAGGTTGGCAATCGCTATCTCGTGGTTTCCTAAAAGTAGATGGTTCCAACCTATCACAAGATAGGCATCAGACGAGTTGGGATTGAGCTTCAGGGTTTTTTTGAGTGCTTTTAAAGACTGTTCGTGTTGAGCGCGATAAAGAAATGCAAGACTGAGTGCAAAATTTGCTTCGGCCGAGTCGCTGTCAATAGCAACTGCTTTAGTAGCCAGTTCGAAGGCCTCAGAGATATCTGACTGGTTGTTCGAGCTTAACGTCTGTGTTGTCGATGCCGCGTGCGATATCGATAGTGCGGCATAGGCGCGAGCGAATGTTGGGTCCAGTTCTATTGCCTTAAGGAAATATTCTCGACTGCTGAGCATATCGCTGGTGTGCAGCAAGCTTTGACCTTTCTGGAAATATTCGTAAGCCTGTAGATTCTCGGTCGGTTTCAGATTGATGAAACGTTTTTCTTCAGGTGTAATGCGCAATGCAAGTGCATCGATAATATCACTACTGATTTTATCCTGTGAGTCGAAAATATTTTCTGTTTCGAATTCGTATCGCTCAGCCCATACATGAGTATTAGAATTTGAATCAATCAACCGGGTGTTTATTCGAATGCGGTTGTTTGAATGCTGGACGTTGCCGTTCAAAATATATCTGGCTCCCAATGCAGTGGCTATCTCCGGGAGCTCCATTGTAGAATTTTCGAACGAAAAACTGGAGTCCCTTGATATAACCAGCAAACCGGAGAGTTTCGATAGATCAGTTATTACATCCTCAGTGATGCCATCGGTGAGGTAGGTATCTATAGATTGATTGCCCAAACGGGTGAATGGCAAGACGGCGATGGATGGCCTTTCATCGACTAGTGATGTTGGTGGTGTATTGTCCAGATGTTGTGTAGAGTTTCTGGCTAGGTAAACCGCAGAGATTACACCGATTAGTATCAGCATTATTGCTATCAAACCAATGATCAAACTGCGGTCTGTTAGCTTGGCCGGTATGACGCCTGCATAATCGGATAAACTCCATACAGTTTTCTGTTTTGATTCAATCAGATGTGTCCCTGTAGTGTTTTGCGTCCTCAATTGGGCTGCAAACGCAATAACAGGATGGTCAAACCCTTTCAGGTCATGCTCCCCAATGGCATTAAAGACGACGCTATCTTGATCGTTGAGCATGTCAGCAATAGAACCTTGTACAACCAGCCCTCCAGGTATGGCAAGCTGTTCCAATCTCTGGGCCATAACCACACCTGCGCCACTTAACACGGTGTCGGTTTGTATCACTTCTCCCAAACTGATTCCGATCCGCAGCTGTACTCTCATTTGTTGCTGCGCAGAAGTATTGTCGTATTCTTTCTGCTCCGTGTCCTGAAATAAGCAGGCTGACAATACGGCATCTGATGCACGGGAAAACCGGGCAACCACAGCGTCCCCTCTGATCTCGCACACCGTGCCACTGTGTTGCTCAAGTACCGCGGCGAGACGCGCGAACGTGGACTGAATTAATGCGAGCGCCAGTTGATGATCTCGCTTGATTAGCCTGGTCGATCCTACAACGTCAGCGTGAACGATAGCAGCAAGTTCTGGTTTCGGGAGATGACTCATTCAGACGGTTCAGAGACGAATTTCATGTCGCCAACGCTGCTAATAAACTCCAACACTGCTCTTGCGAATTCATCAGTCAATAAGGTGAACAAAAACTTCGTTGCAAATTTGAATTTCTTTACCGAAGCTTCCGGTAGGTAAAGGATCTTGTTTGTATGCCATAGACTGCAGACAGAACTGAACCATTGCCATAAACCCGCTTGCATGCTTTTGTCTACCATCTCTCTGGCAAATCCTTTAAAAGATAAATTTTCTGTTTGTCCGTGGCGATGTACCCGCCGACAATCAGGTCTTTGACAATTTTGCTCACCATCTCACGACTGGAGCCGATACGGTTGGCTATTTCCTGGTGCGTCATTCGGCTGGTAACCCTCTTGCCGTCGGTGGTTTCTTGCGACGAATTTTTTATTAGACGCGCGATACGTCCATAGACATCAAGCATGGCAAGGCAGCTAACATCGTCAGTCATTGTCCTGATTCGGCCTGTCAGGGATCGAATAGTGGCGGAGGCAGCTTCTGGTGTCGCAAAGATGCAGCGCTGGAAATCGGCTTTCGGGATCACCAGGCACTCACAGGGCGTGGTAGTTACAACATGCGCGGTTCTTGGTTTCCCATCCAGCAAACCGAGTTCACCAAAACAATCACCGGGCCCAAACGAATTGACGATGTATTCATTGCCGTTTTCATCGTCTGTATACGCATAGGCTGATCCATCAACGATTAAATAAGCTGCCTGTGAGTCGTCACCGAGATTAATTATCACGGTATTTTTTTTGTAGTTTCTCAGCGTACTCGCGCTCTGTAGCTTATCGAGAACGTCTGCTGGAAAGTCCCGGAAGAAGAACGCGTTGAATAACGAGAAACCGCTTATGTCTGGCAAGGTCAAGGCTCCATCAAACCGGCACCAGCTGTTCTGGTTAAGGGTTATATCCCTGTCGTTACAGCTGACCAGTTCACCATTTTTCAATAGGCTAGCCCTCGACGCCTGACAAGGTGGTCGGGGCAACTCGATGTATCTTATACGAAATACGAAAATGGTGAATATTCACATTCCGGTCGGTATTTTCACCCTGATAAATTGATGTTCATTCCCGACACTATATGCAGACAGGTAGAAACCAGATTTTGCGATGAACAGGGGTGGCTATGAGAAACACTAAAAATCGAACGGACAATTGGCAGAGGCGTTTTGGAAGAACACTGCTTCCTTCAGGCTGGATTGCTGCACGCGGGGTTGCCACAATCCTCGTCTGCAACACTGTGCTTTCTGCATGTAACAGCTCTGCGACGATAAACCCTGGAGTTGAGAGTCTACACTCAATCGAAATTAATCAGGACTACTCTGTGTTTGTTGCAGCGATGAAACAAGGAGGTCTTTGGAATTTAATTGCTGCTGGAGGGGATGTCACAGTATTCCTGCCTGACAATGACACCCTTGATGCCGAGGGGAGTCGTTTTCTGCTCGAAACAGTTTTAGTTGCAGATGGCAACGAGCGGAGATTGGCCGCTGCCCTATCGAAACATCTTGTGAAAGGAAAGGTTGATCTGAATGCTGAAGTGGAGAAAGGGAAAACGTTGGCAACTTACGACGGAAGTTGCCTGGATTTTGATCCGGTTTCCAAACGGGTGGGACTGGTGTCAACAGTTATCCGCAGTGTGGATGTCGGGCAGGTCAGGGTTCACTTCGTGGATCATATGATCAGAAATGCCTGGGATGATGAGAGAATGTGTGATTCATTGAACAGCATGTAGGGTACATAATTTTTCAAATTAAGCAGTTGTATTAAGCAGTTATAAGGCATCATAGAGTCAGGTTAGATTTATAATCTTTGAAGGTTGAGCCGCAAATAGCGTTTCGCATATCGTATGTAGAGTCTTGCTTATCCCGCTGATTTAAATATTGACGCAATCTTTTTAAGCTGAATACAAGTTAGATACGCCTGTTTTTTTCGTCCAGGTATTTCTCAGTTAAGTGCTCACGAAAATGAATGATGGCAAAAGCATACTGTTGGCAGGGCTACCTGCGAATTTAAGCGATTAATACTTTACCTGGATTTAAAATTCCGTTGGGGTCCAGTGCAGCCTTGATCGCGCGCATCGCAATCAGGTTGGAGGTACTGGCATTACGATGGAATGTATCCAGTTTATCAAGGCCAATTCCGTGCTCCGCAGAAACGGCGCCCCCCATGTCTTTAACACCTTGTTCTACGGCAATGCATAGTGCTTCTTTTTCATTCCCGCTCCACGGGGCCTCACGCCCCATCGATAAGTGAACGTTCCCGTCTCCCAAATGCGCCAGTGCATGCAGTGTGATTTCGCCCGGCATTTTCCTCAGGTTTTCCTGCAGGCCTTGCATGTAGATATCGAGTTGCCGGAGCGGAATTGAAATATCAAACAATGCAGGGTTTTTTAATAGCTGGTAAGCCGCCTGGCTGTCTTCTCTGATACGCCAGATCTCAGCACTCTCGCTTTTTGACTTTGCCATTACTGCATCAATGACATCGCCGTTTTCAAAAAACGGTTCAAACAGCTTTAGCAGAGGTTCTTCTGCGAGTGAGCTCTCTACCACAAGATAAGTGGCGGCATTTTCGCAAAATGCCAGTACATTGGACAGGCCGGTGGTTTTGGCTACGGTGGTGGCATAGTCGTTCCACATCAGCTCGCACAAAAGCAGCCCGCCGGTTTGTTGCACTGCGCGCATAACTCGCAGTGCTGAAGCAGCACCGGGTACTGCGAGCAGGGTGGTGCTGCTATCCGGTTCGGCGGTCTCGAGCTTAATGACTGCGCGGGTGACCACACCCAGTGTGCCCTCCGCTCCGCAGAGCAGTTGCTTTAAGTCATAGCCTTCATTGGCTTTCGGGACGCGGGTGAGGTCTGAAATAACTGATCCATCTGCAAGTACGGCCTCAATGCCCAGTAGTCGTTGACGCATCATGCCGTGCCGAAAAGCTTCCATGCCTCCAGCGTTGGTTGAAATCATGCCGCCAATGGTTGCAGAGCCTCGCGAGGCGGTATTGATGCCGAGTGAAAGTCCATGCTCTGCCGCGGCCTCCTGCAGCTGTTGCTGTGTCACGGCTGTTGATACCACAGCAACACGTTCCATTGGATCTATGTCGATGCCACCTTCCAATCTGTCTGTCAGCATAATGATCTGGCCCGGGGCGGAAGCTGCGGCTCCTGCCAGCCCGGTTCGTCCGCCGTGGGTGACCACAGGGATGCCGTGTTGGTTGCAGGTTTTTAATATAGCGCTGACTTCTTCTGTGTTTCTTGGTCGCGCGGCAACAGCGGCCTGGGTATTTCTTACGTCCCAGCCCGGGTCCAGGGCGGCAACCTGATTGGAGCGAAG
>CALISD010000045.1 GCA_938041955.1 uncultured Granulosicoccaceae bacterium | reverse complement strand
CCATCATCGTGAACCAGAAACATAAAGTCGCTGTAGCTGACGCCGTTTTGATCCTGCTGAGGAGTAAAGACAAGAAGGCCGTTAACAATGTCAGTGATACTGATCATCTGGTTGTTGGTAATGGTGGTGGCATTAAGAGTAAGTGTGCCGTTAGCAGGTAGTTGAGTAACAGTCAGTGCTGTGAAGTTGTCGCCGTCATTGATATCTGAATAGCCGAAATCGCTGGCGCTGATGACATAGGGCGTATCTTCACTGATCGTTAGTGTATTGTCTGTACCACCAGGTGCGTCACTGATCGGAGTGATATTAAAAGTAATGGTGTTGGCAGTCAGGTCTTGAATCTGCCCGCCGTTTGCCGTGTTGCCAGTGTCGGTGACTGCGAATAGGAAATTATCAAGCGCAGTGCCGGAATCATTGATGGGTGGAACGTATATCAGGGTACCGGCGACAATGTCAGCTGCGGAGATAGTTTGCCCTGATATAACGGGTTGGCTATTGAGCAGTAGTGCGCCGCCCGTTGGTGGTTGTGTTATATCAAGAGAGAGGAACAGCTCAGGGTCGTTAGCATCTAACGGATCAGAGAAGCCGAAGTCGGGTAATGCAAAGGTATGGCTGTTGTCTTCGTTTATCGCGATGACATTATCGGTACCTTCAGGAGCATCAGACACGGGAGTGACGTTAAAGGTCAATGTGTTGGGTGCCTGAGAGATGGTTAGTCCAGCATTGGCAGTACTGCCATTATCGTGAACCAAAAACATAAAGTCGCTGTAGCTGGCCCCGTATTCATCTTGCTGAGGAGTGAAAACAAGAAGTCCGTTGACAATGTCAGTAGTGCTGATCATTTGATTGTCAGTGACAGCGGTGCCATTCAGAGTAAGTGTGCCGTTTGCTGGTGTCTGTGTAACAGTCAGTGCAGCGAAGTTGTCATTGTCATAAATATCTGAAAAGCCAAAATCGGTGACATTAAAGGTATATGAAGTGTCCTCAATAATATTCAGTGTATTATTGGTGCCGCCCGGTGCGTCACTGACCGGGTTGATATTGAATGTAATGGTGTTTGCAGTCAGATCTTTTGTTTGTCCGCTGTTTACTGTGTTGCCAGTGTCACTCACTGAGAATAAGAAATTATCAATCGCAGTGCCGTGGGCATTAGCAGGCGGAACGTAAACCAAGGCGCCGGCGACGATGTCTGTTTTGGAAATAGTCTGTCCTGATATAACCGGCAGGCTACTGAGTAGCAGTGTGCCGCCCGTAGGTGGTTGCGTTACATCAAGTGAGAGGAGTTGGTCGGGGTTGTTAGTGTCTAACGGATCAGAGAAGCCGAAGTCAGGCAGCGTGAAAGTATGGTTGCTGTCTTCGTTTACTGTGATCAGATTGTCGGTACCTTGCGGAGCATCAGATACCGGGGTGACGTCGAAAATTAGTGTGTTTTGAGCCTGATCGATGGTTTGTCCACCGTTGGCTGTGCTGCCATTATCATGAACAAGAAACATCATATCGCTGTAACTGATGCCGCTTTGATTTTGTTCAGGAGTGAATGCGAGAAGGCCGTTTACAATATCAGTAATACTGATCATCTGATTGTTGGTAACAGCGATGCCATTGAGTGTGAGTGCGCCGCTTGCAGGTATCTGTGTGACAGTCAGTGCGGCAAAGTTGTCCCCATCATCGGTGTCGGAATAGCCGAAGTCAGTGGCGCTGAGAGCATGGCTGGTGTCTTCGCTTATAGTGATGAGGTTGTCGGACCCTTCAGGCGCGTCGGACACAGGAGTGACGTCAAACGTCAAAGTGTTCGCTGTCTGATCTACGGTTTGTCCGCTATTGGCGGTACTGCCATCATCGTGAACCAGAAACATAAAGTTGCTGTAGCTGGTACCGTTTTGGTCTTGTAGTGGAGTAAAGACAAGCAGGCCGTTAACAATGTCAGTGATACTGATCACCTGGTTGTTGGTAACGGCGGTGCCGTTAAGGGTAAGTGTGCCGTTAGCATGCAGTTGAGTAACAGTCAGAGCTGCGAAGTTATCACCGTCTATGGAATCGGAAAATCCAAAATCTGCAGGCAGCAGCGGGTAGGGGGTATCTTCAATTATGGTTAGTGTGTTATCCGTACCGCTGGGTGCATTGCTTACGCTATTGATATCAAAGGTGATGCTATTGGCTGTGGCGTCTTGAATCAGGCCACCGTTAGCCGTGCTGCCAGTGTCGGCTACTTTGAATAAGAAGCTATCAAAAGCCGTCCCGGAAGCATTTGCAGGGGGTGTGTATATCAAGAGACCGGCGCCGATATCGGTTGCGGTTATCGTTTGCGCGGCAACTACAGCTATACCATTTAAAAGTAACGTGCCGTTGGCAGGTGGTTGTGTGATATCGAGTGAGAGTAATTGATCCGGATTGTCAGCATCGAGTGGATCGTTGAAGCCGAAGTTGATTGGACTAAAGGTGTGACTGGTACTTTCATCAATGCTAATAGTTGCATCAGTGCCAGTTGGAGCGTCACTGACCGGGTCGATATCAAAAGTAATGATATTGGCAGTCAGATCCTGAATCTGCCCACTATTTGCTGTATTGCCGGTGTCAGTGACTGAGAATGAGAAATCATCAATCGCAATGCCGGATTCACCAGCAGGTGGAACGTAAACCAGAGCGCCTGCAACGATGTCAGTTTCGGAGACAGTTTGCCCGATTATAACCGGCAGGCTATTGAGTAGCAGTATGCCGCCAGTTGGTAGCAATGTAATATCAAGAGAGAGTAACTGGTCAGGGTTGTTAGCATCTAACGGATCAGAGAAGCCGAAGTCGGGTAATGCAAAAGTATGGTTGTTGTCTTCGTTTATCGTGATGAGATTATCGGTACCTTCAGGAGCATCAGACACGGGAGTGACGTTAAAGGTCAAAGTGTTGGGTGCCTGAGAGATGGTTAGTCCAGTATTGGCGGTACTGCCATCATCGTGAACCAGAAACATAAAGTCGCTGTGGCTAATGCCGTTTTTATTCTGTTGAGGAGTAAAGACAAGAAGGCCGTTAACAATATCAGTGATACTGATCATCTGGTCGTTGGTAACGGCGGTGGCATTAAGAGTAAGTGTGCCGTTAGCAGGTAGTTGAGTAACAGTCAGTGCGGCGAAGTTATCACCATCAATAGTATCTGAGAATCCAAAATCTGTTGGAAGCAACGTGTATGGGGTATCCTCAATGATGGTCAGTGTAATATCGCTGCCAGCAGGCGCGTCACTAACGCTGTTGATATCAATAACAATAGTGTTCGCGGTCTGATCCTGATTCTGGCCGCCATTTGCTGTACTACCTGTATCGGTTACCAAAAAAGTCAGGTTGTCGAATGCTTGTCCGAAGGTATTTGGTGATGGCTGATATTGCAGTAGGCCCAGGGAAATATCTGATGCTGTTATTGGCTGACCGGATGTGACAGTTTGACTGTTATAGAGCAATGTGCCGGTGACGGGTAGCTGTACGATTTCGAGTGAATAGTATTGGTCAGGATCATTGGAGTCCAATGGATCTGTAAATCCGAAATCATTTAGAAAGAAAGTGTGATTGGTGTCTTCGTTTACGGAAATAACGGTATCTGTTCCTTCAGGTGCATCTGAAACCGGAGTCACGTTGAAGGTTAAGAAATTGGGAGTCGGATCGGTGTTACTACCGCCGTTAGCGGTGCCACCATTGTCTTGAACCTGGAAACTTATAATGGAGTAGGGAGTCCCGCTGTCGTTAGCATCAGGTACGAATGTAACATTCGGTGACAGCGTATCTATTGTAAAGAAGTCTCCGCTGGCCAGCGCGATACCGCTTTGTACTAATTGTCCGTTGGTCGGTTCCGTTGTTAAAATAACCCCATTTAGAGTATTGTTATCGCTTGCGTCTGTGAATCCAAAGTCTGTTGCTGAAAGAGTGAGTGTATTATCCTCTGTCAGATGTAAAGTGGCGTCTGTGCCACTTGGTGCATCATTTACTGCATCAACATTAATGATAATTGTGTTGAATGTCTGGTCTTGATCCAGTCCACCGTTTGAAGTGCCTCCGTCATCTTTTACCAGAAATCTAAAGCTTGCATAATTAGCACCGCTGTTGTCCAGTGTTGGTACGAAACTAAGCTTTCCAACGCTGAGGTCTGTGTTGCTTATGGTGGAGCCCGCATTGACAGCTATGCCGTCCAGTAGTAGCTGACCAGAGGAGGGTGTCGTGAGAATCTCCACTCCACTAAAACTATTGCTGTCGTTTACGTCTGTGAAACCAAAATCTATTGGTGACAAGGTTAATGGAATATCTTCATCTGTGTTGAGTGTATTGTCTTGCCCGTCCGGCGCATCGTTAACCGGGTTAACAGTGATGTTTATAAATGCCGCATCGGTCTTAGTACCGCCGGAACCGGATTGGCCGAGATCATCAATGGCAATATATAATACATCAGCGCCATTAAAATCTGCGATTGGCGTATAGGTGAGATTGTCCAGCGCTGAGTTTATATTTGAAATGTCCCCGGCTATAGTGGCAGAGCCTGTGCCTGAGCCATTGATAGTTAGCGTTCCAGAGCTATCGATAATAGACAAGGTACCAGAGGAAGCAGACACTGTGAGCAATGCAGATGTTGCGTCTAGATCACTGACGGAAATTGCGTTAGTTGTTGCTGTGCCGAATTGAAGTGTCGAATCCTCGTTGACTGTTTGCATGCCAGGTACAATGAGAACAGGCGAGTCATTGACTGGCAGCACTGCTATATCAAATACATTTCCTGTGTTGCTGTTGCCGGCAGAATCATCCACGGAGAATTCGAATTGATCAGTCGTTTGCTCGTTGCCATTGTGCACATAGGTGACTTGATTTGCATCGATCATACTCTGAGTGAACTGTGTGATGGCTACAGTAGGAGCACTTACATTGGCGATAATTCCTGAAGTGGGTGGTGTTGTTATACTGTAGTTCAGCGCCGAAACCGGCTGTAAATCATCTGTGGAACTGAGTTCGGCTGGCGTGATTAATTCTTGCCCGCCCTCGACTACGCTGCTGGTGGCATTGGTTGCGATAAGCGGGGCGGTGATGTCGGATGAGATCTGAATGGTGGTTTGCGCAACATCTGTTAAGCCTGTGTGATCAATAGCAGTCAAAGCAAGCACGCGATCAGTCGTGTCTGGGGTTGTGGAGGCATTGTCGTAGGTGATGGTTTTCAGAATTGATTCGTAATCTGTAAGTAATCCGTTTATAGCGGTCAGTGTTAACGTGCTGGTGGCATTGTTGTATGATTGAGTAAAATCAGAGTATGAGCTTAAGTCTGCTGCCAGTGATTCGAGCGCTCCATCCGGTGTGGTGTTAATGACAACAGTCAATTGGGTCATTGTTATGCTATCGACATCCGAAAGGGACGCATCACTGTCTGTGATAAGTGTCGGTGTGCCCCCGGTACTAAAGCCGGTCAGGTAGTTGTTCGGGGTTGCCCCTGAGCTGCTGTTAGCATCCAGTGATAGCAGTGGCGGATCATTTACTTCAACAGTAGTGATCGTAGCCTGAGCAATGCTCGTGCTGTAAGCTTCACTGCCTCCGTTTGAAGCAACATTAACGCTGCCCACACCATTACTTAACCCGTCAGTTTGATCCCATGCTCTGAAGTTGATTGTTGAGGTTCCAGAATAATCTGTATTTGGTATGAATCGGAGCAATGTCGTGCCGTTGAGCAGAGTTGCTGATGTATCACTAACAGGCCCAAAGCTGATCCAATTGGTACCACTGTCTATGGAGTATTGCCAATCCCCATTACTGTTGTCGGTGTTTACAACGGCAATTCCCTCTACTGCTCCGTTGTCTGCGTCGGTAATAGTGGTGGATAACAGTGCAGCTACAGAGGTACCTGCCGGACTGGTTACATCTTCCGGTTGAGCTGCCATTGGTAGTACTGTTGAGTTATCCAGAACTGGTGCATCATTTACTGGCAGTACAACAATATCTACTGAACCTATGTTTGAAGTTCCACCATCGCCATCGCTTACGGAAAATTCCAGCGTTCTTGTTTGTGAGTCTGGTGATTCGGAAAAAATGCTGAATGCGATGCTTTGTCCTAGCGCGGTTACGGCTTCAGGTGTTGCTGCATTATTGAGGTTTACTTGCAGAGCGGTCGAGCCAGCTCCACCGCTCCATGTTCCGATCGCAATTCCCTCGTATCTTACTGTCGATGGATCTGCCTCTATCTCACCTGTGCCTGTACCCACAGAATGAATACTCACCTGATCTGCTATTTCGTTAAACGCAGTACTTGATACTGTAAATACCCCACCAGCTAGATCAATGCTGTCGTTATCATTGATCAACAATGCGTTGTCCACAATCAACGAGCTGTTCTCGGTGTAGTTAATACTGCTTACTGATAGGGTGAGTTGAGGCGGCTCATTGATCGGGGCTGCAGTGACCAATTCAAAAGCACCGATATCGGGAGTGACATCACGCAGCTCACCGCGTTGGTCGGTTGGAAGCGCCGCCAGTGGATCCCCACTGTTGTAGGCCGGGCTTGCGACTGTTATGGCGTGAGTCGCTGTAGCGCCACCATTCAAGGCAAGTGGCTGTAGTAGTGGATCGGTGCCGATCATATCCATTGAGGTGGAGCCAGACCAACTCGCAGCGTTGTTTTTTACGATGTTGTAGCCACCACTGATAGTGGCGCCCTGGATGTCCGCTGCTGTGATGTTGTTAGAAAATATCGTATTGTTAGATTCTGTGGTTCCGGACTTTGTATGCAGACCCGCACCGTTGTTTGTGGCGATGTTGTTGGTGATTGTTGAGTAGGATACTGCTAGGTAACTACCATTTCCGCTGTCGTTATACAGCCCGCCTCCGTTAAAAGTTGCTGTGTTCCCGCTGAAAGTACTGTTAAATACATAGGCGTCGCCATCAGAATGGTAGAGTCCGCCACCGGAGTTTCCGCTGTTGTTAAACATTCCTGCGTTTTTAAGTGTGAAGGTGCCGGTATTACCGACACCGCCGCCTGATCCGTTTAGCGCCTCGTTACCCGATATTGTCGCTCCGTCGATCTCTACCGTTCCGCCGGGTTCATTGTGCATGCCACCACTTCGAATTGCGGTATTATTAATTAGATCAACGTTGGTAAGAGTTGCAACACCGGAATTCCATAAGGCCCCGCCGGCGTTGTTTATAACGGTGTTGTTCTGCATGATCACTTCATTCGCTAACAAATTACCTGCGTTATAGATTGCACCGCCGCCGCTACTGTTAGATCCTCCATCCTGTAAGGTGAGATTTGAAATTGTCAGGTTGCCGCCAGTGTGAACTTCGATTAAACGATCGTTTAAACCTGCTGCGCTGATGGAGGTATCGGTTTTGCTCGAACCTGTTATCGTGATGTCGCCCGCGATATTTAAGTCGCCAGTGGCGCTTGAGTCTTCAAAGGTGCCTGGCAAGGTTAGCGCGTAGGCACCTGGTGGCAATGTGATTGTGTCAGCACCCGGTTGCGTATTCGCAGCCATAACGGCTTCTCTGAGCGAGATTGCACCGTCGGTGCCTTGGTTGAGGTAGAGTGCGTCAAATGAACTTGTGTCACCATCAACGATGTCATTGGTTGTGGATACCTGAATCTGTGATGCGAGTGAACGATGGTAATTATCGAGCAGGTGTTGGGAAAATGGCACATCAGTTTCTACACGGCCTTCGATTTGCTCTAGCACCCAATCTGCACGCCCGGGTATATTGCCGGTAGCATCGTCACTGGCGGCGACGTCGAGGGTGGTGAGGTCAGAAATATTTTTAGCGAGTTGCCTGCCTTGTTCGCTGGCTGCAAAGTCACACCCATATATCAGCAGATCTCCCTCTTCGGTGAAGGCGTTGCCCCAGCTTTGAATCTCACTTTCGAATGTCGTAAATGTGCGTTGGTTCAACACGGCGTTGCCGATATTTACATTTCCATCACTGCCGTGAGTGATGAGATGCATCGCATCAACGTTACTGTATCGGGCAAGATCTGAGGTAATTCGAGCCAGGCCGTCTTCATCGGCGTTGATAGCAATGATTTCAAATGTGGTGGTGTCGGCTCGTTTACGATGCAGGTCTTCCATCAGACTTAGATAGCCAGGTGTGTTTTCATCGACAAAAACGAGTTCTAATCGGTGGACCGATTGCTCTAGATCATTTGCAGGGTTAAGACCTAACGTATAATTAGAGGGTTCGATTAGGTCGGTTGTGGGTTCGAATGCAAGTGATGCAGCCATGATGTCTGCGGAGTACAGCGTTCTGGCTTCCAGCGGCTCTAGTTTGAAGCGCTTCCTGGTGCTTATATTTTTGCGCAGGCGTCGCAACACTACATATAACCTAGTGGGTAAAAGAGAAGTGGGTCACCGATTGTTTCGGCAACGGGGCGGGAATCTGAATAGGCTTTAATGATACGATTTTGTTAATTATCAGTATGCTGGCAACACCTGTTGCAAGCTTCTCTGACGTATCGTTGCTATGATGTCCTCAAGCTCCATGTCGATTTCATATGTCTTTTTATTCCAGTTCTTACCTGCAATCGCGTAGCCGTTTTCTGAGCGCTGCAAACGCTCTTGGAGCGGATTGTCAGACATACTTTGTAGACAGTGCTGGGGAATTGGCGGTCGATGTTGCGATCCTTGACACTGCAGAAGCGCTCCCTGCTTTACCGGCGGTGGTGGTGTCGTCTGGCTTACATGGCGTGGAAGGCTTCTTTGGTGCAGCAGTGCAGCTTGCTTTCATGCAGAGATTGCAGCATGAAGGCCCGGGGCGAGGGGTCAAGATTGTCTTAATTCATGCTCTTAATCCTTTTGGGTTTAAGTATCTCCGACGGTTTAACGAAGAGAATGTTGATCTTAATAGGAACTTTTTGCTCAGTGGTGAGCAATATCGTGATGCGCCAACGGGGTATAGATCTTTAAACCGTTTTCTCAACCCGAAATCTCCGCCATCGCGATTTGAGCCGTATCAATTAAAAGCGTTGTGGTATATCTGGCGCCATGGTGTGGCATCCCTTAAGGAATCCATTGTCAGTGGCCAGTATGAGTATTCTGACGGGATATTTTATGGCGGTAGTGATCTGAGTAAAACCGCGCAGATCGTTAGTGAGCACTGTGTCGATTGGATCGGAAGCTCTGAGCGGGTGGCGCACATCGACCTTCATACCGGGCTCGGTCCGTTTGGTTCGTATAAGCTTCTGCTTAACGAGGATCATGGTTCTCAACGTTATGATTGGTATGCTGATGCTTTTGGTGAAAGGCATATAGAGCCGCTACTTACAGATGATGGTACTGCTTATCCAGTATCTGGATCATTGGCCGGATGGATGCAGAATAAATTTAGTAACAAGCAATACTATTTCTTAGGCGCTGAGTTTGGCACCTATAGCGCATCCCGTGTACTTGGAGCTATCAGAGCAGAGAATCGTGTGCATCATTATGGTGGTCGCTCTGATTCATCTTATAGTGCTGCCAAGGCTGAATTGTTGGAGTGTTTTTGTCCGAAGAGTTTGAAGTGGAGAAATGATGTCATTGATTCCTCTCTTGGGATAATCTCTAAGGCGATTGCAGCCGTCAAGGCTGCGTGAAAACTCTCTTAATTGTCGAATGTAAAGCGAAGGGTTATGTCTGAAAAAAATACACAAGGAGAGACTGATTTAGGTCGGTTGCTAAAAACAATGTCTCCGTTGCTCAATGAAGGTGAATTTGTATTTTTAACCTTCCCTGGTGCTCGGTATGGTGATCAGGCGATGCTTGCTCCGATTGCTTCATTTATGGAGTCAGAAGGGCTGACGCTAGTGGTGCCGAAAGATCACGCTGATGAAAAAGCACTGGTCTATCAAGGAGTGTTCAAATGCATAACGCTTCAGGTTCACTCAAGTCTCGAAGCGGTCGGTTTGACTGCGGCCTTTGCCGAAAAATTAACCCGCTGTGGCATCAGTGCCAATGTCATCGCCGGGTTTTATCACGATCATATCTTGGTTTCTGTATCTGATGCAGACAGTGCCATGTCAGCTTTGCGGGAGCTCGCTGGATAGCGGTTATCACGGGTGTATTAATCTACCTGCGACACTCAATGTATACAATATGTATTTATTGTGCGGCATTGTGATAGTTTCACTACAGGTTTGTACCTGTAGAGAGTTTCGTGGTGAAGGTAAATAAGAAAGAAGAGGCCTACAGCGACTTAAAACGCCGGGTGTTAACGCTTGATCTCGCCCCGGGCTCGACACTTGATGAGATCGTGATTGCACAAGCCTATGGGCTGTCTCGCACACCATTGCGAGATGTGTATCAGCGCTTAGCGGGTGAGGGATACATTGACCTGGAGACCAACAAAGGCGCATCGGTATCTTCAATGGATCTCGCCACCATGCGCAATTTCTTTCAAAGCGCACCGATGATCTATGCGGCTATTGCGCGCTTAGCCACAGAGCAGGCCAGCGCTGAGCAACTTGCCAGCCTGAAAAAAATACAAATGCGATTTAAACGATCGGTGGATAAAAACGCCTCGTCGGAGATGAGTGTTCACAATCACCACTTTCATGAGCAACTGGGAGAGATGGCAGGCTCCACTTATTTGCAACCGAGCCTGTGTCGATTGCTAATCGATCATACCCGTATGAGCCATCGCTTCTATCGAATACGGCAAAAGAAATCTCAAAGCCGAATCATTAAATCTTCTGAACAGCACGATCAAATGATCGACGCAATACAAAATCGTGAGCCAGCGCGGTGCGTGGAGCTAACACTCGAACACTGGGAGTTATCGCGTGGTGAGCTTGATAAATACGTTATGCCGGATGCATTGCCCGTTGACTATGCAGAATATCAGGAGCGATAGACAATGAAATTTGAAGGTATATACACGCCGGTGGTAACGCCACACACTGATAATTTCGGGATTGATGAAGAGCGGTTCTGTGCCGTCATTGATATGCTGATCGATGCCGGTGTTGCAGGATTGATTGTCGCCGGTACGACGGGTGAGTATTACGCGCAAACAAATGAGGAGCGTGTGCGCTTAATGACGTTAGCCAAAACACAAATTAATGATCGGGTGCCATTAATAGTAGGTACGGGAGCAATTCGAACAGAAGACAGTATCTACTTTGCACAACAGGCCAAACTGGCGGGTGCAGATGCGCTGTTAGTATCAACACCGCCGTATGCGTACCCCACTTCAAGAGAGATTGCGCTACATGCACAGGCGGTGGATCGCGAAGCGAACTTACCCTGTATGCTGTACAACTATCCCGGTCGAATGTGCGTGAACATGGATGAAGAGACGCTGGATAGACTAGGCAGAAGCCCGAATTTCTGCGCCATCAAAGAAAGCTCCGGTGATCCGAATCGCCTGCATATGCTGGCCCGTGAGTATCCGCATATTCAGTTGTCCTGCGGTATGGATGATCAGGCGCTTGAATTCTTTGCATGGGGAGCTCGGTCCTGGGTTTGTGCCGGTTCTAACTTTGCGCCCGAAGCTCATATTTCGCTTTATCGTGCTTGTGCGGTTGAAGGTGATTTTAATAAGGGGCGCCGGATCATGTCTGCGATGTTGCCTTTGATGAGCGTGCTGGAGCAGGGGGGGAAATTTGTTCAGTGCATCAAACATGGCTTAACGCTTCGAGGTATTGATGCAGGTCCGCCACGCAAACCGCTGCAACCGTTAAACAAAGATGATAAACGTCAGTTGGCCGAAGTAATCGATACCATGAAAAAAACTATCGCTGTGATTGAAAACGAGGGGCAGGCATGAGTGACTTACTTACACGTGAAGAATATGCTGCGATTGCATCTGATCTTGATTTCCCACGTACTGCGTTTATCAATGGAAAATACCAGGCGGGTACTGGTGACGATCTCGCTACAGTTAACCCCGCTACCGGTGAGGTGTTGTGCCACATAGCAGCATGCAGCAAAACGGATGTTGATCTGGCGGTAAGTAAAGCTCGGCAAGCTTTTCAACAGGGCGAATGGCCAACCATGGCACCTGCTGCACGCAAAGAGATACTAGTGCGCTTGTGTAAGCTGATCAACCGTAACCGTCGTGAGCTGGCTGTGATGGAATCGCTGGACAGTGGCAAGCCTATTCGCGACTGTGAATTGATTGATATTCCAGAAACCATTCACACCATTAAGTGGCATGCAGAGGCGATAGATAAAATCTATGATCAAACGGCCCCGGTAGGTGATGAAGCCATAGCGATGATCGTGCGGGAACCGATTGGCGTGGTAGCGGCGGTGTTGCCATGGAACTTTCCGTTGCTGATGTTGGCGTGGAAAATTGCACCGGCGCTGGCTGCCGGCAATTCGGTCATTGTAAAGCCTGCAGAGCAAACATCATTAACAGCGCTGCGTGTTGCGGAGCTTGCTGCAGAGGCTGGCGTCCCGCGTGGTGTATTGCAGGTGTTGCCCGGGTGTGGTGAAGTGGTAGGTGAAGCGCTGGGCAGGCATTCCGACGTTGATATGGTGAGCTTTACCGGCTCAACAGATACTGGCCGAAGGTTCCTGCGCTACAGTGCCGACAGCAACCTTAAAAAAGTGGTGCTTGAATGTGGTGGCAAGAACCCGGCTGTGGTTCTTGAAGATGCTGAGCATTTGGATTTGGTGGCTGAGCATATTGTTAATGGTGCGTTCTGGAACATGGGTGAGAATTGCTCTGCCAGTTCAAGGCTTATTGTGCATGAAGCAGTTAAATCACCTTTACTAAAGCATATTGTGGCAAGGCTTCGTGATTGGAAAACAGGTGATCCGCTGGACCCTGCTAATCATCTTGGTGCGTTAATAGATAAAGAACACTGTCAGAAAGTAGCGTCCTATATGGCATCTGGTACAGACGCGCTAGTGGGTGGTACAGCCGACGGGTGTTTTGTAAGCCCGACAGTGTATGACAACGTGGCCGCCGATGATCCGCTTGCGACAGAGGAGATATTCGGCCCGGTACTATCGGTTATCACCGCATCAAGTACAGAGCAGGCTATTGAGATTGCCAACGCCAGTCAGTATGGCTTAGCCGCCAGTGTGTATAGCGCTAATGGCAAACAAGCGCTGCGCGCCGCCCGCGCTCTGCGCTGCGGAACAGTGACGGTGAACTGTTACGGTGAGGGTGATATCACCACACCATTTGGTGGTTACAAACAGTCGGGTTTTGGTGGTCGCGACAATGGCTTGCAAGCTCATGATCAGTACACCGAATTAAAGACGATTTGGGTGGATCTGTCTGATTCCGCCGACGGAGATACCGTAGCGTGAGAGAAAAAAGACAAAGGCGAGGTGGCCGTGCCGCGCTGCGTAAAGCCCGTGAGACGCGCAGTAGTGCAATGTTGCCGGCTTTAAAAAGAAAGCTACCGTTGGTTGAGCCGATGGATCCGGAGCAAGTGGAAAAAATTGATAACGCCTCCATGGATATCCTTGAGGACGTCGGCGTGGTGTTCCGCGATCCGCAGGCGATTGATGACTGGAAGTCTGTTGGTGCCGATATTCGTGATGGTGATCGTGTGCATCTTGATCGGGCCCTGGTACGCGAGTTAATCAGTTCGATACCTTCGAGTTTTACTTATCACGCGCGCAACCCTGATAACAATCTGCCGTTCGGCAATGACTACGGCATATTTGTGCCGATGACAGGTGCACCGTATTTACGTGACCTTGAAGATAAACGTCGTGGCCCGACTCTTGATGATCTGGCCAATTTTCATAAGCTTGCGCATATGCTGCCCTCTATGCATTCAAGCGCTCACCACATTGTAGAACCGATGGATCATGTGATATCGCACCGTCATCTGCGTATTACTTATTCATCGATGAAGCACTCTGATAAAACTTTCATGGGTATGACGACTTCAGGTAAAAATGCAGAAGATACACTTGATATGGCGGCAATCTTATTTGGCGAAAAGTTTCTTGAAGACCATGCTGTGGTTACTGGCAATTGCAACGGCAACTCACCATTGGTATGGGATGAAACCATGTTGTCTGCAATGCGTGCTTTTAACCGGCGCAACCAGCCGGTGCTGTGTTCGCCATTTGTATTAGGGGGAGCAAATACTCCTGCCTCAACTGCGGCAGCCGTGGCGCAACTGAATGCTGAGGCGCTTTCGGCACTGGCGTACACGCAAGTGGTACGTAAAGGTTGTCCGGCAATTTATGGTCATTATTTATCAACGGTATCTATGGCCTCCGGTGCACCGATGGCAGGTACGCCGGAAGTCAGTTTAATGAACTTTATGATTGGCCAGATGGCACGCCACTACGACGTACCGTGGCGCACATCAAATACCTTGGGTGGCGCGAAGACTTTTGATGCGCAAGCGGGCTATGAGAGTGCCAGTACCATGATGGCGGTATTGATGTCTGGTGCCAATTACATGTGGCATTCGGCCGGTTGGAATGAAGCGGGTATGCATTGTTCAACGGCTAAATTTATCGTCGATGCGGAACAATGTGCCATGGGCTATCGCATGGCGGAGGGTATTCGTTGGGACGACTTCGATGAAGCGCTGGCAGCCGTGCGGGATATCGGACCGGGCGGGCATTACCTGGGTCACCCTCATACACTTGAAAAATTTCAGGATGCGTTTTTTATTCCGAAACTGTTCGATAATAATCCGATAGAACAATGGATAGCCGAAGGGAGTCAGGAGATCACCGAGCGTGCACTCAAAGAAGCCAAGGCATTGTTGCAGGCCTATGAAGAGCCCAGCCTGGACGTTGCGATTGATGAAGCGTTGCGAGATTACATCGATCGTCGAGAACGTGAAATACCCGCTGTTGAAGCACTGAATACGGAGTACTAGCTTGCAGGTTCGTCGATTCCCCTGCGATCCTGGACCAGCGGCGTGGAATGCAATACTACCGTCTGAACCTGTGCGTGAAACGCTTAAAAGCACGTTAAATGCTGATTGGCTTGTCATTGGCGCTGGCTTCACCGGGCTGTCGGCGGCCCGGAGGTTATCAGAACTCCATCCAAACGACAGAGTGGTGGTGTTGGATGCGAGCCGCGTTGCTGAAGGACCGGCAGGTCGTAACTCCGGCTTTATGATTGATGTGCCGCACGATTTAACTTCCAGTGATTACTCGGGTAATACAGAAAGCAATCTGCGTGAGATTCGTCTAAATCGGGCGGGAATCGACTACGCCAAAGATGCCAGTGATGCTTATGCGATGAGCTACGAAGCATTCAGGCTCAGTGGCAAGATTAATGGCGCAATCACCCCTAGGGGTGTTGATCACAATACAGGCTATGCAGCCCACCTCGATAAGTTGTCAGAGCCATATCAGCGGCTTGATGCTGCAGCAATGAAATCAATCACCGGGTCAGACAGCTACATTGACGGCCTTTATTCACCTGGCACTGCGATGATTCAGCCCGCCTTATTTATCCGTTCACTGGCAAGTGGTATTGAAACCAGTCGCGTAAAGATATACGAGAACACTCCCGTTATAGAACTCAAGCGCGAAGGCTCCGTATGGAAAGCGAATACACCAGAAGGATCAGTCTCCACGCCAAAAGTTATTCTTGCGGTCAACGGACACCTTGAGAGTTTTGGTTTCTATCGCCGTTCCTTAATGCATATTTTTACCTATGGTTCTATGACGCATCCACTGTCGAAGGCTGAGTTGGCACTATTGGGAGGCCGGTCCGAGTGGGCTTTAACGCCTGCAGACCCTTTGGGCACAACAGTAAGGCGTATTTCCGGTACTGGTGGTGATCGACTTATTATTCGTAACCGCGCGACTTTCGATCCGTCTCTTAAGGTGAGTGACAGTCGTATTGAGCGAGTGTCTCGTGATCATGATCGATCGTTTAAAGACCGATTTCCGATGCTGGCATCGGTAGAAATGCAATATCGTTGGGGAGGCAGGCTCTGTTTAAGTCGCAATAACGTCTCTGTTTTTGGTGAAGTAGAGAGCGGATTGCACGTGGCGTGTTGTCAGAACGGATTGGGTACAAGTAAGGGAATGGTCTCAGGAAAGCTGGTGGCAGAGGATGCCAGTGAAATATCCTCTGATCTTTTGAACGATCAAAAGACCGATGTGCAACCTACAAAGTTACCCCCATTCCCATTCGCTGCTATTGGTGCCAGTGCTATTTTGCGTTGGGGTGAATTTACAGCAGGTAAAGAGTTATGACAGGAAGATTCGACAATCAATGCGCGCTGGTGACCGGCGCCGCTGGTGGTATAGGCCAGGCGATTGTGAGCAGGTTGCGATCGGAAGGCGCACGTGTTGCTGTAGCTGATGTTCAAACCAGTGGTATTGAGTGTGAAGCTGAGCTGCCTGGTGATCTGACAGATAAATACTATTGTGATCAACTTTGTCCCTCGGCTTTCAATGCATTGGGTGGTCTTGATATTGTAGTCAACAATGCCGGTGTGATTACCCGTGGTGCTGTAACGGTAACCACTGATGATGACTTTGCCCTGAGTCTTTCTGTGAATGTCGAGGCACCGTTTCGAATATCACGCGCTGCTATACCTATTATGGCCAAGCGCGGTGGTGGAAAGATTGTCAATACCTCATCTTGTTGGGGCGTTCGTCCAGGGCCTGATCACGCGGTGTATTGTATGACTAAGGCTGCGCTTGCCTCACTTACGCAGTGTATGGGGCGAGACCATGCACATCAAAATATATGTGTGAATGCTGTTTGCCCTAATGAAGTGGATACACCGATGATACGTACCGGCTTTGAGATTAGAGGACTTGATCCTGATACAGCCATCGCAGATCTCAATGCGACTGTACCTTTGGGTCGTATCGCACAGCCCGAAGACATAGCCGATGTCATCTGCTTTTTGGCGTCAGATGATGCGCGCTATCTTTGTGGCGCGTTGATAGAAGTGAATGGTGGAAAGCCTGTCTCATGAAACGTTTCGAGAATAAAACAGTGCTTGTGACCGGAGGGCGCTGTGGCATTGGCCGTGCCATCGGACAAAGGCTGCAAGATGAGGGGGCGAGGGTGCTCACTGCGCAACGTCAACATGACGCTCAATTCGAATCTATCAGTGCGGACTTCCGTGATGTAGGTGCGGCTAAGCAGGTAATCGATGAGGTAGTGAGTCGTTGCGGTCATTTGGATGTGTTGGTAAACAACGCCGGAATGATGCAAGAGGCAACAGTCATTGAGTGCAGCCTTGAGGCGTGGCAGCAGACATTGCAAGTGAATTTAACCGCACCATTTTTATTGATTAAACACGCGCTGCCGTATCTTTACGAAGGTGGTGCCATTGTGAACGTGGGTTCCATCGAAGGCTTGGGTTCCAACCCGCAACATCCCGCGTATTGTGCGTCGAAAGCCGGGCTGCACGGGTTAACCCGCGCGGTGGCTATTGACCATGGATCAGATGGAGTGCGTTGCAATGCTGTCGCGCCGGGATGGATAGATACAGAGCTGAACAGTGACTATATAAATTCCATGCCTGATCCAATGATGTTCAGAGACACCATCGGTGAAATACATCCGCTAGGTCGAACGGGTGATCCTGCAGAGGTCGCGTCACTGGTAGCATTTCTGGCATCGACTGATGCGAGTTTTATTACCGGTCAGGTTTATGTCGTCGATGGCGGCAGAACAGCGAAGCTGAGCTTGCCGGCAACGATGGGATAGCAGAGAGCCAGCAGGCAATCAGTATTTCGAAAGCTTCGCATTTACCGAAAGGCTCAAAGCATAACGCTGATAATATTTCTCCGACTCGGGCTCTCAGGCAAAAAATAGCCGGCACATTGGCCGGCTATAAGATTACTTATTGAGTTGTTTCATTAACGACTCTGGGTAATTGTCCAGTCGTAGATATCGATGTTACCAGCACCCCAGAAGATTTCAGTACCGACGATGATGTTAGCAACACACCAGTTGTCCTGGATCTTAACCGAGTTACTTCGTGCACCGAATCTCTCACGAACTACGTGTGCATTGTCACGGGCCCAATCAGTAAAGTCATTCCAGTAAATGGTACCGGTAGTCTGTGGGTTCTGTGCAACGAATGCGATATAACGGTTGTCTGCACCTTTGGTATAGACTTTGTAAGCGTCGCCACGAATATTCAGATCAGCGACGAAGTCACTGGGGCCTGCTGGCAATCGTTCTGCACCAGCGTCCAGCCATACCATCACTTCGTAGACGTGGTTTGAACCACCGTTGCGAGTCACGATACCTTCTGAACAGTTTCCTGCTGCATCAGCGTTGTACAGGAATGATTCAATTGCAACGTTGCGCTCTCCAGAGATGGTGGTGCCATTCGGGTATCGAGGGTTGTTAGAAGCATTAACTGTGCGTGAATCACCGTACTGCGGGCCATCGTATGAGTAGTCAATGCGTATGTTCGGCATAGCATCCATACGAACCGGGAAGCCCGTAACCGATTGTGGTGCGCTGGTGCGGAACTCATCTTTAACACCGTAGATCAATTCAGGGTATGAACGTACATAGTAGTCACCTGAAGGGTTCGGGTTACCGTTGATGCCTGTGCGACCCGGACCCCAGTCGTAAGTCCAACCGGCGAGTGAGCCGTTAGTGTTTGTGTTTATGCACTGTTCCCACTCATAACCTTCGAATGCACGCCAGGGACGCCATGCGTTGTTGTGCAAAATGAAGTCACCTACACGGGTATCACCGAAGTTGTTTTGGTTGCTCGCCGAAGTACAAAGGCGACGAGTAGTATCTGATGCAAGTGATGAGACTCGCAGGATGTCACCACCGGCGTTATCAGAAGCGAAGTTTCCGGCGTTTGTATTTACAGCACCTTGTGTGCTTTCGCCGCCGTCTGAGCTTCCGCTTGCTGCGTCAGCAGGTATCTGGCCACCGTCTGAGCTGCCGCTTGCTGCGTCAGTAGGTATCTGGCCGCCATCTGAGCTGCCACTTGCTGCATCGGCCGGTATCTGGCCGCCATCAGAAGTACCGCTTGCTGCGTCGTCGGCGATCTGACCGCCGTCTGAAGTACCGCTTGCTGCGTCGTCGGCGATCTGGCCGCCGTCTGAAGTACCGCTTGCTGCGTCGTCAGCGATCTGACCACCGTCTGAAGTACCGCTTGCTGCGTCATCGGCTATCTGACCACCGTCGGATGTGCTGCTTCCAGCATCATCACTGATTTCGTCATCAGCTGGTTTAACGTCGTCCCATGGTTTTACATCATCCCACGGTTTTACGTCATCATTGTTGTCATCAACTGCGTCGGAGTCATAATCGTATTTGTCGCCATCATCGTCGTTTGTCTCAACGTCAGCGTTTGAGTCGGTATTGTTGTTAACGACAACTGTAATTGTCTCGCCGCCGTCAGAAGAGCTGCTTCCCGCATCGTCACTTATGACAGTTTGCACTTCGACGGGTGTTTCACCTGATGTTATTTCGGCTACAACTGAAGTGTCATTTAAGACTGATGTATTGTTGTCCGTTGTGTCAGTGCTGCCATCAGCGTTGATTACGAGTGACTTTCCATCACATGCGCTTAACGACAGGATGATAACGCTTGCTAGTAAAGTTCTTTGCATTGCAGTCGTCCTTATTTGATTCTTGACTGTGTGTGAATTCGCCAAGACGTTGATGATGGCGGGTTCAATTGGTGTGGCCGAGTGTACTAATTTCGGTTTTGCGATGATGTGTTTCACGTATCACTCTTGAAACAGATGAGCAAAGATATGGCGGGCGTTGGATGGTTTTGTGACGCGGGTCAGATATTTTCTGTGAATTGAGTTTTGCGGTAAGTAAGTGTGGAGCGGTTGTTTTCCTGGAGCTTGAATGCGGAACCCGACGCGCTGTGATCCAAAACAGGTTACCGTGGCGCTCTCTGGCACTGCGAGGCATTTAGACACACGAGGATCAATGAAATGTTTTATGCCGTTGCTTTGCTAGTAAGAGCAGCGGCCAGCAATTTTCCGAATCCTCATCGGCCGTGCCGATCTCGATCGCACATCCATGTGCTTACGCGCCGCTTCTTACGCGCCGCTTATAGTGTTTAGACCCGACTCGGTGGATTAATGCAAAAGAAAAAAGTAAAGCCAGGATGTGCCGGTATGTCTGAACGTATCATGATCAAGCCTCACTGCGAGCAACCTGCTTAGAGACAACAGGATCATAAGCAAGGTTGGTTGCCATCCATCTTTCTGCTACTTGCACGTCTATGTTGCGTCTTGAGGCATAGTCATGGATCTGATCTTTACCGATTTTTCCTACACCGAAGTAACGTGATTCGGGATGTGCGTAATACCAACCACTGACGGACGATGCTGGCCACATGGCGAGTGATTCGGTAAGTGAAATGCCTGTGTGTTTTTCTACTTCAAGTAATTCCCATAGAATGGGTTTTTGTGTGTGATCAGGGCAGGCCGGGTAGCCGCTTGCGGGTCGGATACCGCGGTACTTCTCTGCGATGACTTCGTCTTGCGTTAGCTGCTCATCCTTCGCATAGCCCCAATAGTCGGTTCTGACCTCTCTGTGCAGGTACTCTGCGAAAGCTTCTGCGAAGCGATCACCTATTGCTTTTGCCATTATGCTTGAGTAGGTATCATGTGTTTCATCGTACTCTGCGATTAACTGGTCGAGACCCATACCAGCAGTTACTGCAAAGCAGCCGATGTAGTCACTCACGCCGGTTGATGATGGTGCGATGAAATCTGCCAGCGCTATGTTGGGTTTGCCTTGCGGCATAGGTGATTGTTGTCGTAATCCTGGTAGCGTTGCGAGCACGGTTTCTGGCTGTTCGTGATGGTAGATTTCTATGTCATCTGCATTGACTGAGTTGGCGGGGAATAAACCTACAACACCACAGGCTTTGATCTCTGGTCGATCAATAAAGGTCTGAATCATTTTTTGAGCATCGGCAAATAACTCGGTGGCTTGCTCGCCGAGTTTTTTGTCAGTAAGTATTCGAGGGTATTTCCCCTTTAGCTGCCAGGTGTGAAAGAACGGTGTCCAATCGATGTATGGCTTGAGCGTTTCAAAAGAAACATCTTCAATGACCTGGATTCCAGGTTTAGCTGGAGGTGTTGGTGGGCTTGCGGCCCAGTCTGTTTTTAAAGAGTTTGCTCTGGCCTGATCAATTTTTAACAGCTTTCGCTCTTCGTTCTGGGTTTTGTAACGAGTGCAAACTTTGGCATAGTCCTCTTTAAGTTCGGAGAAGAAAGCATCTCTGTGCTCATGACTGATTAACTTGCCTGCCACGCCGACACTTCGGGATGCATCTGCAACATAAACCACCGGGTGCTCATAGTGAGGAGCAATTTTCACTGCAGTGTGCATTTTAGAGGTGGTGGCACCGCCAATCATTATCGGTATATCAAGGTTAAGGCGTTGCATCTCTTGTGAAAAGTGAGACATCTCTTCTAGGGAGGGGGTGATAAGACCGGACAGGCCAATGATATCGACCTTTTCTGCCTTGGCTGTTTCGATGATTTTGTCGGCAGGTACCATTACACCCAGGTCTATTACTTCATAGCCGTTGCATTGCAATACCACACCGACAATATTCTTACCGATATCATGCACGTCGCCTTTCACTGTTGCCATCAGAATCTTTCCGTTGCTTCTAGATTCCATTCCCTCTTTTTCTTTATCCATATATGGCAGTAGCCAGGCAACGGCTCGCTTCATTACACGTGCAGATTTAACTACCTGTGGCAGAAACATTTTACCTTCTCCGAAGAGATCACCAACGATATTCATGCCGTCCATCAATGGACCTTCAATAACATGTAGTGGTCGATCAAACTGCAGTCGTGCTTCTTCGGTGTCTTCTTCAATGTAATCGGCGATGCCTTTGACCAGCGCATGCGATAATCTTTCAGCAACTGGTAGTTCACGCCATTCCTGATTTTGAACTTCAGCCTCCATTGCATCGCCGCGATATTTTTCTGCAGTCTCCAGCAATCGGTCTGTGGCATCGTCTCTGCGGTTTAATACCACATCTTCCACGCGCTCTTTGAGTTCTGCAGGAATGTCTTCATAGATTGCCAGTTGCCCGGCGTTAACAATACCCATCTTCATACCAGCTTTTATCGCGTGGTATAAAAACACCGAGTGAATGGCTTCTCGAACAAAGTTGTTTCCACGAAATGAAAACGAAACATTCGATACACCACCACTCACCATGACATGTGGCAGTGATTGAGATAGCTCTCTTGTGGCTTCAATAAACGCCATCCCATAGTTGTTGTGTTCTTCAATGCCGGTGGCAACGGCGAAGATGTTGGGATCGAATATGATGTCTTGGGGCTGAAAGCCAACTTCCTTAACAAGAATGTTATAAGCACGGGTGCAAATGCGAACTTTGCTTTCCGTGCTATCTGCCTGGCCTTGTTCATCAAAGGCCATGACAACCACTGCTGCTCCGTGCTTTTGGCAGAGCCTTGCGTGGCGAATGAATTCTTCTTCGCCTTCTTTCATGCTGATGGAATTGACAACACACTTTCCCTGCGCGCACTTAAGGCCGGCTTCAATGACATCCCATTTTGAACTGTCGATCATTAACGGCACTTTGGAAATATCTGGTTCACCGGCAATCAGCTTTACAAACTGTTCCATGGCGGCCTTAGAGTCGAGCAAGCCCTCATCCATGTTGATATCAATAATTTGTGCACCGTTTTCGACCTGTTGTCTTGCTACTTCCAGTGCTTTGTCCAGGTCACCGTCGACTATCAGCCGTTTGAAAGCTGCTGAACCGGTGACGTTGGTGCGTTCCCCTACATTGACGAACAGACTGTCTGAATCAATAGTGCAAGGCTCTAACCCGGATAATCTGCAGGCAATATCAATCTCTGGTGCTACTCTGGGTGAGACACCTTCAAGTGCTTTTGCAAATGCGCTGATATGTTCGGGTGTCGTGCCACAGCATCCGCCAACAATATTCAGGAAGCCGGACTCAGCCCATTCGTTTATGTGTTCCACCATTTGATCCGGTGTTTCATCATATTCCCCGAAAGCGTTGGGAAGTCCGGCATTGGGGTGTGCTGACACACCGGTATCTGCAATACGTGAAAGCTCCGCCACGTACTGACGCAGGTCTTGTGGCCCGAGAGCGCAGTTTAATCCAATAGAGATTGGTTTGGCGTGCTGTACTGAGTTCCAGAAGGCTTCTGTTGTCTGGCCGCTTAGTGTTCGACCTGAGGCATCTGTAATGGTGCCGGAAATCATAATGGGTGTTTCAACCCCGGTGTCTTCAAATAGTTGTAGAAGTGCGAAGATTGCGGCTTTTGCATTCAGCGTATCGAAGATCGTTTCGATCATCAGGATGTCCGCACCGCCTTCGAGTAGGCAGATAGCTGCTTCGGTGTAGGTCTCAACTAACTCGTCAAAGGTGACATTGCGAAACCCCGGATCATTCACATCGGGTGAGATAGAGCCGGTTCGATTGGTCGGGCCAATGACGCCGGCCACAAAGCGCGGCTTATCCGGGGTGCTGTATTTGTCCGCGGCAGCTCTTGCGAGTTGTGCCGACTCGCGATTGATACGTGGGACCTGATCTTCCATTGCGTAGTCGGCCATCGCGATGCGAGTCGCGTTGAAAGTGTTGGTCTCAATAATGTCAGCGCCCGCAGCGAGATAGTCCTCGTGGATTTGCGAGATGATATGAGGCCGGGTCAGAGACAATAGATCATTGTTGCCACGCAGATCACTGCCGTGTTCGCGGAACTCCTCTCCTCGATAATCCTCCTCAATCAGCTTGTACTGTTGGATCATGGTGCCCATGGCGCCGTCAAGAATAAGTATTTTCTTATTTAATTCATTGAATAAACTTGAGTTTTTCATCGATTGACCACCTGGGAGGCTGTTTTACTATTTATATTCACAAAATATAGCAAGAAATATACATATAAAGATATCTTTATATGATAATTTCGCCTGAGGAAAGCTTTTGGCGGGGGTTGTCACACCCAGTTCCGCACAACTGTTGGAGGGAGCCTCGGCATTTGTAGCGATTAATATAACGTCATGACGCAAATATTGAAAATGTCATGACATAAAGGTATTCTTTACTAAAAATAAATACCGTCGCTTCTTTATCGTGACTGAAAGCAGATAAGCAGATAAGCAGATAAGCAGATGAACAATCCAGCCAGTGTACGCAAACGCCTTGAAACTGATGGGGTGGTGCACCTTCGACGAGTGCTTCCGGTGGATGAAATAATCGACCTGCGATCCCACCTTGCTTCATTGACGGACTCGCATTCTGGCAAGATCCGTGATCCGGATGCAAAAGTGAGTGAGTTTGAATATCTATTAAATAAAAGTGCGCGGTATCGGGAATCGGTTGCGTATAAATATTGTCAATCGCTCGCCGGCCAGCTATTCGGACAGCCGGCGCGCTATGGGTTTGATCACGCTATAATAAAGAGGCCTGGTAGTGGTCCGGTGCATTGGCATCAGGATCAATTCTATTCCAAGGTAGATCTGGATAAACAAAGTCTGGCTTTTTGGATACCGCTGCAAAGAGTATCTCCGGAGAATGGTGGAATGGAGTATCAGGTGGGTAAACTTGATCGCGTGCTACCTCATGAGTGTGTTTACCCTAACTCACATACACATAAAATCGCAGATAAGAATCTGCCTGAAAGTAATGTCATTTGTCCTGCAATGGAGATGGGTGACATTTGTATACATACACCGATGACGCTTCACCGGAGTTATCCCAATGACAGTGTGACCGCAAGGTCAGCGTGGATCGTACAATTTAATCGCTTCGGTGCGATGCGTTTTTTTAGATGGAGTAATATGCGGCGTCATGTAGATAAAATCATCGCCGTTGCGCAGCCCAAAGAATCGTTTAGCTGTTGAATGGTAAAGTGATTCTGTTATTTGAAATGGAATATTTTGAACATAATAGTATTTGGCGGTAGTGGTGGTATTGGAGCCGCGCTCTTAGAGCAGTTATCAAGGCGATTTCCTGATGCCACAGTTTTTTCGACATGGTATATGTCACCGCCGTCAGATCATTTGATGAAAAGTGTGCGCTGGTCACAAGTGAATGTCACTTCTGAACAGAGCGTGCAGGCGTTTGCCGGTCAGTTTGACAAAGTCCATTGGTTGATTAATGCGGTGGGTATGCTGCATAGGGCATCGCTTGAAGAACAAGTGAAATTACCTGAGAAGTCACTACGTCAAATAGACGCAGATTTCTTTCTTCAAAATATACAGACTAATACGCTGCCAACACTATTGCTTGCAAAGCACTTTGAGTTTGCCTTAAAACATGATGAACGCGCTCATTTTGCCACCGTCTCGGCGAAGGTCGGTAGCATAGAAGACAATCGACTGGGTGGCTGGCATAGCTATCGATGCTCCAAGGCGGCTTTAAATATGGCTATTAAAAATATCAGTATAGAGTGGCGTCGCAGGCTCTCGAACGTATGTGTTACCGCACTGCATCCAGGTACTACTGATACGGCACTATCTGCGCCGTTTCAGCGCAATGTGCCAGACGGTAAGTTATTTACAGCGCAGTACACGGCAGCCTGTCTTGTGGATGTGCTTTCATCACTAAGTGCTGCAGATAGCGGGAAGTTTCTGGCTTATGATGGTCAGGAGTTACCTTGGTAAAAGCGAGAAAGAAATCAGAGTTACCGTCTAAAGTCTGTGTAGTGTGCAGTCGACCTTTCACATGGCGAAAGAAATGGGCTCGAAGCTGGGACGAGGTGATCTATTGTTCCAAGAAATGTTCAGGTAATAGAAAATCCGGTGCCGTGGTGATTCGATGACTAGTGCATAAGCTAAGGCGCATCCAACAGACATGAAGCGCAAAAGCATATCCGATGCCGATTGTCACTGGATCGATTGTACTGTCGTTTATTAGATGTCGAAGCATACGCCCTTATGGGGATGCATATGGCATTGCTAAGTATTGAAGCGCTTTATCCAATCACTGTACACTAAAGTGCCTTGACATTAATCTGGTGAAACGATGAGTGAACACGAAAAAATAGATTACGTTGAACTACCCGCTAATGATCTCAGTGCCAACAAGGTATTTTTTGAAAAGGCGTTCGGTTGGGAGTTTGAAGATTTTGGTGATGGATATACAGCATTTTCAAATCAGGGGGTTGACGGTGGTTTTTATAAATCCGACTTAACATCATCAACCGCAAATGGTGCAGCACTTGTGGTGTTTTTCAGTATTGATCTTGCGGCCACACAAAAGAAAGTGACTGATAGTGGTGGCACAATATTACAGCCGATATTCTCGTTTCCGGGGGGGCAAAGATTCCACTTTTCGGATCCGTGCGGGAATGAATATGCGGTGTGGACTAAAACGCAGTCGTCATAGTAGTACCCTACAACTCTATTTGTGTGCCGTTGATTGTTCGGGCTTTGTCGCTTAACAGGTAAAGATAGGCTGGTACTTTATCAAGCGGGCTGGCGACAGAATTGGGGTCTTCACCCGGGTAGGCTGAACTGCGAATCCCGGTTCGCATAGGGCCCGGGTTAATTGCATTACATGTGACCGGGAACTGATCACTTGAATCTTTTAACGTATCAAGCTCGTCTGCAATTATTTTCATTGTCGGCACGATTGAGGCTTTGCTAATACCGTAAGCACCCCAATATGCTGAATTTTTGTCATCTGTTGTAAACACGATGCTGGAGTTACCGCTGTTACGCATCAGCGGTAACAGCGCTCTTGTTAAGAACAGTGGGCCATTCAGGTTGATGGAAAATGTTTCATGCCAGTTTTTCGGATCAATAGATTCAATGGGACTGACCTGACCAAGTGTTGCTGCACAGTGTACGAGTCCGTGCAGTCCGTTGAATACATCGGCCACTGTTTCAGCGAGTTGTTGATAGTCATCTGGTGTAGCGCCACGAAAATCTAACGGGTACAACCCGGGTTGTTTACCCACTTCGCCTTCAATAGTGTCATGCAGTTGATTTAGCTGTTTCTCGTTGTTATCCAGCAATATCAGATCAGCACCCAAATGTGCGGCAGCATGGGCAATGGCGCTGCCCAATCCACCGGCAGCACCGGTGATCAGTAGCGTTTTACCAGCCATGGCGTTGTCTTCTGGCTGGTAGGTGTTAATAAGTTCTGGCACTGCGATTTGTCCTGTGGAAAAAAAGACTATTCATTTAATGTGTGTTTTGATTTTTGCAAAACGATCGAGTGCTTCAACCCGGGAAAGTTTTAAATCAACAATGGGATTCGGGTAGGTCTCCCCCAGTATTATAGAGGCCTGCTGTAATTCCGCAGCACTGGCAGTCCATGGGCTGTGAATGTGTTTGTTTGGCAGGCCGGCAATTTCTGGCACCCATTGGCGAACATAGTCACCCTGAGGATCAAACCGTTCTCCCTGTCTTACCGGGTTGAAAACCCGAAAGTAGGGCGCTGCGTCTGCGCCACTGCCCGCCACCCATTGCCACCCCATGGTGTTGCTGGCCAGGTCTGCATCCACCAGGGTGTCCCAAAACCAACGGGCACCTTCGAGCCAGTGGTAACCCATATTCTTGATCAGCAGTGATCCAACGATCATCCGCACCCGGTTATGCATCCAGCCGGTCTGCCACAGTTGACGCATACCTGCATCTACCAGAGGAATGCCGGTGTTGCCTTGTTGCCAGCGCTCGATTTCTTTGGCTTTAGGCTTTTTCCAGGGAAATTTTTTGAATCGCGCATCCAGTGGCTGATCAACGGTATGTGGGTAGTGATACATCAGGTGGTAGGCGAACTCTCGCCAGCCAATTTCTTTCAGAAAGGTGTTGACGTTATCGTCCCTAATCAGCGTCTTGTTCTTAAGCTTTGTGGCGACAGAGGCGTTTATCTGCCGTGGTGATATTTCACCGAAAGCCAGGTGAGGCGATAGCTGCGAGGTGCCGGGCGATGCCGGTATGTCTCGCGCTTGATCGTATGCTGTGATCCGACTTTTTAATAATGTCTTCAGATTATTTGCTGCACCCGCTTCTCCCGGCGTCCAGTGCGCGGGAAATTCTCCCGCCCACGGCAGGGTAGGCAGGAGTTCAAGTGAATCCAGAGACTGTTCTTTTGGTAGCTTTTTCCGGGTGTTCGGTATGGTCTTGACAATAGGTGTAACCGGCAAATTGTCGTGCTTTAAGGAGGCGCGCCAGTAAGCGGTAAACACTCTGTATGGATCCTTGTTTTCTTTTGTTACCTGCCAGGGCTCGTGGCTCAAATTGCCGGCCGCAGAATACACTTCAATGCCTTGCTGCTGATAGCGAGCCTTAATCCGTTTGTCTATTTCAATGGCATGTGGCTCGTAGCGTCGGTTCCATGCAATCGACCGGGCTCCGGTGTCACTCATCACTTGATCAATGATTGTCTCGGTATCGCCTGCGAACAGCCTCAGCTGATTACCGGCTAATTTTATGTCCCTGGCCAATGAGCCAAGCGAGTGATGCAGCCACCACAGGGATGCTTCGCCGAGCGGCCAGTCGGCGTGTTCGTCAAAAATAAAGAGGCAAATAACTGGTTTCTTTTGTCCGGATGCCCAGTGCAGCGCCGGATTATCGCGCAGCCTTAAGTCACGCCTGTACCAAAATATGATGGGGGATCTGTCAGCGGCCATAGAGAGGAAAGCGCATAAGGAACCGGGATGTTACGGCATATTTGTGGCGCTGGCGACCAGCAATCGACCGGCAGAAAAATAGAATTCTGTGATGTTCTTCACATATTCGAGTTGTTAATACCCAATTTACAGTTTGTGACGATTTCTCGTGTAAGTGAGGAATAGGAGTTGCTCTATCCCGGATATCCACGACTAACGACGTACGTGATTCCCCTAAATCCAACAGGAAACCCCGATGCGACACCTAATTTTCGCCTCCCTGATGTGTCTCCCTCTATTTGGTATGTCAACTGGGCATGCTGATGCTCCGGTTCAAGGGACCATGCAAGCGTTCATTGTCGAAATTGATGACAATAAAGAGTCACTCAAAGCCGCCACCGATGTAGAGCCCAATCAGCTGGTTGAGTATCAGCTTACCTATGTAAATAAAGGGGCATCCAATATAGATGGTTTGTCTGTCGTCGGGCCGGTTCCGGAAGGCACAACTTACGTTTCTGACACTGCCAATGCCGATGTTGCTGCGTTGCTGCTGGTCAGTATTGACGGCGGAAAGACATTCGAATCAGAGCCGGTAGTAAGAGTCGAAACCAGAAGTACGGGTGAGGTTGTTGAGAAGGTCATCCCGCCGTCTGAGTACACGCACATCAAATGGAAAGCTGAGAGTGCTATCAAATCTGATGGTGGAACTCAGTTTTACACCTACCGCGTTCGAGTTAAGTAGCACCAATCAATCTATTTCCCAATCCAATTTAAAAACAGGCAACCCGTATACGACCTGTTGAATAAATCTCGGGTGAGAGCAACAAAGGTAATCGAGAAAGATGAAATCTAGGAAAATGAAGGACCCGGCTTGGCTGGTATTGCCATTGGCGGCGGCGATAATGGCAGCTGGAGTGAGCTCTAATGTATATGCTGCAACTGCAGCCGGTACAGAGATTAAGAACCTCGCGACTGTGAGCTACGAAGATGCGACTGGTAATTCTTATACCGCGCAATCGAATGAGGCCGTAGTGACTGTCGCGCAGGTGTACTCTGCGACTGTTAATTCGACAGACACTAGTTTGACAGCATCGCCTGGTCAGCCTGTTGATATTTCTTATACGTTGGAAAACACCGGTAACGGTGCCGACAATTTCCTACTTTCTGCGCTGGACGATATCGTCGGGGGTGATGCTCTGAATGCAGACAGTATCACTATTTTCGACGATCTTAATAACAATGGACAAGC
>CALISD010000044.1 GCA_938041955.1 uncultured Granulosicoccaceae bacterium | reverse complement strand
AGAAAGCTGTAGTGCATTTGAATTTCACGAAATAGAAGGTCAAATGGTTCAATTGAAACCTGTGTTCCCTGTGGCAGAACACCGAGCACCACAATGCGTCCACCGGTGCGGGTTAATGACGGGGACATTTCAACAGTTGCTTTAACACCAGCACATTCAACGACAAGCTCGGCACCATCCGGCCAGTGTTCACGTGCTTCGTCAGGGGAGGCGGCTGTGAGGTCAGCGCCCAGTGAACGACCAAGTTTCTGTTTATCGGCGCTTCTGGTTAACAGCATTACCTGTGCACCTGTAGTCTTTGCTATCTGCACTGCCATTAATCCGATAACACCGCCACCGATGACGATTACCCGTTCACCTGCGCACGCATTGCCGATATCCATACCGTGAAGCGTACAGGCGAGTGGCTCACAAAAAGCGCCAAACAGCGGGTTCAGATCTATGGGGAGAATATGTGCTTTGTGTGCTGGAAAAGCACAGTATTCTGCAAAGCCACCATCTCTTGCGATACCGGTGGCGATGTTGTTAACACACAGGTTGACCCTGCCTTTCCGGCATTGTTCGCAAGCACCACACCAGGTGTTAGGGTCACAGCTAACGCGGGTTCCTGTTGTAAGGAGGGATTCTCCGGCATCCACCACTATGCCCGAGAATTCATGGCCCAGGGTTGTATCGGGTACAGAAGGAAACTCACCTTTATAAAGATGCCTGTCGGTTCCACAGATCCCTGCTGCTTCAACCTGAATGACAATGTCACCTCGGCCGGGTTGGGGTGTATCTATTTCGACGGTTTGTATATCGCCAACATTAATTAGCCTTGTTGCCAGCATCATTCTGGTTCCTCTCTGAAGCACGCGTTGTATAGACTAACCCGACATCAAAAAGATTTCATTGCTTTAGAAGTGAGTCCTTAAGCCGGGGTTTTCCAGAGCCTGGTACTGGCGCCTTATGTCAGTGACAAAACAATCTGCTAAAACGGCCGGTTACTTTTTTATAGTGATTTTCGACCTGCCGGCGATACTGAATTGTATGTTCAAAAAGTAAAGTTACTTAATGACTGATGTAATAAGTGAATGCCTGTCTCATCAGGTACACGGCAGGAGCTTTAGGCGGAGTTGGTTCTGCTGCAGGTTCTAACCAACTTCTAACAATTTTCAGTCTTCGCAGTAATGATTTCGAAGCTCAGTGGCAATTCGCCTGATTATAACTGGTTAGATATAGAAGCAACAGTACAACAAGTGCGTCTGACATGGTGGGAAGCGCAATGGTAAAAAGGAGTGCTTTTCGAATGAGAGTTATGGCTTGAGAGGGTTTGGTGTGGGTTGCCTCCTGACTAGAGAGCAAGGTAGCGGAGTATCGGTGCATGCACTGAGATACCGGCCTCCGTGTTCTTTTATGATGCCGGCCCAGCTGCGAGAATGGCTGCATATTCCGCAATCCGTTCGCAATAACGCCTCTCTGTTCAGTCGCTACAATTAAAGAATACATTCGTTGAGCTCCAATGGCTGCGGAGATTCTCTTTTAGTGCCGGTCTGATGCGGTGGTTTTTCTGCGAATGCTGTATTCTATGACAAGCCAGCTTTATCACGTTCTGCATCTGCGTGATTTTAAGAACCATCAGTGACAGGTAAAAACATGAAATCAAAATGGCCAAAATTCCTTGGAAAACTACTTTACGTGGTTTTTGCGATTGGTCTTTTCACCAGTGCTCATGCGCAGATGATTGTGCCCGCGACCTCCACCGAATCCTCTTCATCAGTCACAGATATTAGTGACCCCAATAGTAAGGAGGAGGTTCGTGGTCTTGTCGCTACAATGAGTGACGATGCGGTCAGAGCACTTCTGATAGAGCGACTGGATGCAGTCGCAGAGGCAAAGAATGCCGACAAGGTTGAAGGTGGTGGGATTGTCGCGATTCTCTCTGAGAGGGTGGGGCATTTCTTTAACGCTGGCCGTACTTCGGTGCTTAACATACACGAGGTACCGATAACACTGTCGAAAGCCAAATCGGCCATTGTGAGTTCTGCACCGCAAGGATTGGGTCCGGTGTTCATGATCCTGCTTGTTGCAGTATTGGTGGGGGTTGCGGCCGAACGCTTTGTAGCGACCTACCTGAGGTCGGCTAAGCTGGCGCTGATTGAGGCGTCTTCGACAACGCTTTGGGGAATACTCAAAATACTTTATACAAGGCTGGCATACGACATTGTTGGTGTGCTGGCATTTAGTGTTGCGTGCAGGCTTGTGATCAGTCAGTACTTCGAAGCTGGTAGTGAAATGCAGGTGTTTATAAATATCATTCCGGCAACTATTCTGGGTGGTTGGATGGCTTATGTCCTGTGCCGTTTTTTCTTCGCACCGAGAAGGCCTGATCTTCGAATATGTAAAACCACCGATGCGCGAGCGTTACGCATTACGGTAAGTTTTTCAATGCTTGCGACTTTTATTGGTTTCATACACAACTGTTTTTATACACTTTTAGCCATCGGGGAGGCTCATTATGGAGATGGCCTCGAATACATGAAAGAGCTGGGATTTTTTATGAATGTGGCCATGTACGTCGCAGCTGCCGGGGTAATCTGGTACAACCGGGCGGGGCTTAGTGAGATATTACTGGAGAACAAGAAGCGGGTGTGTCTGGCCATTGGAGACGACACTCCGGAAGATTTAAGCTGGTTTGCATTGAACTGGCCAAAAATTGCCATTGTCCTAATAATTTTAAAGTATTTTTTGGTGGAGATTGTTGTCAGCCAGGGTGAGGTTGGCAAGTATTCCACAGAAGCCGTGTACATCACCTTCATAGCGATTTTCCTGTGGCCCGGTGTAGATGCGAATGTTTCATTGTTCGTTGCCAGGGGTATCCGCGCCGGGGAAGATGAATCGGAGCGCGCCGCAGAATCACGCCGCACCATGCAGCAAGGGTTGTTGCGGGTGGGGCGTATATTGATTGTTGGCCTTGTGGTGTTTCTTTTAGCAGAGCTCTGGGGTCTGAATTTACTGGATCTTGCTCACTCAGGTCTGGGTGCTCAAGCTGCCGGTACATTAATAGAGTTTCTCTTTATTCTACTCATCGCCTACATCGCCTGGGAGTTGGTGTCTGCCCTTATCGGGCATTGGCTGGCCCTGGAGGGTGGCGCGGCAGAAGAGGATGGTGATGATGGTGGTGAGATAGGTGGCGTTGGATTGTCCCGGGTGGCCACATTGTTGCCAATCATTCGCAAAACAGCGCAGTTTTTGATTATCGTTATCACGGTAATTATGGTGTTAGATAATTGGGGAATAAACACTGGGCCGATTCTGGCGGGTGCAGGGGTTGTGGGTCTGGCCATTGGTTTTGGCGCACAAACGCTGGTGAAAGATATTGTCTCCGGAATGTTCTTTCTGGCTGACGATGCGTTTCGGGTTGGTGAGTATATCGATGTTGGTGGTACTAAAGGGACGGTCGAAAAAATCTCGTTGCGTTCTCTCAGACTTCGACACCACATGGGGCTTGTGCACACCATTCCTTATGGTGAAGTTCCGAAGCTGACCAACTTCTCGCGTGACTGGGTGATCGTCAAGCTACGCTTCCGGGTGCCGTTTGATACCGATATTCAAAAAGTAAAAAAGATTTTCAAAGTGATCGGTGCCGATCTGCTGGCTCATCCGATTTTGGGTGAAGATTTTTTGCAGCCTTTCAAATCACAGGGCGTCGCGGAGGTGGATGATAACGGTATTATTGTCCGTGGGAAATTTATGGCCAAACCGGGCAAGCAATTCATGATTCGCAAGGAGGTCTACGTGCGTGTGCAGAAGGCGTTTGAAGAGGCAGGTATTCCGTTTGCACGAAAACAGGTGATGGTGCATATACCGGGTCTGGAAAAGCCCCAGGATCTGGAAGAGAATCAAGTAAAGGCTATTGGTGCAGCGGCTTCTGATGCTGCCGATGATGATGTTCCGGTCAAACAATAGCATTCTGCCGGCTTAGATTGCCGCAGGCAGGAGTTACGCTTTGAATAAACCGATCCGGGTTCTACCCGGATCGGTGTTGCCTGTTTTAGCTACAGTGATTCGACAAAAGCCAGCTCGGTCCAGGGGCTGTTACCGCTACTGATGCTTGAACCATTGAAGACGGTATAGGCAAATGTCTCTGGATCTCCGTTATCGGCATCGACTATCAGATAACTGCCATCACTATGGGTCATGGTGAATTTACCGGCTGATGGGTTGTCATCGAATGCGCTGCCGGTCAATGGTGTATCGGTCTTAAAAGTAATGCTGCCGTGCTGGCTGCTATGCAGGGTCATATTCAGGGATAGGGTGGAATCTCCCTGAATCTCTGACATCGCAATTTGGTAGTTGCTTAGCGTGTTAGTCTGTCCGTTGGTAGTGGTCGTCAGTGCGTTACCTGCAATATTAACCATCAACTGTTGGGCGTTGTCTACGACGTCAATGGCGAGATCACCGTTAATGGTCGCAGATTCCTGACCACGCAGGCTTAGATTGTTTAGCTCGACTGAGACGTTAGCTGATAAGTCGTCTGATTCCAGTGATCCTTCACGAATGCTGCCGTTTATGCCAATTGATCCGTTCGATACTACGCCTTCGTTATTGCAGCTGTTGAAGGTAATAGTAGCGCGGAAGTTTTGCGGGTCGTCAAGACCTCTGGCGCGGATGTTTCCTGAGTCACAGTTTAGCTGGCTTTCATCCACTGCCATCACACTGCGAACCCTTTTTGAGGGAGCGGACGCAGCTTCATCGGTGCCTGTCGGAACTACTTTTGAGAGATCCGCAATCCAGCCCGTTGTGGTGTCCCCAAACCCATTCAGTGACTGCATCGTCGATTCATTAAAGAAGGGTGTCTGTGGGTCAGGATCAGCCACTGCTGTCAGGTGTTTTACCGATGGCTCGCTGTCACTGCCACAACCGCAAAGAATGGCGACGACCATGGTTGTACCTAACTTAAATGCTGTGTTCCTGTTTCGCATGATTTTACTTCCTCCATTTTTATTATTATTTTATTCCACTGCCGTGATTGCAGTGGACAGGGTAGCGGCGGAAAGCTGCATTCCTTGAACATATAACAAGGACAGTGTTGGTAAGAAAAAAGAATGAAAATTACCGGGAGGCGCAGTAAATAACAGAAAATGTACTTGCCGGAACAAGAATTTCGAAACAATTTTTTCAGAAATCTAGCATTCGTCGAGGGCGCCAGCGATCCAACGGAAAGCTGACTGTGTTCAAGAAAGTATGGTTCAGACTTTGGGTAATCAGCCACCACTTGTGCATCCCCTGGCTCAACAGTTCAATCGCGTATTTCTCCGGAACGGATGGCACAAACAGGCATAGGTTGGGCAATGATCAACGCCATTGCGGCAGCTGCCAACAACCCTCGTCGACTCGCGTCAAGCGCCATAGCTGACTTGCTGTTCTATCTTCCATGTTTTACTTCTTTACTCATTAGTCGTTCAACACGTGGGTGCCTTAAATTCAGTGATTACCCCTACTCTAAAGGGTACATATCCCGTACGATCGAATCGAAAAACTGAATTCTGTTGGGCATTGTCACTTCAAAGATAGCTGCCAACTCATCTGAGATTCGGTCTCTGCGATATCTCAGTGCCACGTAGGGCAGGAATGATTCCGCGATATCTTCGCGGCCAGGGTTGTCACGTGCGTAGGTTGATATAAAAGTAGGGTCTGCCAGCTGTGCGTCTAGCCAGGCAGGTGCTGCTGCGTAGTCTGCATCTAACGATGTATGGCTGGCCTCGTGAATTAAAGTTTCTTCGGCAATGCCGTCTTCAAGATATAGCGCTGCTTGCCCTGTGTGTATCAATAGGTTCCGGTTGCCGCCTCCCCAGGGGTCTACACCACGATGAATCCACGATGTGTCGACGTCTTTGCGTAGCAAGGTGGGCAACTGGCCAATCAACCATGCATAGCGCTCGGCCTCTGCGGCGGCACCGGCTTCCGCGAATTCCGGATTCACCTGAATTTCTATCGACAAGTCATCGTCGTAATTTGCCTGAAAGAGATAGGGGGAGGTTGTAATCCAACCGGCACGGCGATCATACATTAATCGCTCGGCAGTGCCTTGAAAGCTGATGTTCTGGAAGGTACTCGGGTCTGTTGCGGTGATGATGTCGGGGTCTAGAAAAATGGTTCCGCCGTATGGCGGGGAGTCTGGTACTTCAACCTGGGAGTTGTCTGCTTCTTCGGTGGTCGGTGGTATGACTTCGGGCTCGGTAACCTCATCAGCGCCCGTATCGATGGTGTCTGGCGTCGCCTCGGGAGATTGACTGGTTGCGTCAGTGCTGTTTTCGTTTTCTGAATTGAGTGATTGGGATTGCCCGTCGTCAATGCCTCCGCCATTGCCTCCACATGCAGCGAGCGTAAGCGCGAGAAGAAAGACCAAGCTGTATCCATACATTCGAATTGCCCTATTGGTGGATGTGATACCAGAAGAATATTGTAACGTACTAGGAGGCATGGGTAGTTTTTATCATTGTGATCAGTTCAAGTTGCCGCTGTACGTCGGCAGTAGTGTCCGGTGATGGTAGGTTGACTCTGCTTAATCGTTATTCTCACAGTCCATGTAACAATTTACCGGTGCATCGGTATAAGTATCTATGCGCTATGAAACTTGTTCTCTTTGCAAGAGGCTATGCCGGTAAATTAATCACAGTGGAACTTCTTCTAACGCAACGTCGTTAAGAGTCAATCGAATCAGGGTTGAAATGCAACTGTCAGCAAGTGCTGAATCTATGCGGTAAGGCGTGGTGTATTGATACACACTGTAAACGTCTAACGGCTAACCGTACATTTTGTTACATAAGAGATTGTGTGAATTTCATAGCATCATACTCGTAAATATCGAACAAGCATTCAGCTGTTCGACAGGATGACAGGGAGTTGAAAGCTATGCGAATAATTAGCACGTTACTTTTGATATGCATAACACTGATGCAGACCGGATGCGGTAGTTCCGAATCCACTCCTGTTGATACGGGTGATCCAGAATCCGGTGCTGAGCCGACAACTGATTCTATAGTCTCAACTGACGATAAGTTTGTAACGTTCGAATCAGGTCAGGTGAGGCCGCTGGCTATTTCCGTTGACGGTAATCGCCTGTTTGCGACCAATACGCCAAATGGCACTTTGGATATATTTACTGTTACCGATGAAGGATTGCAGGTCGAGCACTCTGTGCCTGTGGGTATGGAACCGGTGGCTGTGGCCTTGTTCGAGGACAAGCAGGCCTGGGTGGTAAACCATCTGTCCGATAGTATCAGTGTTGTAGATCTGGTGGCACAGCCTCCCCGCGTGATCAATACGCTATTGGTAGGTGATGAGCCTCGCGACATTGTGTTTGCCGGAGACGATAAATCGCTGGCGTTCATCACCACGGCTCACAGGGGACAGAACGGTCCGGATGATCAACCTGTTAATGCACAACTGTTCACGCCCTCGGTCGGGCGCGCGGATGTCTGGGTGTTTGATGCCGAATCAGTGGGTGATTCTACAGATGCATCAATAGGCGGTGATCCGCTTGTTGTCTTGTCGATGTTTGGTGATACCCCCAGGGCGTTAACGGTAAGTCCGGATGGTCTCTCGGTTTATGCCGCGGTGATGCATTCCGGGAATCAAACAACAGCAATTGGAGAGAATGGCATAGCGAAGCCGGGGCCGGTGCAAAGTAGAGACGGTGTTCTGCAACCTGATAGCGGGTTGATCATCAAGTTTGATGGCAGTAACTGGCGTGATGATACAGGGCAATTGGCAGATCTGAACGACACAAGCTACGACAGCCTGGTTCGGTTCTCACTGCCTGACCAGGATGTGTTTGTTATTAGTGCTACCGATACACCTACCGTGGTGAAGCAGTTTACGGGTGTCGGTACCACGCTGTTTAATATGGTCGCCAATCCGATCACCGGTGCGGTCTATGTCAGTAACACCGATGCTAATAACCTTATTAGATTCGAAGGTGAAGGCCATAGTGGCACCACGGTGCGGGGCAATATTGCACAAAGCAGAATCACGGTGATTGACGGTGATGATGTGGGCCCGGTTAATTTGAATAAGCACCTTGATCACACGCAGACAAGTGCTACGGATGCGCAACGTAGTTTGTCCATTGCCCAGCCGATGGGCATGGCGGTGTCGGATGATGGCAGTACTTTGTATGTAGCGGGTTTTGGCTCGGAGAAGGTTGTGGTCTACAACACAGCAGAGCTTGAAAACAATAGCTTCGAGGTGTCTGAAGCTAAGCATATCTCACTGGTTGCAGGTGGCCCAACAGGTTTGGTGCTTGATGAGGCGCGCAGCCGGCTCTACGTATTGACGCGTTTCAACAATAGCATTGCGACTATTGATACCGGCTCTAACACGGCTGTTGCCAACACGGCCTTGTACAACCCCGAGCCAAGGATGGTGATAGAGGGGCGGCCGTTTCTGTACAACGCCGCTCAGCTTTCAAGCCATGGGGATGCTTCTTGTGGGTCGTGCCATGTGTTCGGTGATGTCGACGGCCTGGGGTGGGATTTAGGTAATCCCGATGAAGAGGTGGTTATGAACCCGAATCGATTTGTGAACCTTTCGCTTACGCCGCAAGGGTCGTCCACGTTCCATCCTCTTAAAGGACCCATGACCACGCAGAGTCTAAGGGGGCTTGCCAACCAGGGGCCTATGCACTGGCGCGGTGATCGGACCGGCACCAGCGCGGCGGACGAGGAAAGTATTGAACGCGCTGCATTTCGTGAATTCAATGTTGCCTTCCCACAGTTACTGGGTCGGGCTTCGCCACTGAGTGATGCAGAAATGGCAGCGTTTGCCGACTTTGCACTGGAGATTCAATACCCGCCCAATCCGATACGCGCACTAGATAACTCTTTGACATCGTCGCAAGCGCAGGGCCGGCAAATCTATATGCAGGACCTAACGACGGGCGAGCAATTTACCTGCAACGATTGCCATAGCGTCGATCCGGAAAAGGGACAGTTTGGCACTGCTGGCGGGAGCTCTGTTGAAGGCGATGACATCTCTCAGGAGTTCAAGGTGCCGCACTTGCGCAATATGTATCAGAAGGTTGGGAAGTTTGGTAACAGCGGTAGGTTTTCAGGCAGTGACGCTGACTTTGGTGAACAGATAAAGGGCTTTGGTTTTATGCACGATGGCAACATGGATACGTTGGATAACTTTCTGAAAGGCGAAGTGTTTAACTTTGATTCGAATACTGAAACCAATGCGCTAAAACGCCGACAGGTTGTTGAGTTTGTCATGGCTATGGACAGTGATCTTGCGCCGATAGTCGGGCAGCAGATCACCCTTGATGCGAATAGCGGTGACGAAGTCAAAGCGCGGCTTGATCTGTTGTTGGAAAGAGCGGTAATAACACTCCCCCGGGCTGAATGTGACTTGATTGCCAAGGCGGTTGTGCAAGGCCTGCCTCGCGGTTTCCTGTTGTTGGATTCAGGCATTTTTCAAAGTGATCGAGCGCTTGAGACCTACAGCGTTACGCAGATAAAGGATCTGGCCAGGCAAGAGGGTGGTGCCATGACTTTTACGTGTGTTCCACCTGGATCGGGTAGGCGGATGGGTATTGATCAAAATAGCGATGGAATCAGTGATGGTGATGTTGCCGTCGAAACAGGAGAGAAGCAATGAAATATTCAGTACACACAATCTTGTCTGTAACTGTTGTCACCGGGCTCATGGTGTTGTCGGGCTGCTCGAGCAGCAGCGACAATGACGATGTGGCTGTAGCGGGCGATATACCTATGACGCCGCTGGACGATGAGGCACTAGGGCAGCTTGAGGGATTTTGGGAGCAGCGTGGTTATGGCAATCTTTACGAATACGCTGGCAACCGCACCACCTGGTATACGCTGACTGAAAACACTTGTCTTGAAGTCGCGACCGACCCGGGCCTGGTTGGATTATCGTCCGATGAGATCGCACAGACGCGCTACCACCTTGGAGGCGATAATTTATCCCTGGCGCTACCCGGGAGTGCATTTGCTTTGCGTCTTGATCGACTTGAGACATTGCCTGCACGGTGTGAAGATATGGTGGCGAGGGATGCACAGGGCATGTTCGACTATGTATGGCAGACGTTCGATGAGTACTATGCATTCTTCAGCCTGCGAAACGTTGACTGGCCTGCTGAATACGCAAGTCAGCTACCGAGAGTAGGAGAGGCGACAGACGATGAAGAGCTGTTCAGCCTGCTTTCGGATCTCCTGTCGCCGATTGACGATGGTCATGTTGTCCTTGCCAGTGATGATGAGTTCTATTCTCCGGCTGTGGAACGTGGGGCCGACCTGGAGTTGCAGCAAGGTTTCGAGGCACAGAACGAAGTCGCTGATCCTGATGTTTGGGTAGACAACGTATTCGACCGGTTCAGGGAAGTCATCTTATCGCGAATGGATGCTGATTCGATCAGTGAGCAAGGCCCGTTGACCTGGGCCACGGCCGATGATGGCAGCATTGGCTACCTGTTCATTCTGGGGATGTCAGAGTATGTACTTGATGCAGAGGGGGAGCCACTCGATGCCAGCGCCGCAGAAGAGCTGGCTGCGGCCAGTACTGCGATGGATCTCGCCATGGCAGACCTTGCTGACACGACGCGTCTGATTATTGATGTGCGGCTTAACGGGGGTGGCTTAGACGCGATTGCCTTAAACTTTGCGCAGCGATTCGTTAGTGATCGCCAACTGGCGTTGAGTAAGAGCGCACGTAGTCGGGATTTTCAGTCTGTGCCGGTGGAGGCCTGGCTCGAACCACCCACTACCGGTGCTTATTTAAATCCGGTCACGTTGATTGTCGGAGCTGATACGGCCAGCGCTGCCGAAATCTTTGCTATTCCTATGCATCGATTACCGCAGGTTACGTTGATTGGTGAAAGAACCGCAGGCATCTTGTCTGACATTCTTGAGAAGCCTCTGCCTAACGGGTGGTTTGTGGGGCTTTCCAACGAAGTCTATCTTGACGCGCAGGGTGTGAGCTTCGAAGGGGCAGGCGTTTCACCTGACATCGAAGTTCCTGTATTCCGGCTGGTGGATATTGAGGCAGGGGTGGATCCGGCATTGGATCGAGCCTTGGCCATGTGATGAGTGACGGTTGATTGCGGAACAAGAGCAAGGTAGTGTGGTTTGCAAAGACGCGGGATCTACGCCAGTAGCCGACAACTGTCAGCGGTTGACAGTTGTCGGTGCATAGCTACGCCGCACAGACATTTTGAATATGTTACGCGCCGAACAAGGGAGCTCAATGAACGATTCAATTGATGTGGTTACGTTTTACGATGAGCACCCAATCAATTTGTCGGAAATTCTTGGCAAAGCAGAAAGCAATGGTCTTTCGTTGGATTCGCTGACGGCAGCGGATCTTTGGGAGTGGGATCAGGATCATTACGGGGGCCTGGAGGCTGTAGATGCGCTGGCAGAGTCACTCGGTATAAAGAAAGGCTCAAGAGTCATTGATCTTTGCTGCGGCCTGGGTGGCCCTGCTCGCTACCTGGCAACGACCATTGATTGCAGTGTGCACGGTGTGGATTTGAATCAAACCAGAGTTGACGGTGCGACAGAGCTGACTCGACTGGTGAAATTAAATGATCAGGTGTCTTTCTCTGAAGCTAACGTGTGCGAATTGCCAATGGCTGATGGCACATTTGATATTGCAATGAGCCAGGAGGCCTTTTTACACATTGAAGATCGTGAATCGCTATTGGCGGAGTGTCATCGAGTGCTGTGTCGCGGTGGCAGGCTTGGCTTCACTGACTGGATTGCAGATGAGGCTTTGAATGCTGCGCATCGCAAGCGATTTTCTGACACGTTTGCTGCAAGCAGGATCGTTTCAGTAGCTGAATATAAGACTTTACTTAGTGATGCGGGTTTTCGTATTGAATCGATCACCGATCTGTCCGATCAATGGCGGACGATTTTAGTTGAGCGTCTGGGCATGTTTCGCTCGCTGGAAAAAGAAACCGTCGCGAAGTTTGGCCAGGAGCGACACAACACTTATATTTCGAACTATGAGTTCTTTGTTGAGAGAATTACAGAGACTGATCTCGGTGGTGCAAGAATAGTAGCCATAGCCCTTTGAAGTCGCTGCAATAAAATCCTAGCTATTTGTTGAATTGCAACGCCACTGGCGGCTTCGACAAGCAGACCGCTTTTTTAACCCGTTATTTGGGAATCAATTTAATAATCTCAACTGCACTGGCCTTGAATTTAGGGATATTGCCTTGTGCCGGAGTTGGCTCCGATATAGCGTCGAAGTAATCATCGAAAAATTCGAACTTTTGATTGCATTGGTCGTATCAAGACTGCATCTTGCGGAGTAATACCTAAAAACAAATTCCGTGAGAACTTATATGCAGCACTTTTCTTTGTTAGACCTCTCACCTGTGCCAGAGGGTCGCACAGCCGCCGATGCCTTGCACAATACTGTCGAGCTGGCACAGGCCGCTGAGAAAGCAGGTTATTATCGGTATTGGTTGGCAGAGCATCACAACATGCCCGGCATCGCGAGTGCAGCAACGGCTGTAGTAATTGGTCATGTGGCGGGCGCAACTAGCAGCATTCGCGTAGGGGCTGGCGGTATTATGCTGCCGAATCATGCGCCGCTGATGGTTGCGGAAGCCTTTGGTACCCTGGCCACTTTGTACCCTGATCGTATTGATTTGGGGTTGGGGCGGGCGCCAGGCACGGATGGTCAGACCATGCGCGCGCTGAGACGATCAACGACGGCAGGGGAGGATAGTTTTCCGCAGGACGTGCAGGAACTGATCAGCTATTTTGACGATGCGCCCGCAGGCGCTGCTGTGCGTGCGATTCCAGGTGTGGGAACGCAGGTGCCGGTGTACATACTTGGCTCCAGTCTCTACGGTGCGCAGCTCGCGGCGCACTTCGGGCTGCCGTATGCTTTTGCGTCGCACTTTGCCCCGGACATGCTTGAGCAGGCTATGGCTATATATAGAAGCACTTTCAAGCCATCACGGTGTCTAGATAAGCCCCACGCTATTGTTGCGGCCGGTGTATGCGCCGCTGAGACTGACGCTGAAGCAGTGTTTTTGCGATCGTCGCAAATATTAGGCTTTGCACAACTTCGTACCGGCAACCCGGGCAAGCTGCCTTTGCCCGTCGACGATGTCAGCGCAGTGGTACCGGCTGCCGTTCTGCAGCAGGTAGAGCATGCGCTGTCGTGTTCGGCTTGCGGGTCAGCTGTCACTGTAGAGCGCCAGTTGAGGACAATTGTCGATAAATACAAACCCGATGAGCTGATAGTGACCGGCATGATGCATGATCATGCTGCACGGCTGCGGTCGTTTGATATTGCAGCCGATGTATTGAAACGAATTTCTGCTTGAGGCGCAGTAAATTTATCAGGGCAGGTGCCCTCGGGTAATTAATTATTCGGTCAGCTGGTGGACAGTAGCGTCGCTTATTGCTCAGTATTTAGAACAGATAGTGTGAAGCTGCTAGACATTATGTAGTGACCTGCCCATCTTCAACGCCTTGGGTTATCGTAGAAGATGGAACCACCACAACAGAGCCAAATTGAAGAGGACAGGTCATGGAACATTTTAGCAAGCATGTAGGTCTAGATGTACACAAAGA
>CALISD010000043.1 GCA_938041955.1 uncultured Granulosicoccaceae bacterium | reverse complement strand
GGTGGTTTGTTACGAAGGTCAAATTGCGCTACTAATGATTCAAGGCTTGTTGTCATGGCGCTTTGCGCTGCTCACTATAGAGTCGATTAAGATCGATCATTAAATCATCAATAGTGTCTTCAGGTCCATTCACAGGCTTGGCACTAGCGGCAGGCTTGCTGGCTATCCGCTCTCCTCGGGCACTAACTGTCATTTCATCTTTGCTTTGCGCTGGAGCCTTTACATGTTGTGATTCATTGATGAGCTTCTGACGGGCGTTGTCATAGACTTGATCATATCGCTTATCAATTGAATCCCCTATCCGGGAATCAATCGCATCAAACGATTTTGCGTCTGCATCCAGCCTGGCAATCACTGACGGCGGCAGTGCCTCATGATCACCTTCGGTATCAAACTCAACCAATTGAGCGCCGGATTCTAACAACATAATGGCACCCTCTTTGGCATTACGCTGCGCAGATCTGGCAGTGTCTCTGTCAATTGCATCAATCTGGTGCAAGTCATGAATCGCTTTTAGAAACGGAAGTCCATCGGCAATGGATTCGACCGAGTAATTCTGGTTTCGATGTGACTCCGCAGCGACTTGATTCAAGTGATGAATAATTCTCTGCGTTGCATTGATCGCCTGAGCATCGCCATGAAAAATCACCGACCGCACAGCAACACCTGTGACCGACATCAACTGCAACGTTTCTGAAGGGACCGCAGCGATCGCCGCACCTGCAGCATAGAGCATATCTACAGCATCGATAAGTCGTGACATTCGATCCGGGCTTGCAGCCGATTCAATTGAGTCGTACAAACGCAAAACAAGCCGCCCGGCATCCGGATCCTCAGTTCTCAGGCCTTCGACCGCACTGGTCTCCCGCACAAGCGCCAACAAGCTGGGCAAATGGCTGGTCGCAAACATCATCTTGCTGTAAGCCGACACCGACTGCGCCTGACGCACTTCCACCGGGCGCACATTGGAAGTCAGGTCAATCCAGAAAGAAGAGGTGCCAATTTGGCCAAGATGGAGCAAGTTCACGACGGACGCCTCATCTTTACCGAACATCGCCGTTTTCTCAATGTAGGCATTCGAAGCCTGCATTAATTGCGCTTCAGCAACGTCAACATTGCCCTTCCCACGCAAAGACGCGCGGTAGGCTTTGAGCGCCGGCATCATGCCGCTGGTTTGAAGGGACTTAACCACCCGCTGGGTGGCGCTGTATAGCTGAATCAGGTCCAAGGGATTATCTGCACGTCAAAGTGATAGCAGAATTATAGGGTACGCAGCGATGCTACGCCGAGCGTCGCTCGCATTTTTGCTTAAAACTACAAATAGATGCATCGTACGATGCACGATATTGATCTTGGTCGGGACGACAGGATTCGAACCTGTGACCCCTACACCCCCAGTGTAGTGCGCTACCAGACTGCGCCACGCCCCGACGGATCAAGCTACTAGAGAGACTAAAGGCTCTCGATACAGCGAGCGCTAGGGTATCACGCCTTGAGGATCTTTAGCACGTCTTCTAACTCATCACAGAGCTGACGAACCACTTGCTGGGCCTGGCCGTTGTCTTCTTTCGCCACTTCACCTGACAATTGCAGCCGTGCACCACCGATGGTGTAGCCCTGCTGGTACAGCAGATCTCTGATGGTGCGAATGAGCATGACATCATGACGCTGGTAATAACGTCGGTTACCCCGACGTTTTACCGGCTTTAGATCCGGGAATTCCTGCTCCCAGTACCGAAGTACATGGGGTTTAACATCACACAAGTCGCTGACCTCACCAATGGTGAAGTAACGCTTGTTAGGTATCGCAGGTAATTCGTTATTGTTGCTGGTTTCCAGCATAGGCTTCGACTCGAGCTTTTAATTTTTGCCCCGGTCGAAACGTAACCACACGCCTCGCCGAGATGGGGATTTCTTCGCCGGTTTTGGGGTTACGACCCGGACGTTCGCTTTTAGAGCGCAAGATGAAATTGCCGAAACCGGAGAGCTTTACGTCTTCTCCGTTTTCCAGCGCCACCCTGACTTGCTCGAAAAACTGTTCTACGAATTCTTTCGCCTCACGCTTGTTAAGGCCAAGCTCATCGAACAGCATTTCCGCCAGCGATGCTTTTGTAAGTGCCATTGTTTATGTCCTGAGTGTCGCGCCAAGGTCTTTAGTTAGACCGTCAAGAATCCGCGACATCGCTGTTTCAATTTCATTATCGCCAAGAGTGCTGGAAAAGTCCTGTAATATCAACCCTAAAGCGACGCTTCTTAGACCAACTGTAATGCCCTTGCCAGTGTATACATCTAGTAATCGCACCTCTTTCACCACCTCTGATGCGTGGCGATCGACACAGTCTTGTATCTCCGAAAACGGGATATCCTTGTCTAAAGTTACCGCCAGATCCCGTCGTACTGACGGAAACTTCGAAATCTCTGTATAGACTGGCACACGCACCTGTTCAAGTGCTGCCATTTCAATTTCGAACAATATAGGAACTTGCGACAAATCTAATGTTTTCTGTAGCTTCGGATGTAAACTGCCGATCCAGCCGACAATTTCACCGCCAGTTTTGATTGATGCCGAGATGCCCGGATGAAGTGCCGGATGCTCACCCGGCTCAATCACAAATTCTACTCCGCTCGCGGCACCCAGAAGCGCCTCGACATCGGACTTTACGTCGTAGAAGTCTACTGCTACTGCCGGACCACCCCAGTGCTCCGCCGATCGATTGCCAGTGACCAACCCAGAAATCACTTTATATTGTTTTAAATCATCACCTTGCGGAACAAACTTAAGACCACACTCGAAGAGTTTTATATCACTTTGCTGGCGATTAATATTGCTTTGCATGACGTCGCACAGACCCAACCACAGGGTGTGGCGCATCTCACCGAGCTCAACCGATATTGGATTGGCCAAAGCCAACGCTTCTACACCCGGCGCAAACTCACTTTGGCGGCCATCGACAAAGCTGTAACAGACCGCTTCCTGGTAGCCCCGGTCGATTAATAATTGTGACAAAGTATTCGCTGGTAACTCTGCTTCCGAACTACCTGTCACAGAGGGCACCCAGGCAGGATTCGTTCTGGGAATCTTGTTGTAACCATGCAGTCGTGCAACTTCTTCTATGAGGTCTTCTTCGATCGCAATATCCCAACGCCATGAGGGTGATACTCCCTCCCAGCCGTCGTCTGTTTTGTTGGCCTTGATTCCCAATCGATCGAAAATATCTGCCACTTTATCGTCCGGCACTTCAACACCCAGAAAGCGATCAAGCCTCGATCGACTGAGCGATACCGTTTCAAAACTTCGCTGATGAGCGTCATTACGAGTTTCGAAAATTGGTCCAACCTGTCCACCAACTATGTCTACCAACAACTTGGTGGCGCGCTCCATACCGAAAGGCTGCAGCTCGCTATCGATGCCCCGCTCAAAACGTTGGGCAGAATCTGTGTAAGCGTTATACCTGCGTGGCTTACCAGCGATGCCGAGCGGCATAAATAGCGCCGCCTCAAGCATGATATCTGTGGTCTCAGAAGAAACCCCGGTCTCATCACCACCCATAATACCGGCGATCGCCACAGCTCTTGTGTGATCAGCAATCACAGTGGTGTCAGTATCAAGCTCAACCTCCCGACCATCGAGCAGCTTTATTTTCTCACCCTGCTCTGCCAATCTGACTTTGATACCACCGCTAAGCTTATCGAGATCAAAGGCATGCATGGGCTGACCCATCTCTAACATTACATAGTTGGTCACATCGACTGACGGCGAGATAGATCGAACACCACAGCGCCTTAATTTTTCGACCATCCACAATGGCGTGGTGGCACTGGCATCAATACCGCGAATGACTCGACCGCAAAAGCGGGCACAACAGCTGTCACTGCCGATCTCTACCGGAAAAGTATCCTGATGCGCTACCTTCGCACCTGCCACCATGGGCTCAATCATCGCCGTACTATTGCGTGTGCTTATCTCACGAGCAATGCCACGGATGTTTAAACAGTCACCGCGGTTGGGCGTAAGATCAATATCGATAATATGATCATCAAGGTTCAGATAATCTGCTAGTGCAGTACCCGGTGGTGCATCTGACGGTAATTCATGCAGACCATCAGCGTCTTCTGACAGATCAAGCTCTTTGGCAGAACACAACATACCAAATGACTCAACACCACGCAGCTTGGCTTTTTTAATTTTAAATCCACCAGGCAGCACAGCACCTACGCGCGCAAAGGGAATTTTAATTCCAGCGCGGGCATTCGGTGCGCCACAGACAACGCTATGCAATTCACCAGTGCCATCGTCTACCTTGCAAACTCTTAAACGGTCTGCATCCGGATGTTGCACCGCCTCTGTGATTTCACCAATCACTACGCCTTCAAAGTCACCGCCGGCCGACGTGTAATCGTCCACTTCAAGGCCAAGCAGGGTTAATTGCTCTAACAGCTCCTCAGAGCTGATATCAACATTGACCCATTCACGTAACCACAATTCACTGAATTTCATTGCGCGCACTCACCTTTGAGCAGTAATCTTTTATTAACTAACACTGGCTTTTTTAATAACATTGCCTATATCGCCTCGTTAAACTGCCGCAAAAAGCGCAAGTCATTCTCAAAGAAAGAGCGCAAGTCAGACACGCCATAACGCAACATGGCCAGACGCTCTACGCCCATACCAAAAGCGTAACCCGTGAATTCTTCCGTACTGACGCCCACGCTCTTAAATACTTCAGGGTGCACCATGCCGGCACCTAATACTTCAAGCCACTTACCGGCGTTTGGCCCGTCCGCCATACGAATATCCACCTCTGTAGAAGGCTCAGTAAACGGAAAGTACGACGGTCGGAAACGAATCTCGACATCGTTCTGATCAAAGAACAATTTTAGAAACATCTCTAAATGCCCCATCAGATCAGAGAACGCGATATCGGTATCAACCAACAACCCTTCCACTTGGTGGAACATCGGGGTGTGGGTCATATCAGAGTCACAGCGATACACTCTGCCGGGAGAGATAATTCTGACCGGTGGTTTGTTGTTTTCCATAAACCGTATCTGCACCGACGAAGTGTGCGTTCGCAACAACCTGCCATCGTCAAAGTAAAATGTATCGTGCATCGCGCGCGCCGGATGATGCTCTGGAATATTCAGCGCTTCAAAGTTGTAGTACTCGTTTTCTACTTCCGGCCCTTCCGCCACACTAAAACCAAGCTGCGAAAAAATAGAGGTTATGCGACGAATGGTTCGAGTCACAGGATGCAAGCCACCTTCAATCTGGCCACGGCCCGGCAGTGTTACATCTATCGCCTCGTTTTTAAGCCGCTCGTCTATGGCGGCGGCTTCGAGTGTAAGCAATTTGCCTTCAAGCGCCTGCTGGACCGTTCGCTTGCCTTCATTGATCTTCTGACCTGCAGACTTTTTCTCTTCTACCGGCAATCCACCCAGGCTTTTTAGCTGCGCGGTGAGCTGGCCTTTTTTACCCAGAAACTCAACGCGCACAGAATCCAGTGTTGAGAGGTCAGTGGCCTGCTCTATCTGTGCGAGCGCGTTGTTGATTAATTCATCAAGTGGCATGGTGGTTCCAGTAAATGGCTGTCTCTGTCCACGCAGTTGACGGGGAAGGACAGCAAGAGTGACTCGGTGCTTTACAAACAAAAACGGGAAAAGACAATAAGCTGTCTTTTCCCGTCGATACAAATTGCAGCCCCGAACCTTTCGGGGAGTTACAAGCGCTTAAGCTGCCTGTAAACCTGCTTTTGCTTTTTCCGCTAACTGACTGAAAGCGGCAGAATCGTGGACTGCTATGTCCGCGAGTACTTTTCGATCAACTTCAATTCCAGCCTTGTTCAGACCGTCCATAAATCGACTGTACGACATATCGCATTGGCGAGCTGCTGCGTTGATACGCGCAATCCAAAGTGATCTAAACTGACGCTTTCTCTGGCGACGATCGCGATAGGCATATTGACCGGCTTTGGTTACCGCCTGTTTGGCGACTCGGTAAACCCGGCTACGGGCACCCTGATAACCTTTGGCTTTTTTAAGTACTTTTTTGTGTCTGGCGTGCGCCTGGACACCACGTTTTACTCTTGGCATCTGACTCGCTCCCTAGCTGTACGGCAACATTTGGATCACGAGGCCTTTATCGGCTTCATGAACCATACAAGCGCTGCGTAAATGGCGCTTTCGCTTGGTGCTTTTCTTGGTCAGAATATGACGTCGATGGCTTTGCTTGCGCTTAAAGCCGCCCCCGCCCGTTTTTTTGAAGCGTTTAGCCGCTCCACTGTTGCTCTTCATCTTTGGCACAGAGAACTCCCGTTCATTTTAAAATTAATAAGCCCAAAACCATGGACTTCGCTAGTTAGCCCGGCCGAGTCGGAGTATGTACTACGGCGCGGTGCTTTATTTTTCAGATAATTATAGCTGACCCTAACTGTAAGTCTTAAAACCTAAGTTTTAACAGGTGCCAGTACCATCACCATCTGTCGACCTTCAAGCTTCGGGTGCTGTTCAACCACACCGTATTCTTCAAGATCTGCCTCAACACGTTGCAACAACTTCAGCCCGAGATCGCGGTGAGCCATCTCCCGGCCTCTGAATCGCAGCGTGATTTTGGTTTTGTCCCCTTGCTCAAGAAACTTGACCAAGTTGCGTAGTTTAACCTGATAATCAGCGTCTTCGGTACCCGGTCGGAACTTTATTTCTTTAAGTTGCACCTGTTTCTGCTTTTTCTTAGCAGTATGCTGCTTCTTATTGTTCTCAAACTTGTACCTGCCGTAGTCCATGATCTTACAGACTGGCGGATCTACATTCGGAGATATCTCAACCAGATCCATACCGGCTTCTTCTGCCGCCTTTATGGCCGTATCGATATCAACAACTCCGACTTGTTCGCCATCATGGGCGATCAATCGGACCTGCGGAACATCTATCTCTAGGTTCCGCCTATTCGCTTTTGGTGAAGCTATGGATTAATCCTCATTGTTTCCTCTTAACATTCAATTAGTTAATGACTTTAAGAGGGTCACGACCGCAAGTCGCAACTTCGTTATTTAAACCGGTTATCAAGGCGTCGAGGTCAAATGGACCAATCTCTTTCGCATCGCGTGTGCGAACCGAAACCATGCCGGATTCTATTTCCTTGTCACCTATGACAAGCATATAAGGCACCCTTTCTAGAGTTGCCTCCCTGATTTTAAGGCCAATTTTCTCGTTTCTCAAGTCAGATTGTGCCCTGAACCCTTGATCCAGCAAGGATTTTTCCATTTTCTGGCAAAAATCGCTCTGTTTATCAGTAATATTTAGGATTCTGATCTGATTTGGCGCTAACCACAATGGCATTTTGCCTTCATGTTGTTCAATTAGAATGCCGATAAAGCGCTCAAACGAACCGAGCAGTGCCCGATGCAGCATTATTGGTACCTGGCGATCACCATTGGCATCAACATATTCAGCCCCTAAACGCCCTGGCATTGAAAAATCTACCTGCAGAGTACCGCACTGCCACACTCGACCAATGCAATCTTTCAGAGAGAATTCGATTTTCGGACCGTAAAACGCGCCCTCGCCCGGCAATTCTTTCCAATCCAGATTTTTCGCATCGAGCGCATCGGCCAATGCTTTCTCTGATTTATCCCAGTCTTCATCACTACCGACCCGGTTTTCGGGGCGCGTAGAGAGCCGGTAGATAACCTCGGTAAAACCGAAGTCCTCATACACGGCATGCAGAAAGTCGATAAACGCTGCAGATTCAGAGGGTATTTGCTCTTCAGTACAGAAAATGTGTCCATCATCCTGCACAAAGCCTCTGACGCGCATAATGCCGTGCAGCGCACCGGACAGTTCGTTGCGATGGCAGGATCCAAACTCTGCCAGCCGGATAGGCAACTCACGGTAGCTGCGAAGCCCCTGATTAAATACCTGCACATGACACGGGCAGTTCATTGGTTTGATGGCAAATTTACGATCTTCACTGTTGACCGCAAACATGTCGTCACCAAACTTATCTGCATGACCTGACCGCTCCCACAAAGACATATCGACTATTTGCGGGGTATTAATTTCTTTGTAGCCCTGTTCAATCTGGCGCTTGCGCATGTACTGTTGAACGGACTGATATATAGACCACCCTGCCGGATGCCAGAACACCATACCCGGCGCTTCTTCCTGCAGGTGAAACAAATCCAGTTGCTTGCCAATCTTGCGATGGTCACGCTTTTCGGCCTCTTCAAGTCTATGCAGGTAGGCTTTCAGATCTTTTTTGTTTGCCCATGCCGTACCATAAATTCTTTGCAACATGGCATTGTCTGAATCGCCACGCCAGTAGGCGCCGGCCAGCTTCATTAATTTAAAGTGACCCAGGCGACCGGTATCCGGCACGTGTGGCCCACGACATAGATCGGTGAAATCCCCCTGTTCATAAAGTGACAACACCTCTTCAGCCGGGATGTCACGAATGAGTTCCGATTTATAGTCTTCAGACAAATTAGCAAAGAACGCCAATGCTTCATCACGGGGTAATTCACTGCGGTTAATCGGAATGGCCTGCTTTGCAAGCTCAGACATTCGTTTCTCTATGGCTTCCAGATCCTCCGGGGTAAATGGACGTTCATAGGCGAAGTCATAGTAAAAACCGTCTTCGATAACAGGCCCAATAGTGACCTGAACATCCGGATACAGTTGTTTGACTGCCTGCGCCATTAGGTGCGCGGTTGAGTGCCGGATAAGATGCAAACCTTCTTCATCTCTTGCAGTAATAATCGAGAGCTGTGCGTCACTGGTAATCGACGTACTGGCATCGACAAGTGTGCCGTCAACAACACCTGCAAGAGCAGCTTTGGCTAGGCCGGGACCAATATCGGCGGCAACATCTGCTACGGACACAGCTTGATCGTAGCTACGCTGGCTACCGTCTGGAAGAGTAATGGAAGGCATGATAATTCCTGTCAGTGGTGACCCATACGCAAGGCCACATGTCATTTGTATAGTTAGGAGCGGAGACGAGTCTCGGTAATTTCACGAGCTCTCTAGCTTAAGTATAGCCCAAAAGATTGCTTTCACCGTGGTTATTCACCCCCTCTGCCTTGCAGTTAGGTGTGCAAGTCGAAAGGTAGGTCTCGAAAGGTGCAGGCACTGATCTGGCAGCGCCCGCTCCCGTCTTATTTGTTGCGCTTAAGAATAGATAGGAAATTTTTCTGTCAGCTCCAATACCCGAGCCTTGACCGCCTTTTCTACCGCCCCATTACCATCCTCACCGTTGTCAGCCAACCCGTTCAGCACTTCAATAATCATCTCACCCACCTGGGTAAATTCCGCGGTGCCGAAACCACGAGAAGTTGCCGCTGGCGTGCCCAGACGGATACCTGAGGTAACCATCGGTGATTCGGGGTCAAACGGAATACCGTTTTTGTTGCACGTCATTCCAGCCCTGCCAAGCGAGGCCTCTGCTGCCTTGCCCGTTAGCTTCTTTGCCGTCAGATCAACCAACATAAGATGTGTATCAGTGCCACCTGACACCAGGTTCAAGCCACCTGCGTTGATTGCATCAGCAAGTGCATGGGCATTATCCACTACAGATTGTGAATACTGCTTAAATTCCGGTCTCAAAGCTTCGCCAAAAGCCACCGCCTTCGCAGCGATCACGTGCATCAACGGACCACCTTGCAGCCCGGGAAACACAGATGAATTAATCTTTTTGCCCAGATCAACATCATTTGACAAGATCATGCCGCCACGTGGCCCACGAAGTGTTTTATGCGTAGTTGTAGTCACAACATCAGCGTAATCAAGTGGATTAGGATGGACGCCACCAGCAACCAGACCGGCAAAATGCGCCATGTCCACCATCAGCTTTGCGCCTACAGAGTCGGCGATTTCCCTGAACTTTTTGAAATCAATCACTCGAGGGTATGCCGATCCGCCAGCAATAATCAGCTTTGGCTTGTGCTCGGTGGCGAGTGCCTGAACATCATCAAAATCTATCTGATGAGTGTCTTTATCAACCTTATACGAAATCGCGTTGAACCACTTCCCTGATTGGTTAACCGGTGAACCATGAGTTAAGTGACCGCCTGCTGCAAGGTCTAGCCCCATAAAGGTGTCACCTGGCTCTAGCAACACCTGGAAAACTGCCTGATTCGCCTGCGCACCCGAGTGCGGCTGCACATTCACAAATGCACAACTAAACAGTTTTTTTGCACGCTCTCGAGCCAGATCTTCCGCAACATCTACATGCTCACAACCACCGTAGTAGCGACGGCCGGGATAGCCTTCGGCATACTTGTTAGTCATCACAGAGCCCTGAGCCTGCATCACCGCACGAGACACAATGTTCTCTGAAGCAATCAGTTCAATTTCCTCTTGCTGACGCTTTAATTCGTCGGCAATCGCGGCGGCCAACTCGGGATCGCGGGTAGTCACGTCTTCACTAAAAAATTTATCTGCCATGGTGCTGCTCTCTTTTATATAAAAATCTACATTTGTTCGAATAGTAACAAACCCTTTGCAACACAACAGGCCACAGTAAGGGTGATAGTTTGATTTAGATTTTGGAGAATATACCCATTTCAGCAGACTGCCGGTTGCATCTGTCCGCCCGATGTTGCTTTGAAAACGCGATATTTGTCCGTGCCCGTAAATAAAGCGCCCCGCCACGCCTAACTAACACAGTCACCGCGCGTTCCAACCATGAACGCCTAATCCGACAAACCATTGACAGCTACATCCATCCCATCGTCCCGCGTGACTCATTGCGCGTCCCTTACGCCAGTACTACTAAAGACCGACACAATCTCTGCGCTTGGTAAACGTGGTTTCCCAAGCTCATCCCGAGTGTGCACTACTTCACAACTATTCTGAAAATTAGTTGAACACATTTATGAGCATTCGCCGATAGCCTACTAAGAACACGAATATTTTCACTATCAGGCCATCAGCATTCCAGAATGTGACTAATTGGCCTGAATGTTTAAATAACCTGCAGTCGCTAAGTGGTTTAACGTTGAAAAATAAGACGAGGCACAAAAACAAAAACACGAAAAAAACGCTGATAATGGAAGCATTGGCCCCACGTGTTTTGTATTCCGCAGATCCCCTGGGTCTAAGCGGAGACATGGCCGCGTCTGAATACAATACAGAATTCGCTGAAGTACTCGGTGAAGTTCCAGGCACTAGCACAATTGACAATCCGCAGTTGCGAACTCATGTTGTGATTGTCGATATCTCAGTGCCTGATCACCATCAGATCATTAAGTCACTCGTCGCCAGTCCCGATGATCAAACTGAGTTTGTGATCTACACGATCAGTAGCAAGGACTCGATTGATCAGGTCACAGATTACTTAACAGATCATTCCAACCTTGCAGCTATACATTTCATCACTCACGGTTCTGACTCAAGTATTCGTTTGGGCTCATCTGTTTTAAACAATCAATCACTACTTGACCATCAGCATGATCTGGACGTCTGGAAAGACACGCTCAGTGTGGACGGAGACTTACTTTTCTACGGTTGTAACCTCGCATCAGACGAGCAGGGAAAAACGCTGGTTACGCAGATAGCGATTGCCACGCAAGCAGACGTTGCTGCAAGTGACAACTTAACCGGTCACGAATCGCTCAACGCTGACTGGCAGCTTGAGTTTGTCGTCGGGTCAGTTGAAGAAAACGACGCGCTGTTCGCCAATTACTTACAGCATTGGAAATCTGTTCTGGCGGCAATTACGGTTACCACCCACATTGACACAATTGATGCCGCGGAGGCAGATCTGGCTTCTCTCGTGTCACTTGAGGCGAACCCCGGTCCTGATGAAAAAGTATCTCTTCGTGAAGCTTTAATCGCGGCGAATGCTGACCCTGACCCCGATGTAATTTACCTTCCGGCAGAAACCTATGAAATATCCACCCAGACTGATTCATTAGAAAATTTCTATATTAGCAGTCCAATTAAGATCATAGGCGATGGCGACCAAACTATTATTGATGGAAATAATACCCATCGCGTATTCAGTATCGTTGAAGCCGAAACGGTTACGCTTGAACAACTAACAATCACACATGGCAAAGCAACCGACGCTGGTGGTGGTATCTATGTAAGAGATACCAACCTTGAACTGAACGATGTCAGTATCAAAGAAAATGAGGCCACTCATGGAGGCGGAATATTTGTTGACTGGGGTGTTATAGCAAACCTTCGAAACGTTGACTTATGGAACAACGTAGCACGGCAGGATGGAGGAGGAATTTATTCTAATGATTCCACCATTACTACATATAAAACAGTACTTAAGGGCAACACTGCGACTAATAGTGCTACCGAACCCGGCAGAGGCGGCGGCATATACTCCAACGGAACATTGAACACATATGCGACCACATTCCAAAACAACAACGCTCAGCATGGGGGTGGCTTATATATCAACGCAGTATTGAATTCTGAGGACACATACTTCGAAAAGAATACTGCGACCTACGAAGGTGGTGCGATTTTCCAAAGCGTTACTGGCGATGGAAAACTAAAAAGAAGTTTAATTGAAGACAACACAGCAGAAGATGGCGCCGGTATTATCAACTATGGCTCTCTAAGCATCACCGATAGTACGCTCACAGAGAATAGAGCAGGCAACTATGGCGGAGCAATTAAGTCTATCACCGGAGCCGTGTCAATTTCCCGGTCAACAATTGCCGACAATCGAGGAGACATTGAAGGCGGAGCACTTTGGATAGATCAGGCAGCTAACTCTAATATAGACATTCAGGGTTCGATAATAGCGCGCAACAGGGACGGATCAGACATACATTCCAGCGTGGTATCAAAGGGATTTAACCTGACTGATACTATTTTTACCTCACCACATGTCAGTGATCAAACTAATATCACTAATGCAGGTGACCTGGGGCTCGATACAATCCTGCAAGACAACGGCGGCGCTACCGTCCGTTATGTAGACGCCACATTTACCGAAACTGAAATCAAGCTCAAAACCTATGCGCTATTGCAAAACAGCAAAGCCATCAATTCTGGAGAACTTGTCGGCATCGGCAATCTTCACCACACCATAACGGACGCAACGGGCGCAGCACGCAACGGAACTTCCGATATCGGTGCTTTTGAGTATCGGCATACAACTCCTCAGATAGAACTCTACTGGGGAGACCGTACTCTGGACAGTATTCATCGTTTCAACGTCACCACCGGATTACAACAAGAGATAATAGACACCAATATCTATCCACTGGCAGACCCTATCGATGGATATGATCCGAAAAACGACCTACCTATAGATATAGAAATCGATACGAAAAATGGTTACCTCTACTGGTTGGCCAATGACAGCTATACCAATAGCAACGGATTTGACGGGAGCCTGAATGGTGCGTTTCTTCCTGAAGTGAATGGCAGCACCACACAGAACCTGTCTTCCGATTTCAAACAACCATTCGGCCTCGCGATTGACAGTGACAACAATCGGCTCTTCATCACCGAAAACAGGACACCCGACAACGCACCGAATAAAAACGAGATAATGGAATATGACAGGGATGGAAATTTCATAAAAACGATTGTTGCAGATGGCCCAACGGACGCGACGTCCAATCCACCCCAGGCCCCGTTGGCTTCCGTCACTGATCTGGAATACGATTCCGTCAACGATAGAATTTATTGGACTGATACAGGGTTTTCTGACAACGTCTCGCCGTCGGGATATTCGGATATGGGCGTCCATCACGTGGACGCGGATGGCAATGTTTCAACTGTCAGCAATATAACCGGGCTTCGTCCTTATATGCTAAGCCTGGGGCCCAACGAAAGTGTTTACTGGATTAATGGCGACGAGGTTTTCCACACAGCAGCCGACGGAACCTTAATAAAACGAACAGGCGCTCCTAATAATCCCGACAGCACACACGTATTCAACAATCCTATTGCTGTGGAATATGTCGCTGCAAACGATAAGGTCTACATCATCCAGGGGACTCCAGGCGTATTGTGGGAACTCAGTTCCGACCTGTCTTCAGCCAGTGTAGCCTCAGATCAGCTAAACAACCCGGTAACATTAGCTGCCGCCACCATAGAGCCAGTGACTAACGGCCCGTCGGTCATAAACAACAACGGACTAGCTCTCGGCGAAGATGATAACCAACGCATAGACATCACAACGCTTGCCAGCGTGGACCCCGATACTGCACCGGAGAATCTTGAGTATACGGTGGTAGCCCCGTTCCCGATCAATGGCGAACTGATCCGAAACGGTACGCAATTAACAACCGCCGATAATACTTTTACTCAAGCAGACATCGATGCCGGGCATTTGCACTACCAGCACCTGGGTATTCCGGGAACTGAGGAAATATACTTCACTGTTTCAGATGGTACATTTACCACAGAGGTAAAGACTTTTAACATTACCGCCGCCTCAATTAACGATGCACCGGTAATAGATATTTCAGCTGATTTATTTTTACAGCCCATCTCGGAAGACGACTACAACTCAGCGGGCGACTCCGTTAGCCAATTAATGCAATCAAGTCCGGGCGACTGGATTACTGATATAGACGCGGGCGCCGTCGAAAGCATTGCGGTGATCAAAGCAGACGATAGCAATGGTGTATGGGAATTTAAAACAAACCCGGCCATTGCTGACTGGACCCCAATCCAGTCCACAATAAACCCGGTCTATGATGGCAACGCCTTGTTGCTCGAGCCAGACTCACTCATTCGCTTTGTCCCCAACCAGGACTTTAACGGCCCGGCCGGCGCTATTGAGTTTCGTGCGCATGACCGAACCGCCGGGCACGTCACAGGCACTTATATCAACATCACGCCGGCAGATATCGGCGGCAGTGCTGCCAATAGTGCAGAGGTTGAATCAGCCACCATCAGCGTTACCGCAGTTAACGATGCTCCGGTGCTGTCGTCGATCGAAGCAGGTTTAGCGTCCTACACTGAAGACGGCACAGGCACCGCAATCACCGGCACCCTCGGTATAACCGATATCGACAACACTGAAATTCAGTCTGCTGTCGTATCAATCACTGCAGGTTTTGTCAGCGGTGAAGACGTCCTTTCTTATGTTGATCAGAACGGCATAACCGGAACCTACATTCAATCAATCGGAGTGCTCACGCTCAGCGGTGCGGCAAGCCTCGTAAACTATGAAGCTGCTATTCATTCTATTGAGTATGTAAACACCAGTAATAACCCGTCGACAACAAGCCGCACAGTGCAAATAATGGTCAGTGACGGGGGTAATGACAGCAACGCACTACAACGTGAAATTGAAGTCATCGCCACCAACGATCGGCCGATCGTCGATCTCGACACCGACGATTCTGCAGCCACCGGTCTGTCTTTTACCAATACTTTTATCGAAGGTGGCCTACCTGTCAATATTGCCGACAGCGATGCTTCCATCACTGACCCTGATCACCCGACACTGACAAAACTAGAGGCCACAATTTCCAACATTATGAATCCCGGCACCGAAACACTGACTGTCTCGGTTCCGAATAATAGCTGGATTCAAACTTATGATAGCGTCAATGGAACACTAGCAATTGAGGCCCCCCTCGGGTCGACACACGCACAGTGGCTTGACGTAATAAAATCTATTCAGTACAGCAACACAAGCTCCCTGCCCGACCCAACCAACCGTATCATTACAATTGAGGTGTCTGACGGTGTTGACAGTAACCTGCCGTTGGCGAAATCCACTATCGGTATTGCAGCAGTCAACAACACACCGGTTTTGGCATCAATTGAACCGGTCGCAGTCAGCTATACAGAGAACGGCAATCCGGTCCCCCTATCTTCAACACTGACGTTGACAGATTCTGACGACACTATTATCGAATCCGCATCAGTATCGATCAACAGCAACTATGTCCCGGTAGAAGACGAGCTGCAGTTCAGCAATCAAAATAATATCAGCGGTGCTTTTGATCAGCTTACAGGCACCATGTTGCTCACCGGCAGCGCAAGCGTTCTTGATTATCAAACCGCTTTACGCTCAATTACCTACGCAAATACCAGTGAGCAGCCATCAACACTTATACGCGGGTTGAATTTTGTCGTTAATGATGGAGACTCTGACAGCAACTCAGTATCTCGAAACATCGAAGTGATTGCAGTCAACGATGCACCAGCACTGTCCACCATCGAGGCTGAGGCTGCAACACACACCGAAAACGATACAGGCACCGGGATCACAGGTAACTTATCTGTCGTTGATCCTGATTCAACGATCCAGTCTGCAATTGTATCAATCAGCTCCAATTACGTTGCGAGCGAAGATGCCCTTACGTTAACCGACACGTCAAACACAAACATTACTGCTGGTTTCTCTAACGGAATACTGACACTAACAGGAGCCACAACATCTGCAGAATACCAATCGGCCATTCGATCAATTCACTATATCAATAGCAGCGAGAACCCCTCGACCCTAACGAGAACGATTAACATCGTATTAAATGACGGCAGTCTCAACAGCAATCAGCTTTCACGCGAAATGCAGGTAATACCGGTAAATGACGCACCACTGGCAGTGGACAGCAATGTCACCACAACTGAAGACACGCCTTACACTTTCGCACTTTCCGATTTCGGTTTCGATGACCCGGCTGAAGGACACACTCTGCAATCAGTGTACGTCGACACCAGCCATCCCAACGTGTCGGTTGATCCGACCAACCAGGACATCATTTATACGCCAACACCCGACAGTACCGCTACCGACTCGTTCGACTTCTTCGTCACAGACAATGGTGATATCTCCAACAACGGGTTTGAAACATCCCAAACGCCCGCTACGATGAGTATTAACATCACCGCAGTTAATGATGCACCACAGCTGTCCACTATTGAATTAGCACCAGCCAACTTTACAGAAAACAGTGCTGGCACAGGAATCACTGGCAACCTGTCTATCGTTGATCCTGACTCAACTATTCAATCAGCAGTGGTATCGATCAGTTCCAACTTCACGGCATCAGAAGATGCTCTTGCACTAACTGACACGTCAATTACGAATATCACCACAAGCTTCGCTAACGGAACCCTGACGTTAAGCGGAACTGCAACACCCGCAGAATATCAAACAGCCATTCGATCAATTCACTATATCAACAGCAGTGAAAACCCGACCGACCTGACGAGAACCGTTTCCATCGTAGTAAATGACGGTCAACTGGATAGCAACATTCTCACAAGGGACGTTAACATTGTTCCTGTCAACGATGCACCTGCAATTACTGATGCCATTCTGCCTTTCATTATCGAAGATCCGATACAGAGCACTCTGACCGGACAATCTGTCAATCAACTGTTCGCTGCCAACTTCTCCGATATTGATACAGGAGATACGCTCGCGGGCATTGCAGTATCTGCTGTGAATATTACCGGCACTTCCGCAACTGGTGAATGGCAATACCAAATCGCTTCCAACGGATGGACTCCAATCGGCTCTGTATCCGCCGCCAATGCCTTAATACTCGATACCGCTGCACAGCTGAGATTTGTGCCGACAAATAACGCCTTCGGCAATGCACCTTCACTTACTGTTCACGCTATCGACAGTGCTTATACTAAGCCCTTTACTGATACTACTTCCCGGATAAGCGATGCCTTACAAGCTGTCGGTGGGGTTACTTCATTCAGTAACGCTGCGATTCTCACCAATGAAATTACTGCTGACAATGACGCCCCCTTTATTGCTGATGCTACGCTACCTTCCATCTCCGAAGATCCGATACTGAGCACACTGACGGGCCAAACTGTCAACCAATTATTCTCTACCAACTTCTCCGATATCGATACTGGGGATACACTCGCGGGTATTGCACTATCTACTGAGAATGTTACCGGTACTTCCGCAACTGGCGAATGGCAATACCAGATCGCATCCAACGGGTGGAATGCTATCGGCACTGTGTCTGCCGCTAATGCTTTAATACTTGATACTGCTACACAACTGCGATTCGTGCCTGACCCTAACGCCTTCGGCTTCGCCCCCACGCTTTCTGCCCACGCTATCGATAGCACTTATATCGGTAACTTCACAGATGCAACCACACGCGCTTCTGACGACGTGCAAACTGTCGGTGGAATCACTTCATTCAGTACCTCGGTCATTATCACCAATGAAATTACACCCGAAAATGATGCACCTGTACTGGCAACTATTGAAGCCGCACCACTTCAGTTGATTGAGAACAGCCTACCGAATGTGATAACCGGCAATCTATCAATCTCGGATCTGGACGACATTAACCTTAACTCTGCTACTCTATCTATAGTTGGTTTTGATGGTGCCGTGGATATAGTCGGCATTGATAACGCTCAAGTTTTCAGCTCATTCATCACACCCGTTATCGACAACACTAACGGCGTAGTAACCCTGACTGGCAATGCAACATCAGCTGATTATCAAGCCGCTATACGTGCTATCACCTACCAAAACACCAGTGACAGCCCGTCTGCCAATCTAAACAGAACTGTTGAAATCGTTGTCAACGACGGTCAACTGGATAGCAACATTCTGACAAGGGACATCAACATTGTTCCTGTCAATGATGCGCCTGCTATTACCGATGCCATTCTGCCTTCTATTATCGAAGATCCGATACTGAGCACACTGACAGGCCAAACTGTCGATCAATTGTTCTCTCCCAGTTTCTCCGATGTCGATGCAGGCGATACACTCGCGGGTATTGCACTATCTGCCGAGAATGTAACCGATACTTCCGCAACAGGTGAATGGCAATATCAGATCGCCTCCAATGGATGGAACCCTATCGGCGCTGTGTCTACCGCCAATGCTCTGGTACTTGATGCCGCCACACAAATACGATTCGTACCTGACGCTAACTCATTCGGCACAGCACCCGGGCTTTCTGTTCACGCTATTGATAGTACCTACATTGATAACTTCACAGATTCAACTACACGCGCTTCTGCCGACGTACAAACTGTCGGTGGAATCACTTCATTCAGTACCTCTGTCATTATCACCAATGAAATTACACCCGACAATGATGCACCTGTACTTGCAACTATTGAAGCCGCACCGCTTCTGTTCGTTGAGAACAGCCCACCCAATGGAATAACCGGCAACCTATCAATCTCGGATCTGGACGATACAAACCTTAACTCTGCTACCGTCTCCATTATCGGTTTTGATGGCACTGTGGATATCATCGACATTGATAGTACTCAACTTATCGGTTCATTCATTACATCCGTTATCGATAATACTAACGGCGTTATAACCCTGACTGGTAATGCAACACTAGCAGACTATCAAGCAGCCATTCGTGCCATCACCTACCAAAACACCAGTGATAACCCGTCAGCTAATCCTGACAGAACTGTTGAAATCGTCGTCAACGACGATCAACTGGACAGCAACATCCTAACAAGGGAAATTAACATTGTTCCCGTCAATGACGCGCCCGCTGTTACCGATGCCATCCTGCCTTCTATTATCGAAGACCCGACACTGAGCACTCTGACCGGCCAAACTGTCGATCAACTATTCTCTGCCAGCTTCTCCGATGTCGATACTGGAGATAGCCTAGCGGGCATTGCAATATCTGCTGTGAATGTAAACGCTACTTCCGCAACTGGCGAATGGCAATACCAGATTGCCTCCAACGCATGGACTGCTATCGGTTCTGTGTCCTCCGCTAATGCCTTAATTCTTGATACTGCTACACAACTCCGATTCGACCCCACAGCAAACTCTTTCGGTTCTGCCCCTACACTTACAGTGCACGCTATTGACAGCGCTTATAACAAATCCTTTACCGATGCCATTTCTCCGATTACCGATGACATTCAAAACGTCGGTGGAATCACTTCATTCAGTGCCGCTGTCATCATCTCTAATGATATTGCACCCGACAATGATGCTCCCGTACTGAGCACTATTGAAGCGCCCCCTCTTCAATTCGTTGAGAACAGTCTACCCATCGCCGTAACCGGCAGCCTGTCGATCTCAGACCTGGACAATGCGACCCTGAACTCTGCCACTATCTCTCTTGTCGGATTTGATGCTGCAACAGACCGAATGGGCATAGATAACAATCAAGTAATCAATACTCTCATTACACCGGCTATCGACAATGTTAACGGGGTAATAACCCTGACCGGTGACGCTATAGCGGCAGACTATCAAGCGGCTATGCATGCTATTACCTACCAAAGTATCAGTGACAGCCCAACTGCCGGTCAAAGTAAAACCGTTCAATTCGTCGTCAATGACGCTCAATTGGATAGCAACATACTGACGAGGGACATTAACGTTGTACCCGTCAATGATGCGCCTACCATTACTGATACCACACTACCGGCGATTGTCGAAGATCCCATACTGAGCACCCTGACAGGACAAGCTGTCAATCAACTGTTCACTGCCAACTTCTCTGATGTCGACACTGGCGATATTCTCACGGGAATTGCTATATCTTCTGTGAATGTCAGCGATACTTCCGCTACTGGTGATTGGCAATATCAGATCGCTTCCAACGGATGGAAAACTTTCGGCACTGTGTCCGCCACTAATGCGCTGATACTTGACGGTTCCACCCAACTTCGATTCGTACCTGGTGCTAACGCTTTCGGCGCTGCACCCACACTTACTGTACACGCTATTGACAGTTCTTATAACAAACCGTTCAGCGACGCTACTGCCCCGGTAACCGACGACCTACAAGCTGTTGGCGGCACCACTCCATTCAGTAAAAACACTCTGCTTGGAGTTTCAATTACCGCAGTTAATGATATCCCGGTAATAGCTGATGCTACGCTACCTTCTCAACTTGAAGATGCATCAACCACCAACCCGATCAGTATTATCGATCTATTCGCCGCACAGTACAGCGACGCTGATGGCGCTCCTGAAATATTTGGAGTGGCGATAACATCGAACCCGACCAACCCGAGCCAAGGGACCTGGCAATATACCCACAACGCCAGCGACTGGTATAATATCAACTCGGTTGGCGACGCCAATGCACTCGTTTTAGATAGCGGTAGCTTTGTGAGATTCCTTCCAACTGCTAACTACCATGGAAACCCTGACGACCTTTCAATTCGAGCAATAGATGGAATCTACAGCGGCGCTGTTACCACATCAAATGCCAGTCGCGAAACAATTGACGTTAGCGACAACCAGACTCTATTGAGTGCTGAGCACGCTATTTCAATCAGCATAACACCAGTGAACGATGCTCCATCCGGTACGAACAGTACAGTCGTAACGCTGGAAGATACCCCTTACGCCTTCGCCATTGGCGACTTCGGATTCTCCGATCCGTTTGAAGCTCATACTTTTAAGGGACTGATAGTGAAGTCACTCCCATCGAGTGGCGTGCTGAGCAACAGCGACACAGCAATCACAATCGGTGAGTTTGTCGGTGCACAAGATATCGTATCCGGAAATCTCCTGTTCACTCCTGCCGAAAACCACAATGGCAATGCAGCAATCAGCTGGGACTTTGCAGTCCTTGATAACGGCGGCACAGAAAACGGAGGGCGAGATCAGAGCTACAGTTCAAATACTATCAACGTAAACATCATACCGGTTAATGATGCACCACAAGGCAGCAATGGATTTGTCAGTAGCATTGAGGGTGACCCGGCAACCGTGTCACTCTCCGACCTGGGTTTCTCCGACTACACTGATAACGACGGGCTTGACGCTATCATCATAGAATCAACACCTCTTTCCGGAGATCTTCTTCTCAACGGCACACCTGTCATCTTAGGGCAACAGATATCGGCGACAGATATTAGCGTTGGTATGCTGACCTTTACAGCACAAGTGACCAGCACCACGGATCAGGCCCGGTTCGACTTTAGAGTGGTCGACAACGGTGGTACTGCCGATGGTGGACAAAATACTGCCGCCCAGGTCAATACACTGGAATTCGGAATACTGCCACCGCCGAACACACCACCAATCGCTTCCGATAACACTATTGATGTCAGAGAGGACACAGCTTATCAGTTCTCTTTTGCAGATTTTGGCTTCAGCGATCCTTCAGATGGGCATGGCCTACTATCCGTTACTATCATAGACACACCCGTCAACGGGAATCTCTCAATTGACAATGCTCTTATAGCAGCGGGCAACACTATTGTTGCGGCAGACATTCACAAGCTAACCTTCACCCCTGCTGCTTCTGAACACGGGCCTGCTTATTCGGCTCTCCAGTACAAAGTCACCGACAATGGAACACTGGCTGGCGGTGGATCCAACACTTCTGATTTTCCGAATACTATAGGCTTCAATGTACTGGCGGTTAACGACGCGCCAATCGGATTCGACGCGACCGTCACGACAAATCAGGTTACACCCTATGCGTTTACTTCCGCAGATTTCACCTTATCCGATCCGGATGATGGGCATGAGCTTGCAGAGATTCTGATCGAAGGGCTGCCATCAACAGGCACCCTTACTCTCAACCAGATACCTGTTGCATTGGGTGATCGGATTTCAGCATCCAACATAGCTTCCAGCCAGCTATTGTTTACGCCAGAGCCGCTGGCAAACGTTAATCAAGACAGCTTTCAGTTTCGGGTGGTAGATAATGGTGGTGGAGTCAATGGGGGGACGGATACCTCACAGACAATAAATGCTATCACTATCAACATTGGCGCAGACAACAACCGACCTTCAGGTACCGACAATATCCTAGTGGTCAATGAAGACGGTAGGCTACCACTGACACCAGCTGTGTTTGGTTTTAAGGACCTAATTGACAATCATTCCATGGCAGGCATTGTCGTAAGCGCTGTCCCTGAAAATGGCTTTTTGCTGCTCAATGGTGCTCCTGTTCAGATCAATCAATTTGTTACACATGATGAACTGAGTAACGAGAGATTAGCTTTTACACCTGAGCTGAATCAGCATGCGATTAGCTATGCTTCGATTGAGTTTCTGGTATTGGATAACGGCAGCGTTCAGACAGGTAAACATGTCGCTGCAGCACCATCGACGCTCAGCTTTACTGTTGTTCCGGTGAACGATGCTCCCCGGGATCTGTCATTGACTGGCGCTTTGCAAGTCACTGAGAATACAGAAACCGAATCACTTGGCATCGCGCACTTTTCTGACCCTGATGAGAATGATAGCCATCGATTCAGTGTCAATGATAGTCGTTTCGAAATGGTAGACGCCCGGCTGTCATTAAAACCAGGTGTCACAATAGATTTTGAAAGCGAACCCACAATTGCTTTGAAAATTACAGTTGAAGATGAATCCGATGCGATAGCAACGCATGACTTCATTCTCCAAGTCACTGACGTTAATGAACAACCCATCGTAGATCAGGGCATTGCACCCGAGAGCGGCATTGCCCCATTCTCCTTTACACTTCCGACAGACACTTTCTTTGATACTGACGGCGATCCTCTTGATTTAAGTGCAACATTACCAGATGGCTCTCCACTGCCCGCCGGGTTACAGTTTAACGCCACAGACGGTTCCTTTACCGTACTTGATAGCAACGGTATTACTGGAGTAACCAGTGTTTTGGTCAGCGCCATTGACCCAGGCGGATTGGCAGTGTCCACACAATTTGATATCACTATCGAAGTACCATTCGAGTCCGCACTTCCTTCCTATTCAGACCCGGCACCCGTGATTCCGCCGATACCGACACCTGAGGAGAACACTGAAGAATCGGACGAATCTCAAGTGGTTACAAGTGGCGGGCCTGTGAGTGAAGGTGAAGCAGAACAGATTGATGAGCAATTCGAAGTTTCAGAACGACCTTTCGCACAAGTTCGTGACAACCAAACACAGCGACTTGCAGAGGTCGTGCAAATAGAATCTACATACACTGTAGTGGCACCAGTCATTTATCAGAGTGAGTATAAAAACTACATCGCCAAAACTGAAAGCACTTACAACCTGCTTGATTCAGCGCAAATAAAAGCCGAGAACATGCGGCAACAAATTGCCTATACGACAATGTCACTCAACAATCTGGCAAAACAAGCGGATCAAAATCACGCCACAATAGGCGATTCAGAGGTACTCGCGACAAAAGTACTGGCAACCTCAGTAACCCTCACTTCAAGCTTCTCAGTCGGTTATATATTATGGCTTTTGCGCGGCGGAACACTACTAGCGAGTGTGATGGCGTCATTGCCGGCATGGCGTTCTATTGATCCGCTACCGATCCTTGATTCTCTTACCCCCGGGGACGAGGACGACACCGAGACACTGGAATCCATGGTAGAGGACACAGGCAAACAACCTGTCAGTGATCATTCAATGGAATCTAAAGGCACAGCGGCTGATTGATGCGAATTGCTGGCCGCTACAACAAACTTGCTTGCGGCCAGCCGAGCTTACTTCGCTTTCCCATCAGGCCGCTCTGTATAAGGGCCGCACCAGACATAAAGATTCTTGTCGGCTGCGAAACAAGTGGCACCGTTCGAAACGAGTTTTTAAAGCTTGTAAATCTCGTCGAGATTGACTTAGCAACACCGGAACAGGCATACTCGCAATGTGCTTGATAGTTGCTTGAGCATTCAAAAAAGGAATTTTCAATGCTATACGTCATTATTGCAGTTGTTCTTTTTGTGCTTTTTTTTGACATGATTTGAAGCGTGGCACTCACCTACCTTCAATCTCGTTACGCGCTGAGCGCGTCACAAAAGCAGATCGAGTCATATTGGGAGCTTTCCAGTAGCATCGATCGCTTTCAGCACACCAGATTCAAGACTGAGATTCAAACGCTGCACTGTGCTGTCTGATTCAATATATGGCGTTTGGATCGAAACAATCGCGATTTCGTACTAGCTTGCTCTTTTGAGCAAGCTAGTGACTTTCCTTTTGAGGTTTATTTAAGTCGGATTTCGCCAGTTATGGTATTTTGAGACTCGGTTCTGTCTTCATTTGGAATGGCACTGTATTCACCTCCACCGGTCGCACCGAGATATTTGCCGGTACCGCCAACCATCATCCAACGTCCAGAATTGCCGCCCTTGTCGTTTAAGCCAGTGGCCGTGAATGACACAATTGAGGTGTCACCATCTCCATCTTTATATGTGCAATACCCTCCTCCAGACAGCTTTCCCATTGACAATAACATCGTGCCGCTGCAGCTGCCAGTAGCCCCATTTGTCGGACTCGCAGGATCTTTGGTAGATATTGTGCCTTGATTGTTGGATTTAATGACGATCTGATTTTCGTCAATGGGAATCATCTGAGTGCTGTCTTTATTCGCTACAGTACCTGATGAATCGAATGTATCACCGGCAACCGAAGTTGTCAGCCAGCTGATTGCTGTGACGCTCAGCATGAGCGAGAAAATCTTTTTCATTTTTTCAGTTCCATCTAAAATTATAGTCATGACCATCCTGGTCAAGGTACCGCATCACGGACGATCGCTGGTACGTCGGACTCTAAGTCCCGCCAAGAATAATCTAAAAAAATATCGGCTTTGTCAACTTACTTGGACATACGATGAGTATCAGGCGCGGTATCGCAACCGTCACTTCCAACTCTAGCCTTTGGAAGATGTCCAGATAATCTTTACTCCCAGCGTTCAAACAGGACATTGTCGGTTGGGTAAGTATCACCAATAGTCAGAGAGCGTTTGTAGACTCAAAAGTGTAGTTCGAGGTAAGCGATAGGGGAGCGCGTATGACAGCATTGGGCAGAGGCTGTGTAAAATTCCGAACGCATAGCAGGACAATTCAATACTACGCTTTCGATCATTGAAAAATGCAATCTACAACACTGTCGAGCTGATAAATATCGACAATGTTTCCAGTCTCAGACTTTTTACACAACCTCGGCACCTTGCTGTCTATGAACAGGCTTGTAACGTAAATGCCTACAAGAGCAAAAATCAGCTACTCGCTATACTCTATCTGAACGGAAGCACTCGCTATAGCCCAGACGCAGAATAAACATTTTGATAGTAAAGAGTGTTGACTGCACACTAACCACTTCCTACTTCCTACTTCCTACTTCCTACTTCCTACTTCCTACTTCCTACTTCCTACTTCCTACTTCCTACTTCCTACTTCCTACTTCCCTATCGTATTTTCATAACATTGGTACTATTTAACTGCATTGAATAAAATACTATGATAAGCAAGACTCTTGGAATCAACCACGGAAGCGTCTTTAAATAAGCTAGGAGCTAGATTTTATGAGCGAACAAAACAATGTTGAATCTATAATTGAAAAAGTAGGGGCTGATAACTTTTATAAAGACCCTTTTAAGTATTTAGTAGAATCAGGAATCAAAGAGCGGGATTTATTCGGCGACTTTTCTGAAGAAATAGGTGATCAGCGTGATTCTATCGAAAAAGCTCCAGGGGCAACAAGCTTTGCTTCACCAAAGGAACTTCCATATGTAAGTGGTAAAAAAACAGGATCAAAATTAAAACCATGGACGTGGGCTCTGGAGATCAGTCTTAACCATAAAGCATGTCAAGACATTAGTGAAGGCCAGGTTGAAGAACTTGTCAAAGTATTAGCCTTAGTACCTGTCGTGGGAACAGCACTTGCTCCTGTTATTGGAGCCGGTTTGAAACTAACCACTGCTCGAATTAAAGATTTAGATAAAGGTAACGGTGTTCATACTAGTTTTCCATGGGCAACTATAATTGTCGGCCCAATGCCGGCAGCTGTAGCAGGAATTGCCATTTTGAGAATGGGATCAAACTGATTTTGATATCGTAGACATGCCCTTAATACAACATGCTGAACAATTAGGAAAGGATCAACATGCCAAAATATACGAATATCTCAAAAGGACAAAGTTGCACCATTCCAGCAGGGTTCGACAAATGTACAGTCATACTTAGTGGTGGCAGCACAACAGCAAGCTATAATGCTATAACCGTAGCCAGTAGTACTACCCTGAGCTCAGGAGCATTACCTACCAGGGGTGGTAACAACCAAGCACTTTTTTCACTAGGAAAAAAATCTGCTACTGTTACTAACAACAACGGTGACTCAATTGACGTCCATTACGAGTGAACATGCTAATACGTTCACGCTGCTTCGGTTAGCCATGTCAGGGAAGAAATCCTACGCGTAAGAAACGAGGAAATTGCGGCTCAAACATGGGACTCCATTGCCTCGAAAACTTTCTGAGCAAGTTGATCAATTGAATACGGTTTACTAAGAAATAAAATATTCGATGCGGCTGAACTATTGTCACTGTGCTTAGCAGGATCAGTGTAACCCGAAGTCAACATCACAGGAACGTCTTTCCTATGGCTGGTTATCCAATCTGAGAGTTCATACCCGCTGTACTGCAATCTACGAACCAATACAATGTGCGTCGGAATCATAAGGAGGATCTTGAAATGTCTACTCAAACGAGAAAACCTCTACCAAGCGCTTATTCACGCGTCACCGGATTCCTGTATCTGATCATCATTGTGTGCGGTATATTTGCCGAAGTCGGCGTGCGTGCCAACCTGTTTGTGGAGGGGGATGCCAACGCCACGGCCTCGAACATACTGGGTTCAGAGTGGTTATTTAAGCTGGGATTTATTGCTGACTCGATCATGCTGCTTAGCGACGTTGCTGTCGCTGTACTTCTCTACGTGCTGTTGAAACCGGTCAGCAATGTGCTATCACTAATGGCTGCTGCTTTTCGACTCACACAGGCTGCAGTATTGGGCTTCAACCTGCTTATGTTTTACGCCGCCATGTTGCTACTGAATGGCGAGACGTACCGGATAGGTTTTACATCTGAACAACTGGATTCGCTTGCGCTTCTGTTTCTCAAGATACATAGCCACGGGTACGATCTTGGCCTTTTGTTCTTTGGGGTCTCCAGCATAATGGTAGGAACCCTCGTCAGTCGATCCAACTACCTGCCGAAACCTCTAGGCTATGGATTGATAGCCGGTGGAATAGTATATCTTACGGGCAGTTTTACGCGCTTTATTGCTCCTGGCTATCTGTCAAAGTTAGAGCCTGCTTATATCGTGCCGCTGATCGCGGAGCTTGCATTTTGTTTGTGGTTGCTATTAGGCCGTCTGCGGCCACAGATCTCTGACGCTTAAAACCACTGAACTACTTATTGCGGATACCCGGCACCAGTTACGTTTTCATAGAGCTGACACAGATGTGCGACGACACAAGTCATATGAG
>CALISD010000042.1 GCA_938041955.1 uncultured Granulosicoccaceae bacterium | reverse complement strand
TTTGTCTGCAGCCGATATTGGTATCGAAGTGGACTATCAGCACAATCGACTAAGCTCTGACCTCTACGCCATTGCCAACACAGACGAAGACAACGTAGCAGTATCAGCGCACTTCGGTAATAGTTATCGCGGTGGTAGCCTGACCGCTGGTGTTCACTCTAACGGCAACGACGATTTAAATTACACTTCAGGTAAGTACCATGTACGAGATCTGAGCGGCAAAAGAGAGCTCACCTCACAGGTCTCTTTCAATGAAGTGCCGGACAACTCAGCTGAATTCCGCCTAGGGGCAAAGCGGGACAAGGCAGAAGTTGCATTTCAAACCTCAATAGGTCGAAGGGAGTTCGTTAAAGTCAGCGGTACCGTTGACGAGATCGCCACCCGCACAACTGATGAGAAAATCTCACGTGGTGTGGGCGCCAGCATTGAGCTTGGAACGGCAGGTTCAATTGGCAGTAATACCTGGACAATGGGCGTTGTCGCGAGTGGATCCAGAAAGAACAACGAGCGTCAGTTGGACACAGACCTTGAACAAACCTCACTTTCCTCATTCAGCAACGTCTTTACTGATCAAACGCAAGAGCTTTCAGTAAGTGCGTCTCTGTTTCGTGGCGGTATTCGCTCCGACTACCCCCAGGCCGCAACACCACGCTATCACATCTCTGCTCGACTAGGCCGCACATGGCCAACGGACAACACCGCACTGCAATTACAAGCTGGTGCCGGATTCAGGGTATTAGGCAACGACGAGTTGAGTTTGCAACTAGAGCACGGCCTCCTGGGAGCTACGCCTTTGGAAGGACAAACTGACGAAAGCAAATCCAGCTCAACTTTTGGAATTCAGTACACAAACCACTTCTAGAACGGTGGCGGCCATAGCGCCGCAATCACGGAAGCTGTGAATTTTTAAAAGAATCGGGGTGTTTTACGCAACTGGCGGCAAAGCCTGCCGATGCATGAGATTAGGCCCAAAATACTTTGAAGTGGACGTTTTTCAGTAACTTGCCACAAAGTGGCGGAGAGCGAGGGATTCGAACCCCCGGACGGTTTAACCCGTCAACGGTTTTCAAGACCGCCGCATTCGACCACTCTGCCAGCTCTCCGGTACATTCGCGTGTTGCGAAGGCGAGGATTTTACTGAAATGTTTACCTAAAAGCCATGCTTGATCGCTAATAGCATGTTGAAATTTGGTCATAAGGACCCTATTGTTAGTACCATATGGCACCAATGTGTCTAAATTGTCCCAATTAACACCTTTTGAATCTGGAGTTTTACCTTGGCTATTCAAACAATTGATCGCGCAAGTGCGGTCAGCACCAACAAAGTATTGCGTGACACGTACCGCCTACTGTCAATGACGCTGCTTTTCGCAGCCTTCACCGCTGGTGTGTCGTATTTTCTTCGACTACCCCACCAGGCAGGAATGATCTGCTCTTTCGGCGCAATGGGCCTGATTTGGTTTGTGCTGCCAAAATTCGCAAATTCCTCTAAAGGTATTTTCGTTGTATTCGCAATTACCGGCTTGCTCGGCGTTGGTTTGGGGCCGATGCTCAACCATTACCTGGCCACTTCTAACGGGCAAACTCTGGTTGCCACAGCATTGGGCGGCACCGGCGCTATATTCCTTGGTCTTTCAGGCTATGCGCTGGTCACTAAGCGTGACTTCTCTTTCCTTGGTGGTTTTTTATTCGCGGGCTTTATGGTTGTTATTATGGCGATCGTCGCGAGCCTGTTTATCAACATGCCTGCCCTGAACATCATGATCTCAGCGGCTATTATTCTGCTGATGAGCGGTTTCATCTTGTTTGACACCAGCCGAATCGTTAACGGCGGCGAAACAAACTACATCCATGCAACCATCGGCTTATTCCTGTCGATCTACAATATCTTCCACAGCTTGTTGTTTTTACTTGGTATGGCTGGAGACGACTAACACTCGCGCCATGCGTAAACAGCACTAAATGCTGCAAGAATAAGAGACCCCGGTACCAACCGGGGTTTTTTTTGACTACAAAATAGAGACTTAAGTTATGGAAATGGGTATGGGCTGGAAAATCGCCATGGCGGCGATGATGTTATTTTTTGCGTATCGACTATGGCCTGTGGCAAAGCATTGGATGACCAATGGCCCGAAAGGCAGCACTAACGATTGGATGACTGCGGCCATGCTGTTGGGTGGCGTTATATTGTTTGTATTAATTCTGATTAAACTGGTGTGACAGGGATAATCAAAAAGTTGGTTGGCCATATGCTCCAGGCAGCAACATCTGCAGCCAACACTCCTTGTGGGAGCGCGCCGCACCAGTTGGAAGTTACAGAGGCGACCACTACATTCAAATCGGTAAGTCTAACTCGACTGTAACCACGGTCGATCTCACAGCGAGCCTGTACTCCTAAAGTCAGCAAGCACCTGATAGCCATAACAGAGCCTGGAACGAATCCCCCGCTACGTAACGCGAGTGTTCAAGTCCAGTATGACCTGCTCCGTATTCCATTCGCTCTGACCAACACCGGACCTGACGATGCAGTTGTTGTTTAAATACTGATCGTATTCATTGGACTAATCGCCACCTCGCCATCGAACAACCATCAACCAGAAATTAATAGCTCAACACGAACAACGTAACGGCCAGAGGTTTTGGCTCACTGATCTACTGTACCCCTCGGCAAGATGTAACGGGCCAAATTTAACATTCAGAATCGGCTGGATTGCAAAGCACCGAACCTAATGGGCAGCTCTCTGCAGAAGTGACCCGGTATATACACTGCCACCCGCTCAGGCGTCCGGTTTCCTGAGCGGCATTGAGCCGACTGCAGTTAGATCCGATACAAAAACAACAGGCGTTCTGCCACAAGATTCAGAAAAAAACCGTGGAGAGCTAGTATTTCCCCACAAGATTCACAAACCAGCCTTTTACATCAGCATCATCATTAAGCAACGAGTCATCAAATCGCGTGAAGTTATAACCCACTGCGAATTTTAGATTATCACCTACGTGCTTACCCAATGACAGCAGGGCCCCATGACTTAAGTCGTCGGATGCGTCTGATTGCAGCCAGTGATACTCTGCCAAGCCATCCCATTTAAAAAGCAGGTGGTAACGCAAGCGCGATGCTAGTAGCACAGCATCGTTGCTCGACCACGGGCCTGAGTCTCTTGAGTTTCTAATCTCCGCTTCTTTGAGTGCAAGCTTGCCTCCTGCTTCCCACAGACGATTTACTTGATAAGCCATCTCCATGCTGCCCACCAATGATCTCTCATCAACCGCTTCACTTTGCGACAAAGGTGGAAGATCATGCTTGTGTGTTACTCGAGCAAGCATATTAAAGCGACTGTTGCTCACGGGCCGATACGCTACTCCAAACCCCACCTCGGCAAATCGCGCATCCGAATCACCATTTACATTGTCTGCTGTTTCAGAGAAATTCAGTTTGCCCTGCCATCTGACAGACGGACTCATAGAATAATTCACACTATTCGCAGTAAGCCACTGTTCGTTGTCCCGGGTTGCACTTTCATCGCGTCGATATTCGATACGTGATGATGCACTTGTTTTGTCTCGCTTGTAACCAAGTCCTATCGACAAGGCATCACGATCTGTCGTACCACCAGTGTCATCTTCAAGGTTGGCAACCTGGAACGATGCATTGAGATTGGTGTATTCGGTCGCCCTATAGTCCATACCAAAGGTGTGGCCCAGCCCAGCTTGTTCGTCTTTATCAGTAAACTGATGCTCAGTGTACAAGCGCAACTTACTGCTGTAACTATGGCGTTGTCCGAATGTGGTAATGTTGCGACTGGCATCTGACCTGTCGGTGGATAACGTTTGATTTACATACAAGCTGTATTTGTCATTAACACGATAGTCGACACCGGCAAGTATTGAGTCTCCACGATCACCGCTACTGCCTTCAGCATTCAAACTAAGCCGCTCATTGGTTCGTGTTTTTACACCCAAGGTCACCAGGTCATTGCTCTCGTAGCTTCCACTTGATTCAAGCGTTGATTGCACTGAACCATAGATATTTAGAGCTTCACTTACGTCTATTCCCGCCCTGAGCGCTGCAAGAGTGCCACTGCCGCCTGTGCTGCCAGTGCTTTCATCGATCTTACGTAATTCTGCCGCCAGCGAGATACTGTCATTTAGATCGTAATCAGCCTGCAAACTCATAGCATCACGACGACTCAACGAGTCCTTGTCGTTCATCGTGGCACGACCGGACAACGATAGTCGCTCACCTAACTGAAATTGAGCCTCTATTCCCGCATCAGTGGTGTCTGCACCGGTATCAAAGCCAGAGCTTGAGAAGCCCTGATCACGATACTTGACCCATACTCCGGCAGTGGCTTGTCTTTGCAAGCCAAATTTTCTCTCAAGATCTACCTTGGCTTCAATACTATAAGCGTCCCCACTGACAGGTTGATTCAATGCATTACTATTAAACGGTGTGAAATTAAGCCCACCATCATCAGAAGTAAAGCTACCAGCAATCTGTGTCGCCGCACTCTGTGCAAACTCGGCTTTGATCCAGCTACCAGGCCCTGCCGTTACAGTGGCATCAATACCCTTTAGTTCAAAGTCTGATCCGGTGCGTTTCTCCAGAACCCATGTTCCGCCTAATGCAAGATTGTTGGTGAGCCAATGCTTGCCACGCACACCAGCGGTCAAATCATCAGTTGAAAGTGAATCAGGAACATACTCGTAGTCTGCGATTAACCAAAGCTCGTTACCGTCCAGCGGCGTGTCTTTGATTATCGATGGAGCTACTTCATCACCTACTGTTCGCAAAGGTTTATTAAGAATTATTCGGCCCTGAATATCATCGATCTGATAATCCCGTCCATCAACAAGCGCAATGCGTTCAATCACACGCCCTGTATCACGCTGCCTGACTTCGACCCATAGTTTTTCCGAACCATTTACCACATCGGTATCGCGCAAGTAGTAGAGACTGCCACCCGTGCCTTTAAATTCAACATGTCGGGCCGCACTTTGCGCTTCTGATACAAAAGCATTAACATCAGTTATGTGATCGCCGCTTTCGGTAAACGCCTTACTGCGACTCTGCAACTGAGCACCATATAGCGAACGGTTAAATTGCGCCAATTCGGTTCCGGTAACACCGGTATTATAATTCCCCCACAGAGCCCTGGATTGATCCCAGTTAACCCTCACGTAGAGCTTTCCCTGACTATCCGTATCATCAATTAGAGTGGCATCATCACCATACACAGGGTAGTACTGTTCCGGATCAAGCCTTCTGAACACACTGCTGTTATCTTTCCGGCTCAGTCCGTTGAATATCTCATCAATGTCTTCGCGGCCAGTATCCATTTGTGCCGTGATCAAATACTTGCCTTTGACTTTTCCTTTAAGATAAAACGCCAATCGGCCATCAACAAAGATATCACCACTAAAGCGATCTTCATCTTCAACATCCAATGAGCTGATGCCACGCAGCTGATTCTTCCCTACCGTGATATCTGCCAGGGCAACCAGAAACATATATTCATTTTTAAGGTCTGTAACTAAACTCTTATCATAGGACTGGCCATTAACATCAGTGACCACCACATTAAAATCATGAGAGCCGAAGTCAAGGAGATACTCGGCTACAAAATCCTTATTGGTATCAAGTGTGACTGACTCTCCGTTGATTGTCACAGATCGTATATCACCAAGGTCCCGTCCATACACGCGCACCCTGGAACCACGAATAGGAATTTCCTGGCGCGCCAGACGGGTTCGCTGCTTCAGTGACTCGACGGCATTCAGGATCAGTTCCGATTCGCTGGTTTCAAGTAGATCAGTCGCATCAGTCAGATATCGCTCCGGCCCAAGCACCGAGAGTGTTGCCGGATAGGTTTCATCTACATTACCGCTTTCATCGCTGACTCTCAGCACATAAACGAGCTCATCACCCGCCGTGATTGCATCGCCATTGTTGAGCACACCATTCCACTCAAGTACCGATTCATTAGCAAATTGATCACCGGTAACACTTGCGACTATCCTCGAACGATCTGTGTCATCAGATCTGTAAAATAATACCTCCCACTTATCAGCGTAGGTTGCGTAATTAGTGTAAATGTTCATCCGCACTGGCATGCGCTGGCCATCACCTGTAGCAGTTACGGTACTCGCAGCCTTGATATTCAGAGTACGCTCAGTGGACAATGGATCTTGAGTTAGCCAAATCGCCCCTTTTGTTTGAGTCGCCACGATGTCAGCGGGTATCTCCACCGGCACACCTTGAAACGATACATCTACACGACGATTTTGCTGCATACCATCAACGGTCATATTGTCAGCTTTTGGAGCTCCCTCACCGTAAGTAATGACTTTCAAGGTGTAAGCGGGCTTACGCGTACTTGCGGCTTCCTGCTGAACCAACTCGGTAAGACCTTTTGCAGCAAACCCGACTTCAGCAGTCAGGACAACCACACCAAGGATTGACTTAGCCCACCAATAGTCACCCAGCGCACTGCGCAATACAGATGGTACCGCACCAATCTGAACCGCAGGCTTGCTTATCATGGAGATTATTTTCATTGTTCTGTCTCCAGAGACTGCTCAACTTTGTTGGTGTTATCCATCTCTCTGTAAGACGCAGGATCCACCTCAACTACTACTTGATCCATTACTTCATTTCCAAGTATTCCCCTCAATTCACGCTCAACCGTTCTGGCCCTGCGTTCTGCCAACGCGATGTTGTACTCTTTTGAATGACGCCTATCGGTATGTGCTTCGATCAAAATATGACCGCGCTGAAACTTTTTGAGCTTGGTGATAATGTCTTGCACCGCGCCACGCTGATCAGCTCGAATGCCATGTTTATCGGTATCAAAGAATACTGAGCCAAGTTGCACCTGAACAATACGTCGTGAAGCCGGCCTGGCGGCCGCCATCGAAGGAGTTGGCTCTGGCACTGAGACACCAAAATTCATCACATTCAGCGCACTGTTGGTAATGCGAATCACACGAGGATTTTCTGTCGTCAGAGTCGCACCGTTTGGAAGCGTAGTGGCATCCAGCTTCAGAATGAACTGTTGTCCATCCCTATACTCGCCAGAGTCAGGATCAGGTATATGGAACCTGCCAGCCTGATCACTCTCAACCACCAGACCAGTAACAGATGCCAGTCGCACACCCGGCATACCTTCTTCATTGATACCGATATTACTTATCGTGATCTCAAGTACCCTCGTAACACCGGACGCCTGGCGGCCAGCAGCGGGAGTAGGCAATGCTTCGGCTTTACGTACACTAATCTGTAGATCTTGTGCAGTTAATCCATGCGCTCGCTTGCCAACGTGACTCTCAGTAATCTGCAAATCATCATCCACAGAAAGGAAGGTACCCTCTGCAGTGGTTATCTCAAACCGGTTACTGACAGACAGAGGCATGTTAATCACCAGTTGATGATCCGCTAGTGGCTCCTGTCGGCTGTTGCGACCTGCAAGATCACCAGCTTTAAGGCTAGACCAACCGAAGTAATCACTCTTGATAGTTATATTGGTTGCCAGGGCGTCATCCTGATAACCATCGCTATCACGGTCATGGAATACTTTTCCTATGATAGTCGCCTGATCAAGTACCGGATCAGAAACAAGCCTTACTGTCGCTTTACCAATGTTACTGGAACCACCCTCTGTGACTTGGGCTGTGTTGGTATGACTGCCAGGTACAACACCTGCCCCAACACGTACTGCATAGTTGATCGCTATAACGCCTGCATCTGCACCTGGTACGGTAAGCCTGGTAAATACCACTGGATCTGCCCCGATGGTCGTCACCTGAGACTTTGATAAAACAGCGCTGTCAGAGTCAAACGTTGTTACATTTGCAGACCCTTCAACAAAACGGAAGCCACGGGGAAGGTCATCAGTCACTGCAACATCGCTGGTAGCATCAGCCAATTCGTTCTGCACAATCACCGTGTAGTAGAGCACATCACCAGCTGAAGCAGATGTTTTACTGACAGTCTTTTGTAAGCGCATATCCGCCAGCGCGGCAACAATAAACGGATCAAGCGGCAGATGATTGAATATCACATTGCTGTCACCCGAATTAAGAGAGAAAGACAAATAGTAACGAGTATCCTGATCACTTTTCGGTGCATTGGAGTTAGCCTGAATCTCACATGCATTCGATAGTGGATAGGCATCCACGGTACAGTCCGTTTCGTTTGCCGCGCTATCGAACACACCAGCCTGCGGCGGTATATTGCGTGAAACCTGGTTATTATAGGTAGAAGGCACGTTAGCGATTTCAATCGAATACGTATCACCGTCAGGACAACTAGGATGGGCATCAGGAAAAACGTCGAAGGCATAAAACCCATCTGCCTGAGTCACCTGATTCTGCTGATTCGTGTTAAGACACGATGCATCAACTGCCATGCCTGCACTATTCACGAATTGTAGAGTCACACCCGGAATAGGCTCGCGGGTCACACTGTCGTAAACAATACCACTAGGATCAATCGGCAGAGGTAGATCAACATTCGCACCGGCGGTGACTGGTCCATCAGTGGTCGATTCTGCAATGAAAACTCCCGCCTCATTGTAGAACTGAACTGTGTACTCACCAGGTATCAGGTGTTCGACTTTATACTTTCCTTCTGCATCAGTCACAGTCGTCGCTAACAAGTTGCCTTGATCATCAAGTATCTTTAGCGTCCAGCCTGCCTTAACAGGCTCTTCCGGATCAATTTCTCCATCACGATCCGCATCGAGCCATACCGTTCCGCTCAAAGAAGCCGGTGCCTCATAGTCAAGAGTGACTGTCGATGGATTCGATACCAGACCAGTGGTATCAGTTACGGTGTATTCGATCGGATTGGGATCACCCATAAACCCTTCTTCAGGGGTAAAGGTTATCGCACCGGTCACGGGATCTACCGTCCATGTACCTTCACCTGAAACCACCAACGCAGTCACGGGATTTCCAGTTGCAGGGTCAAGAATCACTACCGTTGCAGGATCGATGTTGCTTTCGGGATCGCTGTCATCTGCCAGCACATCAATGGTCACCGACTGACCTAGTGGCAAATCAGTTTTCGAGTCACTTTGCGTGACCGGCGGTAACAACTTGATCACCACAACAGTATTACTGTCAGCAACAGGACCGGTTTGATCTGAATCTACCGTCGCCGTGTTCACAATACCACCCGCTACAGCGTCATTCGCAGATACTGTCAACGCCCCTGTTAGCACACAAGTTGAAGCCTGCGGTACAACGTTACAAGTGACACTTGAAGGCCTGATCATCGAATCAGTCACTTCGACGTTCGTGAGAACGGTGTTGCCTGTATTGGTCGCCGTAACGGTGTAGGTAAGCACGTCCCCGACTGAGATACTTTCGCTATTATCGGTATCAGCATTAACAGGCTCACCCTTCACAATGCTCAACTCTGGAGTCGCAATCGCGACCGTATGTGAATCGGCTAACGGATCAAGCTGATCACTAATGACAGTTGCTGTGTTTACAATCCCGCCCGCTGCCACATCAGCATCAGCCACCATGTAGGCACCCGTCAAAACACAAGTTTCCTGAGGTGCAAGAATGGCACAGGTCACACTCGCCGGTAGTACAAGCGGATCACTTACCACCACATTCGTGAGCACCGCGCTACCAGTGTTAGTCGCAACAGATGAGTACGTCAGAGTGTCACCCACAGTAATATCAGCTGTGCCGTCTTCATCTGCATTAGATGCAAGTGACTTAAGTAAAGTTATCGATGCAGCGGGCACCGGCACAGTCACAGAATCAGCCACTGGACCTGTCTGGTCAGATCCCGCCGTCGCGGTGTTAATAACCTGGCCTGCTGTCGCGTCAGCGGCTGATACCACGTAAGTACCGGTGAGCACACAGGTCGCCTGTGGTGCCACACTCGCACAAGTTATTGTGTTCGGGCCGATCTTAGGATCGTTAACTACCACGTCTGTCAGATTTGCCATACCGCTGTTGGTTGCAGTGATGGTATACGTGAAGGTATCACCAACACTGACATCGCCGCTGCCATCCTCATCAGCATTAACCGGTGCTGCTTTGCTTAGTAGAAGTCCAGGTATTGCCAGTGGTAGTGAATGCACATCACTAACAGGGCCTGTTTGATTCGAATTTGCACTTGCTGTGTTGTCTATTTTTCCGGCAGCAACATCCGCCGAGGTGACAACATAAGTACCAGTCAGAACACACCTGGCACCCGCCGCCACTAACGTACAGCCAGTGCTGTTTGGACTGATCATCTGATCACTAACCATCACGTCAGTCAGGTTCGATAAGCCGTTATTGGTGGCGGTAATGGTGTAGGTCAAAGTATCACCTGCACTCACGTCGTTGCTGCCATCTTCGTCAGCATTGGCGGGCGTCAGCTTCACCAATGCCAGGCTCGGCGCACCAAGAGGCAGAGCATGCTGGTCATCCACCGGAGCGGTCTGATCTGAGTCAGCCGTTGCGGTATTGTTAATGACTTCTGCTGCAACATCGGCTGGTGTCACTACATAAGTTCCGACAAGAACACAGCTTCCGCCAGTAGCCACTAGCGCACAACTTAGCGTGTTCGGATTAATCATCGGATCACTGACGACCAGATTAGTAAGACTGGAGCTACCGTTGTTGGTTGCCGTGATTGTGTAGGTCAGCGTATCGCCGGCGCTGACATCTGCACTTGCGTCTTCATCCGCATTCACCGGTGCGCTTTTAACTAACATCAGACTGGGTGCGTTGAGCACTACAGTCTGTGTATCGCTTACCGGCCCGGTCTGATCCGTGTCCGAGGTAGCCGTATTGACTATCTGACCGGATGCAACATCAGCTGCAGTGACCACATGGCTTCCAGTCAGAACACAGGTATTGTTTGGAGAGACGCTTGCACACACCTCACTGGTCGGCGTGATCATCGAATCACTGATGACCAGGTTAGTCAGCATTGCTGTACCAGTATTGGTAGCCGTGATCGTATACGACAAGGTGTCGCCGACACTGATATCACCGCTGTTGTCCTCATCCGTGTTAACGGGTACTGCTTTGACTAGTACGTGAGCAGGCGTTGGCACAGGCACCACTTCGGAGTCATCAATCGAATTTGTCTGATCTGAATTGGCAGATGCCGTGTTGTCTATCTGACCCGCGACCACATCCGCTGCAGTAACCTTGTAGGTACCAACCAATACGCAAGTTGCACCAGGCACAACACTCAGACAAGTCGTCGTATTTGGAGTAATCAAAGGATCACCCACTACAACATTTGTCAGATTAGAGCCACCGTTATTAGTTGCCGTTATCGTGTAGGTTAGTGTGTCATCAACACTCACATCTGTACTGGAATCTTCATCTGCATTCACTGGTGCGCCCTTAACCAGGGTTAAATCAGGTACGCTAAGTGGCAGACTGTGAGTGTCCACTATTGGATCCGTCTGATCCGAATCAGCGCTGGCAGTATTGTCTATCTGCCCTGCCGCTACATCTGCTGCTGTCGCACCGTAAGTACCGATCAATACACAAGTGGCACCAGGTGCAACCGTCGCACAGGTAGTGGTATTTGGACTGATCATCGAGTCACTAACTACCAGATTGGTCAGATTAGAACTACCGCTGTTGGTTGCGGTGATGGTGTAAGTTAACGTATCACCAGCACTTACATCTGCACTGCCATCTTCATCAGCATTAACCGGGGCTGCCTTGACCAAGGTCAGTGCAGGCATTTCGAGAGGCAGGCTATGCGTATCATCAATCGGATCTGTCTGATCTGAATCGGCACTGGCAGTGTTATCTATCTGCCCTGCCGCTACATCTGCTGCTGTCGCACCGTAAGTACCGATCAATACACAAGTGCCACCAGGTGCAACTGTCGCACAGGTGATGGTATTTGGGCTGATCATCGGGTCACTAACTACCAGATTAGTCAGATTGGAACTACCGTTGTTGGTTGCGATGATGGTGTAAGTTAGCGTATCACCAGCACTTACATCTGCGCTGCCATCTTCATCGCTATTAACAGGCGCTACTTTAACAAGCGCCAGGCTCGGCGCGTTAAGCACCACGGTCTGGGTAGCATCTACCGGATCGGTCTGATCAGAATCAGACGTCGCTGTATTGTCTATCTGGCCGGCGGCAACATCCGCAGCTGTTGTGGTATAGGTACCGACTAGTACACAGGTTGCACCCGGGGCGACAATGGCACAGCTGATACTGTTTGGCGTAATCATAGAATCATTGACCACAAGATTAGTCAATGTAGCTGTTCCATCGTTGGTCGCCGTTACGGAGTACGTTAATGTATCGGCAACACTGACATCGCCACTGTTGTCTTCATCGCTATTGACCGGAAGCGCTTTACTGAGGATATGACTTGGCGTCGGCACAGGGACCACTTCGGTATCACCTATCTGATCTGTCTGATCTGAAACGGCTGTGGCGGTGTTGCTAATAGCTGCGGCTACCACATCAGCAGCGACTACGCTATAAGCACCTGTTAGCAAGCACGTACTGCCAGGCGTAAGTACCGCACAGGTTTTTGTGTTCGGCATCAGCATAGGATCACTGACCACGACATTGGTCAGATTAGACGCACCATTGTTGGTCGCCGTGATGGTATAGCTAAGTGTATCGCTGACACTTATATCGGTACTGCTGTCTTCATCAGCATTAACCGGTGCCGCTTTATCAAGCGCCAGACTCGGTGCATTGAGAATTAGATCTTCAGTATCATCTACAGGGCCTGTCTGGTCAGAACCTGAAGTGGCGGTATTACTTATCTGCCCTGCAGCTACATCTGCTGCGGTAACGCTGTATGTGCCTGTCAATATACAAGTCGCCCCTACCGATACTGTGGCACAGGTGATGGTGTTCGGTGAGATCATGGAATCATTGACGACCAGATTGGTCAGCCTTGCGGTGCCATCGTTAGTCGCTACGATGGTGTAAGTCAGTGTATCGCCGACACTGACATCAGAACTGCCATCTTCATCCGCATTTACCGGAGACGACTTAACCAGCATGTGGCTAGGCTCAGGTACAGGTACCACTTCGGTATCACTCAGCGGATCTGTTTGGTCAGAATCAGCCGTAGCGGTATTGCTTATCTGACCGGCTGCCACATCGGCAGACGTTACAGTGTAGGTTCCCGTCAATACGCAAGTGGCGGCAGGTGCTACGTTTGCACAAGTGCTTGTAGCGGGCGTCAACAGTGAATCATTAACGATAAGGTTGGTCAGGCTTGCTGTGCCGTTATTGGTGGCGGTAATGGTATAGGTGAGTGTGTCGCCAACACTGACATCGGCACTGCCATCTTCGTCAGCGTTAACAGGCGCGGCTTTGTCCAGTGCAAAAGCGGGTGTGGGCACAATGACCACTTCAGAGTCATCCATTGGATCAGTCTGATCGGAGTCAGCACCCGCGGTATTGTCTATCTGCCCTGCTACCACATCTGCCGGCGTGACCGTGTAAATTCCGGTCAGTACACAAGTAGCACCAGGCACAACAGTCGCACAAGTTATTGTGTTCGGGGTAAGCATCGGATCACTGACAACAACATTCGTCAAGTTAGAGCTTCCGTTGTTGCTCGCGGTAACGGTGTACGTCAACGTATCTGCAACGGATACATCACCACTGCCATCTTCGTCCGTATTAACCGGAGCGGCCTTATCCAGCGCAAGGCTCGGTGCGTTGAGCACCACGCTCTGGCTATCATCAACCGGATCGGTCTGATCTGAATCAGAGGTCGCAATGTTATCAATCTGGCCCGCGACAACATCTGCCGCAGTCGTTGTGTAGGTTCCGACCAATACGCAAGTACCACCCGCTGCAACACTTGCGCAAGCGATACTATTGGGCGTAATCTTCGAATCATTGACCACCAGATTGGTCAGTGTGGCAGTGCCATTATTGGTTGCTGTGACGGTGTAAGTCAGTGTATCTGCAGCACTGATATCACCACTGTTATCTTCATCTGTATTAACCGGCAGGGACTTATCCAGCGTGTGACTCGGCATAGGCACCGCAACCACTTCGGTATCATCCAGCGGATCAGTCTGATCAGAGTCAGCAGTGGCTGTGTTGTTAATTACACCTGCTGCTACATCAGCAGCTACGACGGTGTAAGACCCTGTCAATACACAGGTAGCGCCTGCCGCGACACTGGCACAGCCAGTCGAGCCTGGAGTCAACAAGGGATCATTAACCATGACGTTGGTCAGCACCGCAGTCCCTGTATTGGTCGCGGTAATCGTGTAAGTCAGCGTATCACCGATACTCACGTCGGCGCTGCCATCTTCGTCGCTATTCGCAGGCGCTGCCTTGTTCAGTGCCATCGCAGGAACTAATACCGGCACAGACTGACTGTCGTCAACCGGATTAGTCTGATCACTATCGGCTGTGGCTGTGTTGTCAATCATGCCAGCGGCAACATCCGAAGCCGTCACCGTATAAGTACCACTCAGTACGCAAGTGCCGCCGGTCGTAAGCGATGCACATGTGTTACTTGTCGGGGTAATCAACGGGTCAGTAACTACGACATTAGTAAGTGTTGCGGTGCCGTTATTAGTCGCCGTGATCGTGTACGTTAATACATCCCCAACACTGATGTCTGTGCTGCCATCCCGATCACCATGCGTTGGATACGGTTTGTCCAACACCAGCGATGGCACCGGCGCTATTACCGTTTCTGTATCATCAACCGGATCTGTCTGATCTGAATCACTGCTTGCTGTATTGACAATGCTGCCTGCGGCTATATCGCTTGCGGTGACGGTGTAGGAACCGGTTAATACACAAGTTTCTGTTGGACTCACAGTGGCACAACTGACGTTGCTCGGGATGATCATTGCATCACTAACCACAAGGTTAGTCAGTGTTGCAGTGCCGTTGTTGGTCGCTGTGATGGTGTAGCTTAGTGTGTCACCAACACTGATATCGGTACTGCCATCTTCATCTGCATTGGCAGGCGCAGCTTTGGCCAGCACATGACTGGGTGTCGGGACTGCGACAACTTCAGTATCTTCAACCGGATCGGTCTGATCTGAATCGGCAGCAGCCGTATTAGTGATTGTGCCAGCGATCACATCTGCGGCAGTTACTGCATATGTCCCCGTGAGCACACAGGTGCCTCCCTGTGCAACAGAGGCGCAGGTGGTTGTATTCGGCGTCAGCATCGGATCACTGACCACTACATTGGTTAGATTCGAGCTACCACTGTTAGTCGCGGTGACGGTGTAGGTTAGCGTATCACCTGCACTTAAGTCCGAAGTGCCATCCTCATCCGTGTTAACTGGTGCGGCCTTATCAAGTGCCAGGTCAGGCGCATTCAGAGTCAGGGATTGCGTATCATCAACAGGCCCGGTCTGATCGGAATCTGCCGTGGCTGTATTGTCTATCGTACCGGCCGCGACATCAGCAGCGGTTACACTGTAGGTACCGATCAGCACACAAGTGGCGTTCGGTACAACCGAAGCGCAGCTGGTATTGGTTGGTACTATTAACGGATCAGATACCACTACATTCGTGAGCGTGGCAGAACCGTTGTTGGTGGCGGTAATGGTGTAGGTCAGAACATCACCAACACTCACATCACCACTGGCATCCTGATCACCATTGGCAGGAAACGCCTTATCAAGCGCCAATGAAGGCGCCGGAACCATAACAGTTTCTGTGTCATCAAGCGGATCGGTTTGATCCGAGTCGCTGCTGGCTGTATTTACAATGCTCCCGGTGGCCACGTCTGCGGCGGTGACACTGTACGTTCCGGTCAGAGTACAAGTCGCTGCTGGCGCAACCTGTGCGCAATTGATTGTATTGGGGGTAATCATCGGATCACTGACGTTAAAGTTGGTCAGTGTTGCAGCACCATTATTGGTTGCCGTAATGGTGTAGCTCAGTGTATCGCCAACACTAATATCTGTGCTGCTGTCTTCATCTGCATTCGCAGGCGCTGCCTTATCCAGGATATGGCTCGGCGCATTCAAACTAACCAATTGTGTATCATCCACCGCATCAGTCTGGTCACTATCAGCTATTGCCGTGTTATCAATCATGCCGGCTGCAACATCTGCAGCGGTTACCGTATAGGTGCCAGTCAATATACAGGTTGCATTTGGTGCCAGCGATGCACAACTTGCACTCGTCGGTGTTATTAACGGATCAGACACCACTACATTTGTGAGAGTGGCGGACCCATTGTTGGTGGCGGTAATGGTATAGGTCAGAACATCTCCAACACTCAGGTCTCCACTACCATCTTCATCACTACTGGCCGGGAACGGCTTCACCAGTGCTAACGATGGTGTTGGGACTACCACAGTTTCGGTATCGTCAATCGGATCGGTTTGATCAGAATCACTACTGGCTGTGTTTACAATGCTGCCTGCAGTCACATCAGCTGCAGTCACTGAATAAGTGCCACTCAACACACAAGTCGCTGTTGGGGCTACCAGCGCACACGTAGTAGTGCCTGGCGTAATCATCGGATCACTGACGATAAGATTGGTCAGTGTCGCGGCACCATTGTTAGTCGCTGTTATCGTGTAAGTTAACGTATCCCCGACACTTAAGTCGCTGCTGCCGTCTTCATCTGCGTTGACAGGTGCCGCCTTGTCCAAGACGTGGCCAGGCGCATCCAGGTTAACCGACTGAGTATCGTCAACCGGATCAGTCTGATCACTGTCGGCCTTGGCCGTGTTATCGATCCTGCCGGCTGCAACATCTGTAGCAGTCACGGTATACGTGCCCGCCAGCACACAGGTAGCACCAGGTACCAGCGATGCACAGCTTGAACTTGCCGGTGTGATTAGCGGGTCAGACACCAATACATTGGTAAGCGTGGCCGCACCATCATTCGTTGCAGTAATGGTATAGGTCAGAATATCTCCAACACTCACATCACCACTGCCATCCTGATCACCATTGGCGGGGAACGGCTTGTCCAGTGCCAGTGAGGGCGACGGTACCACCACAGTTTCGGTATCGTCTATCGGATCGGTCTGATCAGAGTCACTACTGGCAGTGTTTACAATAGTCCCTGCTGCTACATCGGCTGCAGTCACCGTATACGTTCCACTCAACACGCAAGTTGCTGCTGGCCCCACCACGGCGCATGCAGTGGAATTCGGTGAAATCATCGAATCACTGACTACCAGGTTTGTCAGTGTAGCAGCGCCATCATTGGTTGCCGTGATGGTGTAAGTTAGCGTATCGCCAACGCTAAAATCAGTACTGCCGTCTTCATCTGCATTGGCAGGTACCGCCTTGTCTAATACAAGACTGGGTGCATCCAGATTTACTGTCTGGACATCATCAACAGGGCCAGTCTGATCACTGTCTGCCGAGGCCGTGTTATCAATCATGCCGGCTACTACATCTGCAGCGGTAACTGTGTACGTGCCGGTCAACACACAGGTACCGTTCGGCGCCACTAACGCACAGCTTGCACTTGTCGGTGTAATTAACGGGTCTGAAACTAATACATTGGTCAAGGTGGCCGCACCGTTGTTGGTGGCAGTAACGGTATAAGTCAGAACATCTCCAACACTAACATCACTGCTGCCATCCTGATCACCATTGACAGGAAACGGTTTATCCAGAGCCAATGAAGGTGACGGCACTACCACTGTCTCTGTATCGTCCAGCGGACCTGTCTGATCAGAGTCGCTATTAGCGGTGTTTACAATAGTGCCTGCTGCTACATCGGCTGCAGTCACTGTATACGTTCCACTCAGCACGCAAGTTGCTGTTGGCGCTACCATGGCGCACGTGGTGGTGTTCGGTGTAATCATCGGATCACTGACTACCAGATTGGTCAGCACTGCGGCACCATTATTGGTTGCTGTGATCGTGTAAGTTAGCGTATCACCTACGCTTAAATCAGTGCTGCCGTCTTCGTCCGCGTTGGCCGGTGCTGCCTTGTCCAGAGCATGGCTTGGTGCATCCAGATTTACTGACTGTGTGTCATCTACCGGATCAGTCTGATCACTATCGGCCGTAGCTGTATTATCGATCATGCCCGCTACAACATCTGCCGCAGTTACCGTATACGACCCTGTTAGCACACAAGTAGCGGCCGGCGCCACTAATGGACAATTTGAACTTGCAGGAGTAATTAATGGATCTGACACCAGCACATTAGTAAGAGTGGCCGCCCCATTGTTGGTAGCAGTAATGGTATAAGTCAGAACATCTCCAACACTCACATCACCACTACCATCCTGATCATCATTGGCAGGAAATGGCTTATCCAGCGCCAGTGAAGGCGACGGTACCACCACATTTTCTGTATCGTCTATTGGACCTGTTTGATCTGAATCACTACTGGCAGTGTTAACAATACTGCCCGCTGCAACATCAGCAGCTGTCACTGAATAGACACCCGTCAATACACAAGTCGCTGTTGGTGCTACCAGTGCACAAGTCGTAGTGCTTGGTGTAATCTTTGGGTCACTTACGACCAGATTGGTCAGTGAAGCCGCGCCATTGTTGGTCGCTGTAATTGTGTAAGTCAGCGTATCTCCAACACTTAAGTCTGTACTGCCATCTTCATCTGTGTTGGTAGGTGCTGCCTTGTCAAGGGCCAGGCTTGGTGTGTCCAGATTTACCGACTGTGTATCATCAACCGGGTCAGTCTGATCACTATCGGCAGTGGCGGTGTTATCTATTATGCCGGCTGCAACGTCGGCGGCAGTTACCGTATAAGTTCCTGTCAACACACAAGTGCCGTTCGGTGCAACTGATGTACAGCTTATACTTGCAGGTGTAATTAGCGGATCTGACACCAATACATTCGTCAAGGTGGCCGCACCATCGTTGGTTGCAGTAATGGTATACGTCAGAACATCTCCAACACTAACATCACCACTACCATCCTGATCACCATTGACAGGGAACGGCTTATCCAACGCCAGTGACGGCGAAGGCACCACAACAGTTTCTGTATCGTCGATTGGATCGGTCTGATCTGAATCAGCACTGGCGGTGTTAATAATACTGCCTGCAGTGACATCCGCTGCAGTCACTGAATAGACACCCGTCAACACACAAGTCGCTGTAGGGGCTACTAGTGCACAAGTCGTAGTATTCGGTGTAATCATCGGATCACTGACTACCATATTGGTCAGTGTGGCAGCGCCATTGTTGGTCGCTGTAATTGTGTAAGTCAACGTATCGCCCACACTTAAGTCGGTGCTGCCGTCTTCATCTGCATTGGCAGGTGCCGCTTTATCAAGAGCCAGTAATGGGGACGGAACCACCACTGTTTCTGTATCTTCTATCGGATCAGTCTGATCCGAATCACTACTGGCTGTATTAACAATATTGCCCGCTGCTACATCAGCTGCCGTCACAGTATAGATGCCAGTCAATACACAAGTGGCTGTAGGTGCCACCAATGCGCAGCTGATGGTGTTTGGTGTGATCATCGGATCACTAACTACCAAATTCGTTAATGAGGCATCGCCGTTATTGGTTGCTGTGATCGTATAAGTTAGCGTATCACCAGCACTCAAATCTGTACTGCCGTCCTCATCCGAGTTAGCAGGCGCCGCCTTGTCTAACACATGGCTCGGTGCGTCCAGATTAACGGACTGTGTATCGTCAACAGGATCAGTCTGATCACTGTCAGCTGTAGCGGTGTTATCAATCATGCCTGCCGCAACATCAGCTGCGGTAACCGTGTAAGTTCCAGTCAACACGCAAGTACCGTTCGGAGCCACTAATGCGCAGCTCGAACTCGCCGGTGTAATAAGCGGATCCGATACCAGCACATTGGTGAGTGTGGCCGCACCATTGTTGGTCGCGGTAACGGTATAAGTCAGAACATCCCCAACGCTCACATCACCACTGCCATCCTGGTCACCATTGGCAGGGAACGGTTTATCCAGCGCCAACGACGGTGACGGGACTACCACGGTTTCTGTGTCGTCTAACGGATCAGTCTGATCAGAATCACTACTGGCGGTGTTTACAATACTGCCTGCTGTTACATCAGCGGCTGTCACTGCATAGGTACCGGTCAACACACAGGTAGCTGCTGGTGCAACGAACGCACAAGTGGTGGTATTTGGTGTGATCATCGGATCACTAACCACCAGATTAGTGAGCGTAGCAGCACCACTATTGGTAGCGCTAATGGTGTAAGACAGCGTGTCCCCTACACTGACATCGGTACTGCCATCTTCATCAAGATTAACCGGCGCGGCCTTGTCCAGCGTATGAGCTGGCGCATTGACAGTGACTGTCTGCGTGTCATCTACCGGACCGGTCTGGTCACTATCAGCAGTCGCTGTATTGTCGATCGTTGTCGCAATCACATCAGCTGCGGTCACAGTGTATGCACCAGTCAATACACAGGTGCCGTTCGCAGGCACTGATGCACACGTAATGCTTGACGGTGTAGTCAGTGAATCTGTGACCACAACATTGGTTAAGGTTGCGGTACCGCTATTGGTGGCGGTGACGGTGTAAATCAACGTATCCCCCACACTGACATCAGTACTACCGTCTTCATCCGTGTTAGCCGGTGCCGGTTTATCAATCGCAAGCATCGGGCTAAGAAGTGGCGTAGAGACATCATCAGTCAACGGCACTGTTTGATCAGAACTTGCCGATGCGGTGTTATCAATAGTCATGGCGGCAACATCTGCAGCACTAACCACATAAGTTCCTGTTAAAACGCATGTGTTGCCTGGAGCTATAAAAGCACAGGTGTTGATGCTTGGTGTCAGCATCGGATCACTAACGACAAGGTTGGTCAGATTGGCAGCAGCCGAATTGGTAGCCGTCACTATGTACGTTAATGTGTCACCCGCACTGATATCACCACTGCCATCTTCATCAGCGTTGGTTGGGTTAGATTTCGCAATTGTGTGTGCTGGCAATGGAACCGGCACTGTTTGACTAGCGACTTGCGCAGGTGCTTCATTGGAACTGGAATCAGCAGAGTTGTTAACAACACCCGCAGCTACATCGGCAGCACTAACAATGTAAGTACCTGTTAACACACAGGTGCCACCAGGCGGTACCGATGGGCAAGTATTGGTAGATGGGGTAATTATCGAGTCGTTGATTACAAAATTGGTCAGCGTTCCGGTGCCGGTATTTGTAGCGGTAATGGTATAAGTGAGCGTGTCATCGACACTGACATCAGCACTTGCATCATTGTCAGCGTTAACCGGTGCCGGCTTTACAAGAGTTGACAGATAACTAGGCATTACTGTGGTTTGTGTCGAGTTATCCGCTGCACTGGTTTCTATTGCTGCACCACCTATCGGATCTTCTGCAGTTGGTGTCGCCGTATTAGTTAACGGTGTTGCACTATCTATCTGTGTTTGGGATATCGTTCTGGTAGCAGTACAAGAGGCTGTCTGGCCAATTGCCAACGTAGCAATCGGGCAACCGCTAAGAGACCCTGAATCTATATTCGGATCACTAACCGTGAGGTTAGACAGAATCACATTTCCTGTGTTAGTAAATGCAAATGTGTAAGTAATAACACCCGCTGTAGTGATGACTGAGGTATCTGACGTCTTCACCATATTGTATTCAGGCGTCATCGGATCGATCATTACCCGGTAGTCTTCTACTTCCCCGGCATCGCCCGGGCCAGAGTGACCAATGCCTGAAATTTTATTAAATCTAAAGCGTGCATAGGTAGGCCCTCCAACCGCCCCCAATGGCACTGCAACATTTACACTGGTGTTCACTACAGTGGTACTGTTAATGAAAGTATCATTAATGATCTTCTCACCAGCATCAGTGAAGTCACCATCCGCATTAAAATCGATCCAGCCAGTCAGGTAACCGTCACCAAATGTGGTGATTGCAATAACCTCAGTTACACCCGCCGTAAGCGTTTGGTTATCGAGTTCAACTCCGTTACGAAACACAGCATCTTCATCGTCCCGGTTCGGGGAATTTGCAACGAGATCGGCGTCGTCGCCATCAGCACCAACGCTGGATTGAAAAGCGATCTCATCGTCAGCCGCCAATCCGCCTCCCAATATGGTATTAAGTGAAACTTGGGGGTGTGAAGCATCTCCATAAGAAAGCGGGGTGTCACCATGGTCATCTACATCAGCAAGCACTTCTTCTGCATGACGATCTTCCAATGACAATTGCAACCTTCGCAATGCACCGGGATCTGCTACATCATACTGACCATAGGCATTGTCGTTTTGGAATCTGGCACTGAAGCCTGCCACCAAATTGCCAGCCCCAACCCATGATGCAGAGGCTCTACAACTAGGCACTGGAGTGGCAGGCGAATCTGCACAGTCACCCTGGGTTTGCCCCTTCATATGGACGTCATGTCCCCCAGGAAAACTACCACTGCTATAAGTCACATTGGTTGAACCAGACAGGTAAGCCGCACCCGCCCCACTGAGATAAATGTCATCCGTATCAGTAGACAACGCACCGGTTCCAGCACTTTTATCGAGATCAAATCCCGTCGCAGTAATTCTGTCTACCGGTATCGGCGTAGTGGTACCTGCACTAACCACGGTAAAATTCGCATCGACATAAGCGACATCATCACCCACGTCTGTATCACGCAAATTAACAGTAAAAACGCCATCGGTGACACCGACACAGAAACCATTGGTGTTTTCATTGTCTTCGGCAAACACCTCGACTAAGAGTTCCAGTGCCGTGCCATTCCAGGATTCATTAGTGCCGAACCGATAGGTAGCAACTTCACAATCAACACCTGAATCAATTGAGCTCGTACTATCTAGTGAGATACTCAGTGCAAAGACCTGAGTGGAACACAACGCCACTACAGCGAAAAGCAGATATTTAATTTTTCTTATCATTTACCGTCACCAAAAATATCTCAAACAGCTCCTTGATCCACCCGAACGCAGTACTTCAACGGAAGCGCCTACTCCCGTTGCAAGAGTGTAGTAGTGAATTGCGGCATTACCGCGAAGAGACGGATTAGCCAGAAATAAGATGTGCAAGCCTTTGACATTGCTACGAATTGAAATTGTTAACAAATGTGCCATCATTGAACACTTTGATGATCTAGGATCATTTAGTTGTTGTGTCACAAAAATTCGAAAGGAGAAGATGTGCGCGCTGTGTCAGTTGCGCAGTGGCCTATTTTATTCCGCCTGTTACTGGGCTTTTACAACCTACACTTAAGCGATTGGCGTTGGAAAGGTGCCACCCACAAATGGTCTTGTGGAAGGTTTCAGGGAGTGTCTTTTAATAGCTGCACCACCGGTATATCTTCTGCAGCATGGTCGGCGGCGGATCGACGGGATTCAACATCCTGCTCCACTCAGTGCCTTGGCGATAAGCATTGCCATAGAAACTGTGATACCCCCGGGACACAGGGAGCTTTATGCTGAAGTTCTGATGAAGTTCGGCTAGCTTTCTTTGTCAGTTTTCAGCTTCAGATAACGGTCGCTGCCGTACCTGGTTTGAATAGCCGTAGGACAAATTCACCGAGAGTATCTCTGGCCACATGAACTTGCTGACTTTTAGAGGCGAATTCTTCGTGTAAACTAATAAGAATGCCTCGTTAGAAAGACATATGCCACACCTGCCGAACTGTAGGGTGCCAAAGTAGGCGGTCAAGGCATCAATAAGGCAGAATCAAACAAAACAGGTTTTTCCCCTGCCCTTCTGTGACCAGTCACTACATTGACGATATGCGCCAACTATTTGGCGCACTGTCAAAAAACTCACACTGATCAATCGCCTTCTAACAACGCTTCCCAGTTGTGACCACTGCCTTCAAGGATACGACGAAGCTTTTTCAATGCTTCCATCTGAATTTGACGTACACGTTCCCGGGTAACACCCAGTTCACGACCAACATCTTCCAAAGTAGTACGCTCATAGCCATGTAAACCGAAACGTCTTACCAGCACATCGCGGTGCTTTGGCTCAAGCTTCATCAACCAACCGTTGATTTGCTTATGGGTGTTATCGTCCTGAAGCTTCCAGGCCGGGTCCGGGTTGTTGTCATCAGGGATAATATCCAATAGAGGACGGTCACCATCCGGCCCAAGCGATACATCCACTGACGTCACGCGGTCGCGCAGACCAAGCAGGCGCTTGACATCAGCGACCGGCTTCTCGCACTCTTCGGCGATATCTTCAACCGTCGGCTCACGATCCATCGACTGCTGCAGACGCCGCTCTGCCTTCAGGTACACATTCATCTCCTTCACCACGTGTATTGGCAAACGGATGGTACGTGTCTGGTTCATCAACGCACGCTCGATGGTCTGACGAATCCACCAGGTGGCGTAAGTAGAAAAGCGAAAGCCACGCTCCGGGTCAAACTTTTCAACTGAATGAATCAAGCCGAGGTTGCCCTCTTCTATCAGATCCAGAAGCGTTAAACCTCTATTTAAATAGCGTCTGGCGATTTTTACGACCAGACGTAAGTTGCACTCAATCATTTTAGCGCGAGCTTTCTCGTCGCCTTTTTGCGCTAGTCGGGTGTAACTCTTTTCTTCGTCAGCCGTGAGCAACGGAGAGTGTTCAATCTCTTTTAAGTACAGCCGAGTCGCGTCCATGTCGCGAGCTCGTGCCTTGTTGCTCGGCGAAGCTTCTTTGGTGCGACGAAGCTGATCAGCGAAGGTTTCTTCTTCCTGAAACTCTTCTTCAGCTTCCGCCTCTGCGTCGTCGACTACATCTTCTACTCGTGTGGTGTGCGCTACGCGATCTTCACTGTCTTCGCTGCTATCCCACGTTGCTAGTTCACTCTGGCCCATTTCATCACTCTCCGCATAATTGCTATTTTATTTATTATTATTGTTGTTGCGAAATCTGCCCGGACCTTAAAGATCCGGGAGGCGCCAGTCATCTGGCGCTTATAAAAAACTTCGAACATAGCATATGCAAGAATGGTGCCAATCAGTGTTTAAAGCGCCGGTAAATAGTCAATCGGATTGACAGGCTCACCGTTTCGGCGGATTTCAAAGTGCAATTCTGTCTCACCAGACTGATCACTGCCCACCGCCGCGATCAAATCACCTGCTTTAACTTTCTGATTTTCCTTAACAAAAATATCACTTACTTTAGAATAGGCGCTTAAGAAATTATCGTCGTGACGTAAGATGACCAAATTGCCATAACTCGCCAGATCCCTGCCACTGTAAACCACCTCACCATCAGCGGCCGCCTGAACACCGGCACCGGGACCCGGATCAATATCTAATCCCTGACGATTTATCTCGCGCAGATCAAATTCACGAGTGATCATACCAATCGCCGGCCAGTTCCAACCATCAGCCTGCTCGTTAACAGTCACACGCTTGACTGGATTTTCCGAATTTGCGTCAATGATATTCACTGAGCCCGAACTGGGAATATCAAGTCGATTATTCATCGCAACGGTCTGATCAGCATTAACTGTTTGGATTATTTCTTCAACACCTTCCGGGCGATCAACATCGGCCTGACTCACTTCCGGCAAGAACACAGGCTGATCATCAAGCAATTCATCGGTGACCTGCACGCCGGAAGCTGCATCAACCACCTCAATGATCTCTTCAGTTGGCATGGGCTTGGTAAGAATAGTATCGGTCGTAACGGCTGGTGCTGCGACGTCAACCGTCTGCGTTGCATTTGGGATAACGACAGTCTGTCCCACCCCAGTCGCTTGAACAGCAGCGTTGCCGCCTTGAACCGAGGTATTTCGAACTGAAGCGTTTCGAGAATTAGCCATAGCCGCCATCGAGGCTACCTCCTCATCACGAAGAAGTACAAGCCGTTGCCCCGGAATTAATTCGGCAAGCTCCAGTGAGTTAACCGAGATCAACGAATCAGGGTCAACCTTGTAACGACTGGCAACGGAGCCAAGCGTATCCCCAGGCTGAACAATGTAGGAATTGGAATCAAAGCGAAACTCTGGAATATCAATTGTCTCCAGAATTCCGCAGCCACTCATGGCAGTAGAAGCGGCAAACAGAGCGGTGCCGAGCAGTTTTGTGTTCATTTTCAACCTTAGTCTTCTAATAAATTGAGGCCGAGGTTCATCCGCGCAACTCGATTGCAGGCCAGGCGCCGAGTCCATCGGGCGATTCTGGTAATGTTGCGACGTTATTGTGCGGTGAAACATCGAATAGACAGCCAGCGGTGCGTAGGCGCGGACTGTCAGTGGCCATTTATACGGCAGGATTGAAAAATCTGCAATGAAAACAGTGTTGAAGAGCTACTTCTTAAAGCAGTTACTACCCTTTTGTAACCTAAACAGCCCATATCCGCCCAAATTCGGCAAACACAAGCTCACAAACAGACCTAACAGATGCCGGGCAAAAACGGCACAAATTTCACCGATGCCACTTGCCGGGTCTGCAATTCAAGGTTGTCGCGCAGACGGACCACTGAAAGGTACTGAGCCCCATCCTGTGGACCCACGGGCCCTACCAACACACCACCCGGGCGAAGCTGGGCCACAAGTTCCGGCGGAACAGACTCCATTGCTGCGGTAACGACAATGGCGTCGAACGGCGCCTCACCAGACCACCCGTCAAAACCGTCCGTATAGCGCGCATTGACATTGCGGATACCCAGTTGTCTGAAACGAGTTGTGCACCTATGCGCGAGAGAGCGAATTCGCTCAACGGTATAGACCTTCTCTACCAGCAACGACAAGATCGCAGCCTGGTAGCCGGACCCCGTACCAATCTCGAGCACCCTGGAAATTCCATTCGACTGCTCCGATGGCGCACTGGCCTGACTCTCAAGGATCAGCTGTGTCATCAACGCCACTACGTAGGGTTGCGAGATCGTCTGCCCTTCACCAATTGGTAGCGCGCAATCTTCATAGGCGCGTGACTCCATCGCCTCGTCGACAAACATATGGCGAGGCATTGCAATCATGGCATCCAACACAGCCTCGTTATTGATTCCAGCTTCACGCAAGCGTGCAACCAAACGCTTACGCGTTCTGACCGAAGTCATTCCAATACCTTGAATTCGAGCTTCCATATTCATACTGCACCTCCTGTTAACCACTGCGCCAGGGGCGCAACACGATCATGTGCTGTCATGTCAGTAGAAATGGGGGTGACAGCGACTTCACCATTCGCTACAGCATAAAAGTCTGTGCCCTCGCCGGCATCATCCGGCTTACCAACCGCACCAATCCAGAATATTTTTTCACCGCGCGGGTCAACTTGTTGAATGCTGTTTTTAGAACGGTTACGACGGCCGAGCCTGGTCACAGACAGAAGGACTGAGTCCGCGTCGGCCAGATCCGGAATGTTTATGCTCAACATATTTTTTTCAAGCAGGGGACTATCGACACAGCGCTTGATGAGATCTGCTGCAACCTGGGCCGCTATATCAAAGCGCCCTGCAACACCGGCCAGTGAAAAGGCCATCGCTGGCAAACCATGAAAGAAACCTTCCATAGCGGCAGCAACAGTTCCGGAGTAAACAACATCATCGCCAAGGTTTGGACCTGCGTTAATCCCGCTGATCACCAGGTCAGGCGTCCACTCGAGTAAACCATTCAGCGCAAGGTTGACACAATCGGTTGGCGTGCCATCAACGCTATACCAGTCAGGCGCTTGCTGTGTCGCCCTGACAGGATTCATTAACGTTAATGAGTTGCTTGCCGCACTCCGATTACGATCGGGTGCTACTACTTTTATACTTGCAAAGCTTTTTACCGCTTCTGCAAGTGCGATGATCCCTGGCGCCTGCCAGCCATCATCGTTAGAAATCAGAATATTCATTATTGTTATTATTTTTTATTCAGGCTCTACTGTAGCAACTCAGCTTTTTTGAATCCTCCCAGGCAATGCTATATTCCAGTAAATTCCGTCCAGCATGGTGGCTTCGTAATCCCCATGCTCAAACGCTATGGGCCTCAAAAGTACAACCCACACCAACACCCGTGACAGTAAAAGAAAGACTGCAAACACCTGATGCAGATTTTCTGGACGTAAATTGGACCACCAACAATACAGGTCCGATCACACTGATTTTTCATGGCTTAACCGGATCTGTCAATTCACAGTATGCAAAATCACTGATGCACTTGCTGCCACAGCACGGCATACGTGCAGTGCTGATGCATTTTCGCGGGTGTAGCGGCGAGCCAAACAGAACGCCTGGTTCATATCATTCGGGCCATACGGCAGATATCGCCTTCATGGCAAAGACCATTAGAGATAGATATCCGGACGCACCAATGGCGGCCGTAGGTTATTCGCTCGGTGGTAATGCACTACTGAAGTATTTAGCAGACAACCCGAACAATCCGTTGCGCTTCGCCATGTCGGTAAGCCCGCCATTGGCTTTGGCTGAGGGAGCAAAGCGAATGAATCAGGGATTCTCAAAAGTTTATCAGCGGGTACTAATTAAGCAAATGAAAGCAGCCGTTAGAGCGAAACATAAGCGCTACCCGGAATTTAATCTGGATGAGCTTAACTTCGAAAACGTCTCAACCTTCTCCGAGTTTGATCATCAAATCACAGCCCCGTTGCACGGCTATGAAAGTGGTGCTGACTACTATCGTCGAGCAAGCACACTCGATGACCTGATCAGAATAAAAACACCCACCCATGTGTTGTGGTCACGCGATGATCCGTTTTTTACCGAGGCCTGCATTCCATCGAACCACCAACTCGCGGAGGCGGTGGATTTTGAATTGACTGAGCACGGCGGGCACGTCGCCTTTATCAGCGGACGGGTGCCTTTTCTAGGTCGCAACTGGTTATGCGAGCGGGTTGGCTCACAGCTCGTCAACCACTTATGCAGTAACTAAATCAAGCGCCAATAGCGGCTTTAATCATTGCTAACACGATCAGTTGATCAGCTTTACAGCGCCACCGAACGACTGACGTGCGACCTGTTCAATGTGCTCCAGCAGCAGTTCGCTTTTTTCGTCTTCTAAGTCTATAAAAGACAAGCCAGCAAAGAAACGATCATTTTTTCGAGCCTTGTCATCCTCACCGGCGTTAACTACCTTGGCAGTAGTGTCGATACGCAAGTTTGACGGAAAAAACACCATACTCAGCTGCAGAATATCGCCCTCGTTGAAAGGCTCATTGTGGTAACACTTTAGACCATTCGGGCTAAGGCTCACCACGTGCGTCGGGTAATCAGGTAATTCGGGGGCATCATATTTGTGCTCGTTTGCCGCCTCATCCATAATCTGTATCTGCAACGCTATTGCATCAGAAACTCGGCGATATCCACGTCTCTCGTCACTTTTCTCTACGGCATTACCAGTCATATCTGCTTCTCAGTAAAATCCAGCCGCCACTCACCCGGGTTCAGGTGCAGCTTTGACATATCACGGAGTTAGCGGGAAGATCGCCGCTAACTTTAACGTAGCGCCCTGTCTTGCACTGGTTTTCACAAACTTTAAAGCCAAAATTTGTAGTTCGTTGACCAGCACCTTACACTCTAGCCTGCGTCGCGCCCCTAGCTCAGCTGGAACCTGTCCCGCACTACCCAATTGTTTTCCCCACATAATTCAACGATTCCACTGCCACCCACCGTACATGCGGAGAACGCCATGCATACGGTTTCCCCAACAGCACTATCGTGGAGCACAGTAGAGTCCACAGTCGCTCCACAGTGCGGGAATAGTGGTGGGGGAGCTATGGAGAACTGTTGTGAGGAATACGGCAGCGTGGCGGATAATGGGGAGAGGGTGGGAATCGTCCACCTAGCGTGGCTTGCGCAATTGTGTGTTGACTGCGGGAGATGGTGGCAGATTGTCAGCACAGTGCAGTCCACAAACGTTCTCACCATTCAACGGAACAATGTGATCGACTACGAATGTCTCACCACCCAGACTATTAAGTCTGTCCCTTTCTAGGTAGATAGCCTCGATGGCCTCCACGTTGGACCACGATGACATTGTTGCTTCAACGCTCTCTGACGTTTGATAACTCTGGTTGCAACTGTGTGTGGATTGTTCGTACGGTAGGTAGCGTTGATGGTGTTGTCTTTATCACGGTTGGTGCTATGCCACTGAAGAGTATTAACACAGTTGCAATCGACACACGCTTTAGAACTAACGTAACGCTCTGCTGTGTGACCGTACTTGCACTCTTGTCCAGTGAAGTACCGTTTAGCGTTGGTGGAGCGTGCTTGCTGTCGTGAGATGATTTCCATGAGGGTTTTTTACCACCCATGATATCCTAACAATCCCTCATGACCCAGCAATGATTAATACTGGTGAAGAAATAGGTGTCGCTATTGAAAAGGTCATCCACCATCCCCATGTCGTCTCTATCCGTTCACATTTTGTGTCGGCGTTAACTTTTTGATGCACATAGAGATTTTTAAATGACAGACAACCCCCAAGAAGAGTACTACGATGATCATGATATGACGGCTGCCGATTGGATCAGGCACCTGTCCGACCTGGAGCCGGATTGCAAAGTTCGGGTACAAATACTAGCTGAAGACAAGAACGGTTTACATGATCTTGTTGAAGCCGCGGTTAAAATGGGTCGATGGAAAGTCCGGGATCATGACGGAGAAGGTGGTCCTGCAAGACTGATAGTGATTGAAACATCCGGTGTTGCACCAGTTAGAGATTTTAAATAACTGAGCCAGCCACATACGGTCCTGCATAATCAATCAGCAGGACCTTTGGACCGTACTCAAAACGCCGGAGATTTCCTGTCCCGCCGTAAAACCGTAGCGAATTATCTCCCACCATCTACCTACCATCGCAGATAGTTATTCCGCTACAATTGCATGTGGTGGGAATAGTGCCTCCCCACAGAATCCCATACAGTCGAGATAATCGGTCACAATTCAAGTTCGTAACTCATTGTTTTTATTGTAGGAATTTCGTGCATTACGGTCAGTGCGCCCCTAGCTCAGCTGGATAGAGCGTGCCCCTCCTAAGGGCGAGGTCAGAGGTTCGAATCCTCTGGGGCGCGCCAATTTCCACCATTTCCGGTCATTTGCTGGCCAGCATTGTCGCTCCGGAAGTGAATATACAGAAGCTGGTTGCATGATCACCGCAGCCACAGACACACAAAAGTAGGAAAACAGTATGGAATCCAGAGCCGCAATCGCCGTCAAAGCCGGCGCTCCGCTAGAAGTAGGCACCATCAACGTGGAAGGTCCTAAGGCTGGAGAGTGTCTTGTCGAGATCAAAGCCACCGGTATTTGCCATACGGATGAGTTCACATTATCCGGCGCGGATCCCGAGGGCATCTTCCCCGCTGTACTCGGCCATGAGGGCGCCGGTGTGGTAGTTGAAGTTGGGGCCGGTGTCACCAGCCTTAAAAAGGGTGATCACGTTATCCCACTGTACACACCGGAGTGCCGCAGTTGCGATTACTGTACTTCCGGCAAGACCAACCTGTGCCAACAAATAAGAGAAACGCAAGGCCGGGGGCTAATGCCTGACAACAGCAGCCGATTCTCGTCAGGGAAAGACAAGCTCTTTCACTACATGGGCACCTCTACTTTTTCAAACTACACTGTCGTGCCGGAAATAGCTTTGGCAAAAGTACGTGAAGACGCGCCGTTCGACAAGATTTGCTACATCGGTTGTGGCGTGACCACAGGGATTGGCGCGGTTATCAACACGGCCAAAGTACAACCTGGTGACAACGTTGTTATATTCGGTTTGGGCGGCATCGGGTTAAACGTTATTCAGGGCGCCCGACTGGCCGGAGCAAACAAAATTGTCGGCGTCGATCTTAATCCGGCCAGAAAAGAAATGGCAGAACGATTCGGCATGACGCACTTCGTTAACCCGAGCGAAGTCGAAGGTGACTTGGTGCCTTACCTCGTGCATCTCACCGATGGCGGCGCTGACTACTCTTTTGAATGTATTGGTAATGTCGATGTGATGCGCCAGGCCCTCGAGTGCTGCCACAAAGGCTGGGGTACTTCGATCATCATTGGTGTCGCCCCTGCCGGCGCTGAAATAAGCACCCGTCCTTTTCAACTGGTGACCGGACGCAACTGGCGTGGCACTGCATTCGGCGGAGCAAAAGGCCGCACTGATGTACCGAAGATTGTTGATTGGTATATGGAAGGAAAAATTGAGATTGATCCTTTAATCACTCATACCATGCCACTTGATGACATCAACACAGCGTTCGACTTAATGCACAAAGGCGAATCAATAAGATCAGTGGTGATCTTTTAACGTATTGCTGCTAATTACGTAAGGATGGCAAATATCTTTTTTGCCATCCACACGCCACTCAATTTAAGTGCAGCACTTAATGATTTAAAAGAGTTTAGTATCGGTCGGGACAACTTCTCAAGTATAGAGACGTATGGTGCATCATCAATGGGTTGGAATTCAGCAGCATCAAACTCAGGCATATCTTCCAATTGAATAGATCGTTTGCGCGCACCATCATTGCTTGAACTCACTGGCATTCGCACAACGTTCCGGCCTGCTTTCAACGCATCAATCACTTCAAGTTGCGCAGCGCAACGTCTTTGAAGCAGATCACGCTCCGATGTCAGCTCCCGATTATCTCGCTTAAGGCTCTCAACACGACGCTCTTGTGACCACAAAAGTTTCAGGTAATCGCTTTGGAACTCCGGAGACAATTTTGACTGGCTATGGAGATCCGCTTCAGACGGCTCTGAGCAATTAGCATCTTTGCGATGTAATTTATTCTTCTCAGGTGATGTGCTACCCGCAATAGTTCCCATTAACTAATTCCATTTGGCGGCTAAAGTCCCCAGCGACTGAAAGGCCTAAAGAGATCAAAACTCTTAAAGCGTCAGCACTGTCTGGTTACCATTACCCAACAATATAGGTAACTTCTTTTGCCATTTATCTGCAGCAGGTCTATGTTTGCAGTTAATACAGTCGTTAGTACCGATTGCTACTCAAAATAGACACTAACAGAGCCTAGCGATCCGTAATCTGCATTGATAGTTGAGCCATGAGTGGCCTCTACCGGTCGAATAAAAGACCCGGAAATCACTACCTGACCACGCTGTATCGATTCACCATACTCAGCCAACCTATTCGCAAGCCAGACAATTCCCTGAGCGGGATGATTCAAAACCCCTGCTCCCAACCCGGTTTCTTCAACCACCGCATTCCGTGAAACAATCGCGCCTGCCCAACGCAAATCGATGTCATTCGGCTTACACGCCCGGCCACCCAGTACAATACCCGCATTAGCAGCGTTATCTGCAATGGTGTCACATACATTTCGTGTTTTACCGGAGTCCGGGTCGACTCGTAAAATCCTGGTATCAAGAATTTCCAAAGCTGGTGAGACGTAGTCAGTAGCGTTTAACACATCAAAGATAGTGATGTTATCGCCACGTAAATCATCTTTAAATACAAATGCAATTTCAGCTTCTATCCTTGGTTGAATGAATCGGTCCTTGGGTACAGTGGCCCCATTTTCAAAGAACATATTGTCAAATAAAATACCTGAATCAGGGATGTCAATATTCAGAGCATCCTGCATGGCACGCGAGGTCAGACCAATCTTATAACCGCGTGCGCGCAGACCATCTTCTTTCTTAAGCTCTACCAAAGCACCCTGGACCGCATAGGCGTCATCCATATTCATATCGGGATATTGCAAAGACAGCAAACCCGTTTGCTTTCCATTTTTCTCTGCATTAAATAAACTTAATGCAGCCGCCTTATGATCGGAGCTATTCATGCGTTCACCCCGGCACTCTCATCGGCTACGGTATTAATCAAAGAGCCGATACCTGTAGCCGCCACTTCAACAATATCACCAGGCACCAACCACTTGGGCGGATCAAAGCGTGCACCGGCACCCGTAGGCGTTCCAGTCACAATAACATCGCCCGGCATTAACGTAGTAAATGTTGAAATGTAGTTAAGGAGGAAACGAAAATCGAACATCATGCGGCTGGTTCGATCTTGCTGTCGCAGTTCACCATTCACCGTAGTGGTGAGTTCAATATCAGCAATCTGGGCTTCGTCCCGGTATGGCAACAACCATGGCCCGATAGAACCACTGTTGTCAAAATTCTTTCCCTGAGTGACATTGAATTTCGCATGACGCAGCCAGTCCCGAACTGAACCCTCGTTACACAAAGTGATACCTGCAATATGATCCAGCGCAGTATCTCGACTGATGTGCCTGCCCGCCTTTCCTATCACGAGCACCACTTCACCTTCATAGTCGAATTGCTCTGATGCATTGGGCCGAATAATAGGTTGATTGTGACCGGTAAATGAACGTGCGAAACGCGGAAACAATGACGGATACTTAGGCGCTTCCTGGCCGTCTTTATACTCTTCATTGCGAGCCGGGTAATTCACCCCGACACAGAGTATTTTCTCGGGGTTGTCAATCGGTGGACAAAGCGCTACGTCGTCGATTGACAGATCAGCAGACAAGCCTGACGCCTCGTCTTCCAGTCGATTCAGTGCATCGTCAGCGATGACTTCCCGAAGCCCGGACCAGCGATCATGGAAACGCGAGTGCAGATCCACCACACCATGTTCAGTGTGGAGGCCGTATTTCATTTCTCCATTGGTTTTAAAGGCGATAAATCGGCTGGTAGTCATAGTAGATAGCTCTTTATATTTATAGCGCTGAAAGCTGCTGCAACCCTATACCCGGGGGCAACTCACGCGTCCGTAACAAATTTAATGTTACAAGATTGCCCTTGATTGTGCGACAGCATGTCGCCGTGACAACAACACTGGCTCTGTAACAAACCGACGACAGCAAAGTACATCAGCTCACTTCCGTCTTTTCCTGATAGACACTAAAACCACGAGCTTTATAGTTGGCCAATGCATTGGGGTGATCATGTGTGCAGGTATTAACAATAATGCGTTCTACATCACCCCACAGCCATGCCTGCCTGATGGCTTCAGACAGCAGACTTCCACCATAGCCCCTGCCAATGAATTTCTCAGCCAGACCAAAATAGGCAATTTCATTGGTCGCGGCATTTAGCTTTTGTAATTCAAAATAGCCGGCAATGCTGCCACGGTGTGTTGCTATCCAGGTTCGCAGCGCATCAGACTCGGAATAGTGCTTCCATTTTTCAGGAGTCCAGTCAGCTTTGTCATTCCACTGCCAACCTTCACCCACCAGGTCATATAACATCCGGTTGACTTTGTATTGCTTGATGCATGCTTCTTCAACACATAAGTCTACAGGTAAAGATTTCAGGCCACCCTTATCAGGGTTTGTCATTTCAAGATAGTGGACGGTGATTTCAGACATAGAATTTATCGCGTTAGTGAGTATCAGTGGATCAATTAGACAGAAACCTCCACTATCGTAGCAGGCTTAGTCTCAAGTCTTTCCTGACAGATCGACTGAACTCGAATCCTCAGGCAATAGCGGTATCGCTCCCTGCTTGGCCGCACTGTCTGGAACAATTTTTATCAACTGCCCCGCCGGCACGGTGGCGTAGCCATGCACCTGCAATACCGAAAGAAAGACTTCGTACAGTTCATCAGCATTAACGGGTTCTGTAGAGATCACCGTTACCTTTGCCTTTACGCGTGGGTCGACAACGAAATTTTTTCCAGTCTGCTTCGACACCATGGCAATCAACGAGTGAATGTCAGCATTCTTCAGATTGAGCGTGAAAGTGCCCGGGCTGTCTAATGCATGTGCATTCAAACTGCTGCATATAAGCAGCACAGTGAAGGTCACACATGACGTTATTCGCTTGCATTGAAAAGAATTCATATTTACACCACCTTAAAATTATTCCCTTGTGCACGCTGGTGCAGACAGTCCGGGAATTTCACCAGAGAGCCGGGTAATTCTCTCTCTATGTTGTTGAACGTTAGTACTGCTAATCCTACCTATTTTGCTACAGATGGTTATGCAGATCGGTGATCAGCAGGTATTGGAAATGGCATTGTGGGAGCGGTTCCCCCATAACGGCAATTAAGAGGCATGATCACCAGAGCTTATTACTCAGCGTTCTGATTTGTGTCTGAGCTTCCAGACGGGAATAAGAAATAGAAAGCAAGCAACCAGAAAAAGAGCGCTAGCGATGAAACTAATGATATCTCCCGCACGTATCGAACTCCAAATGAAGAAAATTGCGGATAGAGTGAATAGAATCCAACCCGAAAAATTCAATTTCCAAACGCTTCGACTATTCAAGGTAGCTTGATCTTCCCTTAGTGATTGAAAATATAGCACCAAAATGCCCGCCCTTTTGAGGCAGTTAATTTGGATATGATTATGACTGTATCGCGTACAGAACTTAAAGCACCAGGATAGTCGATTGAGCTCAGTTAACTGATTTGATATCCCCCACAAAGGCATTGTGGGACACTCCTTACTGAGTTACTAATCAATCCAAGGGGAAGTATTTTAGAACTCGCCATTGAGCCAATATACCCGGGTCGCCAGAGTGATATTGGCTCAGACTCGTTGCTCCTCTGCGCTGGTGCGCACCCTATCCGCTTGTATGGTATTGATTGTTGCTGTGTGTTTGTGTGTGTATATATATTTTTTATTAAACCTCAGCCAAGTCTCCTTTGTTTTCAAGCCAGGACTTTCGATCACTGGAACGCTTCTTGGCAAGCAACATGTCCATTAACTTATCGGTTCCAAGACCATCCTCTATCGTTAAGCACACCAGGCGACGTGTGTCTGGCAACATGCTGGTTTCACGTAATTGACTGGGATTCATCTCACCGAGACCTTTAAATCGGGTGGTAGTGACTTTGCCTTTTATCTTTTCTTTTTCTATTCGTTTAAGCTCACGTTCCTTCTCTGCTTCATCCAGTGCGTAGAACTTTTGTTTGCCTACATCAATTCTGAACAACGGGGGCATCGCAACACATACGTGGCGCGCTTCAACCAAAGGCCTGAAGTGCTTTACGAAAAGTGCACACAGCAAGGTAGCGATATGCGCGCCATCAGAATCCGCGTCAGCAAGAATACAAATTTTTCCGTATCGCAAACCGCTGAGGTCACTTGATCCTGGATCTATACCAATAGCGATAGAAATATCGTGCACTTCCTGTGAGCCCAGGAGCTGATCATGCCCCACCTCCCAGGTATTTAATATTTTGCCACGCAACGGCATGATGGCTTGATACTCTCTATCACGTGCCTGTTTAGCGGAGCCACCGGCCGAGTCGCCTTCGACCAGAAACAATTCAGTCCGGCTAAGGTCAGTGGAAACACAATCTGCAAGCTTGCCTGGCAACGCAGGGCCTGAAGATATCTTTTTACGAATGACTTTCTTACCGGCACGCATTCTTTGCGTAGCAGCGGAGATGGCCAGTTGTGCAATTTGATCACCTGATTCAGGGTGCTGGTTCAGCCATTGTGAAAATTGATCTTTAACCACCGCCGATACAAACGCGGCGCATTCGCGGCTCGATAAACGTTCTTTGGTTTGGCCTACAAACTGCGGATCATTGAGTTTCACTGACAGCACAAAGCTGACTCGCTCCCAGGTGTCTTCAGGCGTGAGTTTAACGCCGCGTGGCAATAGACTTCTGAACTCACAAAACTCTCGCACCGCATCACTGATACCAGTGCGCAATCCGTTAACGTGGGTACCACCCTGTGCGGTAGGCACTAGGTTGACATAGCTTTCATTTAAACCCTCACCACCATCCGGCAACCAGGCCAATGCCCAGTTTACCGCTTCCGTCTTGCCTGTCTGTGCTCCAACAAAAGGGGCTGCAGGTAATAAGGTGTATCCGTCCAGCGCCTCTAGAAGGTAGGCCTCTAAGCCATCCTGATAACACCACTCATACTTTTCGTCTTCGCCTTCAATGCTCAGCTTTACTCTCAGGCCGCTGCACAATACCGCCTTGGCGCGCAGCACGTGCTTGAGCTTGGGCAGCGAGAATTTTTCACTGTCAAAGTATTTCTTGTCTGGCCAGAAGCGAATGGTGGTGCCGGTGTTGCGCTGCCCGACTTTGCCAATTGCCTTGAGGGGTTGATCCTTATTACCGCCCTTGAAGGTCGCCAGGTACTCTTTGGCGTTGCGGCGAATTTTCACCTCGAGCTTTTTTGACAATGCATTTACAACTGACACACCCACGCCGTGCAATCCGCCAGAGAACTGATAGCCCGCCGCATCAGAAAATTTACCACCGGCGTGTAGCGTGCAAAGAATGACCTCGACACCCGGCAGCTTCAGTTTGGGGTGCTTATCGACGGGCATTCCCCGGCCGTTGTCTGTGACCTCGAGTGAGCCGTCTTTGAACACCCGGACCGATATTTCATTCGCATGACCGGCAATCGCCTCATCCACGCTATTATCAACCACCTCCTGCGCGAGGTGATTGGGTCTCGTGGTGTCTGTGTACATGCCCGGCCGTTTTCGCACCGGGTCAAGCCCACTAAGCACTTCGATCGACGCAGCATCGTATTTCACGGCCATGGATATGTGTTTTCTGTTAACGGGGAGCGGCCAGAATGGTACCCGATGCACGGTCGCCAGTCAGGGAAGAATCGCGATACAGCAATTGCAACTTGATAATAGCCACGACTCCCTCACAATACCCTTATCTAACTAGGCATCTATCCTCATGGCTGAATCTCCGTATATTGTTGAAGTAACAAAAGAAAATTTTGAAAGCGTGATCCTGCACGGATCAATGGAAACCCCGGTACTGGTCGATTTCTGGGCTGATTGGTGCCAGCCTTGCAAAACCCTGATGCCGATTCTGGCGAAACTCGCCGACGAATATCAAGGCGCTTTCATACTCGCCAAAATAGACACAGAGGCAGAACAGGAGATTGCCGCCCAGCTCGGCATCCGGAGTTTGCCAACCGTGAAGCTGATCAGCCAGGGCGCGGTCGTAGACGAATTTGCCGGGGCACTGCCAGAATCTGAGGTCCGCGCCTTCCTGGACAAACACTTACCTGCGGCACCTGTTGCTGAAGACGAACCCGCAAGCCCACTCGATGTTGCCAAACAATTGCAAGCCAGCGGCGACACAGACCAGGCAATGGCCGTGTTGCGAGCTGCGCAAGCTGAGGATCCAGCCAATGGTGATATTGCCATTGCACTGGGTCAGCTGTGCGTCGCAACAGGGCAATATGATGACGCGCGCCAATGCCTTTCCATTCTCACAGAAGAAGACGCCAAAAAGACCGAGGCCGGAAAGCTACGCGGTATGTTGACCCTGTCAGATGCGGATGACAGCAGCACTGATGCCGCGAGTCTAATGGCGGCACTGCAGCAAGACGGCAGCAACAGCGAAGCGGCCTACAAGCTCGGCATCAAGCAGGCCTTACAAGGTGATACCGATACCGCAGTCACCACCTTGTTGGAGCTCATGCAACGAGACAGGGAATTTGGTGATGACGGCGCTCGTAAAACATTGCTGTCCATCTTTGAAATGTTGGGTGATGATCCCGCCGTCGGCACTTACCGCCGCAAGATGTTCACCTACCTTCACTAGTGTGCCGTTTGAACCAAGGTAGTCATACAGGCCGAACAACAAGATGATCACTTCTAACGTAGTACGTTCATGTAGCGAACGCATATAAGCAATCTCTATTAATATCGTCAACAGAGTCGTGCAGTCAGATCAGAATGACTGCACTTCGTTACAACAACCACCCAACGAAGCTTAAAGATTCTGCTTACATCGAAAATTTTCCATCCGGAAGATCAAGGTAGGCGGATATACCCACCGTCGCAATAACAGACACAGTGCCGTTCTCACTGTCGACCAAATTGAGTCCACCCACTTCAGTTTGTACAGTGACTTGGCCATGTGGTAATTCTGCAGCCACCGCTTCGCAATCCACCAACTCCGGTTTTTGCACTCCCACACTAACCTTCACAATCATCTTCTCACGATCAATATCGAGTGACCGGAATAATGTAATTGAACTGTGGTGCAAAGCATCATGAACTGCACGCTTAGCAGCTTTGGTATAGTCTTCCCCGTACAGATCATTGCCGGTACCCATTTCAAGTATGATTCGTTTTACCGTCATGTTATGCGCTCCCTGAAGAGGCAGCTTCAATATCCAGGTACACCACCGCAGCGGCATTAGCCACTATGGTATGCCGGTCATCCTCACGGATATCCAGACCCCCTTTTACAACCGAAACATTGGCTCTGCCATACGGAAGTACCTCAGCCACTTTGGTTCTATCTACCTGATCCGGTTCGGCAACACCAATTTCAATATCTACTTGCATATCATCGATTGAATAACCAAGTGCCGGCACCACCGTTAGCGAGTTATGCCACAAGGCATCACGCAACGCCCGCACCGCGGCTTTTGTATAATCTCCACCACGTAGATCTACCCCCATACCCATTTCTACAACAAGCCTTTTTCTAGCCAACCTATATCCCCTGTTTATACGTTTTTACCTGACTGACGCTAAACCATGAACGAACATTTGTCACCGAATAATTGTTCACAATTCACACAGGGCTGAAAATTTTCAGCGTTCGCAATCACTTAAGCGAATCGTCCAATGAATCCACATGAATAATTGCAAAAAGAATGAAGCCCGAAGGTGCAAGTTACCTCACGGCTGCCGTTAAACCGACTGATAACGGCACAATAGCCTTTACTGACTAATCAACTTTTCTGTCAGATTTGGCCGTACGTCATTTCACATAAAACTGGTCCCCCTATGCAACGCCTCGCGCCACATAAAACACCAGTGCTAAATACCTCGGAGAAATCAATGCAGCATTTATCATCTAAGTTTTGCACTGTCGCTTCATGCGCGGTGATTTTATCTGCGCTCAGCGCCTGCTCAACAGGATCAAGCGTACGTGACAGCGATCTGATCACATCAGATTCATCCACAGCGGTGGCCGCTCTTGACGCTCGTGAGCGCCTGCTTGATCAAAGAGAAGCAAATCTTCGCATCATGCCTGCTTCATCTACGTCATCAATGGCTTCCTCTGCAACGGCGGGACTCACTCCACCAAACGCAAAGCCGGGCCAGTGCTTCACTAAAATCTTCACACCGGCAAAATACCGCACTGTTTCAGAAAAGCAGATGGTTGAAGAAGCAGGTCAGCGAATCGAAGTGATTCCAGCAAGCTTCAAAAACGCAAGCAAGCGTGTACTGGTTTCAGAAGCAACAGAGAAGCTTCAAGTGGTTCCTGCTACTTACAAAACTGTTACTGAAAGAGTAATGGTACGCCCTGCGACTCAGAAGATTATGCAAGTTCCAGCGACCTATGAAACTGTGACTACACGTGTACTTGAAACTCCAGCTCGCAAAGAGTGGAAAAAAGGCACTGGCCCAATCCAACGTGTTGATAACGACACCGGTGACATCATGTGTCTGGTTGAAATCCCTGCGACTTACAAGAACATCTCTAAGCGTGTTTTGAAGACACCTGCAACCACTCGTTCTGTTGCAATTCCTGCTGAGTACAAAACGGTCACTAAGCAAGTAGTCGCTACTGCTGCATCTACTCGCACAGTAACCATTCCAGCTAAATACAAGACCATCCAGGTAACAGAAGAAGCAACTCCTCCTAGTCAGCGTCGTGTCGAAATACCTGCGCGCTACAAGGATATCACTCGCCAAGAGCTGGTTAGTGAGTCTAAGGTTGAGTGGCGTGAAATTCTTTGCGAAACCAACATGACCAGCGGCAAGATCACAGAAATCCAGCGTGCACTTCAATCAGCTGGTTTTAACCCGGGCCCTGTTGACGGAAACATTGGCGCAGAAACCATGTCTGCAGTTAATGCCTTCCAGCGTGCAAAAGGCCTTCCTGTTGATCGCTATCTGACTATCGATACGATTCGTGCTCTTGGTGTTCGATAACACTTAGCTAGCGCAATGTAGTACGGAGGCCCGCATTTATGCGGGCCTTTTTTTTGAGGTCGTTAGCGATTTAGCGTGTGGCTTTACTTGAGTGGTTCGCCATCCATGGCAGGTTTCGAAACCAGTCAGTAGTTCTACAGTCACTTTTCAGATGAAAAGCAACCAAAAATATTTTTCGCGAAGTTTTTGCCCTGCGGGTGCCTGCAGCATTTTTTAAAATCGTCCTCCGCCGGGTCTTGCTAAATGCACATCCATGTGCGCAGCGTTCACGTCCATCCCCGACGCTTTGACCCGACTCCGGGTGATTTCAAAAGACAAATCAAACGCACGGGTAACTCGCCTCGTGTGGTTGACTTGCACTTGAACCGGACATACGAATGTTAAGACTCCATGGCTGCATGTCAGGAAACCCATCAGCGTGAGTCAATGATATCCAGCTCGCATTCGCACTCTCCGCATGGGTCATTCGAGCAGGTTAGGCGATGGCTTTTAGTAACACGATACCTACCGCCACCAAACAGGCAGCCAGCACTCGTTGTTTACCGAATGGTTCTTTTAGGAACAAGGCTCCAATCAATGCTGCAAATATTACGCTTGTCTCTCGCAGCGAGGAGACCACTGCAATAGCCCCAAAGCTCATTGCATAAATCACCAGTCCATACGCTGCACCGGAGATCACTACGCCTACAGCGATAGTACCTGAGGAGTCTCTGAGATAGGCAAACCATTCACGTCTTTGGGTAAGTAGCAGCCACACAACAATCGGCAGTGCTTCAAAAGTGAATAGCCAGAGTATGTAAGAAAGCACATTGCCTGATTGCCGCACACCAAAGCCATCTATCACCGTATACATCGCTATAAACACAGAAGTGATCACACCCCATCCAAGTGCCTGTGTAGTGACTTGTCCGCGGCGCTTGCCAAACAACGCCAGACTCATCAAGCCCATACTGATTAGTGCGATGCCGACCATACCCCCCGTGGATAATTTCTCTCCAATAAATATCCACGCACCTGCCGCCACTAAAACCGGCGCCAGACCTCTGAACAATGGATAGACCTGGGACAAATCGCCGCTGCGATATGCCCTCGCCAAAGTAAAATAATAGAGGTTGTGCACCACAACAGAGGCGAAAATAAACCACCAACTCTGCGGAGCCGGTAAAGGAATGAAAGGCAGGGCAACAACACAGAGCATTCCACCACCACGGTACGCGGCGATGGCAAACTCCGGGGCTCCGCCAGATTTAACCAGTGCGTTCCAGCTCGCATGCATGACGGCAGCCAGCAATACGAGAAGAATGAGGGAAGTACTCAAGTGACACGAATCCGAGACGATGTGAACAGCACGATAGCATAGCGAATCGCCGGATCAACGCGGGATTCGACCATAAATACTTCGATGCAAACCACCATATAAGCAAACAGTAACGGTCGGCTCTGAACATGTCGGTAATTTGGCACGGTTAGCGCAGTGTTGAAGCAAAACACACGCGCCTGATCACTATGCTGAGACTACTTGCCCTCGTTCTAGCTACAAGCTCTTGCTTTGCGGCCACAATTGCAAACGCCGAAGTCTTTATCAACGGAACGCTTAATAAGTGGCATCCGCTTACGCTCGATGTATCTGGCGCGACCAACTCTATGGGTGAGCGTCTAAGCCAACCCAATCCATTTCTGGACTTTCGCTTTGACGTAATCTTTACCAGCCCCAGTCAACGTGAATTTACCGTACCTGGTTTTTTTGCCGGTGACGGCGAAGGGGGGGGTATCGGTGATATTTGGCGCGCCCGGTTTTCACCAAGCGAAACAGGCGAATGGCGTTACCAGATATCCTTTCGCAGCGGTAAAAATATCAGTGTTGCTGAAATCGCCGGCACTACTGGCACTACTCTGCCAATAGACGGGACCAGTGGAACATTTACGGTTACCGCACAAACCGAAGCCGATGCAGGGTTTCTGAAACACGGTCGACTTGAGTACGTTAATCAACACTATCTTAAATTTGCCGATGGGCCGTACTGGATCAAAGGTGGCATTGACAGTCCTGAGAACTTCTTTGCCTATGCCGGTTTTGATAATACTCGCGATCAACCTGGCGGTGCTAACACCGGTATGTTACCGAATGGCGTACACCAATACACCACTCACGTTGACGATTGGCAATCTGGTGATCCACTTTTCACTAATAGTGAAAATAGCAACGCTGCAAAAGGCATCATAGGCGCAGTAAATTACCTCGCCGAGGAAGGTGTCAACTCCATCTACTTTTTGCCTATGAATCTCGGCGGTGACGGGCGCGACACCTTTCCCTTTATTGGCGCCAATGGCACTTACTACGAAAACACCCATTACGACATATCAAAACTGCACCAGTGGAACACTGTATTGAACCACATGCAGAACAAAGGCGTTGCAGCTCATATCGTACTTGCAGAAACCGAAGCGGGTAACTCTGAGTGGTTGGACGGCGGCGAGCTGGATATAGAACGAAAGTTATTTTATCGCGAGATGGTTGCACGATTTTCATATCTGCTGGCGATTAAATGGAACCTTAGTGAAGAGAGTCGCTTTGGTGCAGAAAAACATAAATTGTTCGCCAAATACATTCGCAGCATTGACTGGGCGGAGCATCCTATTGCCGTACATGCTTACCACAACAGACCTGAAGAGCAATATGATGCTCTACTGGCCGACCCTTCTTTTGAGGCATCTTCAATACAATTTTCACCATCAAACGCAAACCGCTTTGTTGAAACATGGAGGCAAAAATCTTCACAGGCAGGTCGTCCCTGGGTGATCGACATGGATGAAGTGGGGCCTGCCCTCACTGGCCTAACCAGTGACAATGCAGACTCACTCCGACGCTCTGTTTTGTATCCGGTTTACTTCAGTGGTGGAAACATAGAATGGTACTTCGGCTACCACGCCCTGCCCTTAGGCGGAGATATGCGCACCGAAGATTTTCGAACTCGCGAGCCCATGTATCGATACATGCGCTATGCACGGGAAATGATGCAGAAGGAACTACCGTTCTGGGAGATGGTGCCAGCCGATGAACTACACAGTTCGCAAGGTGCTGCACAAGTATTCGCAAAAACATCTGACACCTACGCTGTGTTTTTACCCGACGGAAACCAAAGTGGAACATTGCAAGTCACTGACGGTACCTATCGACAGCGGTGGTTTAATCCCCGCAGCGGCAACTTTGAAGGCACGGCGGAAATACAATCCGGCACTCCAATCACTCTGGGCACAGCGCCAAATACACCCGGACAGGATTGGGTTGTGATCCTGGACACCAATATTGGCGACACGACTACTCCCGCGGTAAACCCCGAGACTCAAGAACCGACTACCGATCCCGCCGGCCCGACAACCGAGTCGACAGAAGAAACGACGGAAGAAACGACGGAAGAAACGACCGACCCGACACCGGAGCCAACAGAAACAGTACCGACAGAAACAACGGATCCACTAGGCTCTACAGAGACCGATACTGAACAACCCACTGATACTACTGATACTGCCGACACTGCCGACACTGCCGACACTGCCGTAGATGGTACAATCGTCACCGGTGGATCATCTGATCTGTTGCTACTCTGCTTGCTAATACTGGGTATCACATCTCGTCATCTGGCAAACCCTATGCGTGGGCGGATATAACGCTACCAGCCACCTGAAGTTATAAACAGTGTAAGCTCAGCAACACCAGGAATCGTCGCATAATAATAAATAGACGGCCGCTTCGGTCCCCGTTTTTTCGTTTATAGTTAACTGTCGACATAACTCGGGCAGACCATTGCTTACCTTCATCAACACAACTTGCAATCGCCTACTACTTCTGTCCGGCATCGTCGTGCTCAGTGCATGTGGCGGCAGCTCGGACAGTGCTTCAGAACCTGATCAGCAAACTCCTCCATCGCAACAAAGTCCGACTGACAGCAATACTGGAACCGGAACCGGAACCGGAACCGGAACCAGAACTAATGATGGTGATGGCAGTGAGTCAGATGGCAACCCCCTCACCACTGCAGATGAAATTCAACGTTTGCCGTCTGGTGGTCACCTTGCTGATCCTGAATTTCAATGGGCAGCAGTTGAAGGCTCGAGTAGCTACCGATTGATTATCGAAGACCATCGCGGTGATAGAATTTCACAGCAGCTCAGCGCACAACAGGCAGGCTGCCTGGACACTACAGTTGCGTGTAAGTTCAAACCGTCAATTCAGATACATGACAGTATCCTAAAATGGCGACTGCAATCATTTGATGCTGCCGGCCAATGGATAGAAACCAGTGATGACGTCGCCTACAACACACTACGATCTTTAAGTGCACAGCCGTACACAAGCCTCGACACTATTGACGCACCACCCAACCCGGGACAAGGATTTCCAACCATCGAATTCGATCAGTTCCTGGTACTTAACAACGACTGGAACGCCAATGCTGTCAATAGCGATGCCTGGCAGCAAACTGTGGCCGTCGATCGATTGGCCAATGGCAGTGCATCCATTGTTTTTGAATATGACTGGCTAACCCGAACTGACGGCGATGAGTTTGCCGTAAAATCCTACCCGCAAGTAGTGTATGGCAGCAAACTCGGTGCTCATGTATCAGGTAGCGCAGAGGAACTCGGATTGCCCGCGACCGTCGCTGACCTGGATGAATTTAAGATAGACTATCGCTATACCGAAACCGGTGAGGCCGAACGCAACCTCGCATTTGAATCGTTCTTTCACACAGACTGCAACATCGGCGGGCCGAACTTTGAAGTCGATAATCGTGAATATGAAATGATGGTGTGGATCGCCAATCCTGATATCAGAACCCCGGGCTCCACCAAAGCAGAGTCGGGAGTCATGATCGACAACCGGCTGTGGGATGTCTGGATAAAGCCACAACAAGATGCCTCCTACATTGCATTCACCGCCATAAACGAAACCACACAAGGGACACTCAACTGGAAACGCTTCGTTGACTGGACGGTAAATTGGTCAGCTGCTAATCAACCAGTCTATGGTGTGAAAGCACTTAACACCGACTGGTGTATGGCAGCGATAGAGTTGGGCGTTGAAACCTGGTGGGGCGCTGCAAGATTGCAATTGCATGAATTAAAAATTACCCGCCAATAGAACTTCTTCAGGCTTATAATCATGACAAGTTCGCACCGCTAACAAGCCATTGCAAGAATACGACTTCATTATTATCGGCGCAGGCTCCGCAGGTGCCGTCATCGCCAATCGCCTTAGTGCAAGCGGGCACCATCAAGTATTACTGATAGAGGCTGGCGGCACTGATCGAAAGCTATTTGTACAAATGCCTATCGGTTACGGCAAAACTTATTACGATGAGCGTGTAAACTGGAAATACCACACTCAACCTGTTCCCGCTCTAAATAACAAACCCAGTTACTGGCCCCGTGGGCGTGTGCTCGGAGGCTCAAGCTCTATTAATGCAATGGTCTACGTTCGCGGCCATCCGCTGGACTACGACGATTGGGCTCAAGATGCCCCGGGTTGGAGTTGGGCAGATGTAGCGCCTATTTATAAACGTATGGAAGCCTGGGATGGGGCACCGCACTCTCAACGTGGCACCGACGGTCCGTTATCAGTACACAGCACCAAAGAACAGGCTCACCCGTTGTGCGATCACTTTTTGCAGGCCGCAGGGCAACTGCAAATACCGTTTAACACAGACTACAACGCTGATGACATGGAAGGCGCATCACTCTATCAAATCACTACCAAAAATGGCTGGCGCGGTTCAACTGCACGCTGCTATCTACGTCCCGCACTGAAGCGAGACAACTTAACCCTGATCACCAATGCCCAAGTCACAAGGTTGTTGGCAAACGGCAAAAGGATTGATCGGGTTATCTATCAAAAGAACAGCAAAGAAGTCACGGTAAAAGCGCATCGCGAAGTGATACTTAGCGCCGGAGCAGTTAATTCACCTCAGTTACTCGAACTTAGCGGCATTGGCAACGCTGAGCGACTACAAGCACAAGGCATTACTCCAATTCATGACCTACCTCAGGTAGGCGAAAACCTCTCTGATCATATTGGCGCTGATATCGTGTGCCGATCCCGACTGCCCAGCCTCAACCAGGAGTTGCGACCGCTTTCAGGCAAGCTGACAGCGGGGCTGAAGTTTTTGCTGTTCAGATCAGGTCCGCTCAGCCTGAGCGTCAACCAGGCGGGAGGATTTATTCGCAGCCGGTCTGACAGCGACCGCCCTGATTTACAGCTTTATTTTTCGCCCTTGAGCTATACCCGCGCCCCGATAGGCACCAGGCCACTGATCAGCCCGGACCCCTTCCCCGGCTTTTTACTCGGATACAACCCGTGCAAACCCACCAGCAAAGGTCATATTCATATTCAATCTAGTGATCCGTTCGAAGCACCCGCCATTCAACCCAACTATCTATCCACTGCGTACGACCAACAAATCATGCTTGAAGGCATGCATTTAATGCGTCGCTTCACCAGCACTGATGCGATGCAAAGTCTGGTGGAAAAAGAAGTCTACCCGGGCGCTGATGTACAAAGCGATGATCAACTAAAAGAATTTATTGCAGACAACGCCTGGACTGTGTTTCATCCCTGCGGCACCTGCAGAATGGGTGAAAACAGTTCACTGTCAGTTGTAGATGCACGCTTAAAAGTACACGGCTTGGAAGGCTTGAGAATTGCCGATGCATCGATCTTCCCCTCTATCCCTACCGGCAATACAAATGCACCATCGATTATGGTGGGTGAGAAGGCCTCTGATCTGATACTGGAAGATTCTAGCCTGCATTATTCACGAGGCGACGAGGAAAGCCAAGGCAAACACCTGTAAATATAGGTCTAAGCTGTAATTGGAGAGCTACTTTGAAATAGCAGCGTGTCTATTCGCCATCAGATGAAAATACCACGTCACATCTCGCATGATCAAACTCGGCACGTGGCGGGCCACGTTTCACACTCGATCATGCGACCTGTTTAGCGCTATTTCCTCTGAGTGACGAATCCTCATGAATAATGCAGGCTATCAAACTAATGCATTGACAGCGGCACTCGCTTTACCGATATTAGATGCCTACATATGATCTAGCGGAGAACACCATGGGTTGCCAATACTTCGAACCGACTGAAGGTGGAGCCAACACGTATACTGTGGCGATTCCCAAACTCACATTTGGCCGTGGATCACTGGCAGAGGTCGGGCAACGCGCCGCGGCACTCGGCTTTAAGAAAGTCACCCTGTTTACAGATGGGATGCTTGAGCAAGGACCACTGGTTGAACTTGTCAAGCAATCACTGCAAAAACAGAACATTGAATTCAACGTTTTTTCGGACATCAGAATAGAACCTGATGACGATGGCGTGATGAATGCCGCATCAATGCTAATAGACGCACAGCCGGATGGCGTGATCTCAGTCGGTGGCGGGTCAGTGATTGACACTGCAAAGGCCGCTATGGTGATCGCAGCACACGGCGGTCATATACGGGAATACTTCGCCGCTCCCATCGGGTCGGGTAAAGCAGTATCGGGCCCTGTGTTGCCGCATATAGCTTGTGCTACCACCTCTGGCACCGGTAGTGAGTGCACTTCGATCACAGTCATTCGACTCAACGAACTCAATACCAAGTTCGTCGTCGCAAGCCCACACATTCTACCGACTGTCGCTATTGTTGATCCACAGTGCTGTGACAGTCTGCCAGGCAATGTTGTCGCGTCCACCGGCTTCGATTTGCTTTGCCATGCACTGGAATGCTACACCGCTCGTGCATACACCCAGCACCTTGAAGTTAAAGATCCCAATGCACGGCAGTTGATACAAGGTGCAAATCCTTTTAGCGACCTTAGCGCACAAAAGGCACTTGAAATAGCAGGGCAGTACCTGGCACGCGGCGTTGCAGACAGCAGTGATACTGAAGCACGAGACAATCTGATGTGGGGTGCGACGCTTGCCGGCATTGCCTTTGGTAATTCAGGCACGCACCTGCCACACGCAATGTCTTATGGTGTCACACATCTGATGAACGACATCACCTCTAAAGACTACCAAGTCGCCTCACCTTTTATTCCACACGGCATCAGCGTAGTAGTCAGTGCTCCATCAATTTTTAAATATACCGCCGAAGCGCAACCTGAAAGGCACATGGAAGGTGCTGCCTATTTAGGCGCCGATGTAAAAGGTGCCAGTACACAAGATGCAGGTGAGGTGCTTTCAAAGCGACTGATCGAGCTCATGCGCGCCACACATATTCCCAATGGCCTGAACGCTGTTGGCTTTGACGAGAGCCATATCAATGCATTGGCGGAATCTTCTTTCAGACAGCAACGTGCAATCGCCAACGCGCCACGGGAATCAAACCTTGTCGATCTGGAGAACATGTACAGCGGTGCACTTAGCTACTGGTAAATATTCAGAGACCTGTCCTATCCTGAGGTTGTGGTTCGTACTCAATACGCATCTATATCGACGCGAGCACCTACTGCCATTGTTGATTAAGCAGACACAACAGACCCACCCTGAGAGCTACATGACGAAGTAAAAATTATCCTTCGCTAACGTCAGCGGGTATTTCCTTGAGCACCTGCTGAGCATTGGATGTACGGAAATACCTCGTTGGCTTTACAATGCTGCGCTATCACGCGCCGCAATCTCGCTATACCAGCGATGTAGATTTTCATAATCTGTCGGCGGCTCAAGCTTTATCCACCTGGCAAACTCGAGTGTAATAAAGGCAGTAATATCAGCAATACTGAATCCGTCACCGGCAATGTACTCACGCTGAGCTAAATGTTCATTCAGCCATTGCATAAATTGCTCTGCCCTCGCCCGACCACGATCAACTAACTCCGGTATTTGCGAATGCTCATGCTGACCTGTCACTGCGTTGTTTTTGAAAGCCTTTGAACGATTGCGGAACGACTCACCAACCGCCAGAAAACCTTCCTGTTCGATGCGCCAATCAAGATCCGAAATCAAGCCGCGCTCCTTTGGGTCAGCGCCGATCAACGGCACTTGCGGAAAACACGCCTCAAGATATTGGCAGATTCCACTGGTGGTATTCAGGGTTGTCCCGTCATCGAGTTCAAGTACAGGCACAGTACGATGCGGGTTGAGCTTTACAAACGCGTCGGAGTGCTGTTCGCGATTGGCCAGGTCAACTTCTACCACCGGGATCACTAACCCTTTTTCGGCAATGAACATCCGAACCCGCCTGGGGCTTGGTGCGGTAGCACAGTCGTAAAACTTCATCTTTCACCTCAAAATAAACATGCGGTAACCCGCAACCGTTGGGTTTACGGCTCATTCAGCTATAGTCTGGTATCCATACTGTAAAACTCCAGTCGCTGGTCAATCACATCGGCACATGTGCAATACGGCCTAAACAATTAGTAAACCTATGGGATAATTTATTGTCCCACAAATTAAGATAATTCCCTCACCTACCAGGATATTTCATGAAAAAGCTCCTTCTGGCAACACTGATCTCAGCTGCCTGCCCTGTTGCTATCGCCGGGGTCAACCTTGAAGACGAAAACGAAAAGCTAAGCTATAGCCTCGGCATGCTGCTCGGCGATCGATTCACCAAGAGATTTGGTGATCTAAACTACGACGCCATGCTCGAAGGCTTAATGCAGGCCCACGAAGGCAAAGACACGGCAATCACTTTGGAAGAAGCTCAGGCAACACTGCAAACGTTTGAACAGGCTGCTGCCGCAAACGCCTCCGCCGAAGCAATGGAAAAAGGCAATGCCTTCCTTGCTGAAAACAAGGCGCGAGAAGGCGTGAAAGTAACAGAGTCCGGACTGCAGTACGAAGTCATCACAGAAGCCGACGGACCAAAGCCCGCAGTCACTGATACGGTAAGCGTCCACTACGTCGGTACGTTGATCAGCGGCAAGGAATTTGACAGCTCCGTCGCACGCGGCGAGCCTGCAGAGTTTCCTCTTGCCAACGTCATTCCCGGTTGGACTGAGGGACTACAACTGATGAACACTGGCAGTAAATACCGCTTTGTTATTCCGTCCAACCTCGCATACGGACCACGTGGTGCCGGACAGGACATCGGACCTGACGAAACACTGGTTTTTGAAGTTGAGCTATTAGAAATTAAATAATTCAGCTCTATCGGCGACAGAATGTCTGTCGCCGAACGCCATTGTCATCTGTGGCATGGGGGGTGTCGCAATTCTGGAATCGATATAAGCGATAACCGTGCTATTAAGACACTTAGATCTTAGATAGTGAAGACACCCAATGACTGAACCCAAACGCAAGTCCCGCCGGGGCGCACGCGCCGCAAAAAAAGCAGAGCGCGCAGCACCTCTTGCCGCTGAAGATCGTGCAGTCAACCCGGGTATGTCCGGCGGCAGCTTTGCACCCTTGAGTGAACTTGACGTTGGAAAAATCAACGATGCGGTCATGGATGTTCTTGAAAACATCGGCTTGTCGCAAGCGATCCCCAGTTGCGTTGATGCGGTGAAAAAAGTCGGCGGTATTTATCGCGACGGGCGCTTACACTTCCCAAGATCACTGGTCGAAGACACCATTGCCAACTGCGCACGCAACTTCACCTTGCACGCCCAGGCACCAGAACACGATATCGAAGTCAGTGACTCTAAAATGTACTTTGGCACCGCTGGTGCCGCAGTGCACATTGTCGATGTTGAGAGCCGCCAGTATCGCGAATCAACACTTAAAGACTTGTACGACATCGCTCGCATTGTCGACCAATCTGATCATATCCATTTCTTCCAACGCTCGATTGTTGCACGCGACATGATTGAGCCTGCTGATCTCGATCTGAACACACTGTACGCATCAATCACTGGCACAAGCAAACACGTCGGCACCAGCTGGGTGTTACCGGAACACGTAGATGAATCATTGAAGTTACTGCATCAGGTGGCAGGCTCTGAACAAGCATGGCGTGATCGACCCTTCGTTTCAATGTCATGCTGCTTTGTGGTGCCGCCACTGCGCTTCGCAGAAGACGCCTGTGCCTGTCTTGAATCAGCCGTACATGGCGGTATGCCGGTACTGCTGTTGTCTGCAGGACAAGCAGGGGCAACCAGCCCTGCAGCGATCGCAGGGTCGGTAGTGCAGTCTGTTTCTGAAGTGCTGGCAGGACTAGTTTATGTCAATGCACTCAAGCCCGGGCACCCCGCCATATTCGGAACATGGCCGTTTGTCTCCGACCTTCGTACTGGCGCGATGAGTGGCGGTAGTGGCGAACAAGCGATATTGATGGCGGCCTGTGGCCAAATGGGGCGCTACTACAATCTGCCCACCGGTATAGCTGCAGGAATGGCTGATGCCAAATTACCTAATGCACAATCAGGCTATGAGAAAGGTTACACCGTCACTCTCGCCGCACACTCCGGTGCGAATTTAATTTATGAATCTGCCGGTATGCATGCCAGCCTACTCGGCGCATGTCTTGAAAGTTACATCATTGATAACGATATGCTCGGCGCAATTAACCGAACCGTTAAGGGCATTGAAGTTAACGATGAAACAATGTCTATCCAAACCATGCGAGATGTTTGCGTAGACGGCCCACTGCACTACCTTGGCCACCCGCAAACCATGGAGCTAATGCAAAAGGAGTATCTTTACCCTGAAATCGGAGATAGAAACAGCCCGAAAGAATGGATGGAAAGAGACCGTCCAAAGCTATTGGTTGAAGCCAAAAAGCGCGTTGACCATGTTTTGTCAAATCACTTTCCCGCACATATCAATGACGAGGCAGATGCCGCGTTACGGCAAAACTTCAATATCAAGCTGCCAAGAGAAGTTATGTTGAAGAGTTAGTAACTATTCAGGGGGAGTCGTATCTCCAGGCAGTGTCGTTCGCGCTCAAATACACCTGTATCTTGCGCGCGAACTCCCTACCCCATATGTTCACTAACCAGACACGACAGGCACACCGTTTAAGCAACCATAGACTGCAAAATCAGTTGAAACCTTCAATTCGTTCATTCCGACTGACAAAGATACAAGGGTTGCGGTATGCCGATGAATTACATTAGCGATGTTGGTGACAAACAAAAAAAAGGCAGCCTAAGCTGCCTTGTTTCGTATTTGTATTTTCCAACTAGCCGCTGGCTGATTTCATCTGGGGAAGCGCATGTCCGAGGTCAAGGCTTAACAGATACTGCCTGAAATCTTCACTGACTTCTTCGTGCGCCAGTGCAAACTCAACCTGCGCCTGTAAATACCCAAGCTTACTGCCGCAGTCGAAGCGCTTACCTTCAAAGCTGTAAGCCAACACACGCTGCGAACTTAGTAGGCGGGCAATGGCGTCAGTCAATTGAATTTCGTTACCAGCGCCACGCTCTTGCGTTTCAAGCAAATCAAATATTTTAGCAGGTAGTATGTAACGACCTACTACCGCAAGATTGGAAGGCGCGTCCTCTTGCGACGGCTTTTCAACCATTCCAGCGACATCATAGGTTCTATCACCAGAGAGCTTTGCATCAACAATTCCATACTGATGCACATCTTCCATTGGCACTTCCTGCACGCCAAGCACTGGACATTTGTGAAAGTCGTACACTTCGACCATCTGACTCAGAATAGGCTTATCGTCCGACGTAAGTAAGTCATCAGCCAGAATAACCGCGAATGGCTCATCACCCACCACTGGTCTCGCACACAAAACCGCATGACCAAGACCGAGCGCTTCAGACTGACGAATAAAAACGCAGTTCACCTCAGGTGGCAGAATCTCGCGAACGACCTTCAACATCTTTACTTTGTCACGCTCTTCAAGCTCTTTCTCAAGCTCATAAGCGGTGTCAAAGTGATCTTCAATTGAGCGTTTGTTGCGCCCGGTGACAAATATCAACGTATCGACACCAGCCGCCACCGCTTCTTCTGCAGCGTATTGGATTAACGGCTTGTCAACAACCGGCAGCATTTCCTTCGGATTAGCCTTGGTGGCCGGTAGAAACCTTGTGCCCATCCCAGCTACCGGGAAGACTGCCTTTTTTATTGATTTCATTTACTTTCCATTAACAAATTTTGTCACTGATTGCAGTGTCTCTGCGCAATATTGCATTAGTGTCAATCAGCGAGACCCGCAAGATGCAGATCCACATAAGATGCAAAATGACACATAGTTCGTGCCAGTTACGAACATTTAATCATCCTAAATTCACTGATGAACACCATTCGAGACACTGTACAACAGCAACTTGCCCCTAGTAAGGCTTCGCCCACACAAGTTTTCATTTGATGTAAACTTTGCGACAAATTCAGTTGGTTGACAAGTCCTTATCAATTTTTCGCACATTGACTTCACTCGGCGCATCAATCCATTGTCTCTGGCCGCGAATCCCGCACAACAACTCATATGAGATCGTGTTCACTCGTCGCGCAATTTCATCAACACGCAACTGCCCATGCCCCCATAGGGTCACAGGGTAGTCGATTGGGGGCGGTACAGCCAACGAGCTAATATCAACAATCATAGAATCCATCGATATACACCCTATTACAGTGCATCGCTGATTGCCCAGTATCACCGACGTGTCATCCGGAATTGCGCGCGGATAACCGTCGCCATAACCAGCGCCAACCACCGCCACTTTCATGGCACGGTCACACTGGTAGCGTCCGCCATAACCAATGCGCTGGCCTCGCTTTAAGTCTCGAATTGCGATTACCGGCGCCGTCACACGCATCGCGGGCTGCAAACCCAGTGATTCGGCGTCGCTGTGTTTAAAAGGGCTGGCGCCATACAACATGACTCCGGGTCGAACCCAATCAAGCTGCACATCTGTGCGACTGAGTATTGCGGCAGAATTCGCCATGGATAGCGCCACCGGATCAGGCCATTTAATGGAATTAAACTCACGCAACTGACGATCATTGCTGATGTCCTCAACCATATCAGCACAGGCGAAGTGGGACATCACACCAACCACTTTCACCGCTGCTGCCTGCAAACGTCGATACACAGAATCGGCGCCCTGTACTTGAAAACCTGTGCGGCCCATGCCGGTATCAAACTTCACCCAACACGATAAATCTTTCAACGTGTTGCTGGAGATCAGCTCAAGCTGATGCTGATCATGAATTACCGGCCATAATTTCGCCTCAGCACAAAAGTACAGTTGATCCAGCGTGCGAAACCCCTGAAACACCAGTACGGGCTTGTTTTCACCGCCTCGCCGCAGTGCCATTGCCTCTTCAACAGTGGCCACGGCAAACCCATCAGCGTCATGAAGTGCAGGCAGCACTTGTGTCATGCCATGGCCGTAGGCATCTGCTTTAACCACCGCCATGATCTTGCTTGCCGGGGCGAGTGCCTTCGCACACCGGAGGTTGTGCCGAATCGACGCAAGATCAATTCGTATATTGATATTGCGATAAAATTGATCGCTACTCGTCAAGATCAGAGATCCCGTAGTGATCCTCGGAGATGTAATCATCGAACCGCACAAACGGTCCATTAAAAACCATATCTACTTTACCAGTAGGCCCGTTTCGCTGTTTACGAATTAAAATTTCTGCCATCCCTTTGTCCGGGGTGTCAGGATTGTAAACTTCATCGCGGTATACAAACGCTATGACGTCAGCGTCCTGCTCGATCGCACCTGACTCACGTAAGTCGGACATAATGGGTCTTTTATCGGGTCGTTGCTCAAGGCTTCGATTAAGCTGCGATAAAGCAATTACAGGCACCGACAGTTCTTTTGCCAGCGCTTTAAGTGATCTTGAAATTTCTGAAATTTCTGTCGCACGATTTTCTGAGCGATCACTGGTTTGCATTAACTGCAAGTAATCTATGACCACCAAACCCAGCCCTTTTTGCTCACGCGCCAGACGCCGACAACGCGCCCGCACCTCGGTGGGTGTCATTGCCGGTGTTTCATCGATATAGATGCGGCTGTGTTGATGAAGAAGGTTAGTGGCAGACGTTATTCTTGCCCAATCCGCATCGTTGAGATTTCCGTTTCTGACCCGGTTAAGCTCAATTTTACTGAGTGATGCGATCATTCTCATGCACAGCTGTTCGCCGGGCATTTCCATACTGAACATTGCCACTGGCAGCTCTTGAGTCAGCGCGACGTTTTCAACCAGATTCATAGCGAATGATGTCTTACCCATTGATGGGCGACCAGCAAGAATAATTAAATCGGAACGTTGCAGTCCAGACGTTATTTTATCAAGGCCTTTGTAACCGGTTGATATTCCCGTTATTGAGGATTTGTTTTGGCCCAGTATTTCAAGCTTTTCTTTTGTCTCCTGCATGATGTCCGCCACACGGGTAAGCCCCGTGACTGAGCGACTTGTCTGATCGGCTATGGCAAACATTCTGGATTCAGCCATGTCCAATATTTCTGCAACCGGCCTGCCCTCTGGCCGGTAGGCCAAATCGGCCACACCATTACAGGTTGATATCAATTGCCTCAATACCGAACGCTGGCGGACAATTTTTGCGTAAGCGACAACATTGCTGGAGCTGGGAGTTTGCTCAGCTAGCTCTACCAGGTAAGGAAGACCGTTGGTATCTGCAAGATCACCCGAGGTCTCAAGATGCTCCGACACGGTAACCGCGTCACGCGGTGAGCTACGCTCAACCAGCTGCTCTATCGCTCGAAAAATGAGGCTGTGGTCGTTGCGATAAAAATCACCCTCGACCACTACATCAGCGATCTGATCCCATGCATCATGACCATCGCTAAGCATCAACGCACCCAGCACTGATCGCTCAGCCTCCAGGGAGTGCGGCGGCAGCCGGATAGATGCCGGCCCTTGCTCTTCGTAAGGTGAAGCCAATGAAATGCCATGCGGTTGTACGGCCGGACATATTAACGCTACGGCCACAACATAACCACTTTACCGGATAGTTAAAGTGGCATTGAAGGCTCAACCGGCCTTCAATTTGAAGAAAACATTACTTATCGACTCAATTGCGTTACAAGCCGATTGGGTATTTGTCTTACTCTTCTTCGCCTTCAACAATGACGGTAACCATTGCATCCACTTCGGCATGGATATGCACAGCGATTTCATGCTCGCCGGTGGTGCGAAGTGGGCCGTCAGGCATACGTAATTCGCGCTTCTCTACCGGGATATATTTGGCTGTCAGGGCCGCCGCGATCTCGTCACCGCCAACAGAACCGAATAACTTACCTTCACTACCTGAGCGAGCCAGTACTGTCACCGAAGCACCTGCCAGCCCTGCTGCACGCTTATTGGCTTCGACCAATTGCTCAGCTTGCTGCGCTTCGTACTCTGCACGGCGCTGTTCAAAATCTGCGATGTTGTCCTTGGTAGCCATTTGCGCTTTGCCTGACGGCAGCAAAAAATTGCGCGCAAAACCCGGTCGCACTTCAACCAAATCGCCCAGGGCGCCGACGTTACTAATACTCTCTAACAGTATGACTTGCATCTGATTCACCTGTGTATATTGGGTGTGGACTGACCACACGCCTGTTTAATCTTTTTTTATCACACTCAGCCGGCTTCTGAAATCAAGCCAAGTGTCTGCTATTCCCAACAAACCGATCACTTTGATCGACGTTGGCAACAACATAAACAAAAATCCGTATAACGCTACCATCACCAGTACATGCAATTTTAACTGCGCTACCAAGGCATGCAAAATGGCCAACCCTTGAAACGCAAACACCACAATCACCACAATGGCAAGATTGGTTAATAGCTCTACGTTGAAAAACGTCGCCGCTACCGTAATAGCCAAACCTGCAGCACCCGCGGCAAGCCCGTAACGCAATCCATGAAACTCCTGCTGCAACCCTCCAGGGTTAAACAGCCTTGCCTGCCACACTCTGGCCAGCAATAAACTTAGCACTGCAATAATAAACTGGGTGGCCGCGCTGAAGCCTGTCATCCAGGTACCGGCGTTGTTCAACCAATCAGCCACTTTCTGACGATCTGTGCCACCGGTGGTTTGTTCCGCTGCCACCTTGACCGCTTCTATCAACCCTTGCCACTCGTTAGACGGGCTTTCGACAATCAGGTAGGTAATGATCACCCCCGCTAACGCGAGCACCGCACCAGCCAGGATGGCCAAATTTAAACTTACCGTCTTTCGAAGTACCAGCGCCATCACGATCACCGGCAACCAGAACGACATCATCATCGCCCCGGGCACCGCCGCTTTACCGGACAGAGCTGCAATGGCAGTTCCCACCACCAGCGCAACACCCACTGCGATAAAGCCGGGCGCCGGCCCCAGTCTTAAAAAAACTAAAGCCACCAGCGCATTGCTGATAACCACCAAAGGCGGCATCAGCAACGACAACAGCAACGTGCTAAATGCCAGCAGCGCCGCCTGAGCCGGACCACGCACTGCGTACCCTGCAAGCGCTTGCCACATAGATCAATGCTACAAATTAATAATTAGTGTTGATCGCTGTACGGCAGCAATGACAAAAATCGCGCCCGCTTCACGGCCGTTGCCAACTGACGCTGATAGCGTGCACTGGTACCGGTGATACGACTAGGTACGATTTTGCCTGTCTCGGTGACATAGGCCTTCAGCAACTCAAGGTCTTTGTAATCGATGTGTGCAATGTTCTCTGCCGTGAATCGGCAATATTTCTTTCTTCTGAAAAAACGCGCCATTATGACTCTCCCTCTGCAGGGGCTGCATCAGATGCTTCCACTGCTGCTGTTTCCGGTGCCGCACTTTCGTTAGATTCACTAGAACGATCTCTGTTGCGATCTTCACGTGGTGGTCGGCGGGTTTCTTCTTCTTCGCGCTTCAGAAGTGGTGATTCACCTGTAACAGGTGCCTTGCGCTTAATTACCAGGTGCCTGATAACCGCATCATTGAAGCGGAAAGCACTGGTGAGTTCTTCAAGTGCACTGTGATCACATTCGATGTTAGTCAGAATGTAATGCGCTTTGTAGACTTTATTGATTGGGTAAGCAAGCTGACGACGGCCCCAATCTTCAACGCGGTGTACTGTACCGCCGCTGTTTTCGATGATGCCGCGGTACCGCTCAACCATAGCGGGGACTTGCTCGCTCTGATCCGGATGAACCAGAAATACGATTTCGTAGTGACGCATTGTCGCTCCTGTGGGATATTTGCCCGTGGCAGGATGCCACTAGACAAGGAGTATTACCTCAAGGGTAACTCCCAATTATATCACAAGGCTGGCATCAGGCAAATTCCCTCGGCCCTTAAAAGACACTAATCGATGATCAATCTGACAATATTGCCAGAATCTGCACAAGAAAGGCCATTCTTGTGTGAATGCAGCCGCGCAGGAGCCGACTCACTGATCAAAACAACGCGAGCACTGCCTTTAGTTATCCACGTCGCTGACGTACTACTTCAAACAGGCATACACCGGTGGCGACGGAAACATTCAAACTGCTTACAGAACCCGACATCGGAATAGAAATCAGCCCGTCGCATGCCTGCTGAGTCAGCCGGCGAAGACCTGCCCCTTCGGCACCCATCAACAATGCCACCGGGCCACGATAATCGACTTCTGTATACTTCGCATCAGCGGTATCGCTGGCTCCGTACAACCAGACACCGAGGCTTTTGAGCTCTCCGAGGGTGCGCGCAAGATTAGCCACAGGACAAAATGCCATCGTCTCAGCCGCGCCGGACGCGACCTTGCGCACCACTGGGCTTAGCCCGGCACTGCCCGCTCGTGGAACAATGACCGCATCTACACCTGCGGCATCTGCAGTACGCAAAACCGCGCCCAGGTTATGCGGGTCAGTTACCCCGTCAAGCACCAGCAATAGCGCGTTATCTAAACCCATGATATGTGTCAGCAGCTGCGGCTCGGACATGACTTCACGAGCTCGGCATTGGGCAATCACCCCCTGATGCCGGCCTTCCCCTGCAATCTTTTGCAGCTCCTTTGATGATATCCGCTCAATAACAACACGGCGCTCGGTCGCGAGCGCTTCAACTTCAGACAATCGCTTATCGTCACGTGCATCAGACAGCAATAGCTTGACGACAGACTTGGGGTTGTTTTGCAGCACAGACTGCACAGCGTGCAGTCCAAATACATGGGTTAGATTCATACGCTAATACTATCAAATGCATTGCTGTCGTCGCGCTTGATTATTCCTGACGCTTTGCACCTCGCTTCTTGGAGGTTTTCTTGCGAGCCGCCTTTTTTCGAGTCGTCTTCTTCTTAGCCGCCGGCTTTGTCTCATCGGCTTTACCACGGGCTTTCTTCTTACTGGTGGTTTGTGAGGCTTTCTTCTTGGCGACCGCTGCACGCTTTTTCTTTTTTACTTTTTTCTTCTTGTCTTGTTTTTTAGCTTGCGGCTTGGCATCAGCCTCAGCGTGCTTACCAGAGCCGGATTTATTCGTCGGCTTTTTCCGACGCTTACCGGAGGCCTGAACACCAGTCTTATCAATTTGAAAATCTATTTTTCTCTCGTCAAGATTCACCGCGGCAACCAGAACACTAATGACCTGGCCAAGCGCGTACGACAGCCCACCTTTTCGCCCGACTAAACGATGATTAGTTGAATCGAACTCGTAGTAGTCTTGCGGAAGTGAGGTGATATGGACCAGCCCTTCGACATGAATACCAGCTAGCTCTACAAAAACACCAAAGGAAGTAACACCTGTAATAACCCCTTGGTGGATACTGCCAATTTGATCCTGCATATACTCACATTTAAGCCAGGCCACCACATCCCGAGTAGCCTCTTCAGCGCGCCGCTCAGTACTGGAACAATGGTCACCGATTTCCGCCATATGATTTGAACTATACGGATATCCGTTTGTACTGTTATGCACCAGCATATGCTTTATCGCACGATGGACCATTAAATCAGGGTAGCGCCGTATCGGTGAAGTAAAATGCGCATACTCCTCCAGCGCCAGGCCAAAGTGGCCTGCATTGCGTGTGCTGTATACGGCTTGATTCATGGAACGCAACATGAGCGTTTGAATGACCAACTTATCAGGTCGACCATCCGCACTCGCAAGCGTTTTGGCATAATCAATAGCCCCCGGATTATCACCACCCCCGAGCTCAAGCCCACGTTGAGATAAAAACTTACGTACATCTATAAGCTTGTCTGCGCCAGGGCCCTCATGGCTCCGATACAATCCGGGTATCTTGCGTTTTCCAATGTACCGGGCAGCACTTATATTCGCAGCGATCATGCATTCTTCAATCAGCATGTGCGCCTCATTGCGCTCAACGGGTACTATCTGTTCAATCTTTTTCTGATCATTAAACACAATGCGTGTTTCATTGCTGTCAAACTCAATAGCTCCGCGCTCACTACGTGCCACACGCATTACCTCATAGAGTTCATGCAACACGTCGATGTGTTTGCCAAGCGTACCAATTTTTTCTATTGCGGCCTGTTGCGGCTCACTTGGCTTACCCTTACCGCCTGCACCGAGTTGGCTTTGAAGATAATGATGCACCTGGGTATAGGTCAGTCGTGCATGCGAACGCATGGTGGCAGGATAAAACCTGGCACGCTTAATTTCTCCATCGTCTGTGATCGACATATCACACACCATACATAAGCGGTCAACATCAGGATTTAAGGAACACAATCCGTTGGATAAGCTTTCCGGCAACATGGGTACAACCCGCTGAGGAAAATATACCGATGTACCACGATTGTACGCTTCGACATCAAGTGCAGAATCAGGAGTAACGTAGTGCGATACATCAGCTATTGCGACGACCAAACGAAAGCCATTTGGCTTGCGCTCAGCAAAAACTGCATCATCAAAATCACGGGCGTCTTCACCATCGATTGTGACCAGTGGCGTCGAACGCAAATCGCGCCGCTCACCAATCACTGTCGGATCAACACTTGTTCCTATCCTGCCGCTCTCCGATATCACCTCGTCCGGCCATTCATTAGGAATGTCGCGAGAGCGTATGGCGATGTCAATTTCCAGCCCGGGCGACAGGTGCTCGCCGAGCACCTCCACCACTGCAGCAATCGCTGGCCGGCTGTTACTTGGTTGCTCCACGATTTCAGCCAATACTATTTGCCCGTCCTGAGCGTCGGCTGTGTCGTTTATCACTATTTCACGGGAGATGCGTTTGTTATCTGGTTGCAGCACCGCAATTCCCTGGCTGATCTGCAGTCTGCCGACCAATGTTTTTACTGCTCGTTCAAGCACCTCAATCACAGCGCCTTCAGAGCGGCCTCTGCGATCTGTACCCGTGATATGCACAACCACACGATCTCCGTCCATTACTGAGCGCATCTGGCGAGCCGCTAGAAAGGTATCTTCCCCGCCAGTCTCACTGATCAGGAATCCAAAGCCGTCCGGATGGGCAGAAACACGACCACGGATCAAGTTTTTCTCATCGAGCGGTAAAAAGCCGCCGCGCCGATTACGTACTATTTGGCCGTCCCTGACCATTGCACCAAGCCGCCTGCCAAGGGCTACGTATTTTTCATCGCGCTCAACCATTTCAAGCACGCCGGCCAATTGCTCTTGATTCAACGGCTTTCCGGCCTGAACCAGCTCTTCAATCAATTGCTCGCGACTGGCAATTTCAAAAGCGTATTGACGCTTGGGTTTTGGACCGTCGGCCGCCGCCGTAATCTCTTTCTTTTTACTACGGCCACGCTTCCTTTTGTCAGCGGGCGCTACCAGCGCCGGTCGACCGGAACTGCGTTTATTGGATTTTTTCTTTTTTACTGTGGTGGCTTTTTTCTTTTTAGCCATAAATTTCTCTAATTGGTTTACCGGTATCGCTGCGATCTTGATTTGTGCAGCCACCGGTTAAGTAGGTAAAACAGAATGCATTCATTGACATCAACGATGCAGACTTCTATAGTTTCGCGCTCAGCTGCATCACCTTGCCGAGGTGGCGGAATTGGTAGACGCGCTAGCTTCAGGTGCTAGTGGGGGTATCCCCGTGGAGGTTCAAGTCCTCTTCTCGGCACCAAATACTTCTTTTAGTATTTGGTCACCATTAAAACGCGCAATATCGCGCGTATTCAACTCTTCAGGCTTCAGTAGCTCATTAAACACCCTTTATCAGTTTGGCTTTACACGAGCCCGCACATCAGAGGGTGTACTTATATTATGTGCATTTTGACTAATTTGTACTTCTTGTTTTATTTTATTCAATCACCGGCAATGATTTAACTTTGCTCAAATGGATTGTCCAGCACAATAGTCTGAATGCGATCCGGACCAGTCGATACGATATGCACGGGGGTCGCGGTGAGCTCAGCCAGTCGATTAACGTATGTTTTGGCGTTTTCCGGCAATTGATCCCATTCGGTCACGCCTTCTGTATTGTCAGTCCATCCAGCACAAGACTCATACACCGGCAGACAACGCGACAGTTGCTCAGCACCGGTAGGCAAGTGAGTGATTTTCTGCCCGTCAAGCTCGTAACCGATACACACTTTGATCTCTTCAAGCCCGTCCAGCACATCGAGCTTGGTAATACACAGCCCGCTAACACTGCTTAACTCACAAGCGCGCTTTACGGCTATCGCATCAAACCAACCACAACGACGCTTACGCCCTGTAGTGGCACCAAACTCATGACCACGCTCACCCATGTACTGTCCGGCTTCATCGTCAAGCTCGGTGGGGAACGGCCCGGAACCCACACGGGTTGTATAGGCTTTAGTGATTCCCAGCACATACTCGATGTCTCGCGGACCAATACCACAACCAGTGGCTGCAGCGCCTGCCGTTGTATTAGATGAGGTGACAAAAGGATAGGTGCCGTGATCAACATCAAGCAACGTGCCCTGCGCACCTTCCAACAGAAGCTTCTCACCTTTTCGCTGTGCGGCATGCAGTATCTCTGCGCAATCTACAACCATGTTTTTTAGTTGCTCTGCAAATTCAATACAGCTTTGGTACGTCTCTTCAACGTCTACAGTATCGCTTTTATACAATCCACTTAGCAGATAGTTATGAAATTCTAAAGCTGAAGTAAGTTTTCGATGCAGCACTTCAGGCTGAAACAGATCGGACACTCTTATTGCACGGCGTGCGGCTTTATCTTCATAAGCCGGTCCAATACCACGACCCGTGGTACCAATAGCATCTTTGTTTAACGCTCGCTCGCGCGCCTGATCTACCGCAATGTGATACGGCAGGATCAACACGCTGGCATCACTCACTTTGATTCGATCACGTACGCTGACGCCTGCGTCTTCAAGAGATGCTATCTCTTTAAAAAGCGCCTCCAGCGACAGCACCACACCGTTACCGATAACACACTGTACGTTTTGACGCATGATGCCCGAAGGAATCAAGTGAAGAACAGTCTTCTTACCATCAATAACCAGCGTATGACCCGCGTTATGGCCACCTTGATAGCGCACGACATGCGAGGCATGCTCAGTCAAAAGGTCAACAATTTTGCCTTTGCCTTCATCGCCCCATTGGGTACCAAGAACAACTACGTTGTTCGCCATTCAAAGATTCTCCACTGACCACTTGCCTTCTTTTTTTCGAATGACACGATCACATAACGACTGGTTCTGCCCAGCCAGATCAAACATAACAACCTCACCCTGCGCCCGCAATGATTCCACAGCTCGTTGGAGCTCTGTGCATTTATCATCCGGACACAATATAGCGCGCTGCTGCTTTGTCGATATATTGAATTTACTCGCAATCTGATCATAACCGATCAAACGCATTAACAATTTTAAGTCGGTACTGTAGCCCGTTGCTGGTCGCGATCTACCAAAGGTTTTGCCAATGCCATCATATCGACCGCCTCTGGCAATCTCACTTCCAGAGCCAGGGGTGTATGCAGCGAAAACCACTCCTGTGTGATACTGATAACCTCGAACTTCGGCCAGATCAAAATGCAACGTGGTGCTCTCAGGCAATGGTTGCAGTAGCTCGCTAATTTGCTGCAACTCGTCAAGCGCCAGACTCATCGAGCTATCACAAAAATCACCCAACTCTGTTCGTGCACGCTGCAGCACGCTGCTATCACCATTCAAACTACACAGATTGCAAAGTAGCTGCCGGGTCGCTTCGCCTACGCCAATGCTATGCGCAAACGCCTCAATGTCCGGAACGGCTTTTTTCTGTAACAAAACAAATAGTGTTGATTGATCGTGACCGCTCAGACCAATCTGCTCACACAAACTGCGAAATACACCCACATGACCAAGATCTAAGTGGATATCTTCTATGCCGGCACAATGCAGTGCGGCAATCATGAGCCGAATCACTTCAACATCACTCTGTGGACCCTGATGGCCGAAAATTTCCGCACCGATCTGCAGTGGCGCACGATTTTTTTCCACGCCATCAGTGTGTGCACGAACCACAGTTCCCAGATAGAACAGCCTCGAGACCTCTCCGACAGCTGTTTGATCAGCCATCTGATGCGCATCTATGCGCGCGACCTGTGGTGTCATGTCTGCTCGAACACCCATCATCTGACCGCTCAACGGGTCAGCAACCTTAAACGTCTGGCGTTCAAAGTCACGGCCTGTGCCGGACAATAGAGAATCGAGAAACTCGACAAAGGGAGGTTCTACCGGCTGATATCCCCAGGCAATATGCATATCGTAGATTGATCGGCGTAGCCATTCCAACGCCCGCGCCTGCTGCGGCAGCATTTCATCCATGCCGTCGGGCAATCGCCAAAGCGCCCGCGCTTCGTTATGACTCATCAATGCACCAGGTGTAGTAGTACCGCGCCGATGACCATAAAGCTCAAACCGGTGTAACGAATTGTACGATCAGACATCATGCCAAGCTGCATAGCAGCCCGTCGGTAGGTCGACGGACTGATAGCAGGCAACACGCCTTCAATAACGATAACTAAAGCAACTGCTGTTAGTACTTCAGCCATTGCTACTGCGGCTCAGTTCCATTGAAATACTTAAAGAACTGCGAGTCTGGCTTGATCAACAACACATCATTGGCGCCACTGAATGTTGTTTTATAGGCATTCAGACTTCGATAAAGACCGTAAAACTCTGGATCTTTACCATATGCGCCAGCGTAAACCCCCGCCGCTTCAGCATCGGCCTCACCACGAATCTGCTGAGACTCGTTATAGGCTTCCGCTAACATGATTGAGCGCTGTCGATCCGCATCAGCTCTGATACCTGCTGCTGTCTCACGGCCTTTACTTCGGAGGTCACGCGCCACTTTGGCTCGTTCCTGCTCCATGCGACTGAACACCGACTGACGCACCTCATCCGGTAGTTCAACTTTCTTAATCCGCACATCGAGTATTTCGACACCAAGTTCGGATTGCTTGGTCTGCTTATCTGCAGCTACTGCTACCTCACGCATAATCGCAAGGCGCTCTCCGTAAATAACGTCCGTAATGGTCCGTTTACCAATCGCATCCTTCATTCCCTTACTTAAGAACTGAGAAAGGATAAGTTCTGCACGACGTAAATCACCACCGGTTGCTTTGAAATACTGCGTCGGTTTGGCAATTCGCCACTTTACGAAAGAATCTACGATAACTCGTTTCTTCTCACTTGTAAGCACAGTGCCAGCTTCAGCATCAATGTTCAGGACCCGAGAATCAAACTTGTGAATCGTATTTGCAAATGGCCATTTGAAATGCAGACCGGGTCCGTACTCTTCTTCTTCGATCTCACCAAGGAAGAGCTTTATGGCGCGCTCTCGCTCATCGACTACAAAGAACGGCGCAATAGTACTGTTGACGGACACCGCCAACAACAACACGGCCAATGCGATAAATATAGCTTTTAACATCAGTTGCTGCCTCTCGATCGGGTGCGACTGCTATCGCTTGAGCGCGGGGTCGATTGACCAGCCGATGGGTTTACGTATTCACTCTGCGGAAGCGTTACCTGCGCCGGGGCGTTGTTGTTGCCTGCGCCCATGAGCTTGTCGAGTGGCAGGTACATCAGATTGTTGCCGCTCTCTCCCGTACCCACCATCACCTTACTGCTGTTAGATAGCACCGACTCCATAGACTCGATATAAAGACGTTCTTTCATGATCTCCGGGGCTTTTGAATACTCAGTCAGCAAGGATTCAAAACGCGCGGCCTCACCTTGTGCCGCATTTACCACCTCAGATTTGTAGGCACGTGCTCTCTCAAGCGCAATCACGGCCTCTCCACGTGCTTCCGGTAGCACACCGTTTCTGTAGGTTTCAGATTCATCAATAAAGCGCTGCTGGTCTTCTCTTGCCTTGACAACATCGTCAAAAGCTTTTTTGACCTCGGCTGGTGCTTCGGCACTTTTAAGGTTAAACGCCGTGACGATAATCCCGGCATTGTAGTCGTCGAGATTCTGCTGAATCTTCGCCTGTGTTTCATCCGCCAACAGCTCGCGGCCTTCGGTTAGGACCGTGTCCATCAGCGTTTGTCCAACAGTTTCTCGCAGAGCACTCTCGGCCGCATGCCTTAGGGTAAGGTCCGGACTTGCCACATTGAAAAGGTAATCTTCCGGTTTGGCCAATTTGTAGTTGACCGCCACATCCACCACAACGATATTCTCATCGCGGGTCAGGATATCCTGCTGTCGAAGTTCGACAGACCGATTCTGATCCACGTTGACACGCTGAAATCGTTGCACTGGCCACGGGATATGCCAGTGCGGGCCAGGCTGTGTTGTTTTGACAAACCTGCCGAATTGAGTAACCACCCCACGCTCAGCCGGTTGCACAATATAAATACCGCTAAGGAACCAAATAATACCCAGTATCAGACCGATGGCCATCAACCCGATTGAACCTAGCTTTCCGGGGAACTTAAAGCCACCGTCGCTGCCGCCTGAGCCACTGCTTGAGCCTCCCGCACGTTTTCCGCCAAAGAGACCCTCAAGTTTCTTCTGCAGATTGCGAAAAACCTCATCAAGATCAGGTGGGCCGCTGTCGTTTTTTTTGTTACCCCAGGGATCGTTGTTGTTGCCCCCCGGCTCATTCCAGGCCATGGCCCACTCCGAATTAGTTCTAGAAACAGCGACTTGCTGCAATTATAAGTTGTGATTTGGTGATTTGATCAGACTGCGATTGCACCGGCCAAGCCGCTAAGTTTAGGCGGCCAACTGGAAGGTATCAAGATGAATGTGGTCAAACTGGATGCATTACAAGCTCAGCATCGATTCCAGTCTGCTTTATAAAACGATGCCAGTCGTGTTCTGCTATCTCTAATCGAAGAATAAACTCGCCACTGGTGCCGATTTCTTCCTGCCTTACTGCATCTCGCTCATACAGCATAGCGCGCTCTTTGCCTTGCATTGCTGTTAGTGTCAGCCATCCATTGCGCCGCTCAGGCTGCACCCGCTTAGATATCCGGGCGAGCAGCTCCTCTATTCCTTCACCGCTGATGGCGGACACCGCCACAGCATCTTCGCCCAGGCACTCATCGAGCAGAGCATTTCGCGCTGACACATCGAGCAAGTCTATTTTGTTCAACACAAGAATTTGCGGCACATCTGCGCCAATCTCTGCCAAAACCTCTTCTACCTGCTCGCGGCGCGTCTCGCGTAGCGGATCAGACGCATCAACAATATGCAATAACACCGTAGCCTCACGCGTCTCTTGCAGTGTTGACCTGAATGACTCAACCAATTCGTGCGGCAAATTGCTAATAAACCCGACCGTGTCAGCAATCACTGCCTGGCCACCCATCCCCAGATCGAGCTTACGGATGGTGGGATCAAGGGTCGCAAACAGCTGATCTGCCGAGTATACCGACGAATCGGTCAAGCGATTAAACAGCGTCGATTTGCCCGCGTTGGTGTAGCCGACGACTGAGACGGTCGGTAGCTCGTTTTTCTTACGATTGCGCCGCCCTTGCTCGCGACGCGAATCGACACGATCCATGCGCTTTTTAATTTGCTTGATTCGAGCGCCTATCAGACGCCTGTCGGTCTCCAGCTGCGTCTCACCCGGCCCCCGCAGACCTATCCCGCCCTTCTGGCGTTCAAGGTGGGTCCAACCGCGTACAAGCCTGGTAGAAAGATGCTCCAGCTGCGCCAACTCAACCTGCAACTGACCTTCAAATGAACGCGCTCGCTGGGCAAAGATATCCAGAATCAGACCGGCCCGGTCGAGCACTCGGCACTTTAACAACGCTTCAAGATTACGTTCCTGACTTGGAGATAGCGAATGATCAATAATGACGAGATCAGCTTCGGCCTCACGTACCAGCTCGGCTACCTCTTCCGCTTTTCCGGTACCGAGAAAGTACCGCGGGTGCGGGTTTCTGATCTTCACAGTCACGTTGCCAACGATGTTGGCCTGAGTCGACTTAACTAGTTCTAAGAATTCACCCGGATAACTTTCCTGTCCATGAAGCTCAACATTGACTACGACGCACTCGTTGCCGACTTCTAGCCGATCAAACAATGTGCATCCTACTTACCAAGTTAACTTTCCGCAGTTTCCTGTTCCTCAGCGGTTGGTGGTGCCATCTTCACAGCACGAGACGGGACAATAGTGGATATCGCGTGTTTATAAACCATCTGGCTGACAGTGTTCTTGAGTAGAACCACAAACTGATCAAAGGACTCAATTTGACCCTGCAGCTTAATGCCATTTACTAAATAGATAGACACCGGCACACGTTCTTTTCGAAGGGTGTTCAAGAAGGGTTCTTGTAGTGATTGCCCTTTTGCCATGTCGTCACTCCTAATTTTATTATTCTTCACGTAGGTTGGCGGACTGGCTCGCTGACCTTCGAATAGTCTGACGCACTCACTGCTAGCCAACCACGAAGTGTGCGTGTAACACGTGGTCGCACCTAGGCATCATGCTGGAATTGTTACCTATCGTTAACATGGTGTCAATTTGAATCAGGATGTGTCAGACAGGTTTGCGCTACTTTTACCCGAACGGTAACAATAGTTTACTAAGATACTGTCTTTTACTGCCCATTTCGTTGACTTGTCCAGTTACACCAAAGCCACTTCATGACTATTTAGCAGAGATCGCAGCTTTTTCAATCTCATTTTGATTGTGTCATTCAAGGAATGTTTGCGACAATCCCTCATCCCGCCACCAGAGTTACCCCATGTCAGCCTACAAAAGCCTCTACGATCGATCAATCACGGATAAAGAGTCATTTTGGCTGGAGGCAGCAAAGGATATTCACTGGGATCAATTCCCGACGGTCACGCTGGATGAGTCAAACGCTCCCTTCTATCGCTGGTTTCCGGACGGTCGTACCAACGCCTGCTATAACGCGGTCGATCTGCATGTCGACAACGGCCGTGCAGAGCAAACCGCAATTATCTACGACAGCGCTGTCACCGATGAATCCAGAAAAATCAGTTATCGCGAACTGCAGGTGCGAGTCTCCAAAATCGCCGGCATGTTGCAACAAGGCGGGGTAGTAGCGGGCGATAGAGTTATTGTTTATATGCCAATGATTCCCGAAGCGGCGATCGCGATGCTCGCGTGTGCTCGAATCGGCGCTGTACACAGTGTCGTATTCGGCGGATTTGCAGCCAACGAACTTGCCGTGCGTATCGATGATTGTCAGCCGAAGGCCATTCTTGCGGGATCTTGTGGGCTGGAGCCCGGGCGCGTGGTTGAGTACAAACCCCTTCTTGATAAAGCCATTGAGCTTGCCACACATAAGCCATCACATTGTTACATCTGGCAGCGCGATCAGTCTAAAGCTTCAATGACTCAAGCGCATGATGTGCACTGGCAGGAGGCAGAGAGCAAGGCAAGCCCTGCCGAGTGTGTTGCCGTTAATGCTAACCACCCGTTATATATTTTATACACCTCCGGTACGACCGGCGCGCCTAAAGGTGTTGTACGCGATACCGGTGGTAGCATCGTATCGCTCAAGTGGACAATGAAAAGCATCTATGGGGTTGATCCCGGTGATGTTTACTGGGCCGCTTCAGACGTTGGGTGGGTAGTTGGTCATTCCTACATTGTTTATGCTCCCTTGTTCCACGGCAATACGACCGTTCTGTATGAGGGCAAACCGGTTGGTACACCTGACCCTGGTGCATTCTGGAGAGTCATCTCGGAGCACAAGGTACGGGTACTGTTCACAGCGCCTACTGCCTTCCGTGCGATAAAAAAAGAAGACCCGAAGGGCGAATACCTCGCCAAGTACGACATATCACACCTCGACTATCTGTTTCTTGCTGGTGAACGATGCGATCCAGACACCCTTGAGTGGGCACAACAAGTTCTGCAAGTGCCCGTCATTGATCATTGGTGGCAAACAGAAACCGGGTCCTCTATTTGCGCTAACTACGCAGGCATTGAAATGCTGCCAATTAAAGTCGGGTCTCCGACCAAGCCCGCTCCAGGTTACAAATTAAAAGCACTTAACAATGACGGCTCAGAATGCAAACCGGGTGACATTGGCGCGTTAGTCGTGGAATCCCCATTGCCTCCGGGCACTTTTCCAACACTTTGGAATGCACCCGATCGATTCGTAGAATCGTATTTCAAAAATTTTCCCGGCCACTATGAAACGGGGGATGCGGGTTATATTGATGAGGACGGGTACATTTTTGTCATGGCCCGCACCGATGATGTCATTAATGTTGCCGGCCACCGACTCTCTACCGGTGCCATGGAGGAAGTCCTCGCAGGACACCCGGATGTGGCCGAATGTGCCGTGATGGGTGCTGCAGACACCTTAAAGGGTCAGGTGCCTGTCGGGATGTTGGTACTCAATTCAGGCTGTGACAGAAGTGAAGCAGACATCTGCAAGGAAGTGATACAAAAGGTTCGCGGTGAGATTGGACCGGTTGCCGCATTTAAATGTGCTGTGGTCGTGACTCGTCTACCGAAAACACGCTCTGGAAAAATTCTACGCGCTACCATGCGTTCAATTGCTGACGGCACTGAATGGAAGATGCCTGCTACTATTGACGACCCTGTGATCCTTGACGAAATCACCGAATCACTGGCGACAATTGGCTACCCGCAAAAAACAGACGAGTAGGCCATTCGGCAAATCTTTAACTTTATTACTTTAACTGTGTCAGCCGGCAGATAGTCCACACTGGCTTATCGCTGCAGCACTTAATCATTGGACAGGTAATTATTTTCTATGCAATCCATCGATCAAGAACTACTTGAACGACGTGAGGCAGCACGCCTTGCAGGTGGCCAAGAACGAATTGACAAGCACCACGCCAAAGGCAAACTCACTGCACGTGAGCGCGTAGAAGTACTACTTGATGACGATAGCTTCAAAGAGTCAGACATGTTCGTTGAACATCGCTGCGTTGACTTTGGCATGCAAGATCAAAAGATACCCGGTGACGGTGTCATTACCGGTTGGGGCACGATCAACGGACGCCTGGTCTTCGTTTTTAGCCAGGACTTCACTGTTTTTGGAGGGTCCCTGTCCGAAGCTCATGCAGAAAAAATCTGCAAGATCATGGATCAGGCAATGAAAGTCGGCGCCCCCGTCATTGGCTTAAACGATTCTGGTGGCGCACGCATTCAGGAGGGCGTTGCTTCTCTTGGTGGGTACGCCGAAGTGTTTCAGCGCAATGTGCTTGCATCAGGCGTCGTGCCGCAAATTTCAATGGTCATGGGTCCCTGCGCTGGCGGTGCAGTGTATTCACCTGCAATGACTGATTTTATTTTCATGGTACGCGATACTTCTTATATGTTCGTCACGGGTCCCGAGGTGGTGAAAACAGTCACCCATGAAGAAGTGACTCACGAAGAACTCGGTGGCGCTGAGACTCACGCAACGGTATCCGGGGTTTGCGATATTGCCTTTGAAAACGAACTGCACGCACTTCGTAAATTGCGTGAGTTTTATGATTTTCTGCCACTAAACAATCGCGAAAAACCGCCCACAAGACCTTGCAACGACTCACCGGATCGGCGTGAATCATCTTTAAATACATTGGTTCCCGACAACCCCAATCAGCCTTACGATATACACGAACTGATTTTTAAGGTTGTCGATGACGGACACTTTTTTGAAATTCAACCTGACTATGCAAAGAATATTATTATTGGCATGGCACGTATGGATGGAAAGACCGTGGGCATCGTCGCGAACCAACCGCTAGTGCTTGCCGGTTGCCTAGATATTAAGTCATCGATCAAAGCAGCACGATTTGTTCGATTTTGCGATGCGTTTAATATTCCGATAGTGACCTTTGTAGACGTTCCAGGGTTCCTGCCTGGCACCGCACAGGAATATGGTGGCATTATCAAACACGGGGCGAAATTATTGTTCGCCTACGCTGAGTGCACCGTACCAAAGATCACTGTCATCACACGCAAAGCTTATGGCGGGGCTTACGATGTTATGTCTTCAAAGCACCTTCGAGGCGATGTAAATCTGGCGTGGCCGAACGCCGAAATTGCAGTCATGGGCCCTAAGGGTGCCGTAGAAATTATATTTAGAAAAGACATTGGTGATGCGGAAAAAATAGAACAGCGTACGGAAGAGTATCGCGAAAAATTCGCCAACCCGTTCATCGCTGCAAGCCGCGGCTACATTGACGACGTCATTAAACCAGACGGCACCAGAATGCATATTTGTCGTTCACTGGATATGCTCGCAAACAAGCAGCTTGAAAACCCGTGGCGCAAGCACGACAACTTACCTCTGTAACAATCAACAAGATAACCGACACTCATGTTTTCAAAAATACTGATTGCTAACCGTGGTGAGATTGCCTGCCGGGCAATGCGTACCGCAAAGAAAATGGAAATAGCCACTGTCGCTGTCTATTCAGACGCTGACCGCTCCGCTCTGCATACGCAAACCGCTGATGAGGCTGTACACATAGGTGCCGCAGCCTCGGCCGAAAGCTATCTTTCGATAGATAAAATCATTCAAGCGTGCAAAGACACTGGTTCTGATGCGGTCTATCCGGGTTACGGATTCCTGTCAGAGAATTCGGAATTCGCATCAGCCCTTGAAGCGAACAACATTACCTTTATTGGCCCGGGCCAACATGCCATCGAATGCATGGGTGACAAGATCACCTCAAAAAAAATCGCTATTGAAGCCGGTGTTAACACCGTTCCCGGGCACACTGACATTATTACTGACGCCAGTCACGCGATATCCATAGCAAACAGCATTGGCTACCCCGTCATGCTTAAGGCGAGTGCCGGTGGCGGCGGTAAAGGCATGCGAGTCGCATACAACGACGATGAATGCACGGAAGGTTTTGAGCGCGCCACCAATGAAGCAAAAACAAGCTTTGGTGATGACCGCATTTTTATTGAAAAATTCATTGAAAAGCCGCGCCACATTGAAATACAGGTGCTTGCCGACAAACATGGCAACACCCTTTATCTAAACGAGCGCGAATGCAGCATTCAAAGACGTCATCAAAAAGTCATAGAGGAAGCACCCTCCCCGTTTCTGGATGCAGCCACCCGCAAAGCCATGGGTGAACAGTCTTGTGCACTCGCCAAGACGGTAAATTACCACTCAGCAGGTACGGTCGAATTTATTGTTGATGCCGACCAGAATTTCTATTTTCTGGAAATGAACACCCGCTTACAAGTCGAGCATCCGGTAACAGAAATGATCACCGGACTCGATTTGATTGAAGAGATGATCCTCATCGCAGCCGGTGACCAACTGAAACATCAACAATCAGACATTGGTATCAACGGCTGGTCTATGGAAGCGCGAGTCTATGCTGAAAACCCATTTCGTGAATTCCTGCCCTCAACTGGACGCGTAAAACACTACGTAGAACCCTTGAACTCACCAGATGTACGAGTAGATAGTGGCGTATTCGAAGGAGGCGAAGTCTCAATTTACTACGACCCCATGATCTCTAAACTGATCACCTGGGGCGATACACGCGCCAATGCAATTGAAAAAATGCAGATCGCGCTGGATCAATATCAAATTGATGGCGTAACGACCAACATGCCGTTCCTGTCGGCGCTATTTGACCACAGTGATTTTAAAGAGGGTGATTTTTCTACCCACTTTATTGAACAACACTACCCGGACGGGTTTAGTCGCACAGAGCCATCAGCGATCGAACGCCTGCACCAACATGCAGCAGCAGCAATAGCGCGCTTTTTACAGCGCCAAATAGAATTATCAATTAGTGGCACGATGCGCTCAATGACAATACCCGACAGCATGCCACTTGTGGTGATAGACAATGGCGAGTTATTTCCATTTGAAATCACACAACTAAGCGATGGGAAGTTTCAAGTTAAAAATGACACCACAACGGCGTTAGTGGAAACCGATTGGAAACCTGCGCAGGCCATGTTCAACGCGACAATAGATGATCGTACGGTAGCGCTACAGTGGAAGCGTACATCCCTCGGTTGCGAAATAAGTAATGCAAAATATGTAGCTGAGTTGCAAGTGATGTCACCACGAGCTGCATCCAAGTATCACTACATGCCGATTCGCAAAGAGATTGATACCTCGAGTTTGCTGCTATCGCCGATGCCGGGCTTACTGGTCGATGTCATGGTGAAGGAAGGCGACACAGTCAGTGCTGGTGATTCATTGGCAGTCGTTGAAGCGATGAAAATGGAAAACGTACTAAAGGCGGAGCGCAATGGCACTATCGCAAAAATTTTTACTACACCAGGCAATACCCTTGATGTAGATCAAAAGATATTGGAATTTGAAAAATCATGATCGGCAAACTTAACCATGTGGCAATCGCAGTCAACGATCTGGAAGCTGCCACAGCAATCTATCGCGACACGCTTGGTGCTGTAGTGAGTGACGCCACAAATTTGCCAGAACACGGGGTAACCACCGTTTTTGTGGAACTGCCCAACACCAAAATTGAACTGCTGAAACCATTGGGCAAAGATTCTCCAATTCAACGCTTCTTAGAAAAAAATCCGGCTGGTGGCATTCACCACTTATGCTACGAGGTCGATGACATCGACGTTGCCATTGCAAAAATGACCTCACATGGGGCACGAGTACTGGGAGATGGAAAACCGAAAACAGGCGCTCATGGCAAGCCGGTTGTGTTTCTTCACCCAAAAGATTTTTGCGGCACACTAGTCGAGTTAGAACAAGTTTAAAGATAAAATTCGACCCCTTGGTCGATCAAATTAAGGTAAAATTTCCACCCGCTTTATTCAGTCAGGCACCCCACATTATGGCATTTCAAGTAGACGGTAAGTTACACAAAGTATTCGAAACTGAACAAAAATCAGAGAAGTTTCGCGCAAGAGAATTCGTTATCGAAATTGTTGACGGCAACTACCCGCAAATGATCAAATTTCAGCTCACGCAGGATAAGTGCGACCTGATTGACGACCACAACGAAGCGGACGACATCACCGTTCACTTTAATCTTCGCGGACGTGAGTGGAATGACCGCTACTTTACTAATCTAGACGCCTGGAAAATCGAAACTGCCGGCGCTGCTCAACCGGCTCGCGGCAGCAACAAAGCGCCCGCCGCTGCAGCGGCCAAAGCACCCGAAGCAGACTACCCGGAACTCACAGCAACACGTGAAGATTTCTCAGACGATATACCGTTCTAGGCCATCACGACCGCAGATACAAAAACGGCGTGTAGCTCTTTAGCATACACGCCGTTAAATACCCTCCCGCAATGGAAAGTGCAGTATTAAAGTACTTTAGGCTGCCGTCACTCTCGTGATTGCCGCATCAATCGCATCAACAATCAAATCCAGATCTTCTTTAGTACAGATCAGCGCCGGACTTAAACACAAGGTATTGTTGAAAGTTTCAAAACTGCGATTAGTACGACCAATGATCACACCATTAGCCATGCAGTCTGCGGCAATAGCAGCTGGGATAGATTCATCAACCGGCACCTTGGTCTTACGATCTTCAACCAGCTCAACACCGACAAACAACCCAACCCCGCGAACGTCGCCAATGATTTCATGCTTATCTTTAAGTTCGTGTAAGCGCCCCATCAGATACTCACCCATTTTGGCGGTATTTTCGACAAGATTTTCATCTTCTATGATTCGAATGTTTTCAAGCGCCGCAGCAGGACCGGAAGCACAACCACCGAAAGTGCTGATGTCGCGGAAGTAGCTCATCGGATCATCAGCATTAGCCTTAAATCGATCAAACACATCTTCTGTAGTCACAGTACAAGAGATCGCCGCATAACCACTTGCAAGACCTTTAGCCATTGTGACGAAATCCGGCTTCACCCCGTAGTGCTGATAACCAAACCACTTACCGGTTCTGCCCAAACCACAAACCACTTCATCGATGTGTATGAGGACGTTGTACTTTTTACATATCGCTTGAATCGTTTCCCAATAACCAGCCGGAGGAGGAATAACACCACCGCCCGCTGTGATCGGTTCAAGCACAACAGCACCGACCGTCTCCGGTCCTTCAGCCAGGATAACTTTTTCAAGCTCTCTTGCGGCTCTTTCGCCGTAGTCGTCTACATCACCGTATGCGCTGCGGTATTCAAGACAGTCGGGCATCATGACAAAGCCAGGAGCAAAGGGTCCGTACTGGTCTTTTCTTTGCGACTGGCCACAAGAGCTTAGCGCACCGATCGTTGTACCGTGGTAATCACGATCACGATAAATAATTTTGTGCTTAACGCCGTTATTTTCAATGGCTGCCAACTGGCGCACCATTTTATAGGCCTTTTCATTAGCCTCTGAACCGGAGTTCGAATAATACACTCGACTCATACCCGGCATTTTGTCGATGAGCTTCTTCGCACACATCGCAGCTGGTATGTTTCCAGCCGACCCTGCGAAGTAACACATCTGTACCAGCTGATCACGCACTGCATTTGCTATACGTTCACGACCGTAACCGACGTTCACTGTCCAGACACCACCGGATACTGCATCAATGAACTCTTTCCCTTCAGCATTTTTCACACGAATGCCCGAACCACTGATCATTACCGGCGGCTTTGCAGTTTCGTATGGTTTGTGCTGCGTCAGGTGATGCCAGACGTGCGCCTGATCGTTATCAATTACTTCATCAAGGTCGATTTGTGGAGTATCTAGACTCATGGGTTTTCCCTCAATCAGCGGTATAAATTACCGGATGTCACGCAGCTTGCCGAAAACATTCATATTAGGATAGCGACACAGCCAGTATTCACGCTGGTCCAGCACCTTTTCACAGCTTTGCCACATGAAAACGGTCACAAATTAGCAAACTACCTGTTGAAATGCCTGGCCCGCCCGATGCCCATGCAAATGCCTGTCCGTCAGAAGATCTTTTCCGGGTTCATTATATTCAGCGGGTCCAGCGACGATTTAATCATACTCATAAAATCAACCGTGTCGCCAAGCTCCTGTCTCAGATACGACTTCTTTCCCTGCCCGATCCCGTGTTCGCCAGTACACGTACCTCCCATCGCAATAGCACGCAGGCTAAGTCGCTCGGCAAATTGCTTTGCCGTATTCACGGCATCCGGATTGTCCATATCTATAAGTACTGCCGTATGGAAGTTACCATCACCTACATGACCCACAATGGGCGCAAGCAGATTGTGCTCTTGAATATCTTTGAGCGTCTCCTCAACACAGTCGGCCAGCCGCGATATCGGCACACATGCATCGGTCACTACCGCATCACAACCCGGCCGCAACGCCCTGGCCGCCCAATACGCATCATGGCGGGCCTGCCACAATTTTGTGCGCTCTTCGGTGTTTGAGGTCCACTCGAAATCTGAGCCACCAAACTCCTGAATAATCTCGTTGAACGTTTCCGATTGCTCTTGTGTTGAGGCTTCACTGCCATGGAACTCTACAAACAGGGTCGGCTTTTCCGCCAAAGAGAGTTTTGAGTAGGCATTGCAAGCGCGTACTTGAACTTCATCAAGCATTTCAATACGTGCGATCGGCAATCCGTATTGAATCGTTTGTATCGTGGCCTGACATACCGATTCAATATCGGGGAAATTGCACACCCCCCCGACAATTGATTCTGGCAATCCATGTAATTTCAACGTCAGCTCTGTAATCACGCCCAAAGTACCTTCAGCACCTACCAAAAGCCGTGTCATGTCATACCCTGCTGACGTTTTCTTCGCACGACTGGCAGTGGTAATTTCGCGACCATCTGCCATCACTGCCTTCAGACTTAAGACATTGTCCTTCATGGTGCCATAACGTACTGCGTTAGTGCCTGATGCACGGGTTGATGCCATTCCCCCCATACTTGCATCAGCACCCGGGTCAATTGGAAAAAACAAACCGGTATCACGCAGGTGTTCATTCAACGCTACGCGCTTAACCCCGGGCTGTACTGTAACGGTGAGATCGTTCTGATCTACTTTTAGTATTTTATCCATCGCCGACATATCAATTGACACCCCTCCCGCAGGCGCGTTCAACTGCCCCTCGAGAGAGGATCCGGCACCAAAGGCAATAACCGGGCATCGGTGTTCGGCACACACTTGCACCACCCAGGTCACATCTTCTGCAGATTGCGCCATCACCACAGCGTCTGGCGGTTGGTTTTTTAAGTAAGTGGTGGTATGACCATGTTGCTCACGAATTGAGTGCCCTGTCAGAAACCGGTCACCAAAGCGCTGGTGCAGGATATCCAGGGCAAGAGAAACATTTCGTTCAGTAGATTCAGTCATCTTGCTCACTTGCTGTTGGGTGTTTTTAATTCCTTTTTTAGCTACCGGGTTCTCGAATAGCAGGCAGCTAACTTCAAGTTTACCGCGTTTTTGACGCCTACTTACTAATGTCTATTAAATTCGGGGATCCAATGATCACTGCCGCCAAACAGATCGCACTGATTCTGGGACTGACCGCAAGCTCCAGCGCATGGGCGGTCACCTATGACTTCGAAGCTATCACAGATTTTAGTGATATTAACGCGGGTGCCGTGCCTTACTATCGCCACAACGGTGTTAACGCACTTGCGATAAATGCGGCAGTCGAAAGCTATCGAAATGAGTTCGCACGGGCAACACTTGTGTTTGAACAAAGCTCTGGGGCTTATGATGTCACCATCACTTCGCTGGGCGAAACTGACGGCGACGGAACGTTTCGATTTCTAGTCGATGGCGAAGTGATGGGGACCGCGATAAATGATCCGGCCACCGAGGACTACGGACTCCAGTACCACACGTTTTACAATATCAGTATTTCTGAAGGTGCATTAATTGGCGTTGAATCTACTGCGGTATCTAACGGAACCGTTCCCGAAGGGGATGGCTTTGCCTTCGCAAGAGGCAGGTGGGTTGCCTTATCACTTACTTCTGTTGATGAGGAAATCGTTACTCCGGATCCACAGCAAAGCATCGATTTGAGCTTAACCATGGATGTTGACAACAATACTGTTGCAGCGGGAGAAACACTCACTTTTTCCGTCGGAATCGAAAACACCTCAGACGAATTCACAGCTACCAGTCCTGAGATCACAATTACCCACCCTGATAGCTTCAGTAATGTTTCAAGCACTGGCTGTAGTCAATCAGCCCCATCTACGTTGACTTGCCTGATATCCGAACTCGGCCCGAAAGACACATCGATCCTTACTTTTACTGCAGTCGCCGACACCGTCGGGGCACAAGAAGTTACCGCTTCCGTAATCTCAGATCAGAACGACACTGACACAAACAACAACGGTGTATCAATAACCACCAACATAAATCCCGTCATGATCGAATCACCGGATGTGACAATTGATCTGGCAGTAACGATCAGCGCAGATAACGAACAGGTAGAAGTCGGCAATATCATCTCCTACAACATAGCACTCGCAAACCAACACGCGACAAACACTGCCAGCGCACCGGTAGTGGGAATTCTACTACCTGACTCCATGCAATTTGAAGCGAGTGACAACTGCACTGCAGAGAATCAGAATGTTAGCTGCAGTACTCCGGAGATTGCACCCGGTGCTGACGCCTCAATTAACTTCTCAGCTAAAGCAATAAGTGTTGACAGCTTCGCACAATTGTTTGCTTCAGCCAGCTCTTCACAGCTTGAAGATATTGTCGATAATAATGAAGCGCAGCTAGTCAGTATCATTAATCCCGTAGAACTGAACATCGAACCTTCGCAGAACACCCCCACAACATCAGTAGAAAAAAAGGCCAGCGGTGGTGGCGCTTTGAGTATGTTGATGCTGCCTTTTATAGCGATTGGTGTCTCGTGGAGACGCCGGAAGACTTTTACTCTATAACCACCAGCAGAGTGCGGCAGAAACCAACGATGCACTCAATACACCGGCCAGGGTGACGCCGGCAACACGTTTTAGCAATAAGGATTCAGCACCGGTTTCACCGACAATGGACGCAGCAAATATTAACCTGCCAGGTGAAGCCAACGTGACGTTGCTTCCCGCTGAGTTTTGACCCGCCGATATAACATCGACCGGCAAGCTGAGCTCCGTTGCCACAGTGGTTTGCAAAGCCATAAACAGTGCATTCGACGCGGCGTTGCTGGCAGTTAAGAAACCACCCAATGCGCCTATCCATGGTGCTGCCAGAGGATAATAACCACTCGTGCCACGGGCGATGCTAACGGCAATATGCCGCGTCATACCGGAATCCATCATCAGCTGCCCAAACACCACAAAACCTCCGACCGCCAATGTAGCCAGCCACCATTGCTGCGCCCCGACACTGGCAATTTCAAAAAATCCAGCACGCGCCCTTGGAAATAGCAGCAAACCGATACCTGCTGAAACAAGCAAATAGGCCCCAGCATGATAGAGCGGCGCAATTGAAAGATCAGAAGTAAAGTGCAGCTCGATACTCTGCAACGCTTGTCTTACAGGAGGAACAAGCCGGGTAATGCATAACGCTGCCATTAATACCGAAAATGGTATAAATGCGGACAACGCAAAACTCAATCGTGCCGGTACAACCTTACCACCCGCCTTTCGACAGGATGTGCTCATGAAAGCACCAATCAGAATCAGCAGCCCGGCAAGGCAACCCGCTAACTCCACACCCACCAGCAGTGAACACAAACACAGCAAGACCGACAGCACCAACGCATAAAGGCACAAGATCCGGATAGCGCGCAGTGAAACAAGCCCGGTGATACGCAGTACCAACATCCCGAATAGCAGCGCCACAGGCAGTGTAAATATCGCGCTCAATGCACCTAGACGCAACTCCGAAACCCCGGATATATCCGCCCCGACAACTGTGCCTACTGCGAGCGCCCCCCAGGGCACAGCACATTGCCCAAGTAAGGCCAATACCGCCGCTTGTAACGGCGCATACCCGAGTGCTAAATACAACGGTGCGACAACCACTATACCGACTCCAAAACCAGTCGCTGATTCAAAGAAAACTGATGCACCAAATACCAGTGCAAACAATCGATGGACCGGTTCATCGATGAGATCCAAAACACAGTCTGCAATAATGGTGAGTGCTCCGCCCTTATCCAAGACGCGATAAAGAAATACACCACCTAAAAGTATTAATGAAATATTCAAGGTGTTGTAAAGACCTAAGAGGACAGAGCGCCCGAAGCTCTCAACATCCATCGCAAACGTGGGCGACGTCAATATAATGGCAATCGTACTGACAATGCCGACCAACCCAGCTCGTAATGCCGATTGCTGAAGCAACGCAATCGCCAACACCGACAGCAGCAACGGTGCAACTGCGAACGCAATATTCATCGACCGACCCTCTCGCCGCACAGCAATAGAAATACTTGATTCATCACTACCAGATCACATTGCAGTGACACAATATTTGACCGACAGACCCGTCCATCCAGTGCGCACAAGGGATTGCCATATGTCAAAGCAACAAACTTATCAGGCGAGATAGACGACCGTACTCTATATACAGGGATCTTTAGACGCGAACTGCTCACTCAGTTCAATAATCCGAACCGCTGCATAAAGCTAACACCGTGTTTGTACGATACCTACAGGAGAGACAGTAAAGAAAAACTGTCAGCGAGCGTGGCATTCCTGATCGCGTAATTTACAAAACTACTATAAACGCATTCTCCATGCTTAGAAAATTGCTTCCAACAAAAACTATTTGCGCGCTGATTGTCTGCAGTGCCGCATTAGCGGGGTGCGCACCCACTAATGTCATAGTGACCACAGAACCTGAAACCCCGGCAGTGGGACCAATACAGGGATCACCACCAATACAATCCTGGTATGCAGAAGTGAGAGACGTCGTCAGCCGTGAGCTTCGAGTTGACCTCTCAGACGTGGCATTGTCCGTAACTGATACTAATGGCATAGCAACCCATGCGAAAACCAGCTTAATGGGGGCACTGGAGCACGATCTGGATAACACTAGATTTGCTGAAAGTCTTGTTGATAATATACTGACATTGCAGACTGAATCAGTGCTTGCGATATACGCACCTTCAGTAAAGAAAATTCTGCTGCACAGCACCAACCTTGAAAAATACCTCAATAAGCGCACCGGTGGAGCGAAAGAAGCCCTTCAAGCACTCTTGATCCATGAATTGGTGCACGCAGCTGACGACCAAAACCACCAAGCCTTCAAACAGGACTCGATGTCCTATCAGGAAGTGTTCGCAAAGTCTGCCGTAATAGAAGGCCACGCTCAATGGCAAACCAGAAGAATTTGTAAAAATTTCGGATGTGAAAATGCATTTGCACAACTGAACAACTACATGTTTGATTCTGGATCACCCGAAGATCCGGCACTAAAATATGTGCAGAGTCGGAGCTTCAAGAACCTGGAATTCGTTTACAAAGAAGGCGAGCGATTTATAGACAAGCTCCAGCAACGCAATAACAGCGCTGCAATGGTGTCACTTGCGTTTAACAAACCACCCAGAGATTCCATTCAGATAATCGATCCTGACTCGTTCCCGAATCGAGAGAGAGAGCGGCGAAACGATACCTTATCCGAAATTATAGAAGCAAGCACAAAGCCATGGCAAAAAAACAGTACCGGTAGCTTAAAAAGAAACGTCTTGGCTGCGGCTGCCTTTAGTGTAGATCCATCTGCAAGACAACCCATCGTCAACTTCTATACTTCAAAAATTCTTGCTGCCACTAAGCACGAATATTATGAGCACGGCAGTGATACTCCTATTCCGGTTGCGGTTATTGCGTTACAAACAGACTCAGCCACAACCGCGAGAAAAACAGCAGCACTAATCTTCAACAGCACACTCAGTACGTATGACCAGCTAAAGGGCGAACTGGTTGAAATTAGAGACTGGAAACGCGAGCACCACAGCGCTGAATTCGAAAACCGACACGCAGTTCGAAATACAATTGAAGTGTACAGCGCCAGCGGATATATCAATAACGGCTTGGTGAATGCAGAATACCCGGTCGAGATAATCACCGCGACCAGTGGCAATTATCTGATTCATATCGATGGACGATACGTACATGGACAGAAAGATCTAATGCAATTCGCCGGAAGACTGCTACTTGCCATGAGAAACCTACAAGGTCCGCCAGACGCTCGACTGGCGAATCTTAGTCTCTAATCGAAAAACCGATAGGCTACTGCTCACCCAAACACGCAGCCATATAAGTCAGCAGATCATGGATTTCATTTCTGAAGTAATACAGATCGATTCTATTAGTGACAGGTACTATTAGCGGATCATCAAGACTCGATTCCCTCGTCGGGGAACCGGCTTTGTCCTGCATCAGCAGTGCAGCACTTGAAAAAAATGAACGCGGCTATTCCAATGAATCCAACTAGAATTTTTTTTCGGGCGAATTCAGTGTCTTTCGTCGATCACCCATTCGCAAGGTAAAGCGACACCTGTCAAAATACTCCAATAACTCCACCACCAGGTTTCTACCTACTCCTGACTGATCCCTGAAGTCCCGAACAGTCAAACTGTCACTGGCGCTAAGTGATATCGCAATATCTGCGAGGTCACGAAGCGTTTGCGGTAGAAAATATCGATTATCTGTCACCTTATACAACTTTCCGTGCGATACGCAGTGATTCAAGAACTGAAAAGTGTCATCTACTGAGCAATCCAAAACTACAGCCAGCTCCGTCACTCGCGGCGGTGTGGGTGATGTTGCTAACAGCTGCTCGTGCACAAGCGCCCACTGCTTCTGATCGGCGTCTGACAATGTTGCTTCGCGACCCGCTAATCGATAGACAGTTGCACTTTTAATAACCTGCTTACTCTCTACGAGTAAATGTAAGTGATAGTCCAGCACATCCATTTCGATTGGCAATGGACAGAGTTTTTTTATTCGAACAGTATCAGCACCAAGCGCATCCGGATTGTCATCGTGAAACTCATGCAACACACTCACGATTGCACCTTGCAATGATCCGCTATGCTCTCTCGTTAAACCCCACATCTCAGAGCCAGCACGATGGGTTACTACATCCAACTGAATTGAGACAGATTCTAACTCTGCGGGATTCAAATTAAGCTGACGCGAGAAGTGATCCAGACGAACACCAGTGGGCGTTAGTTCAAGCAAATTACTCAATGCGGCGCCAGGACTTTGTTCATCTAACGCGTGCAGTTCTTGTAGCCGCCTCGGTTTGCTGCGACCGCGCTTAGGTGGATAGGGATCGAGCACACGCCCGCCCGCTATGGTTTTTCGTGCCGACTGATCCCGAAGTACAAACCGATCTCCATGTACCGCTGAAAATTCTTTTTCACAAATCAATCTGGCTAAGCCCTGCTCTCCGGGCTTTAACTCGTCGACATTAAGAAGCGCAATCCGACAGGGAATATCTGCGGCCCCCAAATGCAGATGGGCAGGCGTCCAATGCTGCAAGGTAAATCGCGTAGAAGAGGAGTTGGTTCTCAGCGGTTTCTTGGAGCTATTGCGATAATCTTCTACAAACAATGCCGGGCTCAGCACCACATCGACAACATTCACACACTGAGCATCTGCATTGGTGACAAGCCAATCCCCCCGGTTCAGCATCGGCCTGGACAGTTCTCCAGCGATATTGAGCGCGCAACGCTGGCCAATCTTTGCCGACTCCGATTCTGCGTTCTGTGCGTGAATACTTCGCACTCGAGCGGTTTTTAAGTGGTCAACCCCGTCAGATACTAAAGTAACGTTATCACCCCTATTAATCTCACCCCCCACCACTGTACCTGTCACCACCGTGCCACTACCATCAAGTGTAAAACTACGATCTATGGCCATGCGAAAGTAGCCTTGTTGATGACGCGATGGCTGCGAGTCAGCCAACTGCACAATGTGCTCTTTTAGCGAAGTTACCGCGGCTTGATCATTCGTGGCGAGACTGAAACGCCGGGTATTATCGAAACCTGCCGCTTGCAGTAGTTCATCCACCGATGCGCTTACCGTAGTAACACGGTCGCTATCAACCAGATCCACCTTGGTGATGACAGCCACAATGTTTCTTACCGCCATCAGTTGCAGAATGGCCATATGTTCCAGCGTTTGCGGCATCGGCCCGTCGTCAGCCGCTACCACCAGAATGGCAATGTCCACCATGCCGACGCCTGCGATCATATTGCGAACAAATTTCTCGTGGCCAGGAACATCAATAAAAGCCAGACGCTGACCATTGTTCGCTTGCAGATAGGCAAACCCGATATCAATAGTCAAACCGCGCTTCTTTTCTTCTGGAAGTCGATCAGTGTTGGTGCCAGTCAGCGCCCTTACCAGAGAAGTTTTGCCATGATCAACATGGCCCGCCGTAGCAATAATCATAAATAGGCCACTACCGAAAAATTCTTCGAGCAAATACCTTGAGTTATAACTATCATGAGTACCATATAGGTGATATTTACAGCATTTTGGCTGATAAACGATACTCACCGCAACACTGGAGATTTATATGGCACGGCTGAATGACATGGTGGAGAGCCAACGCTCCCACATTGAATCACTGAGTTGTCCGACCTTTCCGCAAGCCGTATTCTCAGCACCGCGGCCACTGAGCAAATGCCGGGTAGCACTGATCTCTTCCGCTGGCTTAATGCGACGCAATGACGAGAATGTTTCTGGCAACAGTGACGACTACCGGCGCTTTGACAAGACCTGCCAAAATCGGGACATTCTGATCAATCACCTTTCAATTAACTTTGATCGCACTGCTTTCGCTGAAGACGCTAATTCTGTGTTGCCAAAAGACATACTGAAATCAATGGCTGAGGACGATACCATCGAACGGGCGTCAGACACGCACTACTCGTTTATGGGAGCCACTGCACCTGAACTGTTGCAAAAAAATGCAGAGCGTCTGGCACAGGAACTAACAGACCTTAATATCAACACGGTTTGCCTACTTCCTGTTTGACCCAACTGTACTCGCGCCGTGAGCGTGATTGCACACTGGATTGAACAGGCTGGCATCAACACAGTAGTTATTGGCTTGATAAAACCACACCTTGAACAGATACAACCGCCGCGAGCCCTCTGGGTTCCGTTTGAGCTTGGGCGACCCTTAGGGCCACCAGGGAACCCTAAACTGCAACGCGAAGTACTGCAGCAAGCGCTTAGCTTAGTAGAAACGGCAGAGCAACCAATACTGGAGGAATTTAAAACTGAAGATCCTCGAGCAACCGCGTCTTCCAAATGGGTGGCACCATCTATCGAGACCGTCACCACAGTGGCTGAAGAAAGCGCCGCTCTTAAATCTTACTATCAACAGCAGTGCGTCAGCCAAAGCCGAACCTCTGTGGGGGTCGCGAAAACGCCAATCAAAGAACTCGCAGATTTGTTTGACCGTGTGTTTCAGGAAAACGAGTTAACAACACTGCGCGAGGAAATATCACCGAGACTTATGCTTCGACTGGCATTTGATGATCTTAAGTCATACTACGTAGAAGCAGCGTTGGCGAATAATAAGCAGCCTTCCAGTATGCAAATCTACGATTGGATGTGGCATGACACACTCCTCGGCAAGCAAATGCGGGAACTCAGACACCGATTCATGGCGTCCGATGATGAAAAGCTGGTAGATCTCGGTACTAAGTTTATTGTGCCTCATAGATGGCGCGACTAAGCGCGGAAAAAAAACTAAGTAAGTATCACTAATAACCCGATGCCGAGCCAATCACGCCATATACAGCTGCCGTCAGTTGATCGAGTGCTTCAAAGTAAGCGCTTTGTTGAACTGGCGCGGCAATACGGTCGTGATTCGGTTGTCAGCGAATTGCGTAACCAATTAGAGCAAACACGCAAACGCCTATTGGCCGAGGATCAACTAAACGAGCAAACACCGGCCACATCTAACGAAGCCGGTACAGATGAATCAATTCTTGAAATTCTACACAATGATGTTCTGGCATCTCTAATCCGGGAATTCACACCGTCGCTTCGAAAAGTATTTAATCTAACCGGTACGATACTACACACCAATCTCGGCAGGGCACCCTACCCTCAGACAGCAATTGATGCGATGGTTAAGGTCAGTCAGGGCGCATGTAACCTTGAGTTCGATTTGCAAACAGGGCAACGCGGCCGCCGTGACGATCACGTTGAACGCTGGATCTGCAAGCTCACCGGTGCGGAAGCAGCCACTACGGTTAACAACAATGCTGCAGCCGTATTGCTGACTTTGAACAGTATTGCCGATGGCAAAAACGTTATCGTTTCGCGTGGAGAATTGATTGAGATCGGAGGCTCATTCAGAGTACCTGCCATCATGAAAAAGGCCGGCTGTAAGCTACGCGAAACCGGCACCACTAATCGCACACATCTCAATGATTACAAAGACGCGATAGGGAAAAAAACTGCAGCTTTAATGAAAGTGCACACCAGCAACTATGAAATCAACGGTTTTACTAAAAGCATTGCAGCAAGCGAATTAGCAGAGCTTGCAAAAGCTTACAACATTGCTCTCATTGACGATCTGGGTAGCGGCACTCTGGTTGATCTAACAGCATTTGGCCTACCCTATGAACGCACCGCACGCGAAGCGCTGCAAGATGGTGCAGATGTCATTACTTTTAGTGGAGACAAACTTCTTGGCGGACCACAGTGCGGCATCATTGCAGGACGGCGAAACCTGATTGAGCTCATCGATAAAAATCCGATGAAAAGAGCCATGCGGCTCGATAAAGTTACACTGGCAGCACTCGAAGCAGTACTTACGCTCTATGCATCACCTCACCACCTGGCAGAGCAGGTTCCATCATTAAGATTATTATCGCGAACAGATGATGAAATAAAACACACTGCCAACGCACTGAAGCAGGCATTGGTATCAGCGTTACCCGACTTTGCCATCTCCATTAGCGCCAGTAAAAGTCAGATCGGCAGTGGGGCTTTACCAACAAAAACTCTAGACAGCTATGCAGTGGCCATTGAAGGCAACAGTGCAATGTCTGCCAGTGCATTGGCAACTCTTTTCAGAACACTTTCGATACCTTTGATCGGGCGCATTTCCCAGAACGCCTTATGGTTGGATTGTCGCTCGCTACAGCACGATCTGGGCGAGTTAACAAATATGCTACAACTTGAGCTCGCTGCGCCGCAACAATAAAACCGCCATAATCATCGAACGATCAGTGACGCTCAATACCTGAGTGCGCTTCTTCACCCCACACCTTACCTACTCGTTTATCACGACCGCATGCCGTGCGGTAATATTTGTATCGAATCGGGTTCTTTTGATAGTAGTCCTGGTGGTAGCCCTCCGCCGGCCAAAATTCACTTGCCGATTCTACAGGGGTGACAACGCGCTTGCCAAGCACTCCACTTTGCACAAGCATAGCTTTCGAAGCGATAGCAGCATCTTGTTGCGCCTGATCGACGGTATAGATGGCAGTGGTATAACTATGCCCTCGATCGCAAAATTGTCCGCCTTCATCGGTTGGATCAACACTACGCCAATAAACATGCAGTAATTGTTCGTAACTGACTTTTGCCGGGTCGAAGGTAATCTGAACGACTTCACGATGCATACCGGCATGATGATTCTTGTACGTCGGGTTTTCAGTGCTCCCACCGGTATAGCCTGAAACGGTTTCAAGAACACCCGGCACAGCATCAAAATCGGATTCAACGCACCAGAAGCACCCGCCAGCAAAAATAGCAGTGGATATTTCACCATCATGGACGCTGGAAGTGGCTGCATCGGCGGAAATGGCAGTATTCACATTAAACGCCAAGGCGGCCAGCAGGCCAATGGACAATAAGGCAGCAGTCAACGGCCGCACAAGGGTGTAGGATAATCGCTTTCTATTCAACGTACATGTCTCCGGGAAGGTAACTAATGAGACAAGCTACGGTAGCGCGGGTTCCATCCATGGAACCAAAAAAGGGAGAGTAAGCCTACATAGGCTTTTCAGTACTGCAGACTAGCGAGCACCATTTGTGAAGCTTGAAATAGTTCGCAACAAAATGCGTAAATCCATCGCGAAAGACAGCATTTTTACATAGTACAAGTCGTATGAGAGCTTAGTCTCCGAATCAGCTTCACTGGCAGCATAAGCCGCATTAATCTGCGCCCAACCGGTGATCCCGGGCTTCACCATCAAACGATGTACAAAGAACGGAATACCTTTTTCCAGCTGCTCTGTGAATTCCGGACGCTCCGGTCGTGGACCCACCAAAGACATCTGGCCAGCAATAACGTTAAGTAGCTGCGGCGCTTCATCAAGACGACTATTTCTCAAGAACTGACCTACTTTGGTAACTCGATTGTCTTTCTCTGTAGCCCACACAGCACCATCTTTCTCAGCATCAGCCTTCATGCTTCTAAGCTTAAACATGGTAAACAACTGACCGTACTGCCCCACTCTGACCTGTCGAAAGATCACCGGACCAGGGCTCTCCAGCTTGACTATAATCGCAGCAATCAACACCAGCGGCGAAAGCAAAACCAAAGCGATGACGGCTATTACTATATCCAGAACTCGTTTTACCGCACTTTCGTACAAACTTTCGTGCGCTGATTGGGTGTCAATTATCCACTGCGCAGTAATGTGTTTGCTTGGCACCTTTTCAAAAAGGTTCTCCACGAAACTTGTGTAAGTGGATACGGTCAGCCGACCATCAATCAAGTGTAATAGCTCGTTTTGAGATGGAACCAGAGGATCGTCAGTATCTACAACTACTTGATCCACACCGTTTCTGAATGCCCACTCTTTCAGGTTCGTATCAGGATTTTCGCCGAGGTCAAGTGTAATAATTTTCACACCGTTGGTTTCGCTGCTTTCAAGATAGCTTACCGCTCTATCGGTATACTCCGTTGAGCCAACGATCGCTGCAACATAGGTATTGCGTACAACCATCCCGACAATGAGCGCTCGAAGAGCAAATAATCCGGCAGTGCAACCAATCAAAGTAAATACAGTAATCAATCGACCGACCTTCAGATAATGCACAAATAACAATTCGGCATTAATAATTACAAGCGCAATCAGGGTTACGAAAAAACATCTGCCAAGTAAACTGAAAGATCTTCTTTTCTGGTTTAGCTCGTGCAACCCGGCAACGTGCGCCACCAATGCCACTAGCAGCGCCAAACCAAAGGAAAATCCCGCTTGACCGACATGCTCTTGCTCCAGCCCCATAATCGTCAAAGCGTGAGGTGTAATAGTGAAGGCAAGGGTGGCGCTCGCGTAAGCGATTGCGTAGTCGATCACAAACCAGGTCCACGGTCGAATCCCCGCGAGGGATATCTTTCTGGTTGGTTTAGCATCGGCTAAAGAGCCTACAGCTCCGGGTGCTACGTTTACAGATGCAGGATCTAAGTCCATAGAAATTCGCCACTAGTCAGAACAACGACAAACTGTAATCCAAACCGCGAATGGGTTCAGTGATGCAGTTTGGAAGGCGAAGATTAAATCAAAGGAGTGTGCACTAAAAGGGCTATTAGTACAGATTTTACGAAGAGAAATATTTAGTAACTGAGCATTGGAAGCTTATTGAGCGAAGCCCTTTGATATAGATTGCTATGCCTATATCAAAGGTACTAAATTCCAACCGAGTGATACAACGGATTTAACAGATTTTTACCCGTTGATGTCATCCTTGATGATGGATGCACGCTCTTTTCGATCAAAGTTATAGATGAATTTGAAACCGATACGGTTTTCATCAGCATCAGATTCGGTTTCACCACCAACTTCTCTGATCTTGGCCTTGTAGTCGTATTGGATCCGGAAGGTGGTCAGTGGACTTAAGTGACGATCAAAAACCACGCGACCCAAAAGGTTCTCGATCTCAGCAGAACCTGTCAACTCATCCTGGTTCGAATACACTGCATCAACGATGAAATCTGAGCGTCGCCCAGCGAGTTTGTAGCCGAGACGCAACTGCTTTTCAACATACGGGACACTTTCTCTTGTCGCACTACCATCACCAATAAGGTCTATTGAATCGTTTGGCACCACAGTGGTATCGGGAACCTCGGTAAATGCAGTGACGGTACTAAGAACAGGGTCTGTCGATGTGGTTATGCCCCTGGTATACCCGGCACTAAAAGTTGAATTCCTTACTCGATGTTTCAGCGAAAACGTTGGGCCTTCACCAAAAAATCGATCACCGTAACCTACCTTAAGTGCGGTACGTTCGCTTGGTGTCCACTTAACACTGACTTCCCACATCGTACTTTCTTTGTCTTCCTCCAGCAGCTCGGAATAGTTATTAGTCTCGGCACCGCCAAGCACGCCAAAAAATACTGACTGACCAAGGGTTGCGCCAAGGGATCCATAGACCGATGCATTTTCAAATTCCCTACCATCTGAGCGATCTTTTTCGTAGTCGCCACCAAAACCCCAAAGAAACCCGCCGTATTTCGGGTTGCGTGCAAGAGAGAAGGAAATAGCGTCTTGCTGCGTGTCAATTTTCCCGTCTGTGTCGCCATCGATCGACTGATGACCATAGCCAAAATACCCGTCAGCGAACCGTCCAAACTTGCGCGCCAAGAACGGATTAAAACGAAAGCGGGTTTGAGCATCCGAGTCTTCGCCCAAGTCAAAGAAATCATCCTCAGGCAGTGACTTTGCGTAGTTCAAGCTGGAGCTAACATAGAGGAGGTTTTCAACCAGCGTTCCGGTAGTGCTGAGCGCAAGTCGCGGGTCAACAACATTGAAGTCTGACTCATTGAATTGATATAGCTCGACTTCCGCCACAACCTCAGACTCAAAGCGATTGCCGCTAAAGTACAGTTCTACTGATGGCTTTACTGACCCGACAAACTCCTCAATTTGGTCACTGTCCGCCAGGCCGTAGTTATCCGTTCCGGCAATACCGATCTCAGCAAACTTATAAACCTCCCAATCACCGGCAAACGCAGGTGTGGAAGAGATAAGTGAGAAGAGCAAAGAAGCCGGGATTATGTTTTTGCACATATTGATGAACCCATGTTGTTATAGCTTCAGACATGGGTACAACCAGTCTAAGCCGAACTAACCAATCGCAGTATCAGCGGGACGGTCAGTTGTTTTCTGCGATAGCCAACGCTACCGCACAATTATAGAAGCAAGTGAAGCATGTATTACATCGACCAAGCCACACTGACTTAGTGTGGCACTGGGCATTCTAGATATTAGCTGGCGTTGGCGTAGCCATAACCATAGCCATAACCATAAAGCGTGTTTTGATTTTTTCGGGTTTTATTCAAAACAAAACCAATTCTGGAATGATCGTTTACGATTCTCAATGCATCAGAGACCATTCCTTTAGTTGTAGATTCAGCACTAACGACAAAGACTATTTGTCCGGCCAAATCGGCAACAATGCTTGCTTCACTGGTCAGTAACAATGGCGCAGAATCAAATATGATGACGCGCTCCGGATAGTTTCGAGACAAGCCATCTACCAGGTCAGACATGTTACGACTGGAGAGCAGTTCAGTAACATGATTATGAGCAATACCCGCGGGCAGAAAGCGGAAATTCGGTAAATCGGATTGCCAAATTAACTCTTCAGGATCGCGCTGCTTATTGTTTAATAGCTCAGCTAATCCAGGCTGATCATTATCAAACCCAAGGCGCTTACCGGCACTCGGATTAGTGATATCCGAATCGACCAACAATACCTCACGATCCTTTTCAAGTGCGATACTCAGAGCCAGATTGATTGCCGAGAAAGTTTTACCTTCACCGGAAACACAGCTTGTCACCATGATAACGTTGCGGCTAACCTCTGAAGCGTGGTCCTCATCCTGAGCATCTATAGCGGCCAGAATGGGCCGTTTTATCGCCCGGTACTCCTCAGTCATTTGATTACGGGCCGCAGAAAGAGACAACAGTCCTTCAAGCTCCATAGCCTTGTATGGCAGCGTAAACGTTTTATTTGAATTCCCCAGTGCGCTAGGGAGAACACTGTTTCCACTCATTAGCTGAACCGATGGATTGGCAGGTGCAACAGCCAAAGGCGGTGGCGGCGGCACCCGGGTATCAACTTGCTGCTGACCCTGGTGTTGCGCTTGCTGTTGAACCTGCTGTTGCAACTCCCGATTCACATCAGGGTTGGCTACGGTATTAAATCTTGCTATGGCTTTTTCAATTGCACCCATGACTACACCTTACTCTTTGTCTAATTTAGTTACGGAACTTCTACTGTTCCAGCATGGAAACAGTCTTAGTTCCGCTGAATGCGTTGATTTTCAAGCTATCGTAAATCGGGCTGTTCTTAACCTGCATGTACAGCAGACCACCAAACACGATGGGTAACAAAATAGCCAGAATACCGAAGTTCAGATTGGAAACCGTATTATCAAATCGTCCTGCCGCTTTGCTGGACATACTAACGCCACCCAAAACAGGAATGCTTGTGTGATGTTCAAGAGCCCGACGATTGTAAAAAACCGGATGCAGCAGCGACAGGAAGAAGCTTAAAGCAATACCAGCAGCAACGCTTCCAAGCAATACCAGAGCATTCAATAGCAGCTTGTCAGGGTCAGTTGGTCGGCTAGGTACAAATGGCGGATCGATCAAACGAATTCTCGCATCACTGGAATCCTGCTCAACATTACCCGTTAGTCTTGCAGCTTCACGCTTGCGCAGAAGCGTTTCATGCTGTTGACGAACCGTATTATAGTCACGGTCAAGCTGCACTAGCTCAGCTTCAACAAGCGGAATGCTATCTACCGTACTCTTGAGACCATTTACTCTTGACGACAAATTGCTGGTTCGTGCCTGGAGCTTAGCAACTTCTGCTTCTGCCTCAGCAAGCAACGTACTTACCTTCTGATACACTACACTGCTCTGTAAAAGCGCATTGCGGTTGCCTACGCTTGCACCGTTACTCAGCTTACTCGCTTTCAAGTCTGCTATTGAGCTACGTAAAATTGATACCTGCGGGTGGCGCTCAGTATATCGAACCAGCAGTTCATCGAGTGTGTTCTGTAACTCTTCGATTCGCACGTCTTCAGGCGAAGTTCTACGCGAAGCACTAAGCACATTTGCCTCAACCTGTGCCAGTTGCTGGCGCAAAGAATTACGCGAGTTTCTGGCTTCCTCGAAGGCAAGCTCCGATGAACGCTGCTGACCGACCAAAGCTTCCATACGACTGTAATAGCCGCCCGCTTCTCCTGGCAACGAACCAGCATGCTTCATTTTAAATTCTGTCAGACGATCTTCAGAAGAAGTCAGACGAACTTCAAGGTCCTCTATCTGCTTGTCCAGGAATACCAGAGTTGAATTATTGTCTTTACGCTCCTCATTAAGAGAGCTGTTGACAAATATGTCGACCAGTGACTCTACGACACCAAGCGCAACTTCAGAGTCTGTATGCGAGTACTCAATAGAGTAAAGCGACTTTGTACCGTTGGTATCGTAAATCTCGATCTGCTGCTGCAATGAGCCTATCAATGCCTCATAGTCACTCTCGTCAGTGATTCTTGCAGCAAGGTTATTCTTCTCGATTAACGCCTCCAGGTTCGGACGACTAAGAATCGTCTTACTCATCAGAGCGACCTGCTTCTTCACGTCTGTCTGGACAGAGATGTCGTTAATAAGAGGCTCTAGAATCCTGTTGGTATCAACAGACAGTCGGGCTGTCGCTGGATATTTTGAATCGACCTGAGCGACCATCAACCAACCAAGCAAGGCCAGCGTCCAGGCCACGGCTAAGGCGGTCCATCGGTATCTGGAAACACCCCAGATGAATTCGCTTAACTTGTCAAATAACTCATGCATTATATTTTTCTAGCGTTAGGTTAAAGCGGTATGCCATTCGGTAAACGGGGGTTCGTTTTCTAGAACCACGACTCAGGAATAATAATTATATCGCCCGGCTGCACTGCCCGATTTGCGGTAATATCGCCGCCCTTTAAAAGACTGTGAAGTCGAATTTTATAAGACTGCTGTTTGCCGTTAGTGGTTCGCACCAAAACAGCTTTGTTGCCACTCGAAAATTTACTTAGACCACCCACTTCTATCATTACATCAAGCACTGTCATGCTGTTGCGATAAGGAACAGTCTTTGGCTTAGCGCCACCTCCAACAACTTTTATCTGCTGAGATGGACTGCCAACAAACTTGTTGACCGTTACTGTCACAGTGGGATTCTTCACATAAGTGACGTACTTTTTCTCAATGTCTCTGGCCAAATCAGTGGGAGTCTTGCCACTCGCCTGCATATCTTCGATCAAGCGAGTGGTAATTTTCCCGTCAGGCCTCACCGGCACAGTGACCGATAAGTCCTTATAGCCCCAAACGAATACATCAAGTGTGTCTCCCGGTCCGATAATATACTTATAACCAGTATCATCGCCCGAGCTCGCAGCCTGTGTGGCCGCAGCACTTGCAGTAGCCGCTTGCGCAGTGGTTGAAGTTTGCTGAACATTCGCCTGGTTTGCGCAACCGGCTAAGGCATAAACAGCAATGATGGCTGATATAAAAGTTTTCATGTTGGCACTCAGGCTACTTTCGTTGATAGTCGGACTTGGTCCGGCAGTAAGTCTTCATCTATAAGATCTCGAATGACTTCACATATGTCATCCAGAGAAATAAATTTTCTATCACTCGCCATCGCATTAAGTAACATGCGACTGCAAATTAAATCGATCCATCTGGGTACACCCAGACTTGATCGGTAAATCGCTCCATATACACTTTCAGCAATACTGGGGTTGTTCACCCAATTTACCGATCGAAGCTTTTGAAGCATATATTCTCTTGTCTCAGACATGTCTAATGCCTCAATGTTGCAAGTCGCAACCAACCTTTGATGCAATTGCTCGTAGCCAGGAGACAATAGTGTCTCCCTCAACGCGGGCTGCCCCACTAAAACAATCTGTAACAAAGGAACCCCCTGTTGCTTTAAGTTACACAGCATATGAACCTTGTTTAAATTTTCCGCAGACAACAAATGCGCATCATCTAAAATTAAAATCGGCTGCTTGCTCTGACGCATACTACTAAGCGTTTCGCGAACAGCGCGTGAATTTGAACTACCTGGTGCCGCCGCCACCCCAAGAGCCTCCAAATAAAGCCCCAGCAAATCAGCACCAGCCAAATTCGTACAATCAACAACAGTGATCGGCATTTGCGAGTCACTCGCCTCTGCCACCACCTCGTCAATGAGTGTGGTTTTACCGCTACCCGGCTTGCCTGTGATCAGCACCATGCCTTCGCCTTTGTGAAATGCATAAAGCAAGTAAGACATGGCTCGCTTGAACGAATCATGCAAATACAGATTGTCTCCGCGTGAAGATAATCGGAATGGATCGGCACTAAAACCGTAATAATCCTGATACATAATTCAGCATCCTTAAAAACGCTGTACTATACGGGAATACTCGGTTGTGTTCGTAGAACCCTTTCTCACAATGCTACAAAAATGATGCACTTCGGTTTATAAGATTCGCTAATCTTATGATTCAACTGACATAACGTATACACTAAACAGTAAAAAAACAGGTTCGAAACACAGAGTTTTCAACGCTTTGTGTATCACATGTGTGACAGGTCTATCACCTAACCAACCCATGTTCCGGAATGTTAATTTTCTGTAGCTCTTTGGTCAATCATCACGAAGTAGTACATTGTTTCACGCAAGCTCTTCGGCAAATACCTCCTCCATTGTGCCCCACTCAAAGTCCGTTAAAAGCTGCTCTACTCTACCTTCCATGCGAGCTAAGTTTTGGTAGTGACGAAATCGCGCCCGAAGACTGAGCCCACTGATACGAGGCTGTTGCGGATCAATCTCCCAGGGATGAAAATAAAAGATAGCGCGTTCATTATCTTCTCTGTTGACTCTGTCAATTGCCCATTGACTTAATTTGTAGGGATACAATCGAAACCATCCCCCTCCCCCGCACGGAAGGTTGCGCCCCATAATACGAGTTGTTGTGATGGGCAGCTCAATAACTGCTCCACCAGCTCGGGGATGAGCAAACCGAGGTGCATCCGGTATACCGTATAAATCGTGCTTAATGGGGGCGACACTGGAGCTGTAACGATAACCCTGTTCAGCCAGTACTGAATGCGCCCAGTCGTTCTTTTTTGTAAACGAATAACTGGGAGCACGGTAGCCTGTTACCGCGGCTCCAGCCGTGTCTTCAAGTGTTGCTTTGGCGCGGCGAATATCTTCTGAAAATTCCTCGCGACTCAATCGGGTGACCATTATGTGATCCCAGCCGTGACTGGCGATTTCATGCCCACCATCGACAATCCGGCGAATAAGGCCTGGAAACCGCTCGGCCACCCAGCCAAGCGTGAAAAATGTACCCTGAACGTCATGTTGATCAAAAAGCGCAAGAATACGATCAGTGTTAGCCTCAACCCGGCTCTCATAGTCACCCCATGTGGAGCGACTCACAAAAGAATCAAAAGCGGATACCTGAAAGTAGTCCTCGACATCCACCGTCATGGCGTTGCGCAGCCCCTGCTTCGGTGCACTCTCGGTTTTCATATTATCTATCATATTGGTGCACCGTAATTAAATTGACATCAAGCGCTATATTGGGGCTTCATTCCGTGCAGCCTGTTAGCAATCCGAGGACAGATTATCTTCCTCAGGCCGCTAACCTGACGAGACAGTTATCGGAAAGAAATTGTCATCCTTTACCGGCGACTCGTCCATTCCGCTATAAAGTAATCGGGCACAACGCGCCCTGACACTCAACATACACAAGCTAGATTCGGGTAAAAAAAATGTGTGGTATCGCAGGTTTCACTCAGTTTCACCACTCCTACAGCAACGCGCCCGATCTGTTGGAAAAAATGGGCAATGCAATTGCTCATCGTGGACCGGACGATTCCGACGTTTATACAGAGGAACAAATAGGCCTGTGTCATCGAAGGCTGGCGATTATTGATCTCAGCGAGTCCGGCCGTCAACCGATGGAGTCCCCATCAGGGCGATATGTCACAGTCTTTAATGGTGAGATCTATAATTTCCCCTCACTGCGAGAATCGCTGGAAAATGAGGGAGTCGTCTTTAGAGGTTCTTCGGACACAGAAGTTATGCTGGCTCTGTATGAAAAGATGGGGCCTGCATGCCTGGACGAACTAAACGGAATGTTTGCTATCGCCATTTGGGACACTATTGAAAAGATACTGTTCCTGGCACGCGACAGATTGGGTAAAAAACCACTCTACTATTATCAGAAGGACAATCAATTTTTATTCGCCTCTGAAATTAAAGCCATTCTGACTACACCTGACATCGACCGCACCATCGAACAGGAGGCGGTAAAAGATTTTTTCTTCTACCAGTATGTGCCCGAATCCAAGTCGATCTTTAAATATATACACAAAGTTCAGGCAGGCCAGTGGATGCTGGTGGGCAAGGATGGCATTAATACTGAAAAATACTGGGATGTATCGTTTGCCAACACGACAGACAAATCAGCAGAGCAAATTCAAACCGAGTTATACGACCTGTTAGACGACAGTGTCCGAAGCCGGATGATCAGTGATGTGCCACTAGGGGCCTTTTTAAGCGGCGGTGTAGATTCCAGTGCAGTAGTAGGATTGATGGCTAACAACAGCCTCGAGCCAGTAACCACCTGCGCAATCGGTTTTGACTCAGAAAAGTTCGACGAAGTAGTCTATGCCGCCAAAGTGGCCAAACAATTCAACACAAACCACCACGAGTTCACTGTAAAAGAAAATGTTGCTGACAATCTTACCCACATAGCCAGCTTCTTTGATGAGCCGTTTGCCGATCCCTCTTTTGTTCCCACTTTTTTCGTTTCAAAGCTTGCCAGATCCATGGTTACTGTTGCCCTGGCAGGCGATGGTGGCGATGAAAACTTCGCAGGCTATAGTAAATACCAACACGATCAGCTCGAAAATAAAATTCGGTCAATGATCCCCTCTATTTTGGGCAAAGGCCTTTTTCGCACTGGATCGAGAATGCTGGCTGACAATAAAAACCGTCAGTTGCGACGAGGGGCTTCACTGCTCGGATCACTGTCAGTACCAGCTGATACGGGATTTTTTATTTCCAACTCGTTTTTCAGCCAATCTCTGTGGGACCGACTGGCAAGGGATGACTTTAAACAGGAACTCGGCGAATACAACCCTGCAGACATCACCACCGATCTTTACCATGCGGCAGATACAGACAACCACCTATCCAAGGTGCTCTACACCGATATCAAGAGCTATCTGCCGGGAGACATACTGGTCAAGGTGGACCGTATGAGCATGGCAAACTCACTTGAGACAAGAGCTCCAATACTCGATTATCGCGTGGTCGAATACGCCGCTACCATTCCTGCAAACCTGAAACTTAAGGACAAGGAATCAAAATACATATTGAAGAAAACGATGGAATCACTTCTGACAGAGGAAACCCTGTACCGAAAAAAAATGGGTTTCTCAGTACCACTCGCACAGTGGCTGCGCAACGAGATATCGTCGATCGCCGAGGAAAAACTGCTTAATCCAAGTTCAGGCTTGTCGGAGTTTTTTAACATTGCCGAAGTTAAGAAGATCTGGCAACAGCATCAAAGCGGCGAACGTGACTACTCCAGCGAACTATGGAGCATGTTGGTGTTTGAATTGTGGTGGGCCAACTACATGGCCTAGGCCATGCCTAATAGTCGTAGCAACACACGCCAATTAAAGCACTTAACAGCATCCAAAGAATGACAGATAAAATAAAAATCCTGCACCTGACCTACCACATGGGAATCGGGGGAACAGAACAGGTTATTTACCAGCTGGTGAACCATGCTGACAACACGCTGTTTGATAACTCGATTGTTTGCATCGAGGGTGAGATAGGTGCCATTGGGCAAAAACTACATGAGTCTGGAACCACTTTCCATGTTCTAAGCCGCGTGCCGGGTTTTGATATCAATCTGATCAAGTCCATCAGAGCACTGCTGACCAACAACGAAATCGATATAATTCACTGCCACCAGTACACCCCTTACGTTTACGGCGTTCTGGCGGCTTTTTTTCATACTACTAAAGTAGTATTCACAGAGCACGGCCGCTTTCACCCCGATCGATACAGTTGGAAAAGAAGGCTTATCAACCCGCTGCTTGGCCTGACGACCACTGCCATAACAGCAATCTCTGCCGCAACTAAAGAAGCGCTGGCACACTACGAGTGGTTTCGAAAAAGCACGATTCAAGTAGTCTATAACGGCATCGAGCACACCGGGGAATCTGCGCCCGACAAAGAAAACAACGAACTGGGACTAACAGAAGACAATGTAGTCTTCGGCACCATTACACGCTTTGATCCGATTAAAAACCTTCCCATGATGATCAATGCGTTTTCCAAAGTCTACAAGGACAACTCTCACGCACGCTTACTGTTGGTCGGCGATGGAGATGAGAGAAGTGCCGCAGAAACCTTGGTCGCAAGCCTCGACCTGGACAAAGCAGTTATATTTACCGGATTTCAAACCGACACTAAAAAATATATGTCGATGATTGATGTCTACGTTCTGTCTTCCTTCAGCGAAGGCACCTCCATGACTCTTCTTGAGGCAATGTCTTTCTCAACCTGCTGCATAGTCACAGCAGTAGGTGGTAATGTTGAAATAATAAAAAACAAAGAGAATGGTTTTATTGTGGAGTCAGATAACGCCACTGAACTTGCCAATACCATGCAACTACTCTTAAGCAACCGCGAATTGAGACAGCAAATGGGCAAGGCTGCGAAGGTCACTTTCGACAACAAATTCGCTCTGAACCAGATGATCCAGAGCTATAAAAATATCTACCTACGCGCTGTTAAGCGGACTTCGCATACCGATTTGTAGCAGTATTATCAGGCAACTGACTATTAGCGTACAAAGCGGACGCCGGCGTCGGTAAGGTCACACCTGCTGTAGCATCAAGATCAGTTTCCTCAACCTGCTGCCTGGAGCCCTGCTTCCAGCGATATATCGAGGCAATCAGGCCGCGGCCACGCTTTCTCTTGCTACGATCAAGAGCGTACTTACAGTACCCAACCAGGAATACAAAGTAGAGGATCTCAAGAACCATCAGATCCAAAAAGAACGCAACACAGTAAAAAGCCACGAACAAGCCATTCAGCATGTCATCCAGATAGTCTCGATGCAGCCCATTCGGATACTTTTTTTCCGGATCTGGCTTTTTAAATACTGTCTTCAGCCTGATAAACAGGAAATACAGATAGATCATCCCTGCAATCACTCCGCAATTGGCCGCAAACTGTATAAAAGTATTATGCGCAACGTGAGGCTCGGAATCGTCGTATTGCGTGAAGGCTCTCATGAAGTTACCCGGACCCACACCAAGAAGCGGGTAGTCCCTCGCCAGTTTTAAGCCCACCTGCCACGATATCAATCTAGGATCGATGATTACTTCGCTAAAGTCATCGGAGTCAGTATTTTCAACAAACGCCCTGTCTCTCTCGACTTCTTCGACTTTAACCGTGCCATCTATCCGCGTTAACAAATGACCGCTCTGATCAATCACAGCCACCACGAGACCAATCACCAAAATAACCGATGCTTTCTTGTTGTAGCTGCGAAAAAAGATATAGACACAAACCACAGCAAGCGATGCCAGCGCACCACGTGAACCTGTCAGAAACAGCGCATGCCAGGTAAACGGAATACTGAACCATAAGCCGTAACGAATTATTCTGCTCGATGTACCCACTGACATATAATAAAAAATCGGGGTTGCCAGAAGAAATAACATCGCCAGATAATTTTCATCGTAGTATATCCCCAAAGGTCCGTTGAGTCGGCCATTGTCACCGAATCGCCAGAATTCTGAAGTCACGTAAATCTTGTTAGCCCACAATGTGTAGTACATCAGCACACCGCCAATTACCGTCAATAAAAATATCAGCTTAAAACGAGTATCAATCAACAGGACTGCAGCAAAGTAGATCACCATAATCTTGTTGAAAATATCAAGAATTTCAAGCGGTGAAAGAGCAGACATTTTTACATCTTCAAAGCCGTCATAAGGACTATTAGCAACAGATAAATTAACGATAACCACCAGCAACATCATCAACAGATTAGGCAAATGACCCAGGCGGCGATAGTCAACTTGCCTGGTGGCTGTGGCCACGCCTAATCCGACAAGAGTAGCCAGAGAGATATACAGCGACGAACGGCTATCACCAAAGTCTTGAGGCCACAACGCCGATAACTGTCCGACAGCTAAAAGGTAGTAAACCACTACTCCCAGCCAAGGAACAACCACAGCGGTTATACAGCTGAAAAGCGTAAACAGGATTACCGGAATTGTCATAAGCTCACCACAGTTCTAATACGACCGACATCACAAAATTTATTCAGAACAACTCAATTCGTAACACATCCAATGTGAAACTGTTCGCACTTCTATCGGCAAAAAGTTGTATCTGACTGATATCATCAATGTTCATTTTTCGATCAGGCGACTCGCTTTCGCCCATATTAATTACACTTGTCAGCGGAATCTCAATACGGTTCAAACCCGGCATGATCGAAATCGAGGCATTATATCGATCTTTGTAAAGATTATTATGCAGTCGGTCGTTAATTCGCAATTCAATTTGTCGAGTGTCTGGCAGACGATTAAAAATATCAAGGCGAATACCCTTGTAGTTGCTCCATGCCAGCGATGACTCATAAAACACCACCCCGCTGTACCGCTGAGCCGCGAAGACGACCCGCAGCGCTTTTTCTGTCGACCCGACAGCCTGAGCGACAGGAACACGCTCAATTAACGCACCCCCCACAGAGTCAAGCTTAGCGACAGAAAACGGATGATCAAATCCGCGCACCACCGGCAACGCGGGCCGGAACACATCAAAACCGATGAGCCCTAGCGTTGGCTTAAAAGCGAAAAAACCTCCTAGCGCCACAACCAATGCCAGCAGCAAAGACCAGGTCCGCTGACCTGACCTCCACAACCTATGACTCCAGTAGGCAAAGAAACCGCCGATAATTCCACCCACGTCGAGTAAAAAATCATTAACAGACGCTGTTCGCGAAGCCAGTCCGGACTGAAACCACTCCACTGCAAGGCCGAGCACAAGCAAAGAAACTGCACTCACAAAAACAGCGAGCGCTATATTTTTCCGAAAAAGCCCGCACAATTGCTGCAGGACTAGAAAACCCAGAATAGCGAAAAGTGCGAAATGCCCAAAATTCTGAAATGCGCTGTAGGTCAGATTGTTAGCCGGCAACGCTACTGTGACAAGAAAAATAAAGCTTGAAACCAGAAGAGCTGCCGATACAACAACCGATCTCAGACTGTTCGTTCGAAGTGTATTCAATTTCTATAGTGTCGAAAATTGGAAGCGTAGAATAGTTTATGCCGACTTGGGCCATTCAAATGAGTAATACTATCGAGAAACACTAAAAGTTGCTCGTTCGGCTGCCAAACCGATTGCCCTGTCACAAGGCAGCGAACGGCACAACTGACATGAGCATACATTTTTACAACAAATTTCAAGGTTATAAAACACAATCACACTATAACTTGTCTAAATTTGTGTATAACACACCCGGTCCTTCACAAGCCACGCTCAACAATCAATGCAACCATTAAAAATCAATCTCACCCAACTACAAATTGGCGCAAATTTCGCCCGCGTAGGACTGCCTTTATCTAAAGGTCTGATTACGCACTGTGATGCGTTAGTGGTTTATAGAGACAACGATCGCGTCAACGCAACCATAACACCAACGGCCCACTGGTCAGATGGGAGCGTCAAATGGTGCATGGTGAAAATATCACTGGAACATACCAACTTAACGTCTGCCGAGTTGGTCGTAAAAGTAGCTGACGACACACCGCTACCGGCAATTCTACAGATAGATGAAACCGATCACTCGATTAGTATTCAAAGTGATAATTTCAAATACGTTTTTGAAAAAAACACTGATTCTGTTTTTCCATCTGTAACAATTGACGGAAAAGATGTTTGGAATCGCGACAATTATTATCCAACACTTACCAATATGTTCGGCGAAAACTGTCGATTGCAAATTAATGAAACCCGCATTCATGAACAAGACAACCTATCGTGCGTCTGTATTGTAAATGGTACTTTCTCTGATAGTACCGGCTTACACTTAAACACACAGTTCAAATTCGAAGTACTGCCCGGTGGACAGCTACAGTTACTCTGCCAGCTGCACAATCCAACTCGAGCTTCACATCCCGGGGGCATATGGGACCTCGGAGATCCAGGATCTGTAAAGTTTAAAGATTTCTCTATTGCGATGGAGAATCAGGCAAACTGTGTGTCAAAACTAAAACTTGAGGCAGAATCTACTTGGGTCGACTCAACACAAGCAATGGTTCTGTTTCAAGCCTCCAGTGGCGGACAAAACTGGGACAGTCCGGTACACGTTAATAGTGAAGGGAAAGTTTGCAACAAATTCTGTGGATACAAGTTAACTACTGAACACGAGACTCTACAAGAGGGGACACGATCAAACCCGACTCTTGCTATCAACACCACAGACAACTTTGCCTTTACGGTTCAACTAAAAGATTTTTGGCAAAACTTTCCAAAGAGCATTGATATAGAGCCATCGTCGGCAACACTACGACTGTTCCCGTTTCACCACGATGATGGACATGAACTGCAAGGGGGTGAGAGAAAGACTCACGACATCTTCTTTCAGTTTCTTACTGACGACACAATTGATCATGTAACGTGCACGCGACCGATCGCGTACATCGAACCGGGCATTTACAAAGAGTCAGGTGTTTTCAGTTATTTCGATCACCAGATGTCATACGAACCGTATGAAAAACTGCTCCACCCCTCCATGAATGAAGAGCGCGGGTTTAATGCAAAGCGCGAACAATTGGATGAGTTTGGCTGGCGCAACTATGGTGAAGTCTACGCCGATCACGAAGCCGCTTTCCACACCGGAGATGACATCTTCGTCTCTCACTATAACAATCAATACGATTCCATATGGGGCTTTGCAAAACAGTTCGCCTTAACCGGTGATCCTCGCTGGCAACAACTCACAATAGACCTTGCGCAACATGTGATGGATATTGATATTTACCGGACAGATCAGGACCGGGTTGAATACAATAACGGTCTATTCTGGCATACCGATCACTACGCCCACGCCCAGACTGCAACTCATCGAACCTTTTCGTCTCTGCAGATTAACGATCAAGGACACCCTTCATCAGGTGGTGGCCCGGGCCCTCAGCATTGCTACAGCAGCGGTCTTGTGTATCACTATTACATGACAGGCGATACAGAGGCAAAGGCAACGGTGCTTGGCATGGGCGAATGGATACGCAATTACATTGAGGGCACAGGATCCGTCATTGAAGCGGCGAAAAAAACTCTAAGGGAAGACAGTAAGAATTTCGTGCAAACCTGCAAAGGTGCCAAAATCTTTAAATACACCTATCCGATGGATAGAGGCACAGGTAACTACCTACGCACCCTGATGGATTGCTATGAGCTAACGACTGAAAAGAAATATCTTGTTCAAATCGAAAACATCATAAGTAAAACTGCAGGTCCATCAGACGAAATAGAAGCCAGAGGCTTCGACAATATTGAACTCACCTGGTACTACGTAATTTTTCTGCAAGAAGTCATCCGCTACCTGGATCTCAAGCGTGAACTCAATCAGTTCGATCATTCTTTCTACTATGCTCGCGCAACGCTTCTACACTATGCAAAATGGATGGTAAAGAACGAAGAACCGTATCTAGAGAACGCACACAAACTGGACTATCCCAACGCTACATGGACGGCACAGGAACCTAGAAAAATACACATACTTTACGCCGCCTACAAATACGCCGTAAAGGACAGAAAGCCGTTCCTGGAAAAAGCACGATACTTTAGAGACTACGTGACTAACGAATTATCTACGTCTGACACGCTGCACTACTCAAGGATTCAAATACTGCTTCTGCAAAACCATGGGCCATCGGCTTTTCTGGATATGGATAGCTTGCCTTACCCGGCGGTCATGGAAAAACCAATCACCGATCAGGAAGAGTGCTTTCACACACCCGCCTCCCACTTAAAGTATATCGCTGGTGTGTGGGTATCATGTTTGTCGAAATTTAAAATTGGCAATGAAATGCGCTGGATAAAAACACGTACTGGCTAGCCCAGACATTGAGTAGACCTATGACCACCGCTCCAATCAAAGTATTACATTTTATCTGTTCTACAGGCTTTTATGGCGCTGAAAAGTGGATTCTGGCTTTGGCAAACAACAGTGATAGAAACCTGGTCACTTCTGAACTTGTAGTCACCAGGGAACCAGAAAACCACGACCTTAAGCTAATAGAAGACTTCAATGCACTAGACCTAAAAAGCCATCATGTTGACATGAGCGGAAGATTTGATGTGCGTGCTGTTAAATCACTCGTGAAAGTAATTAAAGACAATCAAATAGATGTGCTTCATTCTCACGGATATAAGTCAGACATACTCGGCCTTATCGCATCAAAGATTGCCGGAATAAAATGCATCACAACACCCCACGGATTTGAGAAAACAAATGATTGGAAGCTTGAGCTCTTTATTTCAGCAGGCTGTAGAACGTTTAAGTACTTCGACTACGTTGTACCACTCTCACGTGAGTTGTATTCAGATGTAGAAAAATTCGGCGTAGCCGAAGACAAAATAATCTACATACGCAACGGGGTAGACCTTAAGGATATCGACTACCGATTGCCAGCGGAATCTCCGGTTGAGAGAACTGCTGACACACCCCTGAACGCACCGGAAAGCAAAACAATAGGTTTTATCGGACAGATGATTGAGCGCAAAAATGTGAGTCATCTGCTTGATGTTTTCGAGAAACTGGCAGCTTCCAATAGCGGATTAAAACTTGTTTTACTCGGCGACGGTGACAGCCGGGAAAAATTCGAAAGCTACTCTGACGGGCTGAAAGCACGGGATCGAATTTCGTTTCTTGGATTCCAGAACGATCCGTTGTCCTATTTAAATGATTTCGATCTTTTTGCCATGTGCTCTACACTCGAAGGCATACCACGCTGCCTGATGGAAGCAATGGCCATGGGAGTCCCTGTAGCAGCCTACGACATACCAGGTGTTAATCAACTCCTTGAACACGAAAAAACTGGTCTTTTAGCCACACTTGGAAACAAGGATGAACTGGAACAATGCTGCAAAAAACTTTTGTGGGATGAACCACTGGCAAATCGAATTTCATTAGCAGCAGCAGACCACATCAATGAAAAGTTCTCTGCCAATAGAATGGCCCGGGAATATACAGAGCTCTACTACCAAGTCCTGGATCGGGAGCCTGTTCTCGCTATCTAGATAATAATTCAGACCACATTGCCGGCCTAAAGTTGCCTTAAAACTAAGGTAGGTTACGCACCAGCATAGGGCCAATCCTATTGGCAACCATCACTGGTAGTTTTTGCCATGCCTTTATAACCAATTTATATTTTGGATTATTCGGATTCAGCTCCGGCAGTTCATCGGAATCTTTAAGCCAGTAGTGCCAATGTAGTGGGTACTCTTGAGCGCCCCACTGTTTTTTGTACTGGTATGTACTTGCGCCTTTACTTGACCTGCCGAAATCGAAAAACGCATAACCGCGCTCCACCGCCGTTTTTAGTATCTGGCGATACATATACATATTTGCGCCCAGTGGATTGGCTTTGCGCAACGATGACGCCCACGGGATCTCGAGTTTATCGTTATGGCCCAATAAAAACCCTACCGCTACCGGCTTATTATTGTGACTCACAATTGCAATGCTTGCGCTGTCGGAAAACTGCTCTAGTATACTGGCAAAGAATTGCTTGCTATATACCGGCGTCCCAAGGTCTCTCATGTTGTGGCTAAACACCTGATAAAACTGCCCAAGTAATTCAGCTCCTCCCACTTGATAATGAAGGTCCGCCTGAGCCGCCTTCTTGACCTGAGCACGCACCTTAGCGCCTAACTGTTTGTCGAGCTTCTGATCACTTTCTGGCAAAGGTAGAATCATAGTGACTTTGTGTTGCTTAGATAACCACCCCTCACGGCTGTGTGTCTCCCTCACCTCCATGTGCGAACATTCCAGCTCATCGCCCAGATCGGCGGCGTATGCCAACATCTGTTGTTCAACCTCTACATACTCACTTAGCGGACCGCCATAGTTAAAATACGGCATGGATACGACAAAAGAGCCAAACAGACGACTTTTAAGGTGCACCGTTGGAAACACACCGCAAAGCTCACCATTTGGCTTACGGCACGTAATGTAGTGCGGCGTATGACCAAAGTTCTGTTTGATCAGAGCACACCACCTGGCGTGATGATAAACATTCGAGTGATTGACTGAATCAACATATCGTTGCCACTCAACCTCATCAATCACATCACTGTGCGTCAGCGTCAATGCTGACACGTCAGACTCAAGCGCCTTACTGACAACAAGCAAATGCTTCGGCATCGATGGCAATTGGAGAGACTCATTCGGCTTACATGCCTGCTCAATAATCGTTATTTCATCGTCAATCTGGCTCGACAGCAGCTTTATCTGGGCCGTTAAACCAGAAACGCCCTCAATGATGGCCGCCGGGTCTTTGTTTTCCTTGCGAGCTAAGCCTATCTGGCGCGATAACTTCTTGCGATCAAGGTTAATCTGATCTTCTTGCTTAAGCAGAGCAGCGATTTTGGAGAGGCTGTTTTTAACCGCTTCAGGGCTTTCTGTTTTCAGCGATAGATCATCCAACAACAAGGCCGAATTTTTTCGCAACCCGGTTCTGATTTTTTGATTTAACTTCGACATTATTTCGCAATTGTTGATTTGAGACTATTGTAAACCACAGTAGCCTGAACAGAGTCAGTGACGTTAGCGCTTTCTAAGCTCGCCCACTTTGAAAGATGTAAAACAGCGTGACTCACCATAAAAAAACTGGGCACGTAGTCGTACACTAACAAGATACTAGTACACACTTAATCTGATCAATTTGTCTCAGATTTTTCAGAATAGGCATGGCACACTATGCCGTCTGTGATTTCCTGCAATTAGTGCACCTCAACAAATCAGTACTCATCACAAGCCTATCTGACCTCACAATCGAACCTGACCACCATGCAAAAACCAAACGTCAAAAATATTGCTCAACTGGTCACATTGCTTTGTATATTGCCGGTCTACTTAGCGTATCGCCTTCTGGCAATTGCAGATAAAAACAGCGCGTTTGCATCTTGTTCACAATTCATGAGCCTGATCCCCGGCAAGATCGGTAGCTACCTGCGAAACAGCTTTTACCACCTCACAATGACCCACTGTGATCAGGGTGTTGTTATATCCTTCGGGACTCTGTTCTCACAATTCGACACTGAAATCTCACATGGCACATATATTGGGCCGCAATGCAATATCGGGAGTTGCAAAATCGGGCAAGATTGCCTGCTCGGCAGTGGTGTACACCTCCTGAGCGGCAAACGACAGCACTCTATTGAGAGCACGGACATTCCGATACGTGATCAGGGCGGAACACTGACAAAGATTCAGGTCGGTGAAGACACCTGGATTGGCAACGGCGCCATTATAATGGCTGACATCGGCAACAAGTGTGTAGTGGCTGCTGGCTCCGTTGTAGTCCATGCAGTTGAAGACAACCAAATTGTGGCAGGCAATCCGGCCACCGTAATAAAGCAGCGCTAGCACCGCCGCACCAGAATATACATGCCTTAGGCAGCGTAACAGCAATAACCAGGTCGATCGTTATCTTTAAAACAATCCTAAAAAACGTTTTCTCGAATTACGTTGGTATGTTCGGCGCTATTGCTATCGCCTTCTTATTGTCACCGTTTTTGGTCAACACGCTTGGTGATACCAAATACGGCATTTGGTCAATTATCGCCGCCCTGACCGGGTATATGACTTTATTGGATCTGGGTGTCAGCTCAGCTGTCGCCAAGTATGTCTCAAAGTACAAAGCGCTAAACGACTATAAATCAATCAACGTCGTATTCTCCTCAGGCATAGCGATTCTGCTGGTAGTGGGGGGATTCCTGATAGTACTCAGCCCGTTTATCGCAGACTTGGTGGTTAACACTTTTAACATCAGCGCTGACCTGAGGGACACCGTTCACACCCTTGTCATCATCGGCGCTATCGATGTGTCAATATTCGTATCCTCCGGTGTGTTCTTCGGCGCTTTCTACGGCTTTCAAAGAAACGAAATAACGAATGCCGCGATCTTATTCGCCGCACTCTTCAAAGCAGTAGTCTTCTATATTGCCCTGACCTCAAATTACGATCTATTGGCCATGGGGGTGATATCACTTATCGGCAATCTGCTCGCGACATTCCTGCTGGCTTTTTTAATGAAAAAAACCGAACCGCAAGTCGAGATCACAGCGAAGCATGCCGACAGAGCAACGGTAAAATCAATCTTTCACTACAGTAAATTCACTTTCATGACGATGCTCGGCATGCAGCTGATTTATTACAGTGACGCTTTTGTTATTGGTTATTTCCTCTCGGCAGCAGCGATAACAATCTACACAATCCCCTGGAGCTTAAGCGAGTACAGCAACAAACTAATCTTCGCAGTAGCGCAAACGTTTGTTCCAGTTTTCAGTGAGCAAGAAGCCACCAAAGACGAGTCTTTATATAGGACCTATATTACTGGCACCAAAGCCGTACTTGTTCTATCCAACCTGCTTTGCATTGGAATACTCGCGCTCGGTGATAACTTTATTGGCATCTGGATGGGTCCTCGATACGCAGTTGAATGCTCAACCTTACTATCGATTATGTTCTTTACACAGCTAATTAAGAGCCCACAATTGCTTAGCTACTCAATACTGCTTGGTACCTCCAACCATCAAAGATTCTCCACTTACAACATGCTGTTCTCTGTGGCTAACTTAATCCTAAGCATATTACTGATTCAAAAATTTGGCCTGGTGGGTGTTGCGGTGGCGACAGCCTTCACGCAAATAGTTTTTTACGCAGTGGTCACTCCAATTTTAACCAGCAGAGTGATTAACTTTTCACTACCAGCGTATTTCAAAGAAACCTATCTGCGCATAGTTCCGGCCAGCATAGTCCTGTATGCAATGCTCGCCTACTTTGCGAAATACCACGCCCCGGACGGCTATTTAAGCCTCATCGGATTAGCGCTGATAGCTGCAGTCGTGTACGTAGTGCTTGCGTACTTTACTGTGCTGGATAAAACTGAACGGGCATTTGCGAACAGCAGCGCCAGTAATTTGATTGCCAGGCTGACATAAGCCCGGCATCAGTCCTAAGCTGGTAAAGCACCCAATGCGTTTCCAGGATTTTCACCTTATGCTTGAGGCGTAGCTCGATAAACAGGATTAGCTGACCATTTTCTGTTTACCCAATACCGTACCGGGCGCTCAAGGAAATAATAGGACAGCACCCCCACTGCAAAAGCCAATAGCAACGCGGTAACTTTGCCGCCAGGTATTCGCCATGAGTACTCGAAAAAGAATTGCTGCCACAAATAGATAGAGTATGACCACAACCCCAAATGGCGAATAAAAACATTGGAAAAAATACTTTTTAGTAGCGAGGGCATTTGATCAAGGTGATTTACCGCGATGCCCAATACCACGGGACTCACTGCAAATACAAACCAATCAGGTGCGGCGTCGACATAGCACATCAAGGCAATAAAAAGGCAGACAACCGGGATCCACGACGGTAGTGTCCATTGGTATTTGCGGGCAAGCAAGCCATAGCCAGCTGAAAATAGTATAAAAACTACAGCGCTCTCGGTCCGGATTGAATACAACTTAAAATCCTCCGCGGTTAATCGAGCGTAATAATAAAAGCTTAGTAAGATCGAGCCCAAAGCCAGCAGCAACAGTGTTATGCCGACAATCCTTCGATTCACCAACAGCAACGTCACCACACTTAAAAAAAGATAGGCATGCTCCTCGATATTGAGAGACCACAAGTGAGCGATAGTCAGCCCACTACTCCATATACCCGGCTCAACCGGCAGGTAAGTTCTCAAAAAGAACAAGCTGGAAAACAACTCAGACCAGGAAAATTCAATAGAGAAAATGACGCCCACGACACAGGCAAAAACCAAATAGACAAAAAACGCCGGATATATTCTGCTAAACCTCCTAATATAAAAATCACGAAGCGAAATACGTTTTTCAAACAGAAGGATGCTCATTAACATCCCAGATAGTACGAAGAATACATCCACACCCATCCGATCTTCCCACACCAACGGGATATCGTAAAAATGGCCACACAGCACCAACAAAATTGCGAATCCACGCCAACCATCCCAGACAAGAATACGGTCACTTTCTTTTGGATGTGAATGCACTGTTGTAGACGAATTTAATTTCAAGGAATTATTACTGATCAAAGTTAGAATGAGTTGGCTATTTGCCGTACCTGGCTTACTTGTTACAGAAACTGCGAGTTCAGATATTCGAAAGACCGAAGATCACTATAAATCATGCATCGACCAGTACCGATGGCGGCATTTATTAGGCCATTTCAAGAGCGAATCGGGAATCGACACCAGTTCTCCCCCGGTAAAGTAATCTGCGGTCCTTTCTGAGCCGCACCTTACCAGGAAGGCCTAGTCACATGGATGTGGCGGCCAGACAGTGCATCAGAACACTGACCACTTCTGCCCCAAATACAATTTTTTACGATCTGTCGCAGCTAGGCTGCCGGGTATGATCCGTCCTCATCGTGTGACTCATTGCCAATCAGAGCCGGAGAAAAGACACACACCAGCTTAAGATCGGATACTGCAAACAGCCGATGACGATCATGCTTATCAAGTGCGTACATAGCACCTGGACCCAGCGGATACTCTGTACCGGTGCCAGTATCGGTCAGCATCGCCTCCCCCTCTATTAACAGATTAGCTTCTACGTGGTTTTTATACTCAAGCTCCAGCGATTGCCCCGCGGCAACAGTTGTCATTGTTACCGTGAATCCGACATCATCAGACTGCAATAAATAGCGCGCACTACTCCAAACACCTTGTTTTTCACCAAACCCGCCAAGTGCTTTGACATCTTCCAGGCTTCGAACAATCATCATTTCTCCAACAGTTGCAACATTACGCAGGACAGGCAATAGAGATCGATCCAAAATAACAAATCGAACCCGCGCATGATATATTTTTCAACGAGCACACCGATCGTCAGACCCTAACTCGACCACATTCACAAATACCTGCCAACTGCAGATATCGCTACCAAGTATAAGGCGCATCAATATGACAATAAAAGAAGCCATTAATTATTCAGATGCCCTGGCTGCAATGCAACGGTTTAAGGATGCAGTTCGCAAAACCCCACTACTCGAAAGCCCGTTGCTCAATGAACTAGCCAAACGACGAGTGCTGGTAAAAGCGGAATGCCTGCAACATACCGGATCCTTTAAATTTCGAGGTGGAATGTCTGCGATTACAAAACTCACGAAAGAACAGTGTCAAGCCGGAGTTTTGGCATACTCTTCCGGCAACCATGCACAGGGGGTCGCTATGGCGGCCAAAATAGCGTCGGTAGATGCAGTCATCGTCATGCCAAATGACGCGCCGGCACTTAAACTGGAAAATACCCGCCGCTACGGTGCCGAGGTAGTCCTATATGATCGACCCGGTGGCGAAGATCGAGAAGCTATCGGAAGCCGAATAGCGAGCGAACGCGGCATGCATCTTATAAAACCATACGACAATCCGGAAGTCATCGCCGGGCAGGCCACCTGCGGAATAGAGATCGCAGAACAGGCAAATGCAGCCGGTGTCACAGAGGCAGACGTCCTGGTATGTTGCGGCGGCGGCGGCTTAACTTCCGGGATTGCCATCAGCCTGGAGGCTTCCGCACCGGAAATGACCGCACGTCCTGTTGAACCCGACTACTATGATGATGTGATCCGATCTCAGCGCTCTGGGCAACGAGAAAGAGTCGATACCAAGGAGACATCGATTTGTGATGCGATTGTCACCCCCTCTCCTGGGGAGCTCACGTTTCCCATCATTAAAAGACTATGCGGCCCCGGTATAAGTGTCAAAGACACAGAAGCGCTGCAAGCGATGGCCGCAGCAATGAAATATCTAAAAATTATCGCTGAACCAGGCGGCGCTGTTGCACTCGCAGCTGCACTTTTTCACCCAGAGTCAATTCAGACCGACACTGTGATCTGCGTTGTCTCTGGCGGCAATGCCGACGAGGAAATGATCGGTCGTGCCCTGAAATCGGGTCTCTAGGTTTTAAAAATGTACGGGTATCGAGTGGTTGACCACCCTGTTTGGATCAACGCTTCACAGCTGTAGCAATCCAGCGGAACTAAACAGCATCTCGTGCATCGAAGGGTATAGCGATTTCCTTTCGCCAACAAATCGCCGCTTTTATTCTTGAGCAACTAATAACAACGCCGGTCAGTTCTCTGGCACATCAGACACTGCTATGAAAAACATAAAAATAATAATCGCCCTGGCAGTTTTTGCACTGATCGCAGCATTTTTTATTTTTGATCTGGGTCAGTACTTATCACTAGACTTCTTGAAGTCGAAGCATCAAATGCTGGTAACTTATGCTGCTGAAAATAGAGCAGTAGCTGTCGCAGGTTTTTTTCTTATCTACGTTGCCGTCACCTCCTTATCACTTCCCGGCGCTGCGCTTTTGACCCTTGCAGGCGGTGCTATTTTCGGATTTTTGACTGGCTTGATCATTGTGTCTTTTGCATCAACCATCGGGGCAACACTAGCGTTTCTGTTTTCACGCTTCATGTTCCGTGACGCTGTACAGAATAAATTTTCAACTCACCTCCAAACCATCAACGATGGTATCGAAGAGGAAGGTGCATTCTACCTTTTTACCCTACGACTCATCCCGGTTGTTCCCTTTTTTGCTGTCAATCTATTAATGGGCTTATCAACCATCAAGCCTCTCGTATTTGCACTGGTAAGCCAACTGGGTATGCTGCCCGGCACTGCAGTATTCGTCAACGCAGGCAATCAATTAGCGCAGATAAATACCTTGAGCGATATTTTGTCTCCTTCTCTACTTATTGCTTTTGCGCTGCTGGGCATTTTCCCGATTGTCGCCAAGAAACTCATTGAACTCTATAAACGCAGGAATACAACCATTGGATAATGCACCCGACAGTTTCGATACCAACATCATTGTTATCGGCGCAGGTTCTGGCGGACTCATCGCAGCGTTAATTGCGGCCGCTGTAAAAGCAAAAGTCACCCTCATAGAAAAGCATAAAATGGGTGGAGACTGCTTAAATACCGGTTGCGTGCCATCAAAGGCTTTAATTAAAAGTGCTCGTTTTCTGCACGACGTCAAACACTCTGATAAGTACGGAATCAAGTCTGCCAGTGCAGAGTTTGATTTTTCAGATGTTATGGAACGGGTTCAGGATGTTATTAAAAAAATCGAACCTCACGATTCCATAGAAAGATTCACAGGCCTGGGCGTTGACTGTATAACCGGTACGGGAAAAATAACCAGCCCCTGGTCAGTGGAAGTTAACGGCAAGACCATTACCGCCAGAAACATCATTCTCGCTACAGGCGCCAGACCTTTCATCCCGCCTATCGAGGGCCTGGAGCAAGTCAACTGGTATAGCTCAGACACCATCTGGGAATTACGCGAGCAACCAAAACGAATGATCGTTCTTGGCGGGGGCCCTATCGGTTGCGAAATGGCACAGGCTTTTTCTCGCCTTGGTAGCGAAGTCACGCAAGTGGAGATGGCACCACGAATCATGATCAGAGAAGACGAAGAAATCTCTGCAATGGTGGAAGAGCAATTCGTATCAGACGGCATAAAGGTGCTTACCAATACTCGAGCGACAGCTTGCAAAAAAGGCGCAGAGCAATTACTGGTTTGCGAACAAGATGGTAAAACCATTGAAATTCCATTTGATGCCATGCTCGTTGCGATTGGCAGAAAGCCAAATGTGGAGGGTTTTGGTTTAGAAGAACTAGGGGTCACCTTACGTAAAAATACCACAGTGGAAACAGACGCCTTTTTACGCACCAATTACGATAATATTTTTGCCGTTGGTGACGTAACCGGCCCCTATCAATTCACACACACAGCCTCACACCAGGCCTGGTACGCCACTGTAAATAGCCTTTTTGGCCAATTCAAAAAGTACAAAGCGGACTATTCAGTGATCCCATGGGCAACATTTACTGACCCGGAGGTAGCAAGAGTGGGCTTAAATGAATCCGATGCGAAAGAAAAGAATATCGCCTATGAAGTAACCACTTATGGCATTGATGATCTTGATCGTGCGATCGCTGACAGCGAAGACCGAGGTGTAGTCAAGGTACTCACTGTACCAGGTAAAGATAAAATCCTCGGTGTGACCATAGTTGGTGCACATGCTGGGGACTTACTACCAGAATTCGTAATGGCGATGAAATACAAACTGGGTTTGAAAAAAATACTCGGCACTATTCACATCTACCCCACTATGTCTGAAGCCAACAAAGCCGTAGCAGGAAACTGGCAGCGAGCACATGCACCGCAATTTGCACTCAAAATACTGGAACGCTACCACCGCTGGAGACGCGGCAAGAAATCAAAGGACAGCACCGCAACTACCGCAACTGAGTCTTAACAGAAATAAAGACATATAGAATCTGCGCACTCCGAATTGAGAGCACGCAGTGCAATCGTCAATTAGAAATCTATCATCTCTGGTGCAGAGATATGATATCCCTGCACAAAACTCACACCAAGCTCTCGCAGCTTTTCAAGTACCGCTTCGCTCTCAACAGCTTCAGCGATTGTGCTTTTGCCAAGCGTTTGTGCGACGTCATTAATCGACTTCACCATGGCGTAGTGCACCGGGTCTTCCAGTATCGCCCTGACAAACATGCTATTTATCTTAACGAAGCTCACCGGAAGTTTTTTAAGATAAGAGAACGAATTTAAACCACCACTAAAATCATCCATCGCGAACTGACAACCAAGCTTGCCGAGTTGATCCATAAATCGCGCAACAGCAGTAAGGTTAGTACTCACTGCTGATTCACTAACTTCAAAGCATAGCACCGACTTATCTATCGTAGCTTTTTCGAGTACTGGAACAAGGTATTTCAAAAATGCTTCATCGGCAATAGATGCACCGCTTAAGTTAATGCAACAGAGTTCCAGCCGATCTGTCACATGCGGTTGACCTTCCAACCAATCTAAAGTAGCTTCAATCACAGCTTTATCGAGCTTGACTGATAACCCATATCGCTCCGCGAGTGGCAACACCGTACCAGGCAACAACAGCTCACCTTCAGGCGATGGCAGTCGCATCAAAATTTCTATACGTGAATTTTCAGAATTCTCAGATGAATCAGTTGACGCAATCCTCTGCAACGCAAGCTTAATACGTCGCTCCGCAATGGCAGTTTTTATAAACTCATCCCAATGCCGATCTGCCTGCCTTTCTTTACCAGTGGCCTCCGATTCACTATAGACGGCCACTCGGTTCCGACCCTGGTTTTTTGCGTCATAACAAGCTGCATCGGCTGCACCGAATAACGCAGAGCGCGTTTCCCAGCGCTCGTCAATTAGAACCAAGCCGATACTCGCACCCACTGAGAAATTCTTACCCTCCCAATGAAATTGAAAGCTCTCCACTTCTGCGCGCAGTTGAGTAGCCAGGCGCATCGCCTCTGCCAATCCGACATCGTAGATAAGAAGACCAAATTCATCACCACCCAATCTTGCCAGCACATCACTTTTACGTACAAGACTGGTGAACAGGGTCGATAGCTGGCGTAACAACTCATCACCCGCCAGGTGACCAGCGGTATCGTTTACACGCTTAAAATTATCCAGATCAATAAAACACAATGCTTGCCTTGCCGTTGAAGATCGGTTGATCGCCTCATTACAACGTAATTCAAATTCACGGCGATTAACCAAGCCAGTAAGTGAATCATGGCTCGCATGATAAGCAACAATGCTTGCGCTATGATGTTGCGCAGTACAATCCCAGCCAATTCCACGGTAGCCAACAAAAGCGTCCTCTGAGTCAAATACCGGCACACCTGACAGCCGAACTACCCGCTTTTCGCCATCTTTGCGCTGCCATTTGTATTCCCGATCTCTAAAAGGTAAGTGTTTGTTAAGGTCTACCGTTAGCACTTTCCACTCAGCTACGTCATCCGCATGTACATGCTCGTTGATAAGCGCTTCAAGCGGCACATTCAACATACGATCCGTCTGAACACCAAGAAAGTCACTCATGTCCATTGAAATATGGGTTAAACGCTGATCACTGTCCATCTCCCAAAAGAAATCACCCGCAGCCGACACATAGTCGTTCAGCTTAGCATTAGCTAATTCAAGCTCACTTTGTCGTTCAGCAGCGGGTTGTAATGATACAAGCAGATGATCGTGGCCCGACCAGAGAACAGTACTGATGTAGGCCGCAAACCGCTGACCTTCGTGCTCAATACGAGCATTCACAAATTGATCACCGTTAGCGTGGCCATTCAACATTGATTCAACGCTCGATCGCACACGATCACTAAACCAATAATCAAGCGCTCGATAAATACCTGCCGAGTCCTTCTCTAATAAAGATTGTGCAGCACTATTGGCTTGCACAGGTCGCCAGGCATCACAGACAATCATCGGTTGTTTTATATTTTTAAAAAACTCTTCATCAATCGCGAGTTGTGGTGCGACAGCTTGTGCTTCTGCATCGCGCCGATGGCCATGTCTTTTTTCTACAAAGGATGAGGACTCGATATGCGCGATATCCGCGTCTGTTTCTACAACTCGACCGGCAGTGCAGTAGACCGCTTGCACATCACTACCGTTCCATCGCACCGCACGAGACCGTAAAAATAACTCAACCTCTGCGCCGTCGGAATGCATCGATCTGATGGTTCTTACTTCGTCGCCGGCACCACTTGGCACCATTCTTCTAATTTCATCCGAACTCGGTGATGCACCGGCACAGCCCGTAAGCTGCAGCCAGCTGGCATTAACATAAATCAGCTCATATTGCCGATGTATCAGCAACCCAAACGGTGATTGGTTGATTACATCGCGCAGTTGTTGTTCACCGCCAAGCAATAGCTGATAGCTGCGATGTAGCTCTTCCACACTAACCACAAATATTTCAATACCGCAGACTTGCCCTTCACGATTCAATACCGGACTTCGGACAAAATAGCGCCCGGCAGTACGCTTGCTGAGAATCTCCCCTGCGGTAATCTCTGTTGTGCCGGTTTCAAGAACCCGGCGCTCCGCCGCATGAACCAACGCCGCGCCGCGATCAGATAAGAGATCATAATCGGTTTGCCCAACGAGTTGTGTCGGGGATGCTAACTGCAGTGCTTCGGCGTAACCCAAAGTGCAGGCACGGTACGTCAACTGCGCATCTTTAAGGGCCGTATTGCGCGGTCGCCCGATTCCAGCTTGTTGTGCTGCCATTCGGCGTAATCTTTCTTAGTGGGAAGGTCACGGAAATACTGAGCCACACACCTCTGGGCGTCAAATTCCCGAGTCACCGAACACTATCGCATTTCAAGAAATTAATAACCGTGCACGCATCTACAAGATGCACCCGAAAGCAGTTGATTGATACAACAATCTTGACGTATCACCACTTTTCAACGACTTAGGAAGTGGCGATTAATAGAAAAGACGCGCAAACGGTGTCGGGCTCAGCGCTCGAAGCCCTGAGACACTGGATTACCAAGGGGGGAGAATAGCAATTTCGTGAAGAGACCATATGCTCTTAGAGCACGCCACAGTCACCTAATCCTCAGACAGATATTGCAATTGACTACGAGAGCCAGCCATCAACCGATTTTTCGATCTGCAACAAGCTGTTGTAGAGGCTCTGCTTCTCATCGTGTGAGAGCAACGCCAGCACCTTCGCTTTGTGTTCCTCCATCATAGAGTCAACACGCAGGTGTACTTCGCGCCCCTTGTCAGTGAGGCACAGACGTACGTTTCTGGACTGACCATCCTCGCCGTCAAAGCTCAGCAATTCATTCGCCATCATGGTCTTAACCGTTCTGCTAATCTGTCCTTTGTCCATGCCGATATTACTGCGTATATCAGCTTGGCTCATCGCCCCGGACGTCGATAGCAACGAAATTATTCTCCACTCAGGCAAACGCAAGTTCGCCCTCGCTTGAACGGCTTGTCCAATCTGACGACTTATCTTCACATTCACTACATTCAGTTTAACGCTGATTAGAGAATGAAGTTCACCGTCGTCTTCCATACTTATTCCATCGTGATCCAACATCACTTCATCCTAGCAAAATTACTTTTCCTACGGCATAAATAAATGCAGGTAGATTGTTACATACCGTCACAAGCTCTAACCTTATGCAAACAACAAGCACCCGAATATGACTTAGCACTCATCGCCCGCCACTGACATTTATAAACGCCCCGGTGGTATAAGACGCATTATCTGAAACCAACCATATAATTGCGCGCGCTACTTCACCAGCTGTTCCGCCGCGTTGCATAGGGACAGACCCACTGACTCTTTCCACGCGCCCGGGTTCGCCACCGCTTGCATGTATGTCTGTATGTATCACTCCAGGCCTGACTGCATTGACTCGGATACCCAGTTGAGCCACTTCAGAGGCCAAACCGATGGTTAGACTGTCAATTGCGCCTTTAGTTGCTGCATAGTCAACATATTCGCCGGGTGCACCCAGTGTTGCGGCAATGGAAGATAAGTTAACGATGTTGCCACCCGACCCACCGTTTACATTTGACATGACTTTCACCGCTTCGCGTGCACAAAGCATACAACCAACTACATTGGTATTCATCACCCGTACAAATCGCTCTGCACTCATGTCCTGCAAACTACACTGCTGTTCTAGTATGCCAGCGTTATTTACCAGCGCAGTAAGACGACCAAACTTATCAGCCGTCACCTTGAAAAGACGCAATACATCATCTTCCACACTTACATCTGCGGCAACGGCAATAGCATGTCCACCGGATGCGTTGATTTTATCAACCACCACCTGAGCCGCTGTTTCATTTTTCAGGTAATTGACCACCACCGCATAGCCATGTTCCGCTGCAAGCAATGCGGTAGCGGCGCCGATACCACGACTACCACCGGTAACAATCATTACGCTCATAACTTATGGCATTCCGAAGTCGCGGCGATAGCCCGACCAGTTACTACTGATTAAAGTATATTCCGTGTGAACATTTCATGAACGCAACAACGATGCAACTCGCCTAATGGACATGTTCGCTGCCTATCCAGCCAGGCACAGCGCCACACACACTTAGATCAATAAACAAATTGTAGTTACATTACATATTGCGGCGGTATTCACCACCCACTTCGAACAGCGCATCTGTTATCTGCCCCAGAGAACAATACTGTACAGCATCTACCAACTCTTCAAACACATTGCCATTGGCCATAGCGACTGATCGGACTCTCTCAAGGGCAAGAGACGCTTGCGTTATATTGTTATTTTTGAATGTTTCAAGCCTTGCGATCTGGCTTTCCTTTTCCTTTGTGGTAGAGCGTGCCAATTCAATTGTGTGTTCTTCACTTTGCTCAGCAGGATTGGTATAGGTGTTAACTCCAATAATTGGTAATGACCCATCGTGCTTGCGATGTTCGTACAACATTGACTCCTCTTGAATCTTGCCACGCTGATAACCTGTTTCCATGGCGCCCAACACACCGCCACGTTCTGATATCCGTTCAAACTCAACCAAGACGGCCTCTTCGACGAGATCAGTTAACTCATCAATGACGAAACTCCCCTGGTTTGTATTTTCACACTTCGCCAAACCCCACTCGCGATTTATAATCAATTGAATAGCGATAGCGCGTCGAACTGACTCCTCGGTGGGCGTCGTCACCGCTTCGTCATAGGCGTTGGTGTGCAATGAATTGCAGTTGTCATACACTGCGATCAAGGCTTGCAGCGTGGTCCTGATATCGTTAAACGCCATCTCTTGCGCATGCAATGAGCGACCAGAAGTTTGTATGTGATATTTGAGCTTCTGGCTGCGCTCATTCGCACCGTACTTCTCGCGCATAGCCACAGCCCAGATACGCCTCGCGACTCGGCCCATCACGGTGTACTCAGGATCCATTCCGTTACTGAAAAAGAACGATAGATTAGCTGCGAAGTCATCTATGTGCATGCCGCGCGCAAGATAAGACTCAACGTAGGTAAAGCCATTCGCCAGAGTAAAGGCCAATTGACTGATCGGGTTAGCACCTGCCTCCGCGATGTGATAACCGGAGATAGATACCGAGTAAAAATTTCTTACACTGTTTTCAACAAAATACTCTTGAATATCTCCCATAACCTTAAGACTGAACTCTGTGGAAAAGATACAGGTGTTCTGGCCTTGATCTTCTTTAAGAATATCTGCTTGAACGGTGCCGCGCACATTGGCAAGCGTCCAGCGTTTTAACTCCGCAAGCTGCTCTTCATCAGGCGCCGCCCCGTGTTCATCTTCAAACTTTTTTATCTGCTGACGAAAGGCGGTATTAAAGTAAAAGGCAAGAATAGTGGGCGCCGGCCCATTGATCGTCATCGAAACGGATGTATTCGGATCGCATAAATCAAATCCGTCATACAAGACCTGCATGTCTTCAACCGTTGCAATAGAAACACCCGAGTTGCCTACCTTACCGTAGATATCTGGCCGCCTGTCCGGATCGTTGCCGTACAGCGTGACGGAGTCAAAAGCGGTCGACAAACGTTTAGCCAGTGCATGCTCAGACAGCGCTTTAAATCTTGCATTGGTTCGGAATGGATCACCTTCACCGGCAAACATTCTGGTGGGATCTTCGCCCTCTCTTTTAAACGGAAAAACACCAGCGGTGTAAGGGAAATATCCAGGAAGGTTTTCTAATAGCAACCACTTTAGTAAATCGCCATTGTCTGCGTATTTCGGCACCGACACTTTGCGAACTGTACTACCGCTCAGTGTCTCATGCGTCAGTTGCGTAACAATCTTGCGGTCACGAATCTGCACCTCGAAAGTCTCTTGCCTGTAGCGTTCCGCCAAGCTCGGCCACCGCGCCAATAACTCACCATGGTTTGGGTCCAGCGCACGATCACGTCCATCAATAAGTTTCGTAAGGCCCTCCGCATCAACACTGACATTGGAGGCCGCTAACATTTGCTGCGCCGCTCTCAGCTGCTGTGTCTCACGCGCGATCAGCGATTGCTGTCCTACATGCGTATGATAATTTCGAATCGTCTCTGCAATTTCTGCCAGGTAGCGTACACGGTGCGATGGCACAATGACCGAGTCATCCGTTGAGTGTCTCGTGTCCGGTGTCGTGAGTCCGCCGCCCGTTGCGGACAAACCTATTGCTGTCAACTGAGTTAACACCTCTTTATACAACGCACTCACACCATCATCGTTAAATCTTGCCGCCATGGTCCCGAAAACGGGCATTTTCTCGGGCGGCACATCAAACGCTTCCCGGTTGCGCTGTACTTGCTTGCTCACATCGCGAAGCGCATCAGCGGCACCTTTTCGATCAAATTTATTGATGGCCACAACGTCTGCGAAGTCGAGCATATCAATTTTTTCTAACTGACTGGCAGCGCCAAACTCAGGCGTCATTACGTAAAGAGACACATCGCTGTGTGAAACAATTCCTGCATCGCCCTGCCCTATACCCGGGGTTTCGATAATGATCAGATCAAAGCCTGCAAGCCTGGTGGCAGCAACCATGTCACCAAGCTCAGCTGGCACATCACCTCCCGCGTCACGTGTGGCAATCGATCGCATAAATATATTGGGATGATTAATCGCATTCATTCGAATACGATCACCCAGCAATGCACCACCGGTTTTTCGACGCGTAGGGTCAATGGCGAGAATGGCAATTTTCAATTCATCACGATGGTCAATCCTGAAACGACGAATCACCTCATCGGTCAGTGATGATTTGCCGGAACCACCAGTTCCTGTGATGCCCAGAACTGGAACAGATGCAATATCAGCCGCTGCTGCTAGTAATTTTCCCTTTAAATCATCAGGGTAAGTGTCATTTTCAAGTGCCGTGAGCACCGGAGCAAGGTGGGTGTAGTCATCGCTTGCCAACACAGATAGATCATTACCTGCCTTTTCCCCCGGATCAAAATGACAGCGTGAGAGCATGTCATCGATCATTCCTCGCAGACCAATTTTCTGGCCATCTTCAGGTGTATAGATTTTCGTTACACCGTATTGATGCAGCTCATCGATTTCATCTCCAACGATCACGCCGCCGCCGCCGCCGAAAACCTGAATGTGGTCGGCGCCTTTCTCACGCAGCATATCCACCATGTACTTAAAGTACTCGACATGTCCCCCCTGATAGGAGCTGATGGCTATCCCCTGCACGTCTTCGTGAATCGCAGCGGTGACAATTTCAGCCACAGAACGGTTATGTCCCAGGTGGATCACCTCAGCGCCGGCGCTTTGCAAAATCCTGCGCATGATATTGATCGACGCATCGTGGCCATCAAACAAACTTGACGCAGTGACAAACCGCACGGAAATATCAGCGTTGCTACTGATGGGCACCACATTGTTGGCAAGTGAAGTCATTGGACACCATTGGAGTTTGTGCTTTTAAAATCGCTAACGTTCTGTCGACTTCGGACGCTGAAACGACAATAACAGTGTATATTGACGTTTACGTAAACGTCAATATACTGTTGTCTGAGAAGTACAATCCTCTGCAACCTGTGACGGCAGAACATGCAAGAAACTTACAGCATTTCGGAACTCGGCAAGGAATTTGGAATAACCACCAGAGCAATCCGTTTCTACGAAGACAAACAGTTATTGAGTCCGAAAAGGAATGGACAGAGAAGAATTTATTCCCGCGCCGATCGTACCCGCTTAAAGCTGCTACTTCGTGGCAAGCGACTCGGTTGGCCACTTGAGGAAATACGAAGTGTTTTAAATATGTACGATGCCGGCAATGAGGGAGAACTTCAGCAGCTCGAATACACCTGCCGAAAAGTCGAGGAAAGTCGAAAACAGCTGCAGCAGCAAGAAAAAGATATCAAAGCCGCATTGTCCGATCTTGAACAGATACAGAGACGCTGCGAGGCTCATATGGCAGCACTAAAAGAAAACACCCGCTCGAAAATCAAAGCCGGCAATGGCCAATGCGCCAAAACCACAAGAGAAGAGACAAGCCATCATGCAAAACGATGATCCGATAGTTATTACCAGCGCTATGCGCACCCCACTGGGTGGATTTCAAGGCGCATTTTCCAGTCTGACCGCCGCCGAGTTAGGCGCCACGGCAATCAAGGCCAGCATTGAGCAAAGCTCACTTGCCGCAGACGCAGTGGAAGAAGTGATTATGGGTTGTGTGCTGCCAGCAGGACAAGGACAAGCGCCGGCCCGGCAGGCAGCTCTGGGGGCAGGCCTGCCGCTCGGAGCCAATTGCACCACAATCAACAAGATGTGTGGTTCCGGAATGAAAGCCGCAATGTTGGCTCATGATCTGTTAATCGCAGGCAGCGCCAAGGTAGCAGTCGCTGGCGGCATGGAAAGTATGACAAACGCCCCCTATCTGTTGCCCAACGCGCGCGGCGGCATGCGCATGGGACATGGCCAGACCATGGACCACATGTTTCTCGATGGACTGGAAGATGCCTACGACAAAGGCAAACTAATGGGTTGCTTCGCAGAAGCCACCGCAAGTCATTTCAATTTCTCCAGAGAAGCGCAGGATGAGTTTGCCATCCGATCTTTAACCCGTGCTAAAGCCGCTATAGACAACGGCGACTTCGATAACGAAGTGGCACCGGTCACGGTCAAAACACGCAAAAGCGAAGAAATCGTCGAACATGATGAACAGCCACACAAAGCAAAACCTGAAAAAATACCCACGCTTCGAGCAGCTTTCGAAAAAAACGGTACCGTCACCGCTGCGAACTCAAGCTCAATATCTGATGGTGCTGCAGCGCTTGTGATGATGCGACGCAGTGAATGCGATGCCCGCGGCCTCACACCACTTGCGACGGTACTAGGCCACACCACGCACGCCCACGAACCAAACTGGTTTACTACGGCGCCGGTATATGCGATGCGCAAGTTATTCGAAAAGCTTAACTGCACTCAAGAAGATATTGATCTTTATGAGATCAATGAAGCGTTTGCCGTGGTGACTATGGCGGCAATCAAGGAACTTGATCTACCCGCAGATAAGGTAAATATTCACGGCGGTGCCTGCGCACTGGGTCACCCGATTGGTGCCTCCGGCGCGAGAATACTCGTGACACTCATTCATGCACTGAAAAACAAGAAGCTAAAGCGCGGCATGGCATCTCTTTGTATAGGCGGTGGTGAAGCCACAGCAATGGCCATTGAGATTAGCTGATGATCTATACAGATGAGCAAATCATGGTGCGCGACATGGCACGCCAGTTCGCGCAGGAACAACTGGCCCCATATGCTGCTCACTGGGATCAGCAATCTGAATTTCCCAAAGCGGCAATCGCTGCAATGGGTGAATTGGGTTTGCTCGGCATGGTAGTGCCAGAAGAATACCAAGGCTCTGCCACTGACACAGTGGCCTATGCAATGGCGCTTGAAGAAATCGCCGCAGGTGATGGCGCATGTTCCACTATCATGAGCGTCCACAACTCAGTCGGTTGTCTGCCAATTTATAAATTTGGTACCGATGCACAAAAAGAAAGATGGCTGCCCTCTCTTGCCACGGGCAAAATGCTAGCGGCATTCTGTTTAACGGAGCCACAAGCGGGCTCTGATGCGTCCGCCTTAAAAACTCGTGCAGAATTTACCGGAGATGGCTACATCCTCAACGGTGTCAAGCAATTCATCACCTCCGGTAAAAACGCAGACATTGCCATTGTGTTTGCCGTAACCAACCCGGAAGCCGGTAAGCGCGGCATGAGTGCCTTCATCGTTCCGACCAACACTGAAGGCTACAAAGTGGCTTCTGTTGAAAGGAAAATGGGCCAACGTGCCTCAGATACCTGCCAGATTATTTTCGAAAATTGCATGATACCCGCCGATCATCTCCTCGGTGAAGAAGGGCAAGGCTACGGCATAGCCCTGGGCAATCTGGAGGGTGGCCGCATCGGCATCGCCGCTCAGTCTGTCGGCATGGCACGCGCGGCTTATGAACACGCGCTGGCGTATGCGCAAGAGCGTGAGGCATTTGGCGCACCCATAATCTCTCAGCAAGCCGTGGCATTTAAACTTGCTGACATGGCGACCTCCATTGATGCAGCCAGACTGCTGGTTCACCGCGCCGCCTATTTGCGAGAACAGGATTTACCGTGCCTGGCGGAAGCATCTATGGCCAAACTGTTTGCCAGTGAAGCCGCCGAACGAATCTGCTCTGATGCGATTCAAATTCACGGAGGCTACGGCTACCTCTCAGATTTCCCGGTTGAAAGAATCGCACGTGATGTCAGGGTGTGTCAGATCTACGAGGGAACATCCGACATTCAGCGCCTGGTGATCAGCCGTTCGTTAAAAAGCGCCTGATAAACCAATCCAAAGTCAGCGAAGCCCGATTCTCGGCCTATTCACTGATCGCTAGACCCACACCGATAGATAGAGTACGGTTACCTCTGCGGCGGAAATCGAGTCGCCGCGTCAGGTCCTTATTGCAGGGATAGCGCTACAGCCGGAGAAAATCTTTGACCCTCACCAAATCAGAAACCGCTCACAGAACTGCAGGCCTGGTGTATTGCCTTTGGCTGCTAGGCATTCTGTTCGGCGTGACCGCAGTCATCGGCGTGATAATCAGCCACACACATCTAGCAAAGGCTCGCGACACTCACGCCTACAGTCATTTTATTTGGCAGATTTGCTCGTTCTGGCTCGTATTAGCCGGCGTAGTGGCCACCGTAATTTTGTGGCCTCACACTGCCGCGAAGGTGCTTGCAATCGGCTGTTTTTTCGTCTGGCTCTTTAGCGGCTTGTTCGGCTCATGGTATTTATCGAAATCCAAAAGAGTACGTGTGTTCGATCACAAACATCGCCCCAACCGTCATTCTCACAATCATCATGAAGCACACGGAACATCCAGAGCAAACCTATGAGCAACGAAAACAATCAACCTGCGCCAATAGACGTAGAAGAGGGCAAAGACTACTTCTGGTGCTCATGCGGACAAAGCAGCAAGCAGCCTTTTTGCGATGGATCACATAAAGGATCGGAGTTCAAACCGGTTAAATACACAGCGGAAAAAGATGGGCGCTTGTTTTTCTGCAATTGCAAAAAGACAGGCAACGCACCTTTGTGTGACGGAAGCCATAAGAACTCATAGTCAATACCGACTAACATCAGGCAAACCCTACTAAGTACAAGTAATCGTCAAATCAGCAGTTACTATTCGATCAAAGAATCCCGCTTGTTGCCGATAACAATTTCGTTGCTTGTTGATCAGTTAACGCATTCAAAATTTTTTACGTTTGCGAAACACGAATTAACATCAATGGCTTGGTCGCTATCTATATAAATAGCCGGACAGTAATAAGAGACTGCGTTAGGGAACGATGCAGGTTAAAAACATAGTCCGAGCCAAAGCGATTGGGGTATTGCACGGCACCTGTATAGGTGTCGTGCTGCTTTTTTACTCTACCGTCAACCGGAAATCTTAAGCAACTCAAGCAATCGTTTCAGATCCGTCGCCTCATAATCCGGCTTCGACGGCAAACGCTCGGGACGCTGTGAAAACCGGTTCACCCACAGCACTTTAAAGCCAAAGCTCGCAGCGCCTGATGCATCCCATGCGTTGGATGATTGAAACAACACCTGCTCCGGCTCGACTGCAAAAGCCTTCGTCACAAGTTCATACACTCGCGGGTCAGGCTTAAAAATCTGAAGATCATCCACACTAAGGCTTTCATCAAGCAAATCATCAATGCCCGCACCGCGAATGGCTGCCTCCAGCATTGGCGGCGCCCCATTGCTCAGGATAGCAGTTTTGTATCCTGCATCCTTCAATGCAGACAACACCTGATGCACTTCCTCATACGGCTCAAGCTTTAAATAGGCCTGCATCAAATCATCGTGTAAGGCATCATCTTTAATGCCGTGTGCGTCAAGCGAGTAGTCAAGTGCCTCGCCGGTGACTTGCCAAAAATCCGCATAGTCTCCCATCAGGCTGCGCAGCCAGGTATATTCCAATTGCTTGGTTCGCCAGGTGTTTGAGACCTCATTTGCCTGCTTGCCTAGGCGCTGTCGGTGAGCACCTACAGCCGAATGTACATCAAACAAGGTACCGTAGGCATCAAATACGCAAGCCTTTATATCAAGTGGTGTGTCACTCATTATTTTCTTCTGTTTCAGATGGGCGGAATGGAATAGGTGGCGGTAGCATGGGCGACTATTTCACGATCCGTGAAATTTTCAATATCAGTGTGTTGACTGGCACTGTACATGGCAACTTCACCAATCACCAATCGCTTGCCAAACTTTAAAGGGGTTGCCCTGGCGACGATATCTCCAGGAGCAGGTTTGCGCAGAAAATTGATATTCAAACTGGTGGTAACTGCCAGCTCGACCGGTCCGATACGACTCAATATCAACGCGTATATGGCAGCATCCGCCAGCCCCATCATCACCGGGCCCGCTATGGTTCCACCCGGGCGCAGAAACGAATCATTGTAGCAGGCGCGCATCCACAAACCATCCGCGTCAATAGACTGCAACTGCAAACCCATAAGCTCGGCAAACGGCAGCCGCTCACTGGCTAGTTGCTGAAAATCCTGTACAGTAATTTTTGACATATGCCTTGCCTGCCCTGTCACACGAAGACTATAGTTTAAGCCACGTTTCTTAAGGCACCAGTAGTAGTTGCGGAGAACCACCTGTGAATGAAAATACAGATTCGATATTAGAAACAGTCATCGATAATCGAGTGGCAACACTCACCCTCAATCGACCCAACAAGTTTAACGCGCTATCCGAAGAGATGCTGGCTGAATTGCAAACCACACTGTCTGAGGTTGGCAAAGACGATTCTGTCGCAGTAGTGATCCTAAACGCCCGCGGTAGAGCATTTTGTGCAGGCCACGACCTACGCCAAATGCGTAGCAATCATGGTGAGGATTACTACAAGGCCCTGTTCAGTAGTTGCTCGACCATGATGCAAACCATCAGAAATATCCCGCAACCCGTGATCGCCAGCGTCCAGGGTCTGGCCACCGCAGCCGGCTGCCAACTGGTCGCCACCTGTGATCTCGCCATTGCCGCCAATACCGCACAGTTTGCAGTATCCGGAATCAATCTCGGTCTGTTCTGCAGCACCCCATCCGTTGCGCTGTCGCGCAGCATCAATTCGAAGCGTGCGCTGGAAATGCTACTGACGGGCGAGTTCATTGATGCCGACACGGCAGTCGAATATGGATTGATCAACCACAGTGTAGAGCCTGATCTGCTAGATAACACCACAAAGCAACTGGCAAATAAAATTGCCGGCAAGCCAAAAAGTGCACGAACAATAGGCAAATCTATGTTCTATGCTCAGCAGCCGAAAAACATCGACCAGGCCTATCAGTACGCAGCGCAAGTAATGGCAACCAACATGATGGATGCAGAAACAGTTGAAGCAGTCGACAATTTTCTAAACAAAAAAGCCCCACCACCGCCGAATAGCTAACAAACCACAAAGCCAACCGCTCTGCATTCGGAGACAGCTTCAAGTCATCACAGTGAGTGCCGCTACCCGTCGTGACAATATTAAAACTCATCTGCGCGATAGACGCAGAGAAACGGGGATGACGATGAATAACCAGGACCTTACCTACCTGAATGGACTCGCTATAAGCTGTCTGGCAACAGGTCTAGTAGACGAGGCACAACCTGCTTTCGAATTAATTTCTGATGCAGCACCGGAACACTCTGCAGGGCCAATCGGCCTCGCAAGCGTTGAGCTCGCACGCGGCAACTACAATGAAGCCTGTCAGATTCTGCAGGACTCAGCTGAGCAACTCGCAGGCAATTCTGATCAAACACGTAAAATCCTGATGCACGCCCTGGTCGCATCAAATCGCCTTGATGAGGCGGATGACTTACGCGAAAGCCTGATGGAACTTAACGCTGCCAACGATGATCAGGAGTATCTCGTTCAGACGCACAAGTTTTTTGGTACCGGCGACCCTCGCCAGATTCACGGCTAGATCCAAAACCAGCTAAAGAGCTAAGCCACGGGTTCACACCTGCGGCTGGTTCTTCGCCAAATGCTCAGGGGCGGGATAAAGTTGCCCGCCTGTTTTACGCTAGGGGTATCATACGGGTCGAGAAAACAGAGAGCCGTATGAGCAACAAAATTCTCTTCATAAAAACGCCTGATGCACTAGCGCAGTTTGCAGAAGAAGTAGCCACAGAAGAGTGGCTTGCACTTGATACAGAATTCCTGCGTGAGCGCACCTACCGCCCTGAGCTCTGCTTATTGCAGGTAGCCACCGCAGACCGCGTAGCTTGTATTGACCCGCTGGAACTGGATTCAATTGACCCGATTCTTGATGTCATTTACGACCCCGGCATCATAAAAATACTTCACGCCGCAAGCCAGGACCTTGAAATCTTTTATTGGCTTCGTGGCGAGGTACCGGTCAACCTGTTCGATACACAAATCGCCGCCCCGCTACTCGGCCATGCAGAACAAATAGGTTACGGCAATCTGGTCAATGAAGTGCTCAGTATCAGCTTAGCCAAAACACACTCCCGAGCAGACTGGACACGAAGACCACTGCCAGAACAGCAACTCGAATACGCTGCCGATGACGTGATCTATCTGGCTCGCATGTATCCCATCATGAGAGACAAGCTAACAGAGCTTAATCGCCTGCATTGGCTTGATTCCGAATGGCAAAACCTGACTCGCGCAGACCTGTATGAAAAACCCGCTGACGAGGTGTGGCGCCGTCTGCGGGGCATAGACAAACTAAAAGGAGGTCGCCTCGCGGTTGCACAGCAGCTGGCCAAATGGCGCGAATTAACTGCGAGGGACCGTAACCTGCCACGCAACTGGTTACTTAAAGATGAAGTCATGATGGATCTGGCCAAACAGATGCCCACCAGTATTGACGAGCTGAAGCACATTCGCGGATTAAACGATGGCACCATCCGTAGCCACGGAAAAGCTTTAACCACCTGCATTAATAAGGCAAAAGACACCACGCCAGTAGAACCTGACCAATCCAAACGCAAAGAGAAGCTCACCGCAGATCAGGATGCGGCACTTGACCTGCTCACGGCGGTAGCGAAAATACATTCTCGTAAGCTTGAGATTAACCCCTCGATATTGGCGCCACGAAAATCCATGGAGGACCTGATCAAGGGCAAAACAGATACAGCGGTCATGCAAGGCTGGAGAGGCCAACTGATCGGCCCTGCACTGGCATCGGTATTGTCCGGAGATGCCGGATTAAAAATTGAAAACGGCAGCGTGATTATTAACTAAGCCCACACTTGGCCAGCCATGTCTGGCTGCCATTCTACCGCTCTACATCGGATGCACCGCAGGCATCCATGGAGCCACCGACCCGGCGCAGAATTTCACCTTTGTAATCTTCCCGATAGTCTCATACACTGCAGGCAATCATTTTCGGTCAAAGACAACACAGGAAAGATTCAACCGTGAACAACAACCTGAGCGACGTCAATATCGTCTCGGAAAGCGTCCTTATTACCCCCAGGGAGCTTCACCAATCTGTACCTTGTCCGACCGCCGCCAGCGAGTTCGTCTATGAGTCGCGGCGAACTATCGAACAAATCCTGAATCGAAAGGACCCGCGTTTGCTCGTGGTAGCTGGCCCTTGCTCAATACACGACGTTGATGCAGCAATGGAATATGCCCGTCGCCTCAAAGCGGAACACGATAAACACAAAGACACGCTATATATCGTGATGCGAGTGTACTTCGAGAAACCTCGGACCACTGTCGGTTGGAAAGGCTTTGTGAACGACCCTGATCTCAACGATTCTTTCCACATCGAGAAAGGCTTAAAAAAAGCTCGTCAGCTTTTGGTGGCACTTGCAGAACTCGGCATTCCGGCAGGCACTGAAGCGCTTGATCCAATCAGCCCACAATACTTGTCTGACCTCTTCTCCTGGACTGCAATTGGAGCCCGAACTTCTGAGTCGCAAACTCATCGCGAAATGTCGAGCGGCTTATCGACCCCGGTAGGGTTTAAAAACGGCACTGACGGCAGCCTGGACATCGCCATCAATGCATTGAAGTCAGCATCATCACCGCACCGTTTTCTTGGTATCAACGGCGACGGCCAGGTAACCAGGCTGACAACCAGCGGCAACAAGTATGGCCATGTCATTTTACGTGGCGGTTCTGAACCTAACTACGATTCAGTCAGCGTGGCGGTGGCTGAGAAAGCACTCGGCGATGCTAAGCTTAACCCTAGCCTCATTGTTGATTGCAGCCATGCCAACTCACACAAAGACCATACACTGCAACCGTTGGTGGCGGATAATGTCACTAAACAGATCGTTGAAGGTAACCGGTCAATTATCGGATTGATGCTTGAAAGTCACCTGCATGATGGCAATCAAAAGCTCGGTAAAGACGCGCAAGACCTTAAATACGGTGTATCAATCACCGACGCCTGCATTAACTGGGAAACAACCGAGCAGTTGTTCGCCAATATGGCCACTCAATTGGCTACACCACTGGACGCGCGTATCAACTCATGAGCCGAAGCAATCAAGACAGTTATTTCAGTGAATACATCCGCACACGCGTGCGTACCATCCCGGATTGGCCAGTAGCCGGAGTGCAATTCAGAGACATCACACCACTACTGCAAAACCCCGCGACATTCAGACGCTTAGTCGATTGTTTCGTACACAGGTACTACGAAAAAAACTTTGATGCACTGGCTTGTATTGATGCACGCGGCTTTATCATCGGCGGTGCACTTGCCTATGAACTCAGCACCAGCCTGGTTCCGGTACGCAAACGCGGAAAGCTACCGTTTGACACCGTCAGTGAATCCTATGAACTTGAGTACGGCATCGCCGAAGTAGAGCTACACAAAGACGCTATCAGCAAAGGTGACAAAGTCTTATTGCTTGACGATCTGATCGCCACTGGAGGCACCATGCTTGCCGCCAGCTCACTCATAACGAAGCTTGGTGGCGAGATTGTTGAGGCTGCCGCCATCATTGATTTACCTGACCTCGGTGGCTCGGCCAAACTGAAAAGCGCTGGTTTTGATGTTTTTAGTATCTGCGAATTCGAAGGCGAATAATCAATATGAATCGAACAGAAAACTTCTTTGTCTCATGGGAAGAACTACATCGCGATACCAGAACACTCGCGCACCAGCTTATGCCAGCGAATCAATGGCAAGGCGCGATTGCCATCACCCGGGGCGGCATGATTCCGGCCGCTATCATCGCACGAGAACTAAATATTCGACTGCTCGACACCATCTGCATAAAAACTTATGACAAACAAGACAAAGGCGAAACAGAAATACTAAAAACCGTAGACCCCATGTTTGGCGATGGCAGCGGCTTTTTGCTTATTGATGATCTGGTTGATACAGGCACCACGGCGCGCGCCGTTAGGGCGCTGGTACCCAAAGCGCGTTTTGTCACCGTCTATGCAAAACCCGAAGGTCGCAGAGAAGTTGATGACTTTATCAAGGAAGTCCCTCAAAACACCTGGATCAACTTTCCATGGGATATGGAGCTAAGTTATTCGAGCCCGATTATAGACCGGGTAGAAGAGCCAGCTTGAAGACTAAGCACTCAGAACAACTCGCCAAAATGCAAATACCGCCATACCCACGACAATAGTCAGCAGCAGATGGCGCGTCTTCCAGGCAACAAGAATCGCAACAATGCTTGCAGCAAGATAGGCATTGTCAAAAGATACATTCCATTGCCCGTCATTAGTCAACACGATAGGTGCACTCAACGCACTCAATACTGCGACAGGTACAAACTTAAGCGCACGTTGCACTGAATACGGTAAATTGACTCGACCCACCAATGCCAGCACAGGGTATCGAACACCAAAAGTGACTAACATCATAAAGACAATAAGTACAAATTCTTTCATTATTCACTCTCACCATGAGACACGTTAGATTCACCGAACTGCTCCGTCACAAAACCAGTTACCACACCCGCTATTGAGCCCACAATCAATCCAAGATTGTGAGGTAAATCTTTTGCGATCAAAGCCACAACAATAGCTGCAACAGCTGCGACCAACATTGGAAAGCGAGTAATCAACGGCACCACGATACCGATAAAAGTCACCACCATAGCAAACTCAAGCCCCCACTCCGACATCCCCTGCAAACTGTTACCGGCAAAAATCCCGATTGCTGTGCACACCTGCCAATTGCCGTACATGGCAACTGCCGACCCCAGGAAATACCAATGGCGAAGACCATTGTCCGGGGTATCGTTATAACGCTTGATCACCACCGCATAGGTTTCATCGGTCAATAAAAAACCCAACGGCAACAACCAACGTTGCGGCAGGCCTTTCACATAGGGACCCAATGAGGCGGAGTAAAGTGCATGACGCAGATTAACGAAAAATGTAGTTACCACAATGACCACAACACCAACACCCTGACCAATCAGACTGGCCGCCACAAACTGGCTCGAGCCCGCAAACACAAATAAGGACATGGCCATTGTAGCCGTGACAGACAAACCCGCCGTAGTCGCCAGTGCGCCGAACAGTACGCCAAATGGTATCGCACCAACAATCATCGGTAGCGTGTCTCGCACGCCATAGATAAACTCGCGTTTTCGGGAAACAGCCATAACAAGTGAAATTGAGGTAAGCAGGAAGCGCGTAGGATAAGTTATTTTAGCGCTCTGGACACTGATGAAATGGCACGCAAACGCCACGTTAAAAATCGGACATTCGATTTACGTGTAAGCGCCGCTCAATCACAATCCACACGCTTACAGCAAACCTAAAACGCGCAGCTGACGCCATTTCAACCAGCCTTCGAATCGTTTTTTGAAATGACGCCCGGCGATTAAGCTAAAATGCTCTTTTGATCAGTGCAGGATTCCTCCATGTTGCGTTTTTTTCTCGGCTTATTGATGGCTCAGCTGATCATCGCAGTGCTCGTGCACTTTAGCCCGGTCACCAGTTTATTAGAAAAGTCGATGCTGGTGCTGTTCGTTATCTTGCTTCTGGCGACAGTCATCACTCTATGGTTCGGCACCATTTCACGACATCTCGCAGATCAGCGTATCGCCAACCTGAAGCAACAATTCGCAAGCGAACGCGAAAAAATCAACGTCACCGCAGAACGCGCGCAAAAGAAATTAATCAAGAAAACCCAAAAAGAAATTGAATCTGAAAGGCGCAAACAAAGCACTCGTGCCAATTTAAAAGTAGGCGGCACGGTGGCTGTCGCTGCAGGATTCGGTGTTGTGATGTTGCTATCACAGTTCTTCACACTGGGTTTGCTCACACTCACTACAGTAGGCGGCGCTGCAGGCGGCTATCTTGCCAGATCACGCAGGGATCAATTACCCGCACCAGGATACAAAATGATTGAAGGTGTTGAGGTGATTGATGATGAAGACGGACCGGAACTGCTCACTGATCAAAGCACAATCGAGGAATTCTCACAGACTACGGATACCGGTAGCGAAAGCAAAGACACCTGATACCTGATACCTGATACCTGATTGCCCCGAATACTCCCGCCTCAAAGCAGTCGATCAGACATTATGTATAAACGCGGGGTATCTCAACTCAATCAGCTGTTAACAGCTCACGCAACCACTGTAACGCCTCCGGGTAATGCTCCAGAGCAAGAACAAATTCCTGCCCGCGTGCTGCGGATCGCAACAATACATGATCGTCACCACGCTTCCATCTTGTAGCATCAGAGTGATAGCTCAGCGTGCTTTCCTTACCTTGAGGATGCATCCACAAAGGCAATCGCCAGTGAGAACGGCTGGAGCCCTGATTGGTTAAACTAAGACTATCACGGTACTCGCGAAACACCCCGGCTCCGGCTATCTTCCTGCTCGAGAAACTCAGCTGTTTCTTTGCACGATAAATCACATTCGTACCGCTAAACGGTGCAATGCAATGTGGGTGATAGTGCGCCCAACTCAGCTTTTTGTTTTGTTTAAGATCATCAACAAGCTCAACAGACTCCACTTGCATCCATGCATAGATCACGTGCTGATCAGGCGCACCCGGAACATAACGCCAACGCCGGCGATAACTTTCCACTTGTCTGAACCAGCCAAAAAAAAGAAACACGTCCCCCGCCCCAACGCCCAGGCTTTGCAAGTGGCTTTGTGCTGCACCGCACTGCCCAAACAAGGGTTGCCACTCAGCTGCCCTCGGTAGCGAAGCTCGATCAAGATCAGGGTCAACGTGCACACGTGTGTTGCCGGTGATTCTGTCACCACTTAAATTCTTTACCAGCTTAGCCATTGATCGCTGCGTGTCGATACTGTGCATATCGCGATATCTGACCTCTGCACGGCGATCAGGAATGGGAATGGAACACATCGTTGAATTTGGAAATATCGGACTCGCAAACCCACCTGCACTGCTGTCCACCCCTTTTCGGCTAAGAATAATCTTCATCGACAACTAACTTTTAGACGCCTTGCCGGGCTTACCTTTTACCAATGGCTTAACTTTCTCCCAATCGACACAATCATTTGCGCGCCACAGATACCACGCTGCAACCGATCGGTAGGGTTGCCACACTTCGGCCTCGACCAGCAGCTCCTTTGCGCTCAGCATCTCGGGCAATTCGTAACTCAGCATGTGACCACGACGTACGCCGAGATCAGTGGCCGGGAACACATTCGGTCGACGCAGATTAAAGATCATGAGCATCTCCACACTCCATAAACCGATGCCTCGAACTTGCGTTAAACAAATCACCAGTTCTTTGTCAGACAGACTATTTAGCGCTTCATCATCGGGAATGACTCCGGTGGCACACTTGTCCGACAAGTCCAGAAGAGAAGACACCTTGGCACGTGAGTAGCCGATTTCCCGAAGCCTCTCTTCGCCAAGCGCTAATAGCTTGTCCGGTTGCACCTCACCACCACACTGCTCCAACAACCGGCCATGAATAGCTGCAGCAGCCTTGGTGGATATCATTTGATAGGCAATAGCCCGTACCAATGACTGGAAGACGCTAAGCTCCTGTTCGCTGCGCACTTCACTGGGACCGACAAGGCGCATTAACCGCCCCATGGTTTTGTCCACTTTACGCAGATGCGTTTGCGCATCTGGCAATTTATACTGTTTGGCATCGTTGGTGATGACATCTGCCTTTTGCAAAACAGGAATTGTATCGCCGATATCGATTTCATGTACCGGAATCGAGGCGTTTACGCGACAGAAATCGGTTACTATTCACGACTTGCGTAGATACTCTAGCCATCTTTTCACTACTGACCATCTCCACTATCGTGACTGATCCCACAACCGATCGGGTTTTTGCCGAACCATTAGGCCAGATTGGCCCCTTCGAATTCAATGATGCAGTTGCCAGTGTCTTTGATGACATGATCGAGCGCTCGGTGCCCGGGTACCGCAGCATCGTGATGCAAACCGGCATGCTCGCAGCCAAATTTGCCGTACCTCACACTGCCTGCTATGACCTTGGCAGCTCACTTGGTGCAACGACGTTGTCCATGCGCCACCAAATTGCCCAGCACCATAAGCAAGCGTCGAGACATATTCCAATCATTGCGCTCGATACCTCCGAGGCGATGTTAACTCGAATGCGCACGCGAATCGCTGATGATATTAATCCCGTACCAGTGCATACCAAACTTGCTGATATTACCAACTTTGAATACGAAGCACACAGTGTTGCTGTTTTAAACTTCACACTACAGTTTGTACCACTATCAGTGCGCGCAGCAACAATGCAATCCATTGCCGATAGAATGATTCCGGGTGGCGCATTGATTCTGTCTGAAAAAATTGCGTTTAAAAATACCGAACAGCAACAACTCCTCACCACGATGTATGAAAATTTCAAACGCGCCAATGGCTACAGTGAACTTGAAATCAGCCAAAAGCGTGATGCTCTGGAAAATGTGTTAATTCCTGAAACATTGGATGAACACAAATCAAGATTACTCAACTGCGGCTTTAAAAGCGTTGAGGTCTGGTTTCAATGCTTTAATTTTGCATCATTGGTAGCGATCCGTTGAGCTCACTGAACTACGATTATTTCTATAACGCCAATCACGAAGAAGAGTTGCTGGATTGGCTTCAATCCATTGCTCCAGTAATTCGAGCCCAATCGGACTCATCCCGCCATGGACACTTTCCACGTTGGCTGGCAGCACTTGACTCTCTACCAGCTGACAACACAAGCAGCACCGATCTGAACAGCGATTCCATCACCACTGTGGCTGCAAACCAATCTGCGAATCAGCAATTACACATTAAAAAAGCGCTGCTAGAATTGGCACCGTGGCGTAAAGGTCCGTTTAATATAGAAGGGGTTTTTGTTGATAGTGAATGGAGATCTTTTCTAAAGTGGAATCGCATAGCAGAAAATATATCACCGCTTAGCGGACGCACCATACTTGATGTTGGTTGCGGCAATGGCTACTACGGTTATCGTATGTTAGGGGCAGGGGCCAGGTCAGTAGTCGGTGTAGATCCGGGTGAATTATTCTGCACCCAGTTTTTGGCCATCAATCACTTTGTACATGCCACACAATTGGCAGTGCTACCGCTCACTGGTGAAATGGTTTTTGAGCAACCCTATTTGTTCGATACTGTTTTTTCTATGGGCGTGCTTAGTCATCGCAGAGAGCCTCAGGAGCATTTGGCCGGTTTGCTCAGTTGTTTAAAGTCAGGCGGAGAACTGGTGCTTGAAACTCTGATCATTGACAGCTCTGATTCTGAACAACTGGTGCCGGAAGATCGGTATGCAAATATGCGCAACGTATGGAAGCTGCCTAGCGTCAGCTTGCTGCTTGAGCAAATAAAAGACGCAGGTTTTGGCAACCCACGCTGCGTAGACATTTGCCGCACCACCACTGACGAGCAACGACCAACGCCATGGATGTCTTCTTATTCGCTTCAGCACGGCCTGGATCCAACCGACCCCACACTGACCAAAGAGGGCTATCCAGCGCCAACGCGCGCTGTTGTGATCGCCAACAAGCCATAGGAGTCTCGTGGAGAACCTCTACTGCCGCGTGCCCGCCTGACGGGTGCGTTTGTATCGATCCTTTTCGTTACGCAGAAATCACCGCGTGCCTCAAATGATCATAATCGAGCCCTCACCAAGGCATGTTGTCGCTACCTAGAGTGCTACCGCACAAATTCCCCGGCCGTTTTATTCACGAGAATGACGGCATCTCACTTGATACCACAGCAAATTTATTCTTTGCTAAGTGCCAATAAGTATTCAGCTCGAAAAGAGAATTCACTGTAAAATCAACTCTCTGCGCGGAATGCCCACCAACTCGTGAATACATGTGAGCCAGGCACGCACACATCTCAACGCTATTTCCCGGAATGGAATAATGAGTATTAACAACTGCTGGCTGCGGCCAAAGGCACAAAAAATGGCACTGGCTTGGGCAGACGCTGCATAAAACTTTCAGGTGTGCAATAATGCGCGCCGCACTGGACGCAGCAGCTGTCACAAGATCGCAACTCGATTGTTACGGTTTTTTGACAGAGTCAACATTCGGCATGTGGCCGGATTCTCGCTGAAGACAATGCGATATGAGCAGATCCACAAATGCCAATTTGAGCCACAAATTCGAACTCAACACTCGTGCATACTCAACTATCAGCCAGCGTACTACGTGCAGTTCGGGAGTCGACAGTGACCACTGAGATGGATTTCACCTGCAATTCAAGCACCTTTCGCAAAGGTCCTGAATGGCAGCCAACTGATGGCAACCCCATCGCTAATGGCACGAATCGGATCGTCAACGATCAGAAATTCGTTTTTTATGACGACTACTGGATCAGATACTACCAACCTCCTCCTGAATCACTTGAAGCCAAAAAGAACCTGATTGAATCTCTCACAAGACGCACTTTTCACCACACTGAACACGGCATCAATACCCCGGGCCACTACTTAGCAAAAGCCCGCGAATCTCACGAAGAAGAAAACGACCCACGCAAAAAACGCGTGAATGCCGCGATGCTTGCCGGCGCCCTCTTTAACCGCGCAACAGACATCTTCAGAACCATAGTAGATCTTGCCGCTAACGGCGTTGAAGTCAGCAACGACAACGAGCTAATGCAGGAATGTGGTCAGTGTTTTAAAGAAGCGCTCGAGTTGGGCACACAAGTCAAACACTATAGCGGTCAGGAAGGTATCGACGAGCTATGGGGGGAACCCTTCAGAGCGTTCTCTGTGCCAATTGAAAGCTTCTACGAGTCACGTTTTATTAAAATCGCACAAGCGATGAAAAATATCGATGTTATTGCTGAACGCTTAAAAGGCGTACTGCAGCCACTTTCGACTTTCAATGGTGCAAACACTTACATTGACCAATTCGCCACTGCAGCAAAGTACGAGTGCGAAACGATGCGCAGCGATGCCAACACCAACTTTTTAGTATGGCCTCAATTCGTGTCAGCAGGTGAGCAGTTGGCAGAATACCCCGGCCACCCATACAACGATCCCGCCATGCCCGCCTGGCTTCACAGCACAGGCATAAAGCTGGTATTTGATGGTAAATGCCTTATCGAATGGGTCGCATTAGCCAGAGTACCAATGCCCGTGAGCACCGCACTCTTCGACAACTCCTGCGCCGAATTTAACAAAGCCGCCCTTGGCATCCAGCGCCCGCAGCAACAAAGCCTGTAAACGCTGCAGCACTCCATCGTGCAAAAAAACAATCTTCAGTTGCTTGCCACAAAAGATGGCAGCTACACCCTCTACGATACTGAGCGGCAGGAAACCTACCATTCAAAGTTTGGTGCAACCGCTGAATCCGAAACAGTTTTTTTGCACAACGCCGGCGTCTACAAGAGACTGACTAATCAACAACCTACCGCTGTCCTTGAGATCGGTTTTGGAAGTGGCTATAACTTTGTCCACACGGCACAGCATGCCATGACATCGAAGTGCGCATTGCACTACACCGGTCTGGAAATGCGACCACCGCCGACAGACCTTGCACGCTCACTTTTAAAAAGCAACGCACCACAATTGGTCGCACTGTGTGATTTCACCTGTGATGTACTGTCTAAGGCTCTGCCCAACAGCGAAAGCGGTGAGCTGCCATTTGATTCGCTCACCACACTGAACCTTGTTTGCGCAGATGCTCTGGATTGGGCGCTGCCAGAGGGCTATTTTGATGCGATATACTTGGATGCATTCAGCATAAAAAACAATCCTGACCTGTGGTGCAAACCATTCCTCGAGAAGCTGCGAATCGCTACCAAACAGGGCGGCATTCTGGCCACTTACTGCGTTAGTCGCAGTTTCCGCGATGCTCTAACAAGCGCCGGCTACAAATGGCAGAAATTACCCGGACCCAAGGGTAAAAGAGAAGTGTTGACTGCTTCTCCCACAAATACGCCAGACTTAACAAAAGCCTGAATCAATCACCGCAAATCAACAGCTAAATTTAAAAACACCTCTAAGTAGACAGAAATTTGACATTGAATAAGATGTAAAATTGGCTTTACAACTGTTTACTTCAACATCTTAGGATTATAGTTACGCTTACCTTGCGCCACTGCCGAAACACGGCGTAATGCTTGCAGTCAGTAGCACTTTCGCCGGCACCAAGAAAACAGATTACAACACCGATTTAGCTGTTCAATACATCCCAGACAAGCAACAGATAAGTCACAGAACACTTTAATTAATTGATTTAACGGACCACGATAAATGAAAGTTACCGTTTACGGATCGGGCTATGTCGGTTTAGTGACAGGCTCACTGCTTGCCGATGTCGGCAACGACGTCCTTTGTGTTGATATTGATGAGGCGAAAGTCGCCAATCTAAACAAAGGCATTATTCCGATACATGAGCCAGGCCTTGATGAAGTCATTATTCGCAATGTTGAAATAGGCAGACTCAACTTCACCACCGATATGGACAGAGCTGTTGCCCACAGCGAGATGCAGTTCATCGCCGTCGGCACCCCGCCAGATGAAGATGGATCAGCCGATCTCAAACATGTACTTGCCGTCGCTCAAACGATCGCTGAACGCATGCAGGATAATAAACTGGTGGTCACTAAATCAACCGTACCTGTAGGCACGTCAGATAGGGTTGCTGCGAGAATGAAAGAAGTTTTGGAAAAGCGCGGTGAGAGTTTTCCATACAGCACAATTTCCAACCCGGAGTTTCTTAAAGAAGGCGCGGCAATTGAAGACTTTCGCAAACCGGATCGCATTGTGGTCGGTACACAAGACCCGCATGCGATTGAGCAGATGCGTAAACTCTACGCCCCATTCTGTCGCAACCATGACCGCCTGATCTTCATGGACATTCGCTCTTCCGAGCTGACAAAGTATGCAGCCAACTCGATGCTTGCCACTAAAATCAGCTTTATGAACGAGCTATCCAACCTCGCTGATTCGCTGGGTGCAGACATCGAGAACGTTCGTATCGGTATCGGCTCCGATCCAAGAATCGGGTACAGCTTCATCTACCCCGGTGCAGGTTATGGTGGCTCATGCTTTCCAAAAGACGTCAAGGCTCTTATCGCAACAGCCAAAGAGGTGGGCTACAAGGCCGAACTGCTTGAGTCTGTTGAAAGCGTCAACGAAAGACAAAAAAGTGTACTGCCGGATAAGATCAACAAACACTTCAGCAACGATCTATCAGGTAAAACCTTTGCTATCTGGGGTTTATCGTTTAAACCAAATACTGACGACATGCGTGAAGCGCCAAGCCGCGTGCTGATGGATGCACTGTGGTCACAGGGTGCAACTGTAAAGGCATATGATCCTGTTGCTATGGATGAAGCCAAACACCTGTACCCTGATCATCCTGGCTTGCAACTAACCGACTCCGCGCTTGAAGCGGTTCAGGGCGCAGATGCACTGATCATCATGACTGAGTGGAACGAATTTAAAAGCCCGTCATGGGTAGAGCTTAAAGCTGGCTTGAAAAACCCGGTGATCTTTGATGGAAGGAACTTATACGAACCATCGATCGTCGCTGACAACGGCTTTCAATACTACTGTATCGGCCGACCGGTAACGTCGTAAGGCTACCTGCTCAATGCGGTCGCAATGACCGCATTGATTTTTTTTGTGATCAGTGCACGAGGTTTGCTGACAAGTATATACAAAGCCTTGAAAAAGCCCGCTGACTAACACCCAAAAGACTCACTTCACCTTAGGGCATTTCCTCACCTTCAAGAGCGGCACTCAGGCGTTTCTCAAAACGCCATGTCTCAAGCTCATAGTCGCCCACCGACGTCTCGAGCAGCTCCAGCATCGTGCCAACATTGCTCCATCCCTGCTTGTGGTAAAACCGCTCAGCTCGCTTATTTCCGAACGCACAGGCAAGCCACGCAGTCGCTACCCCGGATTTGCGAAGTATCCTTTCAGCATCAGCAATCAATGCCGAAGCGACCCCGGCTCCATGAAACGCAGAGCTGACAAATAACTGCTGCAGCTCCGCACCTACCACATAACAAAAACCCTGCGGCTGACCCACATCACCCACCACACGAATTGAATCGAAGTGCTTCCGGGCTCTATCACCAAATGATGCTAATGTCCGCAACTCTACAAGTGATTCCGGAACAATATCAGCGTGTGCCTGGTGCCAACTGTGCCACCAGACATCAGCTATCGCATCAACTTCTGTTGCATCTGCGCCCCGCACTGTAATTTCCAAAAACGTATTCCTTATTTTGCCGAACATGCATACTTCAGTGCGAGACTGCGAGTCGCAGCAACTGCCTCTCTTGCGAACGCCGACACCGTAACGCCAAACAATCAGGCTTGCGCATCCCACATCTCAACAGTGCTGCATGATATTTAGTAATTTACCAAATGGATCCTGTACAAAAAACCTGCTAACACCCCAAGGCTCCTTAACCGGACCATAAACAACCTGATGACCTGCTTTTTCTACAGCCTGAAACACCTCATCAAGATCATCAACTTCAATAGATAAGTCCGGCACCGGCATTCCGGAACCGCCCTCTGAGGCAATACTTATTTGCAAAGGCATCGTCACATCTGAACCGTATGTTTGAATCCATCCATAATCCATTAACAACTCCAGGCCCAAAATCTCCTGGTAAAAGGAGGCAGCCAGTTCTAATTCTGAACTCTCGATATTAGTAACAATTCTCACGACCCTCATAAGTAACTATCCTGTTGAATTGTTATTCAGTTTAACCAGAATCATCTCATTTTTACCACCTGTGATCACCGCCCCGCAGCTGCGAATTCACCGGGCAACCTGGGACGGTGCGACCACGAGGTATTCCGGGTTCGCCATCAGAAAAAATTTCAGCACCCTATCGTAGCTACCGATGTTCTATACTGCCTCATTTTTCTGCCAAGTCCTCAATGTCCTCACTGCCACTAACAAATGCCGACTGGCATAAGCGAGTATGGTGGCTTGCCGCGCCAATCATTCTGTCCAACGTTACTGTGCCACTAGTCGGTGCAGTCGATACCGCAGTCACAGGCCATATGGATTCTCCCGAGCCCATAGCCGCGGTAGCGCTGGGTGCATCCATCTTCAGTCTTGTTTTCTGGACGTTCGGCTTCCTCCGTATGGGCACCAGTGGCAGCATCGCACAGGCGTTCGGTGCAAATGACAACGAAGTAATTGGCCTCACCCTGCTACGCTCGTTGGTTATCGCCGCATGCATAGGTGCAGTAGTGATATTGCTACAAAAGCCATTATTGGATCTGGCCCTGCTGTTGGTTGGTGGCAGCGAGAAGATAGAACGACTGACCCGAGAATACTACACCGTTCGTATCTGGTCAGCACCCGCGACGCTTGCCAACTATGTATTGACCGGGGTACTCATTGGCATCCAGCGAATGCGGGCGGTATTTGTTTTTCAACTCGTGTTGAATTGCACCAATGTCGTGCTGGATCTGCTTTTTGTACCGGTCTTCGGTTGGGGTATCACAGGGGTTGCCGCTGCCTCGTTGATAAGTGAATACCTGGCGCTTTGCTTTGCTCTGTACTTAATCCGTGACCTTGTGGTGTCTTCGGTAAAAAAATCATCGCCACAAACACTTCTTGAGCGGGAGCCGCTTAAACGGCTGTTGATGCTCAATGGCAATATATTTATCAGAACCCTGCTGCTGGTTTCAAGCTTCTTCTACTTCAACATAGCAAGCGCGAAGCTCCCCAGCAGCCTTTTTGCAGCCAACGTTATTCTGATGCAACTACTGCACATTTGCGCCCACGCGCTGGACGGTTTCGCCCATGCAGCCGAAACTCTTGCGGGGCAGGCCTGGGGCGCTAAGAACAAAAATCATTTTCATAAAATCGTTCGAATATCGACCATTCAGGCTATCGTCACAGCGGTCATCATGTCAGCCATGATCTATATCACAGGTCCCTGGGTTCTGCGTGTGTTCACTAACCAGATTGAAGTGTTAGCGGCAGCAAACTCGCTGTTACCATGGATGCTCGTTTTGCCTTTTTTGTCAGTTTGGTGTTACCAGCTTGATGGCATTTTTATCGGCACCACACACTCACGAGAAATGCGCAACGCGATGATCATATCCACTACAATATTTTTTCTGCTCACAGCACTGCTGATTCCACGCTTTGGAAATACCGGTTTGTGGTGCGCGTTTTCTCTATTTATGGTTACCCGCGCAGTCACATTGCTCGTTTACTACCCGCATATTTCACTCAAAATTGATCAAGCCCATGCACATTAGTGAAAACGTATCACTACGCGAGCACAATAGCTTCGGGTTTGATATCAGTGCCGAGTATTTCTTCAGTGCAAAGTCACTGGCAGAGATACAGGAAGTCTTACAGTGGAGACAAAAGCACAATAAACCGCTGCTTGTTTTAGGCGGCGGAAGCAACACAGTGTTTACCCGAAATGTTACCGGACTGGTATTACATGTTGCGATAGACGAGCTCACCACGGACGAGAACGAAAACGATATCAACGTTCATGCAGGAGCCGGGGTTAACTGGCACCAATTAGTTAAACAGACTGTGTTTAGCGGTCAGTATGGGCTGGAGAATCTCGCACTTATACCAGGGAACGCCGGTGCCGCTCCAATTCAAAACATTGGGGCCTATGGCAAGGAACTCTGTGACAACCTGATCTCGGTTGATGTGTTGCATCGCGAAACAGGCGAAACCGCAACTCTAAGCAACAAAGAGTGCGACTTCGGTTACCGACACAGTTTGTTTAAGACTCCGGCCGGCGCAGATTTTATCGTCCTTGGCATCCACATGCGTTTGTCGCCACAAGACAAGCCGGTAATCACATACCAGGCACTCCAGAACGCAATGCAAAACACACCACCTACCGCTTGTGAGGTATTCGACCAGGTCTGCCGTTTGCGTCAATCAAAGCTGCCCGATCCAAAGGTAATTGGCAACGCCGGGAGCTTTTTTAAAAACCCGGTCATACCTTGCCAACAAGTTGACGCACTGCGCAAAGAATATCCGGATTTACCTGTCTATCCGCATTCCGAAGCTGAATGCAAGCTGCCCGCCGCATGGTTAATTGATCGTGCGGGCTGGAAAGGGCACCGTTCAGGCGACGTGGGCGTGCACAGTCAACAAGCTTTGGTTCTGGTGAACCACGGCGGTGGCAATGGTCAGCAGATTGCAATACTCGCGGATGAGATACAAAAGGACGTCACACAACGCTACCAGATCCACCTGGAACGCGAACCGACTATCTACTAGTCAGTTTGCGATCAGACGGCCCGTCACGCGGAAATCGCATGTGGCGTCATGGCTGAAACCAATGGACACGGCTTGTGCCCCACAATAATATGCAACAACAAAGCAAACCGACCCGCCCATCCTCCCAGGGTGGCACACCATTATCTGCAAAGTCGGCGGCCAACACATCTCAGCTAAACAGCAGGTTCATGAACAATCGCCTATTCAGCAATATATTAAGTGCGTGGAAAGGCGTATCCACGCAGTTCAGTGGAAAACGCCTCGAGCTGAGCCCGTATCTACATGCAGACGAAATCGAGCCTCTTCGGGTAAAGATCTCCGACTGTCTGGAAGGTAAAGGCGGTGAAGTATCAGCACGTGCGCGAGCCGCCGAACTCGGTACGGCCTATCTCGGGTTAAATGATGAGGGCAGACATAAGTATTTAAAACTACTGATTACAGACTTTGATGTTGACCACGACAAGGTTCGTACCACTGCCGAAGCGCTGTTCACCGATCTAGGCAACGAACAGAGGAGCAAAGTCGAAGAGAAGCTGCGCCAGAACCTCACACCACCGTATCTGAAATTGCTGACACAATTTAATGCCTTACCGCAGGGGATTAAATTTCTGGTCGATCTACGATCGGATGTTATGCGATTGTCTAAGGAACACCCCGAATTAAAATCCATCAATGAACTCCTGCACACCCAGCTATGCAGCTGGTTCGATATCGGCTTTCTTGAATTGCAGCGAATTGACTGGAATGCACCTGCCTCCCTGCTTGAAAAACTGATTGAATATGAAGCAGTACACCGGGTTAAGTCATGGGTAGATCTGCATCACCGACTCGGTGAGAACCGTCGGTGCTTTGCCTTCTTTCACCCGCGCATGCCAAATGAACCACTGATCTTTGTATGGGTTGCACTGGTAGACAAAATTTCAGACAACGTCACTGCACTACTTGATACTACCCATCAGGAAATTACCAATGACGAGCCCAGCACGGCGATTTTTTATTCAATAAGCAGCGCACAAAAGGGACTTGCAGGTGTCAGCCTTGGTAACTTCCTGATCAAACGTGTGGTTGATGAGCTAAAGCGCGAGTGCCCGAGTCTAGAAAACTTTGCAACATTGTCTCCTGCTCCCGGATTTTCAAAATGGCTTACTACCCGTGCAGCAGCGCCTGATTCAGAATTATTTACTGATGAAGAGCGCAAGGCGATATCTCAACAACTTGTCGATAACACGCGCACCGTCGAGGACCTACTCAATAACACTGAATGGCTGGCCGATGAAAACATATGCAACGCAATGCGTAAACCCTTACAGCGCTTGCTCGCACACTATATCCTGACCGAAAAACGCAGTAACGGCACCGCGGCAAATTCTGTGGCACACTTTCATCTATCCAATGGCGCCATCTTCGAACGCGTTAACTGGCTTGCCGATTTGAGCAATCATGGCCAGGCCCAATCATACGGAATGATGGTTAACTACTTATATGATCTGGATGTGATTGATGAAAACCATGAACAGTACATTGAACATGGTGTGATCGCACACTCCAAGCAAACCCAGAAATGACAGGTATCCTGTTAGCGGCTAGACGCATCCTGCTCAACTTCAGCTGAGCCTTGAAACGCATTTTGCTCCTTCTGATGGAGAGCACTGTCAACCGGTTGTGTACTGTTAAAGGTGTCAATGGATTTTAAAACCACCTGCCTCGCTCTATCGCTATACGCGCACTCCACTAACTCATTGATGCCTGAAAGTGTAAAAGTAGACTGATCAAAAATACTAACCTTTCCCATGGCTAGCCATTCAGTGGCCATTGTATTTGCCATATTCACAGCACTATGTCTGCGTAAAAATTGATTTCTTTTTTCTCTGGCAATGGAACGCTGAAACTCAGACTCGGTTACCCCGTTGCTGGCCAGCTCTTCAAGCACATTCGCCATGAGCAATGTAGACTCCCCGGAAAACTGTGGCGCAACGGAATATCGGTATTGTTGCAACAAGTAATTTGATGCCGTGGGGGTATTAGCGACGAATTGCTTGCTTTCTATTTCATAAGCGAGCCCACGACGCTCTCGAATCGACATTCGCAAGCGATTAGTAATTATATCTGCCAGCAAAAGCCATTGCCAATATTGCCCACCGTCACCGTCGGCCAGTGAATCACAAGCCATGTTAAATATGACATCAGTAACCTCCGAACGATGATTCAACATAGATACCTGGTTGACAGAAAACCGGTCTGTATGTGAATACAGCTCTCTCTTAAACGTGCCGTTGTAAGCCAGCCGATTCAGCTCCCGCTGCAATTCATTCGGATCCAGTGAACCTATAAATACAAAACTAAAATCGGATGGCGATGAAAACAATTGCCTTTGCACTTGCTTAAAATCATCTGTAGTGAGCTCTATTGGTCGATCAGAAAGTGGATGGCCGACCCGGTGATTGCCAGCAAGCTGATGCCAGCGCGCCCCGGGTTTTTGATCGTTAAGCTTACGCAGTAAAGAAGAGCTGGCAGGCTCGATAATCATGGGCTCTTGAAAATATCCATCTATCAATGTCAGTAATAGCGGCAAATCTTCAGAACGGCTGCTGGCATTAATTCCATGACTGGTGGCATCAACAAACGGTTCTAAGGCAATCTCATTATTGCTCTTCTCGTTACGCAAAGTGCTACTGATATAACCGCCCACTCCATTGGTAGCAATAAATTGAGGTAACACATAAGCTGCACGGGAGAATTCAGTATCTCGTTGAGCAAAACCCCCGCGAGACATAGCGGTAACAGCAACATAATCGAAACGATCATCTTCAATCAGCGTGACCATTGCACCGTTTTGCAAACGCCACTGATGGTGAGAACCGCTTTCGACCAGCTTGACCACGGATCCTTCTGTGATATCCAGCACAGGTACGGATATTTTGCTCTGATCAGGATGCAGACGCCCGTTGACAAGTCGCGATGCCCCGGAATGTGGAATCTTACGTTCATCGATCTCGACCGAGGCTTGCATTTGCGCTGCAGTCGGTGGCGGATTCTCATTGCCAATCACTGAGTACACAACATCATGTGTATTAATAATGTTGCTTATCATTTCGTTCAGCGTTTTCCTGTCAACCCGTTCAACCACCTGATTCAATTGAGCCTGTAGATCCCATACTGAAATTGACGGCTCGCCACCAACCACCATCTCCACAAGACTCTCAGCCATCTCAGCGGCATTTCTGTTGCGATAGTGGTAGACGGCGTCTTTAACAATTGCCTCAAACAACTGATGAAACTCGTTAAACTCTTCATCTGTTAATGCAGTTAAAACTACAGAATCAACCGCAGCTGACAAAGCTGACAAGCACGGTAATAAATCTATCTCTGTCAGTGACAGCTTTACATGCTCTATAGTTTGGCCAGACTCAAGCAAAGAGGTCTCAACCTGCACTGCGTTACAGTATCTGGTTTTTGCCAGTCTATTGCGAACTAAGTGAGTAAACACTTTAAACAACAATTGATCCTGAAAGCCCGCTGCTACTGCACTTTCAACACGTGATGTAATCCCCGGAGCAGTGGAAATAAAATTCACCGCCAGCTGCGGCAACGAGCTCTCAGGATTCAGATACGATAGAAATTTTGCACGAACAACGTCTCCCTGCACTTCAGATATCTGATATTCATCGCCAGACACAGGCTCCCTCACCAGATCAGGCAACTCAAAAAAAGTATTGATGAGGGGCTCTAACTTCCACGGTTGGCTGATTCCAGTCACAACCAGTGCCGCGTTATCAGGACGATAATGTGTTTTCCAGAACTGCTTTACTGACAGCGTGGTGGCACCACGGATATTTTCCAGATTTCCCACCGGAGCACTGGCTGCATATTGACTGCCACTAAACGCTACTGCTGTTACAGGATCAACCACATAGTTGCGTTTGGCGTACCGCTCACGCCACTCCGCCTCAATGATTCTTTTTTCCCGTTCCAGAGCATCGGCATCAAACTGAACCGATGTCAGCCATTCAGACATAAGATCGAACAAACGCGGCAGTAACTCAGAATCACTTTCATGCAGCGTAAAACGATATATCGTCGCCCCATAGTGAGTAGTGGCATTAACATCCACTCCCCACCTTAAGCCGGCATCATCAAGCAAACCTTCTATATCAGCACCACTAAAATGCTCGGTACCTCGATACGCCATGTGTTCAACTAAATGGGCATAACCGCGCTGACTCCGGGTCTCATGCAACGCCCCCGCCTTCACTACCAGGCGAACTTCAATTTGCTCGTTATCTGCCGCACCATTGGTACTGCGAAGATAGTACTCAAAGCCATTGTCCAGTCGTGCAGTTAGCACTCCCGGATCAATCGTATTTAACAGCGGCTTGTTATCCTCTTCCAGTACTGAAGAAGTGCATGACAGCTGGAACAGCAGCAGCACTAACAAACTGATTTTTAGTAGCGTTTTGCGCATTACACTGCGACAAACTGCACTTGCGTAGCACAGCCCTGTCCGTCTATTGCCTGATCACCGATCACAAAGACACCTGTTTTTTTACCGGTAGAGAGCGCTCCTTCCAACACCAGCACGATGTTTGACTCACGGCTCACCTGTACGTCTTTGTAGGTGTAAACAGAATTTGTCGGGATCTGTGCCTTAAAGCGACCGCGATGATCGAGTGGGACATGAAAGCTATAGTTTTCATCAGCCTCCATAAAGCCGGACGCCACGCCGTTTTTTACCCGGATAAAAAACGATTCGGTAAAAGGTGCACAATCAAAGCGGAGGTTTTGGACTTGCTGTACCGATGCGGTCTCGCGCATCAGAGCGCGCCAGTCGCCGTCATACTGCGCCGCACGGTTTTCCTGTGATGATACACACGACATCAGTGTGCAGACAACGGCACACAGACAACACTTCATAGTCCTTTCTATCAACACAGATGCACTCAGAAACTGAGCATCAGCCAAATCAGAATAAGAACCAGATCACACCCTGTCAGCCGACGACCCCACTGGCCCACTGTATCGGCAAATTCAGGAATTTATTGATTGTTGCGAGTGAGCCGACTTCTACTCGACAACAATGGTCAGCTCCGGAGCGACATACACGTTATCGTCATTGTCTTCATCAGTGAAGGTTGCCCTCACCACTATCTCACCAGGCCCCCTGATGGTGAGTTCACCTTTACTGCCATCATCGTCGTCAATCAACAGTAGATTGGTCGTCCTTGAGACGACTACCCAGTCAGAATCCTCAGTCACGTCTCGGATTCGCCTGTCGCCCTCGAACGCGAAGACCCGAAGCTGCTCTGTATCCTCAACACCTTCCCATTGTATGGTCAGGGGACTTTCCCTATCGATCCGCACCTGATTAATAACACCAGTACCTACCGTACCTATATTCAATGATTTAGTCACATCTCCACAACTAACCATCAGAACACCAGCACCGGATCGTCCGGGCGTGACTTCCCCCTTGGACGGCAGCGTATTGTCCACGCTGGCAAACGGCGTTAACGCATCATCGCTGAGCGTCCAGTCAACGTTATCGGTAATCTCTGCAATACCTGCTTCAGCGCTGTAAGTCGGTACAGCACGATATTGCAACGGGCTTCCGTTAGCCAGTTCACCCGTGTCCGGTGATATCTCTATCGAGACCAGATTATCCAACACGTTGAGTTGCTGATTGCCCGAGACGTTGTCCAACGTCGCGGTAACGGTCACTGCCTCGGCTGACCTCGCTCGAAACAACCCTTTACTGTCAGCTGACGGCTCGAAAACAGCGCCTGTTGTTGAAGATACTCCCCAAACAACACTGCTGGTAATGGCGCGTGGCTCAGATTCCTCACCGGCAAAAATCCCCTCTGCGCTCAACTGCACAGCATCACATTCATTCACATTAAAATTATCCCCGGGCACTATAATATTTATTGCGCTCAACTGGGCAGAAGACACACGAACAGGCGCGGTATCTATCAGATTTCCGTAGTTCACGGTAATCGTCACATCACCATCAGATACCCCGGTAACAGTGCCATTATTTTCCACTGTCGCGACATTGATATCGCTACTGGAGAAAATTGCGCCGCTCACTGTGGTGGGAACCGCAGCCGCCAACGCAGTACTTGCATCTACAGTGAAACTGATTTGTTCACCAACCTTGATTACTTCCGCACCATCTTGAAGCTCCACGCTGGTGTAACTGGCGTCAGCGACAGTCACCAGATTGCTCAGACGTTGCGCATCACTGTTGCTATCGCAGCCAGCGATGACCACCAATGTCAGGATCACAAGCTTTACCTTACATGGCTGATGCAAAGAAAGAAGTCGCTTAAAACAATTCATACTATGATCCCAGATCAAAGCGTACACCCAGACGGAAGCTGTTGATGCGGACTTCCTTGTCGTAGTCATGATGGGTAAAGGCTGTATCCAACACCAGTTTAGGTGTAAGCATATAGGTTACGCCCAAGACCATCCGTCCACCCGGCAGGCTTACTGAAGAACTGGCATCATCTGTATCGGCATCGTAGGATGTGCGGACATAGCCAAACAATGCATAAGCGGCAAAGCGTGATATCGGTGGCGACTCAAGCCGCAGACTCGCGCCAAGCGTAGAAACATGATCAACATCGAGACGACCTACAGAATCATCGCTCACACCGAAACCCGCTTCTAACTCAACACCGATTCCATCGCGGATCCAATAACCCACAGCGGCAGACCCCACCACAGGTTTCAATTCAACATTATTGTCGTTCAAACCAAGCGAATGGCGATCTAGAAACGCCGATACATAGGCTTTTGGCATATGGAGAACTGACGCGTCCTGAGCCATCCCTTTGGATATCGGCATAAACGCCACGACACCGCACAACACTATAATTATTCTATACACCGCGAGCATCTCACCTAGATCGGCGATCAGTGTATCAAAATATTATCATTGTGTTCACATTGCAACATTACAGCGGCACGAGACGACACTTCCCAGCCTGCATTATTCATCAGGATTCGTCACTCAGAAGAATTCCCCTAAACAGGCCAGCTTGTGGTCTGAGGTGTGTGGCCGCACGCGTCGAATGTGAATAGACCGACCTTTTTAGCGAGGTTTCTTTCCGGTCTCGATTAGACACGCCGATAGATTGCAAGACATCACCTGTCGCGTTAAATCTATATATATAAATTTAACGCGAATGAGCGGCCGCCCTGTGAATGATGCAGGCTAGGCCTTCAGCTTTTCCTGAAGCAGCTTATTGAGCTGCCCCGGGTTGGCTTTGCCACGTGAAGCCTTCATCACCTGACCGACAAAGTAGGCAAGCAACTTGTCTTTGCCTGATCGATATTCAGCTAACTGATCCGGATTAGCAGCAATGACATCATCAATCATTTTTTCAATTTCTGAGGTATCAGAAATCTGCCGCAATCCCTCCTTATCTATAATTGCATCCACATCGTCATCACCGGCCCACATTTTATCGAGAATGTCTTTACCGATTTTTCCTGAAATTGTGTTGTCATGGATTCGCGCCACCAGCCCACTGAATCGTGCTGCGTCGACCGGCGAGTCAACAAGCTCTACACCATCTTTGTTAAGACGCGAAAACAGCTCTCCACTAATCCAGCTGCAGGCAAGCTTCGCACTGGCGCCACTTTTATCCAGCACAGTTTCAAAATAATCTGCCGTGCGTCTGTCCGCCGTCATCACCCCAGCATCGTATTCTGACAATTCAAAGTCTGCAATAAAACGCTTGCGTCGTACATCGGGAAGCTCAGGCATACCGCTACGCAAAGATTCAATTAATTCGTCTTCAATTTGCACAGGCAGTAGATCGGGGTCAGGAAAATAACGATAGTCATTTGCCTCTTCCTTGCTACGCATTGATCGGGTTTCATCATTGTCTGCATCATATAAACGGGTCTCTTGCACAACCTCACCACCACCCTCAAGAATGTCAATCTGACGCTCTACTTCAAAGTTTATAGCGCGCTCTAAGAATCGAAAAGAGTTTACGTTTTTAATCTCTGAACGAGTCCCTAGTTCCTCTTGCCCAACAGGTCTTATAGATACATTGGCATCACAACGAAAAGACCCTTCCTGCATGTTGCCATCACATATTTCGATATAGCGAACCAGTGAGTGTATTTTGCGCGCGTAAGCAACAGCTTCTTTCGCGCTACGCATATCAGGTTCAGATACAATTTCAAGCAACGGAGTACCTGCTCTGTTCAGATCTACGCCAGTCGCATCATGAAACTCTTCATGCACGGACTTTCCTGCATCCTCCTCAAGATGCGCACGCGTTAAGCCCACCTCTTTGATCTCACCATCGTCAAGCTCCACTGTCACTGTGCCAGTGCCGACAATAGGCAAGCTCATTTGAGAAATTTGATAACCTTTCGGGAGATCCGGATAAAAATAGTTTTTACGTGCAAATACATTGTGCTTGCCGATTTCTGCATCAGTGGCCAACGCAAACTTAATTGCCATGTGCACGGCCTCGCGATTCAACACCGGCAGTACACCCGGCATGCCCAGATCTACCGCATTAGCCTGTGTGTTTGGCTCAGCACCGTATTGCGTCGAGCTTGCAGAGAATATCTTGCTACGCGTGGCGAGCTGCGCATGTATCTCAAGACCAATAACTGTTTCCCACTGCATAATTATTTCCGCGATCGTATTTCGTTCAAACAGCTTTAAGAGTTAATCGGTACAGAGCTACCCGGGAATGCGGGTATGCCAGTCTGTTACCGTTTGATATTGATGAGCAACATTCAACAACCGGGCTTCGTCAAAATAGTTGCCTACCAGTTGCATGCCGACAGGCAATCCGCCCACATCACCACACGGCACCGAGATCCCCGGCAGGCCGGCGAGATTAGCCGGGATGGTATAAATATCGTTCAAATACATCGCCACCGGATCACTGGTTTTCTCCCCGACTTTAAACGCCGGGCTTGGGGTGGTTGGCCCGAGTATGAAATCTACATCGGCAAATGCCTGGCTGAAATCCTGACTGATCAAACTCCGGATCTTTTGTGCTTTGACATAAAACGCATCGTAGTAGCCGGCAGACAAAGCATAAGTGCCGACCAGAATTCGACGCTTTACTTCACGACCGAATCCTTCAGCACGGGAACGCTTGTACAAGTCTTCGAGATCCTTTGGATCTTCACATCGATGGCCATAACGCACACCGTCAAAGCGCGCCAGATTAGAAGAACACTCTGCAGGCGCCACAATGTAATAAGCAGGCACCGCCAGGTGTTGGTTCCTCAATTCAATATCAACAAACTCAGCACCCAGGTGCTCAAGCTCTTTAATGGCTTGTTGCAGCAAGGCGGCAATGGAATCATCAAGACCCGCTTCAAAGTACTGCTTTGGCAAACCAATCTTCATACCCTTAATGGGCTGGTTTAGTGTCGCCGTGTAATCCTCACTGTCACGATCAATACTGGTGGAATCCCGTGGGTCAAAACCCGCCATTTCATTCAACAACATCGCACAGTCTTCGGCACTTGCCGCTAACGGCCCGCCCTGATCAAGGCTTGAAGCAAAAGCTATCATGCCGTAGCGGGACACCCGACCATAGGTCGGCTTAATGCCTGTAATGCCACAAAAGGCTGCTGGTTGTCTTATTGACCCACCAGTGTCCGTCCCTGTGCACGCGGGCACTAACCGACCGCCGACAGCCGCCGCACTTCCACCTGATGATCCGCCCGGTACCCTTTCTGTATCCCACGGGTTGCGAACCACACCAAAAAAACTGTTTTCATTAGATGAGCCCATCGCAAACTCATCCATATTGGTTTTGCCTAAGCTAATTGCACCCGCAGAATCTAACTTTTCAACCACGGTAGCGTTATACGGCGGCACGAAACTCTCAAGCATCTTTGAGCCGCAACTGGTACGCACACCCGCGGTACAAAATATATCTTTGTGTGCGATGGGTAGGCCATGCAATGAACCAAGTGTACCTCCGGCAGACCGCTTTTCATCCGCTGCCTTGGCTTTAGCCAATGCCTGCTCTTCAGTGATACTGATAAACGCGTTCAGCGTTTCATTGTGCTGCTTTGTTCTTTCTATCAAATACTGACAGAGCTCTACACTTGAGAACTCGCCACTTTCCAGAGAACGCTGCATCGCAGCCAAAGTGAGTTTATGCATGCTTAATATACGCGCAGATTGGTGAAGAGGAAATTCAGAAACACGGGCTATTCAATAACGGGGGGCACGAGGTAATAGCCATTCTCAACCGATGGCGCGATTGCCTGAAATGCATCACGCTGATTAACTTCATCCACCACATCATCACGCAGCCGCTGCACTGCATGGGTGGGATGAGCCATTGGCTCTACCGAGCTGGTATCTACCTGGTCCATCTGCGCTGCAAGCTCAAGCACACCACTCATGTCAGTTGCGTAGTCAGCCACAGAGTCGGCACTGATCTGAACCCGCGCAAGATGAGCTACCTGCTCTACTACTTTGTTATCAACCGCCATGTGGATCTTCCGGCCAAAAGAGGTAATTTAACACATTCGCTCATCATCGTGGCCATCTGTGGCGATCATGCGTAGCGCGAAGATTACCCCGCAAAAACTCCATTTCAAACCACTGGCGATCCGGTTTTTGACGTCTATACTCCAATGAATCACAGACAATTTAAGTGATCTTTCATGCTCAATCGCCGAAAACCACACCCTCGTGATCACATAGCAATTGATCTGGGTGCTTTCCACACCCGCTTCTACTCTGCCACAGACGGGCTTCTCCTGGATGAGCCATCGATTGGTGCGCTGGATATGGATCACCCATTGAGTGGAGATGCCGCAGTAGTGACGTTCGGCAACAACGCGGCAGAGAGCATTGAGGGCAACAACGAGCAACTGCGAAGTGTGCACCCCCTGCAATCTGATCGTCACAATGATCTTGGGCTTAGCAGAAAAATGCTGGCTCACTTCCTTTCAACGGCAAAGCAATCGGGCTTGTTCAACAGGGGACCAGAGATCAGCCTGGTCCTGCCGCACCAGTGTGATGTAAGAACAGCCAGCCAACTACTTCAAACCTGCATAAGTTCCGGTGCGACAAAAGCCGACTATCAGGACGCTGCGATCACCGCCTTCCTGGGCTCCCCCCTTGACCATTCGACGCCTGGCATAGTGATAGATTTCGGTGCCACCAGTTCAAGGCTCATTGCCATAGCCGACAACCAGGTCCAGCATCACCAACTACTATCATGTGGCGGCGATGCGATCGACCAAGCCATTATAACGGGCCTGCTTGATCGCTTTGAACTGCAAGTCTCTGCAGAAAATGCACGGGAAGTGAAACATAAAATCGGGGCGGCCACCCCACAATCTATCGTTCAGCACTCACGGCAATCTATTCAACTCAATTGCCTGTCTCTGGCTACCAACAGCAACACACAATTCAGAGTCGGCTCTGAAACCATCAGTCAAATATTGGAACCTTTGTTAGAGCAGCTAACACACTCCATACGACTGGCCTTTGCCTCTGTGGACAATCGGATAAAAGAAGTTGCATTTGAAAGCGGGATACAGATTTGCGGAGGCGGAGCACTCCTGTCGCGCGTAGATCAGCTCGTCATGGAAGCCACCGACCTGCCGGTTGAAGTGGTCAGTCGACCATTGACATGCAGTGTACGTGGTGCGGCTTCGCAGATGGTGGATGCCGTCGCACCACAAGACTTGACTGAACCTGCCTAAGTCGAATTCGGTGTACACTGCCACCACTGAAACAGTGACGGTGGCAAAAGTGGAATCAAGAATACAAGCGGTGGAGCTGAAGCTGATGGATATGGAGCTCACCATCGAACAACTCAATGAAGTAGTTGTACGCCATGAACAAACCATTGACGATCTGACCAGCAAGCTCAATGCGTACCAAAGCCAACTACAAACACTCACCGCCCCGCTGGTGAAAGAATCGGATGAGACTCCTCCTCCACACTACTAAATATTTGTAAACATACCCGACAACCCGGCTATTTATACGATCACTATCCACAGCAAGCGCAATTACTCGCTGATCAAAATTACTCCGTTCTCCCGGCGCCACTGAGGGATCACGGTATTGCGCCTCGCTGATTGACCTGCGTACACCCGACCTGCTAAATCATAACGACTTTGATCACAGCCATCGATGAACCCCCCGGGCAAACCATCGTTCGCAGCTGTATCGTTATCCGGCTGACTGAAAGTTAAACTGCAACCGGCACCAGTGCCCAGACCAAGCGTGACAAACCAACCGGGGACCATTGTACGCAACGCATTAGAAGCCTCGGCCGGTTGCACCGAATTCCGGCTATCCGGATCGCGGTAGAGATCAGTATCGACTGACTGAAGCGCTGATTCCCATTGCGGTTTTCGGTACACTATATAGAGTGGTTTTTTTTGCCACTCTATCAGAAGGTAGTCCCCCGGCTTCATATCAGACACGTCAAAACGCGTTACCTCGATTTCGCCCGGGGCACGCTCCGGTACAGAGCCAAACAACACCCAGCCAAAGGCACACAGCGCGAGAAGCGACATGAGTTTTACCAACACCCGCAGTAACGTTAATCGGTTATTTTCCATACTCTCTAATTGCCTGGCAGACGCTTTCTTAGTTATCCCAACACCTGTTGGATTGTCGCACATACCGTTTCACCGAGCGTACTAACAACGTGATACCCCTTCCCGATAATAAGAACGTAGCGATTATCGACGATAATGATGATCGCACCTATGCACTCGCAGAAAGCACCGCACTGGAATTAATAAAAGCAGCAACACACTCGTCCGAAACCGCCACACAGCCAATCAATTTCCGCTTCACGCTGCAGTGGATTGACAACAAACTTACACTGAAGGATCACAGCAAACGTTCTGTTGTCAATGTTTGCATCGATTTCACACAGGGACGGGCATTACATCGGCTAAAGTATGGAGGCGGCCACGGGCAAGAGCTCGCACGAGCGATAAAAACACGCGAACTCCCGTTGGTGTGCGATGCCACAGCAGGACTTGGAAGAGATGCCTTTGTGTTTGCTTCACTGGGCTGTGAAGTCATTTTACTGGAACAATCAATCGTTGTGCATGCACTGTTAAAAGACGCCATCACACGTGCAGCGGCACACCCGGACACCGCTACCATCGCTGAGCGCATGACTCTGTACAAGAGCGACAGCACTTTACTACCAGGCAATTGGTTGTATCACACCCCCCCGCAAGTGGTTTATCTTGATCCAATGTACCCTGACGGAAAACGAACCGCCAAAAAGGAAATTCAGACACTAAGAGTTCTACTGGAAACATCACCTGCAGTGACGAATACGGCGAAGCGCAATCTTGCCGCATACGACAATACTGCAGATGAACAAAAAGACTATGAAATATCGCTTTTGCAGGCAGCGCGCAAAACCGCAAAGCGGGTAGTAGTAAAACGACCACGTAAAGCCCGCCCACTGGCAGACGTTGCGCCGTCCGGCAACATCACCTCACCTAATACTCGCTACGATATTTACGGCAGCTAGAATCGGTTGTTTAATGTAACTATTCAGCAGGAGATGAACTCGATTCGGATTTCGCTTGCTTTTACAGTCTTTTGTAGACTTTCAGGGAGAGCCTGCTGTATTCATGGCGCAGGAGTTCGCGCACAATAAACAGGTGTATTTCAGCACGAAAGACAACGCCCATAGATGCGACAGGTGTGCCCTGAATAGTTACTGTTTAGTCTCTGAAATTTATATACTGCAAGGGCAATTTAAAGTCTGTTTCCTTTAGAAGAGCAATTGCACCCTGAAGATCATCTCTTTTCTTACCCGTAATTCTCACTTGATCGCCCTGAATGGCGGCTTGCAATTTCATCTTTGAGTTTTTTATTGCCTTAACAATTTTACCCGCAATCTCCTTGTTTATTCCTTTCTTGATTGCGAGCACCTGGCGCGCCTTCTGGCCACTGGTTTGTATGTCACCATAGTCAAGGCAACTGATATCAAGCCCGCGCTTGGTCATTTTTTGCAGAATAATCGGTTGCATTTGCTGAACCTGAAAATCACTGGCAGCGATCAGCGTCATCGCCTCTTCTGTCAATTCAATAATTGCATCAGAGCCTTTGAAGTCAAAACGGTTACCAATTTCTTTATTGGCCTGGTCTACCGCATTAGTGAGTTCATGCTCATCAATTTCAGAAACAACATCAAATGAAGCCATTAAATCGCCTCCGTCCAATTGTGGAAATAAAAACGTATAATACAACAAGTAGCCTACGGGTTACTCCGACACTTTAAGCCAGATTAGTCATTTACATTCATCTAGCCCGGCCGCGACTCCATTAGCTAACAACCACTTAAAGGCCATTACCATGACAGCCAAAACCGGTGACCTTCGGGACGAGCGAAAAGACTACACACTCAGCGAGCTAACCCGCGAATCACTCGAGAGCAATCCGCTCGAGATGTTCACCCAATGGATGAACATCGCCAGAGAGGCAAAAATCATTGACGCTACGGCCATGACATTGGCCACTGTAGGGCCCGGTGGTGCACCCTCTGCCCGTATCGTGCTGCTAAAACAATTCACCGAAAAAGGGTTTTATTGGTACACCAACTACAACAGCCGCAAAGGAGCCGAACTCGACAACAACCCCAACGCTGCATTGGTCTTCTACTGGCGGGAACTTGAAAGACAGGTGCGCATTGAAGGCGTAGTCAGCAGATCCACTGCAGCGGAATCAGATGAGTATTTTAATAAAAGACCGCTGGAAAGCCGGTTTAGCGCAGCGGCTTCGCCTCAATCCCAAATCATTGAAAATCAAACCTGGCTGACGAATAAAACCAATGAGCTGAGAGTGGCCTCAGAGAAAGACCCTATAACAAGGCCTGACAATTGGGGCGGTTTTATATTAAACCCATCGGTGTATGAGTTTTGGCAAGGACGACCCAGCCGACAGCACGACCGTTTTCGTTTTTCACGCACTGAAACCAGCAATCAATGGGAAATCGACAGGCTGGCTCCGTAAGCTGCATGACTGATTTCACTCTGAGGTTTATACAACCCTGGGTTTATACTGAAATGCCAGTGCCAAAGATGGCGCTGGCAACATCGCAGGAGATAGAGGCGATCAGTTGATCACTCAATCGGGGTTTCACCTAACATATTTAATAGCAGGCTATTCAAATCTTCCTGACGATGATTGTATCGGTACTCACTTTCTTTCAGGTGAAAGTAGAACTTCTCACGTCGCAGGCCTTTGAATTTAGTCAGCCGCAATCTCAGAAATGCACCAAACTCTTCAATTCGCTCAATGTCACCTGCGGCGTGCGCACTTTGAAAAGTAGAATTTTTGATCTTCAAACGCATGTCACGTCGAACATCAATCCCGATGGGATACTCGCGCCAGTTTCCCTCTTCATTGACCACCGGCTCACCTGGTAGCGCACCATTTAGCAAGGCGCTATATACCTGATCTTCCATCAGGTACAAATAGACGCCGATCACTCCATCACTGGCACTATCAATGTAAGTCGGACCAACGGCTGTAATAGAGTCAGTATTCCGGCTGGCGTGCAACCCCGGCGTTCCTGAGGCATTGGATTCACACCAATGTGCAATGCGATCCCGAAGCTTTAAATAGATCGAATTAACAGATCTGACATTCACTCCAGTTTGCTTGGCGCACTGAACCGCAGTCATGTCTTTAGAAAAAAGCTCTAAAATCATTCTGAAACGATCTTCATCAAGCTTTGAGTGCTTGTAGAAGCGATTTTTTACAGCGTACATGCCATTATCCTTCCCCTGTATCTCGGCAATGTAGTTATCAACCCGCAGGCTTGAGACGAGAGTTTATGTGAGCTACTGTTTTACACATGTGACTAAATTCACAATCATGAAATGCTTTGTGACATAGCAACAAAGTGATTCACAGTAGTTACATCGCGCTATAATCCTTTACACGTCACTCACCAAAATGGAACCGCAATGTCCCAAGCATTGTTCAAAGATGAAACACCTGCGCTTGATGACGATACTCGCAGCACACTCATCACTCGATTTCTGTCGTTCATGGACGACGAATCAGTGCTGCGTGACGACGAAGACCTCTACCCATACGAGTCAGACGGTCTGGCGGTGTATCGTCAAAAGCCACCCCTGGTGGTACTGCCTGAAACAGTCGATCAGGTGCAACGCATTTTAAAAATCTGCAACGAGCTCAACGTGCCGGTTGTCGCGCGTGGAGCAGGAACCGGATTGTCCGGCGGAGCGTTGCCTTTAAAAAACGGCATCTTATTGGGTATGGCTAAATTCAATAAGATTGTCAGTATTGATGAAAACGCCCGCACAGCAGTAGTGCAACCGGGTGTTCGCAATCTGGCTATTTCAGAGGCAGCTTCAGACTACAACCTTTACTACGCGCCCGATCCGTCGTCACAAATAGTGTGCACCATTGGTGGCAACGTAGCAGAAAATTCCGGTGGTGTTCATTGTTTAAAGTACGGTATGACCGTACACAACGTGTTACAGGTCACCGCTGTCACCATTGAAGGGGAACTGATCACAGTCGGAAGCATGGCTTGTGACACCCAGGGTTTTGATCTGCTTGGTCTGTTGCATGGCTCTGAAGGAATGCTCGCGGTGACGGTCGAAATTGTCGTTAAGCTGCTGCCTAAACCTGACACCACCAAACTACTGATGGCCGCTTTTGATAGCGTCGATACCGCGGGTGACACCGTCGCTGAAATCATCGCAGACGGAATAATTCCAGCAGGCCTTGAGATGATGGATAAGCCCGCCATTGTCGCGGCTGAAGCCTTTGCCCAATGTGGCTATCCAACCGATGCTGAAGCATTATTTTTGTGTGAACTTGATGGCACCGAGGAAGAAGTGCAACACCAGCTACAACAGGTGGAAGCACTGGTCAGAAAAAACAATGCAACCGTGGTGCACATCGCGCGCGACGAACAAGAACGCATGCAGCTATGGAAAGGCAGAAAATCTGCTTTCCCCGCGGTGGGAAGACTGTCACCCGATTATTATTGTATTGATGGCACCATCCCACGGCGTCATCTATCAAGAGTCTTACAACAAATGAATACCTGGTCTGACGAATACAAACTCAGAATCGCCAATGTATTTCATGCCGGAGATGGCAACCTGCATCCACTGATTTTGTTTGACGCAAATGTTGAAGGTGAACTGGAACGAACCGAAGAGCTCGGCGGTAAGATTCTTGAACTATGCGTTGAAGTCGGTGGAACCATTACCGGTGAACACGGAGTCGGTATGGAAAAAATCAACCAAATGTGTGTGCAGTTCAGCAGCGATGAAATCACTCAGTTTCACGCGATTAAAAACGCGTTTGATCCAGGCGCACTACTTAATCCCGGTAAAGCCATTCCAACGCTAAATCGGTGTGCAGAGTATGGCGCACTGCATGTACATCATGGCGAACTTCCCCATCCAGACATTGAGCGCTTCTAGTGACAGATAAAGACATTAGCGCTGAGCTACAAACACAAGTAGAACAGGCAGCGGCAACACAGACACCACTAACCATTCAAGGCGGTGGCAGTAAATCCTTTCTGGGTGTGCGCAACAATGCAATCGCACTGGATGTAAAGCAACACAGCGGAGTGATCAGTTACGAACCGACTGAACTGGTGATTACCGCCCGTGCCGGCACCACGCTAGAAGAAATTAACTCCACGCTGCTAAGCCAGGGACAAACGCTCGCTTTTGAGCCGCCTGGCTTTGGCGCTGAAGCCACAATCGGTGGCACTATTGCGTGTGCGCTTGCAGGGCCTGCAAAACCTTATCTCGGCGGTACGCGTGATTACATTCTTGGTTGTAGAATTTTAAACGGCCGTGCACAGAACCTGAAGTTCGGCGGCGAGGTAATGAAGAATGTCGCAGGTTACGATGCAAGCCGATTAATGACAGGGGCGATGGGCACCTTGGGTGTGCTGCTTGATGTTTCTATCAAAGTACTGCCACGCGCCGAGCGCGATATCACACTTGCCGCCAGCATGGATGTGGAATCGGCAATAGACAAGATGCAGGCGCTGGCAGGTCTCGGGCAACCAGTGACCGCTGCAGCCTTCATTGACGGTACATTGTTCACCAGATTATCCGGCACGGAAACTACCACAAACGCCGCAGCGCACAATCTCAAATCGATGGTGGGCGAAAAAACAGATAACAGCACCTTGTGGCAACAACTTCGCGAACATTCACTGCCATTTTTCCAACCACAGAATAGCCAACCACTGTGGCGCGTGAGCGTACCGGCATTAACCAGGCCGTTAGACATTGAAGGCGAGTGGGTATACGACTGGGCTGGCATGCAGCGCTGGCTCATCAGTGATGCACCCGCGGCTTTAATTCGCAGCACATGCGAAGCGGTAGGGGGTCACGCAACGTTATATCGCGGCACAGAAGAAATGCAACGCCAGGCAGGCGTCTTTCATCCCCTGCCTGCGCCGCTATTGTCGCTACACAAAAAGCTCAAAGATGAATTTGATCCGAAAGGCATTTTCAACCAACAACGACTATTTCCAGAGTTCTAAACTATGCAAACTTCACTTCTGGAAAAATACAAAATATCGGAGCTGGGAAAGGAAGCCGATAACATCTTACGAAAGTGCGTGCACTGCGGCTTTTGTCTTGCCACCTGTCCCACCTACGATCTACTAGGCAATGAGCTTGATAGTCCGCGCGGCAGAATCTATCTGATCAAGCAAGTGCTTGAGGGCGAGACCCCGACACAGAAAACACAAACTCACCTTGACCGATGCCTGACATGCAGAAACTGCGAAACCACCTGCCCGAGCGGTGTTGAATACGGCCATCTGGTAGATGCAGGAAGACACCTTGTAGAAGAACAAGTGCCTCGAAGCTTTGCACAGCGTGCTCTGCGAAAAACAATGCGCACCGTACTGCCGTACAGCAATCGCATCACCCCGCTGGTTAAACTTGGTCAGACTGTCGCGCCGCTACTTCCCACATCTTTGCGTTCTCACTTACCGCCGAAACAAAGGGCAGGCGCCTGGCCGGCATCGCAGCATGATCGCACCATGTTAGTGCTCAATGGTTGTGTACAGCCCTCTATGGGGCCAGACATCAATGCGGCAACCGCTCGCGTATTGGATCGGCTTGGTATTAATCTGGTGGCCGTAAAAGAAGCGGGTTGCTGTGGCGCACTAAGCTTTCACTTAAATGCACAAGATGAAGGGTTAGACTTTGCTCGTGCCAACATTGATGCATGGTGGCCACAAGTTGAAGCAGGTGCAGAGGCTATTGTAATGACCGCCAGCGGCTGCGGTGTCTTTGTCGCAGACTATGGCGAGCTCTTAAAGCACGATGAAATCTATGCAGAAAAAGCACAGAAAATCAGTGAGCTTTGCGTAGACATCAGTGAAGTAATTGCTGCAGAAAAAATTGACAATATAAAAGTAGACGAACAACCTTCCATCGTTTTTCACCCACCCTGCACACTGCAACATGGCCAGAAGAAAATGGGTACTACAGAGACATTGTTAAAGTCCCTGGGCTTTGATCTGCTGCCGGTTAAAGATGCGCACTTCTGTTGTGGTTCAGCAGGCACCTATTCAGTACTACAGAAAGAACTTTCGCAAAAATTGTTAACAAGAAAAATAGAGACGCTGAAAAAGCAAGAGCCCAGTAAGATAGCGACCGCCAATATCGGTTGCTTGGTGCATTTACAGTCTGCTGCAGGAGATACGCCCGTGGTGCATTGGATTGAATTACTCGATCACGCACTAACCGTGAAGCCATGAAGAAATACCCGGGCTTTGACCCGGGTATTTTTCAACACACTGAGTTACTACTAGATACCGTAGACGAAACTGATTCGGGTAGCTGTGTCAGTCTTTTCACCCAACTCACCCTCGATATCACTATTGCTTCTACTCAACAATCCAAGTGACAGAGAGATTCTATCTGACAGCTTGACTCCAAGGCTGTTGTCCCAAACAGTGTAAGTATTGCTGTCTGCCGCCTCAAAGGTAAAAACAGAGTTGAACGTCAATATTTCGCTTAAGATATTGCTGTAGTTCAAACCACCGTATAGCACTGCACCACTATCATCCGCAGTCCCTGATCCCGGAGTTAGCACAGGATCTCCAGTAACGGGATCCAGCACCGGTGCACCGGTTATGTCTATCTGGGAGGTTGCTCCATTGGGAATGATATAATCAGTACTGTGTGCACCAATGCCTATCTCACCGTTTAGTGTCTGCTTGCCATCATCAAGGAATTGTCGACCTACACCAACAACGCCTGAAAAACGGCCATCAATGTTTCCATAGTCATCAGAGTCATAACGAAGGCGGCCAAAACCGTACATCAGCTCGTTGATCTGCCTGTCAAGCTTATAACCAAGATCAAAGCGATTCGCTGTTTCAAGATCATTATTTTCCGCACTATAGGTGCTGCCAAAAGCGGTATGACGCCATATACCAGTTTGTTTCGTCACATTGGCTGAGCCACTGATATTTCGTGTATCGCTGTTGCCAGCTGTTATAACCGCACCCAGACCAGCACTACCCGACCAACCGTCGAGCATACTGTCTTGGGCCAGTGCAGGCGTACCTGCAACTACGGCACCGGTAAGAACAGCAGAAATTAGGGTATGTTTTACATTCATGTCACTAGCCTTTTTGTAGTTGTAGTTGGTTGTAACTTACTTCGTTGTAATAGGGGTGGTAACGCGTATTTCAAGAAAACTGTTATGTATCCCGATCTGCGATCGTCGGTGTTGTACATTGATATCTTTTTAACTAACGTACAATACAAGAAACAGATGTTTACAAAGTAACAGTTCGATTTGTCTGATTAGTAAGACTTACACTTCGTAGCTGAACAATAACCAAACATTTTTTTAATTCCATCACGTGTGTAGCGACGGGTTTATAGTCGGTCTAGTTCGGACACGCACAGTCACATGAAATCGGATTAACAACCAGTTACGCACTGGATAACAAGCGCACTAATGGGGAACGTTATGAACCGCAGGCATTTTACAAAAATCTGTACATCTCTGATTGTATCTGCAACTACAACAGATCTAATCGCCGGCAATGAAAAACAAAACTATCAGCGCAGTCTATTGCAATCCGGGAAATCTGCACCACTTACAGCAGACAGCCTTGTAGTTGGCGAACCGTATATTTTCTTTTATCCGTTTCTCACCACACCATGCTTGTTAATCAACCTTGGTAACCGTGTAAGCAGCGATAGTGACAACCCGACAAAGAACGAACCACAATGGCGCGGCGGTGTGGGGGAAAAAAATTCTATCGTTGCATACTCAGCTATATGCAGCCATAAGATGAGCCACCCGGCCAAAGAGATTTCATTCATCAATTATCGTCATGATCCCGTCAGCTTTTATAGTCAAACTGAACGGAAAACAGTGGAAAAGTCCGGACTCATCTCCTGCTGCTCGGAACGAAGTGTTTATGATCCTGCACAAGGTGCACGGGTCCTGGGAGGGCCCGCGCCGCATCCACTCGCAGCCATTGAACTCGAATACGATGAAACAACAAAGCAACTCTATGCTACCGGCAGCTATGGTGCAGACATGTACGATCGATTTTTTGACAAGTTTGGCTTTAGAGCATCCATGGAGCACAAAATAAGCGATCCAAAAACACTTTCAAAGCCACGAGTGTCGGTACAAAAATTATCTGATTACAGCAGACAAACAATAAAATGCTGACCACAAGGCTAAACCGCTACATGCATCGAATCTTGCTCGCCTAGCCTGCATTATTCACGAGGCGACGTGGAAAACTAAGGAAACACCTGTAAACATAGGTTTAAACTGTAATTGGAGGGCTACTTTGAATAGCAGTGTGTCTATTCGCCATCAGACGAAAATATCGCGTCACATCTCACATGAACAAGCCCGGCACGTGGCAGGCCACGTTTCTCACTCGATTATGCGACCTGTTTAGCGCTATTTCCACTGAGTGACGAATCCTCATGAATAATGCAGGCTAGTGGGCAGTTTGGAACGTGCGGTATTGCTTTATCTTCGCCACCGCCGCCATGGCTGCGTTAGAAAAATTCGACGTAGCCCTGCTATGCCTGCATTTTTCCGCCTTGCGCTGACGACTGTGGCTGTGAAAAGTTTGTTACCGAACTTTCCGTATAGCCCACTAGGTATTTCGCTGCGGCTGCGTTTGATGAATGACACCTGCTACCGCGTTTTTCCAGTCGCCTAGCAGATTTTCCCGTTCGGCGCTTTCCATTGTCGGGGTGAACTCCCGATCAATTTTCCAGTTTGCTGCTAAGTCTTGGTGGCTTTTGTACACTCCGCAATGCAGGCCGGCAAGATAAGCAGCACCAAGTGCTGTGGTTTCAGTTTGCATTGGGCGCTGCACCGGAATGTTTAATATGTCTGCAAGGAACTGGCATAGCCAGTTGTTTTGCACCATGCCGCCATCCACTCGAACTTTAGTGGGTGTGACGCCATCATCTGCCATGGCTTTAAAAAGATCATAAGTTTGAAACGCAACGGATTCGAGTGTGGCACGGACAATCTGTTCAATGCCGGTATCACGGGTTAATCCAAACAACGCACCACGTGCATCCGGATTCCAGTAGGGTGCACCTAAGCCGGTAAACGCCGGCACCAGATAGACGCCCTGGTTAGAGGAAAGCTGGTGCGCCATTGACTCGGTTTCTTCAGCTGATTGAATAACGCCCAGACCATCACGCAGCCATTGAACAGCCGCCCCTGCAACGAAAATTGAGCCTTCTATGGCATAGGTCGGTTTGCCATTGAGCTGATAGGCGACGGTTGTCAGGAGTTTGTTATCGGATGGAAGTGCTTCATTCCCGGTGTTTAAAATCACGAAGCAGCCAGTGCCGTAAGTGCTTTTAATCGTTCCTGGTTCCAGGCAAACCTGACCAAACGTTGCTGCTTGTTGATCACCCGCTACGCCGCCTATGCGTATCTCTTCACCAAAAAGAGATTTATCTATGCTGCCAAAGTCGGAACTGCTGTCCTGCACGTCGGGCAACATGGACTTTGGTATATCCAGGATGTTGAGTAGTTCATCATCCCACTCACTCTTGTGAATATTGTAGATCAATGTGCGGGATGCATTGGTTGCATCGGTGATGTGCCGTTGCCCGTTGCTAAAACGCCAGAGTAGAAAGCTGTCTATTGTTCCAAACGCAAGATCTCCATTCTCAGCGCTCGCACGCGCATCTTCGACATTGTCGAGAATCCATTTTATTTTTGTGCCCGAAAAATAGGGGTCTAAAAGCAAACCGGTTTTTGCTGTAAAGCCTGGCTCATGGCCGGCCTCTTTTAACTCTGTGCAGAATGACGAGGTCCGTCGGTCTTGCCAGACAATGGCGTTATGCACGGCAGTGCCTGTTTTTCTGTTCCACACTACGGTGGTCTCGCGTTGATTGGTAATGCCAGCGGCTGCAATGGTGTGTCCTCCATTGGTCGCAGCTTTTACCGCTTCTTCGCAAACCGTCAGTATGGTTTGCCAGATTTCTTCAGGGTCGTGTTCAACCCATCCGGAGTTCGGAAAGTGCTGCGTGAATTCTCTTTGTGCGGTGAACACCGACGTGCCGTCTTTTGCAAACAGGATGGCTCGCGAGCTCGTGGTTCCCTGATCAATACTCAGTATTAAATTTTCGCCCATATCAAAGCTCCGCCGAGGCAAGTCGAGATGTAGTTAGGTGTACCGGAGTACGCCGTTCGTTTTGAGCGAAGTTTAACTCGAAAAATTGTTATAGACACCACTGCTTGCAGGAGTTGTGGCTGCCTGGTGCAGCCAGGCTGAGTATTTTTGCGCTGGTATCTTTGCCCTGTCTGGGCCCAAATTGGGTGCGTTCTAAAATTACCCGCGTACGATTTATTTCGTATTGGCTTTCGTTTGTGTAAAAATAAACAGAAACGAACCTAATATTCTTCCTATGGCTTCAAATCGACAGCAACTGATTCTCGATATTGTGCGGGAAACCGGGATGGTTTCAGTTGATGAATTGGTGCTGCGCTTCGAAGTGACACCTCAATCTATTAGGAAGGATCTGAATGTTTTGTGTGAGGAGCGCCTGCTCACACGTACCCACGGTGGCGCACGGTTAGCGTCCAGTGTTGAGAACATGAGCTATGAAGCTCGGCGTGTGTTAGCCAGTAATCACAAATTGGCGATTGGCCAGGCAGTGGCAGATATTATTCCCGACAACGCCTCTTTGTTTGTGAATATCGGCACAACCACCGAGGCGGTAGCACAGGCTTTGATACACCATCAAAGCCTGATGGTGATTACTAACAATATCAATGTTGCTTCGTTATTGCGGCCCTATAAGCATAATAAGGTCATTATCGCGTCCGGTGAAGTCAGGTCGAGTGATGGTGGTATTGTGGGAGAGGCGGCAGTGGATTTTATAAATCAGTTCAAAGTTGACTTTGCTGTGATCGGTTCGTCTGCCATCGATAGCGATGGCGCTCTACTCGATTTTGACTACCGTGAGGTGAAAGTGTCTCAGGCCATTATCTCCAATGCACGACACGTTATTTTGGCAGCCGACTCCACCAAGCACGAACGCACAGCACCCGTGCGAATTGGCCATGTTTCGCAAATCGATACCTTTGTTACTGACCGATGTCCGGATAAGAATTTTCAAAAATTACTGACAAGTTTCGATGTCAGAACAATCGAAACTGACCTGTGAGCGGCATGGTGTTATTACCGCTTATTTCAGTTGACTTTCGTTTTCCTTGTATTTAGGGTTGAAAAGAAATTCGATTGACGTTGAGGGAGAAATTGTTGGAGATCGAGGGGAATAAACAGCAGTGCGTGAAATGCCTCACCGGTGAACACAGTGGTGCACTCAACCACTCAAGTAAGCGATAGATATGTTCGAACTACTCGATGTCAGCAAACGTGTGGCACGCGATAACCACATAAGCAACGTTACACTGGCATTGGAACCGGGTTCGTTGAATGTCCTACTTGGCCCAACCTTGGCCGGTAAAACCACCTTAATGCGGTTGATGGCCGGGCTCGATAAGCCAACCTCAGGTGACATCATTTTTAATGGAAAGAGCGTTGTCGGGGTCTCGGTACGTGATCGCAACGTCGCCATGGTGTATCAGCAGTTCATTAACTACCCGGGCCTCACGGTGTATGAAAACATCGCGTCACCAATGCGGCTTGCGAAAGTTAAGGGAGCTGCCCTTGATAAGAAAGTTCGGGAAGCTGCCCGGCTTTTGAAGCTTGAACCGTATCTTGATCGCACGCCGCTGAATCTCTCCGGTGGTCAGCAGCAACGCACAGCGATTGCACGTGCGCTGGTCAAAGGTGCGGAGTTGGTGTTGCTCGATGAGCCATTGGCTAATCTCGATTACAAATTACGCGAAGAGCTGCGCGTTGAGTTGCCACGACTATTCGCCGAGACCGGTGCGATACTGGTTTATGCGACCACTGAACCCCAGGAAGCGTTGCTTCTTGGTGGCAAAACAGCCACGCTTTTCGAAGGGCGGGTAACACAATTCGGTGACACCATAAGCGTGTACAACCAACCGCGCGATCTCGCAACAGCGCAATCGTTTTCAGACCCGCCTTTTAACCTTGCGAGTATTTCGGTTGCCGCCAATGAGTTAGTTTTTAACGATGCATCACTAGGCACGCTTAACGACTTAAATACCGATTTGGCAGAGGGTCCCTATACCGCTGCTGTCAGGCCGCATCATTTGTCACTGGTACCGACAAATCGCCATACGGTAAGGTTGTCCGGTGTGGTTCGAACCAGTGAAATTACCGGCTCGGAAACGTTTATTCATTTGAATTTCGCCGACAACCGCTGGGTGATTTTAACGCACGGTGTACACCAGGTCAGGCCTGACGATAAAATCGATATTTATCTGAACCCCCGCAGTTTATTTCTTTTTGATAGCCGCGGCGCGCTTGCGCATGCGCCGTCGGTTAAGAGCTAGTTTTATGGCACAAATTAAACTCGATCAACTCGCGCATTCCTATTATCCGCATCCAAAGGGGCAGGAAGATTACGCCTTGAAGGCGATGGATTATCTTTGGGATGACGGCAGGGCCTATGCGCTGCTTGGTCCTTCCGGCTGCGGTAAGACTACGTTACTGAATATTATTTCCGGCTTACTCAAACCGTCGCAGGGGAGAATCCTGTTTGACGGAGAAGACATGACGATGCGAACGCCGGAAGAACGCAATATTGCTCAGGTGTTTCAGTTTCCGGTCATCTACGACACCATGACCGTGGCTCAAAATCTTGAATTTCCGCTGGTCAACCGAGGGGTAGATCGGGCTGAAGTGAAAAAACGGGTGACCGAAATGCTCGCGACTCTGGAGCTCTCATCCAAGGCCGGCCTGCGTGCTCAAGGGTTAACGGCCGATGAGAAACAAAAAATCTCACTGGGACGCGGGTTAGTGCGTTATGACGTTAACGCCATTTTATTTGATGAGCCGTTAACGGTGATCGATCCGCATATGAAGTGGCAGCTGCGAACCAAACTCAAGGAGCTGCATCAACGCTTCGGCCACACCATGATTTACGTCACGCACGATCAAACAGAAGCGCTGACTTTTGCTGATAAAGTGGTGGTGATGTACGAAGGGCAGGTGGTGCAGATTGGTACGCCGGAAGAATTATTTGAACGCCCTGCGCACACCTTCGTTGGCTACTTTATCGGCTCTCCCGGTATGAATATATTACCTTGTGAGCTGCGCGGCTATTACGCGGTTGTGGCGGGCCATCCGGTGGTATTAGGTGCCGATTATCAGAAGGTATCGGGATCGCGGGTTGAGCTGGGTATTCGACCGGAGTTTGTGCGCTTTGTGAGAGCCGGTGAGCAAGGCTTGCCTGTGACAATTGATGCAGTCGATGATGTAGGCCGGCATCGCATAGCGAAGGTAAGGCTGGGCGGCCATCTGCTTAACGTGATCGTCCCCGAGGGGCAGGAAATAGGCGCGACAGATCATCGGGTGGTGTTGGATTCGAATAAAATCGGCATTTATGTCAACGATCATCGCTTGCAGCCAATACGTTTTCGTCATGGTGCCGGAGCGTCGGCATGACCGTTAAACCGGTAAATCAAAAAGCGTGGTTGCTGGTACTTCCGGTATTGCTGATCGTTGCACTGAACGCCATCATTCCACTGATGACTGTGGTGAACTACTCGCTGCAGGATACCTTTAGCCCGGGGGTATTCTTTTACGAGGGGACCAAGTGGTATCAGGATGTGCTGTCCTCACCGCGTTTTCATGGGGCACTGGGAAGGCAGTTTCTATTTACCGGAATCATTCTATTGATAGAAATCCCATTGGGTGTTGCAGTTGCACTGGCGATGCCGCGCAAGGGGCCGTGGGTATCGGTGTGCTTGGTACTAATGGCCCTGCCGCTGCTGATTCCGTGGAACGTTGTCGGTGCCATGTGGAATATTTTTGCACTGCCGGATATTGGCTTGTTAGGTTACGGATTGAACTGGCTGGGGTTTGATTACAATTACACCCAGCAGCCGGTGGCGGCCTGGTTTACCGTGGTATTAATGGATGTCTGGCATTGGACGTCATTGGTGGTTTTACTGGCCTATGCAGGCTTATCCTCTATTCCTGATGCGTACTATCAAGCGGCAAAAATTGATGGTGCCAGCGCGTTTGCAGTGCTTCGCTATATACAACTGCCTAAGATGAAGCGGGTGTTGATTATCGCCTTGTTATTGCGCTTCATGGATTCATTCATGATCTACACAGAACCGTTTGTTCTCACCGGTGGTGGCCCTGGTAACTCCACTACCTTTCTGTCGATTGATCTCGTCAAAGCTGCCATTGGAGAGTTCAATTTAGGCATAGCCGCTGCCATGAGTATTCTTTACTTCTTAATGACACTGCTCGTTTGTTGGGTTTTTTACACCGCTATGATGCGAGGAGATGAGTCATGAGAGGGGCCAAAATCATAGTTGTTTTTGTCTATATTCTGTTTTTGATGCTGCCGATTTACTGGCTGCTCAACATGAGTTTTAAAACCACAAATGAAATACTTGGTGGCTTTAGCTGGTACCCGCAGCAGTTCACGCTAGACAGTTACATCACCATATTCACCGATCCCACCTGGTATAGCGGTTATATCAACTCAATCTCTTATGTATTAATGAATACCGTGATTTCCGTGTCGCTGGCACTGCCGGCGGCTTACGCGTTTTCACGTTATCGTTTTATGGGTGATAAGCACTTGTTCTTCTGGTTGCTATCAAATCGCATGGCCCCTCCGGCGGTATTTGTATTGCCCTTTGTAGAACTCTATTCAGCTATGAATTTGTTTGATACCACGCTGGCGGTGGCGCTTGCACACTGTCTATTCAATGTACCGTTGGCGGTCTGGATACTGGAGGGTTTTATGTCCGGTGTTCCGCGTGAAGTAGACGAGACCGCTTATATTGACGGTTATTCTTTTCCGCATTTCTTTGTCAAGATATTCATGCCGCTTATCGCTGCCGGTATCGGCGTGACCGCATTCTTTTGTTTCATGTTCAGCTGGGTTGAGATGCTCCTTGCCAAGAATCTAACCTCGGTTGCTGCTAAGCCGATTGTAGCGGTAATGACACGCACGGCATCCACCGCAGGGTATGAGCTTGGTTTGCTTGCAGCCGCAGGTGCATTGACCCTGATACCGGGTGTAATTGTTATTTGGTTTGTACGAAAGCATATTGCGAAAGGTTTCGCCCTGGGGCGCGTATGATGAAGCACAGAAACCAACGGGCCTTTTTTAACGTTTTACAGACGGGTTGTTTTCGTGTCTTATGTAATGTTGAGGAGTCGTCATGAGTGCTCTTTCATGGATGGCCTGGACATGGCAAACTGCGGCGTTTTTTTGCTTCATTGCGTTTTGTTTGATTACCATGTTTGTCTGGGAGCTTGTTAAGCCGGGTGGAGATCCCCGTACCGGGATTCTCGGTCTCGACACGACTCGTGGTGATCGTTTATTTATTTCGTTACTCGGCAGCGCATATATCCATGTAGCGTGGCTTGGTTTAACTGATCTGCCATTGTGGTGGGGATCGGTGGTTTCGGCATTCTTTGCACTGGCTGTTTTTCGGTGGGTGTAGGAAAAGTTGTACGCACCACATTGCTTGGCTGTGGTGTCGAAATTTGTTTAGGTGGTTTTACACAAGCATCATTGAGAGGAGATTAACAATGAAACGACAATTGGTAGCTACTTTGGTAGCGACTGCATTCACTGTTTCGAGCGGGCTTGCATTAGCCGATATCGATGCGGCAAAAAAATGGGTTGATGATGAGTTTCAGCCGTCTTCAATAAGTAAAGACGAACAAATGGCTGAAATGGAATGGTTCATCAAAGCTGCTGAGCCATTGAAGGGATTGGAAATCAATGTGTTGTCAGAAGGTATTCCGACTCATACCTATGAATCTGAGACACTGACAAAAGCGTTTGAAGAAATCACCGGTATCAAAGTCAATCACCAGATATTGGGTGAAGGTGAAGTGGTACAGGCAGTACAAACACAGATGCAGACCGGTCGTAACTTGTACGACGCCTATGTGAATGATTCCGATCTCATTGGAACGCACTCTCGCTTACAACTGGCGGTCAACCTGACTGACTTCATGGCAGGCGAAGGCAAAGATGTTACGTTGCCGACTCTAGACCTTGAGGATTTCATGGGTACGCAGTTCACGACGGGTCCTGATGGTGATCTCTACCAACTTCCCGATCAGCAATTCGCCAACCTGTACTGGTTTCGCAAAGACTGGTTTGAACGCGATGATCTGAAATCTGCGTTTAAAGAAAAGTATGGCTATGATCTGGGTGTACCAGTGAACTGGTCAGCCTATGAAGACATCGCAGAATTTTTCTCCAAAGATGTGAAAAATATTGATGGCGTAGACATCTATGGTCACATGGATTACGGAAAACGAGCTCCCGATCTGGGTTGGCGCATGACGGATGCCTGGCTGTCTATGGCTGGCGCGGGTAGTCCTGGTGAACCGAATGGTATTCCCATTGATGAGTGGGGCATTCGTATGGAAGCTGGTTCTTGTAATCCTTCCGGTGCGTCAGTCAGCCGTGGGGGAGCAGCCAATGGTCCTGCCGCCGTTTATGCGATTCGCAAATGGGATGAATGGTTACGTGAGTACGCGCCGCCGGGTGCTGCCAGCTATGACTTCTATCAGTCATTGCCAGCGTTGAGTCAGGGTAATGTGGCGCAACAGATATTCTGGTATACCGCGTTTACTGCATCAATGGTTGCGCCAAAGTCAGAAGGTAACAACACAGTTGATGATGAAGGCAACCCGTTGTGGCGTATGGCGCCCTCACCGCATGGACCGTACTGGGAAGAAGGTCAGAAAGTCGGTTATCAGGATGTAGGTTCGTGGACTATTCTCAAGTCAACACCGACACCTCGTGCAAAAGCTGCGTGGTTATACGCGCAATTTGCTGTATCAAAAACAGTGGATGTAAAGAAAAGTCATGTCGGTCTTACGTTTATTCGTGACTCGTCTGTAAGGCACGAATCTTTTACTGAGCGCGCCGCGAAGCTAGGCGGTCTGGTGGAGTTCTATCGGTCTCCTGATCGTGTTCGCTGGTCACCGACTGGTATCAATGTTCCTGACTATCCCAAACTTGCCCAGATTTGGTGGCAGCAAATTGGTGATGTGAATTCGGGTGCGTTTACGCCACAACAGGCAATGGATCGATTGGCATCGGAAATGGATCTCGTTATGGCACGTATGCAATCTGCAGACGAATCTGCTCAAGTGTACGGTGGCTGTGGCCCGCGTCTGAATGAGCCTAAAGATGCTTCAGAATGGCTCGGTAAGGGTGGCGCGAAAGCCAAGCTCGATAACGAAAAGCCGCAGGGTGAAACCATTGCGTATGATGAGCTGATCAAGCAGTGGGCGCAGTAATCATCAGACAAGGCTTGGACCTTGCTTTGTCCTGACATGGACGTCTTTGTGCGGGTTATCACTAAGGATAGCCCGCACAGTCTCTAACCCGGATTAAATTAATTCAAACTTTGCCTGCCAGAAGTTCTATGAGTGAACTACCAGATACATGTGATTACGATGTCGTCGTTATAGGCGGCGGGATCAACGGTGCGGGCATCGCGCGCGACGCTGTCGGTCGCGGTCTGTCTGTACTGCTGTGTGAGAAGGACGATTTGGCACAGCACACATCTTCCGCCAGTACCAAGCTGATACACGGCGGTTTGCGGTATTTAGAACACTACGATTTCATGCTGGTGCGCCACGCTCTGCAGGAACGCGAGGTATTGCTGAGAGCAGCACCTCACATAATCTGGCCGTTAAGATTTATTCTGCCGCACCACCGATCACTTCGCCCGCGATGGCTTATCCGGCTGGGCTTGTTTTTGTATGATCATATTGGTGGTCGAAAACTGCTACCTAAATCGCACTCAGTTGACCTGACTCAGCATGTGTCGGGTGAACCACTGAAAAATGAATTTACCCATGGCTTCGAATATTCAGACTGCTGGGTTCAGGATGCACGTTTGGTCGTGTTGAATGCTATGGATGCTGCGGAGCGCGGTTGTGATGTTCGCGTTCGAACCGAGGTGACAGATCTTGTCAGGCATGAGGGATCCTGGTCTATTTCTTTAAGAGACAACAACACCGATGAAAAGAGTACGGTAACCGCCAGGGTGGTCGTGAATGCGTCTGGCCCGTGGGTGGAAAAAACGCTTGATCTGGATGAAGAGCATGACACGCGTTACGCGACCCGGTTGGTAAAGGGAAGCCATGTTGTTGTGCCTAAAATCTTTGACCACCCGTATACCTATATTTTTCAAAATGCTGATAACCGGATTATTTTTGCAGTCCCTTATGAGCAGGATTATACGTTGTTGGGCACCACCGATATGGAAGTAGGTGATGAGCCCGGTACTGTCGAAATAGACGCGGAAGAAATAAAGTATATCTGTGATGCTGCAAGTGAATATTTCAACGATAGGGTTAAGCCTGCGGATGTCGTGTGGAGCTATTCGGGGGTCAGGCCACTTTATGACGACGCCTCGGCCAATGCGTCCAAGGTGACGCGTGATTACAAGCTTGATTTTGATATCCGTAAAGGAGCGCCGGTATTATCTGTCTATGGCGGTAAAATCACGACCTACAGGAAATTGGCCGATGATGCGATGGGCATGCTCTCGGAGCATCTGTCTGTTTCCCGAAGCGACTGGACCTTCGATGCGCCATTACCTGGCGGTGACATGCCAAACGCAGACTTTGATGCCTATGTAAGTGAGATAGAGGCACAGTATCACTGGCTGGAAAAATCGGTGATGTATGACTATGTTCGCAATTATGGCACGCGAGTCATTCAACTTTTACAGCACTGCACAAAGGTTGAAGATTTAGGCAAGTATTTTGGCGGAGGACTCTACCAGGTTGAGGTGGATTACCTGATTCAGAATGAGTGGGCGCAAACCTCGCAAGACATTCTCTGGCGTCGATCAAAAAAAGGCCTGCGCTTGTCAGCGGCAGAGGTTGACGGGTTGGATCAATACGTAACGCAACGCCTGACATTACCAGTCGCTGCTCAGGCGGCGATACAAAGATAATTTCTGCATCACTTGAACTGTGCGGGTTTTGGCTTATTATTTAGGTAACTATTCAGGGCACACCTGTCGCATCCATGGGCGTTGTCGTTTGTGCTCAAATACACCTGTATGTTGCGCGCGAACTCCTACCCCATGAATACGACATGTGCACCCTGAACAGCTACCAAAGGACTGCAAAAGCTGTCGAGATGTGAATTTAGTAGCTATTCAGTGCGCACCTGTTGTCCATGGGCGTTGTCGTTCGTGCTCAAATACACCTGTATGTTGCGCGCGAACTCCATGGCCCATGAATACGACACGCGCACCCTGAACAGCTACCAAAAAACTGCAAAAGCAGTCGACATGTGAGTTTAGTAGCTATTCAGTGCGCACCTGTTGTGTCCATGGGTGTTGTCGTTCGTGCTCAAATACACCTCTGTATGTTGCGGGCGAACTCCAACTCCGAACATGACAGGTGCACCGTGAGAGTGAACATTGTTTGCAGTAAATTGCGGTGTTTTGGAAGGTAGAGGCTCAAACCAAATATTGTTAGGCATGATGAGATTGTTACACAGTAGTTCAACCCGACTCCCGGTTACCGTACGTTCCTGGTTAGTGTTGTTAATAGTGTTTTTGCCAGGCATTATAGCGGCTGGCGGGTTGCCCGCAATTGTTGACGGCGAGCCGCTGCCAAGCCTTGCGCCAATGCTTGAGCATACGACGCCCGCGGTGGTGAACATCTCTACGCGCGGTGAAGTGCGTGCTCGTAATCCGCTCTTTGAAGATCCGTTCTTCCGCCATTTCTTTGATCTGCCGGGTAACTCGAATCGGCAGCGTACGCCGAGCCAGCGCCATACACAGAGTCTTGGTTCGGGTGTCATTGTTGATGCCGAACAAGGCTTGGTCGTCACCAATCACCACGTCATTGAAAACGCCCAGGAGGTGCTGGTGACGTTAACCGATGGGCGTGAATTCGGTGCGCAGATCATCGGTCAGGATCCGGAAGCGGATATCGCGGTCATTCGTATTGAAGCAAAAGATTTGTCGGCGTTGCGATGGGCAGACTCAGATCGGCTTCGGGTCGGAGACTTTGTCGTGGCCATCGGCAATCCCTTTGGTCTTGGCCAAACCGTCACCTCCGGTATTGTCTCAGCGCTTGGCCGCAGCGGCCTGGGCATTGAAGAGATTGAAGATTTTATTCAAACTGATGCTTCTATCAACCCCGGTAATTCAGGCGGTGCACTGGTGAATCTGCGTGGCGAGTTGGTAGGTATCAATACAGCCATTGTGGGTCCCTCTGGCGGCAATGTAGGAATTGGTTTTGCGATTCCATCGAATCTTGCGTCTGATCTCATGCAGCAGCTGGTCGATGAAGGTGAGGTGCGCCGGGGCAAGCTGGGTATTTCAGTACAGGAACTGACGGAAGATCTGCAGCAAGTGTTCGGTGTAAAAAAAGGGGTTGTGATTTCAGGGGTGGAAAGCGAGTCACCGGCGGATCTGTCCGGGCTGCGCAGGGGCGATGTGCTCATCGCCATTGATGGCCGCAAAGTCAGGTCTGTGAATCAGGTAAAAAACGCCATTGGTTTGTTGAAGGTAGGCGAGCAAATCGAGATTAAATTTGTCAGAGACCAACAGGCCTACAGTGCGGAGCTCTACGTAGGTGAGTCTGATTTATCAGAAATAAAAGGGGAAGAGCTGGCAGACCAACTGCACGGTGCGGTATTTGAAAACGTGCGTCTGCAACAGCAACAAGTTGTGATGATAGCCAGTGTTCGACCGGGCAGTTCCATGGCGCGCTATGGATTTAAGCGCGGAGACATTGTCTTGTCGGTTAATCGTGTTGCGGTGGAGTCGGTAGAAGAAATGATCGGAGCAGTGGCGCGCCGAGCAGGAAAAACCCTGTTCGATATACAACGCGGTAGTTTCAGTCAGTTGGTGCTGGTGCAATAGCGGTGTTAATCACTTATCAGAGCGCTGTTAAAACGCGATTGTCGTATGAGTCGATCTGCCCAGGAGTTTATTTCTCACGTGAATAGTTCAA
>CALISD010000041.1 GCA_938041955.1 uncultured Granulosicoccaceae bacterium | reverse complement strand
TGCTCACGCAGCGGGTTACCCGGAACGGTTAACCGAATAACCACACCTGCTTTAGCAGCACCACACCCACCACCGGCAATGGAAAAAGAATATCGGCAAGCACCCATCCGCCCAAGGTAACCCGCCGCGTGAGCAAGGAATCAACGGCTACGCCGTTTACCTACAGTCATCTCAAGCGTGGTGTCCTGCTCACAAGGCGGGTTGCTCAGGTGGTTATTGTCAATATGAACTGCACGTGTTTTGGCGGATAAAGTCGAGTTCGTCTGATTAAGCTTCCGAAGCCTACAGAGGCCGACTCGTGGTGATGATAGCGCTCAGGCTAACGGGGATTTAAGGGGCGATCTTCATTAAGTCTTTGTCAAACAGATCTGCAAGCAAAAGATCTCCCTGTTTACCCACGCGAAACTGCCCGTAACGGGCGGACTCATACGGTTTCGCATGCCCTTCCTGAAAGAAAAAAGCATTAGTGGCAAACTTAACACGCCCTTTGCGAATACGATACCGCAGGCGCAGTTGACTATTTGCTACGTTGTCTGATTCCGCGAGCGCATGAAATCTACCAATGTTTCTCTCGTCCAGAGTGACAATAACGTGTCCGTCGTGTGATTCGGTTTTACTTTCTTCCCCATTATGCGAAGCGCTGTTGCGGCGTTCACTGTTGATTCTGTTTTCCAAATCAAAGCGCAGCGCCATGTAATCCCCCTGCATTAGTGAACGGGGATCAACCGGTACGAGTTCTAAGTAGACAATCTTTCCGGCGGCCAGATGCTTCTCCTTGGCGTAGATAGACCAGTTCATCAATCCCAATATGATTAACAGAGCACAGATGGCGATTGCTTTACGCATGACGCTTATCCTGAGGTAAGACGACACTTATTACATAGCGCCCGCCAAGTAGCGCAAGGCCGATGACGAGCATAGTCATGGCCTTAACCAGTAGGGTGGTGTCAAGCTGATAATAATAGTGCGAGACATAGAAAATAAGACTCAATATTCCTAGTGTCATGAGAATTCTATTGCTGTTGGCGTAACCGATAAACAGTATTGTCGCACCAATGGCGACACCTGGTGCAAAGGTTGCCAGCGCACACAGTAAGACAATGCCTGTAAATGAAAGCACACCGGCACGACCCGACAACCTGTGCTCACAGCGTGGAAGGATTTTGTAAGCAACATAAAGCGCTGCAGCTGCAATGGCCAGTTGAGTAATAATCCGTGCAAGTAGTGGCGGTAAGTTTAGGCTCGTCGTAGAAGCGAGTGTGAGCGTGTTATTGTCGAAGATACGAGTGGCTGTGAGGATAATTACTGCTAGAACTAAACCGTATCCTATAGGCTGAATGCGATGATGTTGTTTTGAAAGCTTGAATTCATTCAGCCACACCAGTGCTGAGAGAAAAAGTAGTAACCCAAAATACACCAGTACAACAGGCCACTGTCTGATGGAGAAATACAATGCGAGACACGCTATAAACATTGATATCACTCGATGAATATAGCTCGGCATCACAAGGCAAAGTAATAATTGTATTGCAAAAATCGTAATGCCGATAATAAATTCCTGCTCTGGAAGAATCTGTGTAAGACCGAATATAAGATGCACCTGACCTGCCATGCTAAAAGCGAGCCCGAGGTTCTGGGTGAACATATTGTTCTGATTGAGTAGAAGAAAAAACGCCAGAAATATAGTGATACTTCCTAGTGGAATAAGTGCCAGTGGCTGTCTGAATAAACCCTGGAAAACCGCCAGCAATAGCGCGAGCATAAAAACTGCGGCTAGCCATCCGCAAAACCCCGTTAGCGCATTGACAAACCATGGCGACGACGCGTGACCTGCTGAAGGCGGTTCACCGGTCACAATGTCTGCTGCCTTCAATTGACTCCAAACAGAATTTCTATTCTCTGAACTCATTGTGAATTTAGCTCCTGATACACTGACCGTAGCCATGCTGCTGCTACACTGCCCAGTATGACAACCAGTACCGTCAGCACTAGAAAGCTTGCGATGTCGTCAACACTTTTAAACAGGCCTTTGGCCGCAATAACGGTTATACCTACAATTCCGCTCAAACAGCCGACTGCCAATACGAAGACGTCTTTTCGTACGAGCCGATAGTATGGATAGATGATCGCTAGCCAACCTATCCACCATAAGAGAGGTGTTGCCAAAACACGCGACCGTAAAGCGGCATCAATCACCATCCAGGTGATTGCAACGCCGGTGGTCACTGCCAGTGGCCAAATGGCCCAGTCGCGATCCAGGAATTGACACCTCTTGCGCAATATTTCCCAGGCAATCAGTGCAAACGAATTTAGCGCAAAAATAGTGAACGTAACTGGTGCAGAACCGAACCACCAAAAGTTTGCAAATACCATCTGGTGCAGGAGAAAAGTGATGTTCAACAAAACCACCCAGATCAGCCATATTGCTGCGCTGTTAGCGATTAGTGCCCATGGCAGCATGAGAACTGCCCAAAGTGCAAACAGTTGCCAGGGATCTGCACCTGTTTGATAGGTTTGTCCGAAAAGTGCGAGTAGTACGCCAATGGAAATGATGGCTGCTGTGAGTGTCGCTTGAGCGTGTGTTCTTTTGTTGCCGAATTTTACGTACGCCACGATGGCGGCGATCATGAACGTTTGTACCAATGCAAATTTTCCAAACCTGCCAAAGTTTGCCCAGTTGTAGGCGATAAAAAATAGCAGTGATAAAGTGATCGCCGCAGAGCCTGTGTACAGAAGTGTTTTGTCCATGAATGTACGCCATGCACTGCTATCCGGGTAGACTCCGACAATCTCCGCGGCGTGTTCTAATTGATCGTCTTTAATAGCGCCGGCTTCTATCAGGCGCATGAATTCCCTTCGTTTCGATTCCAAGTAATATCGCCAGTGATTAGGAATTATAAGTATAGCAGGCCAGTCACTGTGAGCGCCCATAGGGCGGTTGTACTAGGAGCTCCGTATGGTGCTGTTGCTCTTGCGTGATGAAGTAATGAGAAGTTGGAGCGCTGAAAATTTAGCTAGGCGGGTTTTTGATTCAGACTAATGACGAACGTAGTTCCGCTGGGGCTGCTGTTTTCTATTTTTAAATCACCGCCCATGCTTTGAATAAAGGTTCGTGAAATGGTGAGGCCCAGACCAAGGCCGGTGTCGTCATTGCGGTGGGTAAAGAAGGCATCAAATACATGCGGTGATAAGTTCGAATCTATGCCTGGTCCATTGTCCTTCACTCTGATTTCTACATTATTGTCATTGTGGGTAACCGCAACTCGAATGCTGGGAGGGTTTTGGTCTCTGCAGGCGAGCCATGCGTTTGTTAAGAGATTGCCAAGTACCTGGAGCAATCGCACGTGACCTGCAGAAATTTTTAAATTGGAGGTGCTTGCTTCCAGTGTGCAGTGACCTGTTGAAGTGGGGTAGCGATCGTAAAACTCGTTAAGCGCTTCTTGTAGCAAGGGCGTTAAAGGGATTGATTGTAGCGTTCCGGGTTCATTGCTCGCAAAACTTCGAAGGTTAACCACAATGCGCGACACACGATCACAGAGTTGTTCTATGTTTTTCAAGGTGGCGGGTAGTCGTGCGGTTTCCTGTCGTTCTGCCAGGCGCCGGGCACTTGTCGCGTAATTTTTTATGGCGGCCAGCGGTTGATTGATCTCGTGGCTGATTGAAGCGGACATTTGCCCGAGCAGTGCAAGTTTTTCTGAAAGAATAAGTTGTTTTTGCACTTTCTTAAGTTCGGTAGTGCGCTGTTGGACTTCGTGTTCGAGACGTTGCGCTTCCCCCGCGCGTTGTTGTGCCAATTCTGAGAGGAATCGTCGACGTTCCACTAAGCTGAACGCCATTACTCCTCCTAGTAATAATAACAATGACAGGATTAGGGATCGAAGCATCCAGCGGCCATGCCATGGGGGTTGTTGTGTAGACAGGGTGAGTGTGGCCGTCATTGGGGCATGGGTTCGATCAATGGAGATAGCCCGGGTTGGAATCGGTAGCCCGTTGTCAAACCAGAGATCACCGTTGTCCCCGTGAATCGATATGTGGTTTGGTGACACCTGCCAACTGTCACGCACCAGACCGAGATCAATCTTTACTATCAAAATAGCGTTGACCTGATTGTTTTGGCTGGGTACCGGTGCGAAAAATACGTAGATGGGTCGGGCATTAGCGTTGTTGTAGAACGTTCTCCCTAAGCTGCCCCGAAAGGCGCGATCGATTCCGCTTCTCCAGGATTCACTACCGGATACGTTGGCAGGTATGGTGACTTCGGGAATACTGATCGCTGAGTCTTTCTTTAATACGTGCATGGAACTGACACCGGACAGTGCCTGAAGATAAAATAGACGATCCAGATTGCCTTTATACTCACCAGAATTGTTCTCGACTATTGATGCGACGATATCTGTTCTGGCAAGGAGCACGGTTGCCTGTCGGTATTTGTCCATCGCAAAAGTAAGTGCCTGGCTGCGTAAGTCCGCTTCAGCAGCGACCTCTTGTTTCAGTGTCAGCTGTTCTGCTGAACGATCTGGTTTGCCAATTAATAGCCAGACAAACGTGAGTATTGTGATGATGACAGCCAGGAGTTTTAAAATACTGGTACGCATTTAATTGCTGAATTGTTGCAGCGAGTGATGGTGCATAATAGTGTTCATTGTATCTGCCCGATGTTGGGTGTTGAAAGGCCTTAAGTGTGCCACCGATAGCTTGCCTTGCCTTGAGGTGTGTGAGTCAGTTTTCGTTGTTTCTACTGATTAGTGGGCTGTGCGGGAAGCTCGGTGACAAACTTTTCACAGCCACAGTCGTCAGAGCAAGGTGGAAAAATGCAGGCATAGCAGGCCTACGTCGAATTTTTCCAACGCAGCTATGGCGGCTGTGGCGAAGATAAAGTGTTACCGAACTTTCCAAACAGCCCACTAGTGCTGCAAAGGAAGCCACAGCGTAAAAAAGAATGAAAGACACATTCCGTTTATATTTGGTCCGACACGGTGAATCAGCTAATAACGCATTACCTGAATCATCAAGAGTCAGTGACCCGGCACTCACCACATTGGGAGTGAATCAGGCAGACAGCCTTGGGCAACGATTTCGTAACCACGTTGCGGCGGGCAACAACATTGATCTAATCCTCACCAGCCCGTTTCTGCGAACCATGCAAACTATCAGGCCTACAGCGAAGGCGCTCAATATGCGCCCTGAAATTCGATCTCAGCTTTATGAAGTAGGTGGGTGCTTTACTGGTTATCGGCCGGGAGAACTAACCGGGCAACCGGGAATGACCAACGTAGAAATAGCAGAGCAGTTTCCGGAAATGCAGATCCCGCCAGACCTTGATGACAAAGGTTGGTATAAATGCCAACCGTTTGAAACCTGGGATCAGGCAGAGCAGCGCGCAGAACAGCAAGCCAGTCAGTTGAAGCAGGAGTTTGTTGGTAGTGGCAAATCAGTTATCTGCACAGTTCACGGGGATCTTATCGGTCTAATGATGGGGGTGTTTTGTCCGCATGATCTATCAATGTCTGACACCCTGGTGTCGAATACAAGCATTACTTTACTGAGCTTTGAAGCCAATACGCCGAACGATCCTGAAGTCATTCATTTTAACGACGCGAGTCATTTGGCAAGTCATGAAATCTCACACTAGCGGGGCTGGCTGATGTGAGGAAGAAGCTGTGGCTGAGATATGTTGCAGCTGTGAGGGGCTGAATCAAAGATGCGGTAACTTAATCTGAACCTCTCCATCGTGAACCCGACACGCATACATTTTTAGTGATCGAGTCGCGGGGGCAGCCTTGGCATTACCTGTTCGGGCATCAAACAAACCTTGATGCAATGGGCACTCAATATTCCTGCCATCAAAATAACCATCACAAAGGTTCGCGCCTGCGTGAGTACAGCGGGCATCGCTAACGAATACGCCATCAGTGGTGTCGTAGACTGCAAGCGTTTGATTATTGTAGATCACTTGCGTCACGTCATTGGGTTCAAGCGCGCTCAAATTGATGATGGTGTGCCAGGTGTCTTGCATAAGTGTTCAGTTTTATAGAATTTCTAACGATGCGCATCGCAAGTACATTCGCGTCACTTGGATTTTCGCAGTAACTGGGACACTATATCGACGTGTGCGCCAAAGTAGCCTCGCTTTTCGGTATAAATATAGCCGTCGAGTTTTTCACTCAAGGCCGGTAGTGCATGGAACGGCACTGACGATGCGTAGTGGTGCTCTGCGTGGTAGTTCATGTTCCAGCACAGAAAGCGCCACGGAAGAGCGACTCGGTTTGAGCGAGTGTTGGTTTTCATGTCTGCTACTGTTGGTCTTCCGACGTGCTCGGTCATACGTATTGCACGCATCACGGGTTCTCCCAGCACAACAGGCAGGAACCAGAACCATAGCGTGCCCCAGAACTGGAAGGCCACAGAAAAAAGAATAACAATGGCGTAAAAGGCTGCCATAAGTCGCGCCTCCCAGATCACGGTCTTGTATTCTTCACGTGGTACAAAGCGTTTGTCGTCAGCGGTAATTCGACCCAGGCAATGACGCCACAGCTCACTGAATTTTGCCTTCCAGTACGGGTAGGATGAAATATACCCAAAGTAGCCGAATAGTGATTTTGGCAGTTCAATCATCTCTGTGTCTTTACCCACGACTTGAGTGTACGTGTGGTGATCACAATGCTCATAACGAAAAAACCGGTTGGGAAGCATGATCACCAATCCGCAGTAGTTGCCAACCCAATCGTTGAGCCAGCGTGTTTTAAATGCAGTGTAGTGGCAGCACTCGTGTTGCAAGGAAAAGTGATGTACCAGAACAATGCCATGCAGAAGCATGGCGGGAAACACAAGCCAGTGGCCCAGTGATAATCCGACCAGGCTGCCTGTAACCGCCAGCACACCAAACCACAACAGCAGTCGAAGTAGCGCTGGCTTATCGCTGCGCTGCATCAATTGCTTCAGCTCACGGCGAGTCAGTGCGCCTTCCTGCATGGCTTGTGTAATAGGTGTTAGTACCGGTGCGTTCATGTTGGAATTAACTTCGCCCTATGGATGGGGGACATTATTGTTCTCCAGTTTGCGAAACAACATAGACAGCGTAAAGCAGATAGCAAAGTAGAATAGGGCCGTGGTAATCCAGGCTTCGAATATTGCTCGGGTGGAGGCCACCAGTTCTACCGTCTTAAAGGTAAGTTCCTGTACTGATATTAGCGAGATAATGGAACTATCTTTGATGATTGCGATGAATTGATTTGCCATCGGTGGAACTACTTTCTTAAGCGCCTGGGGCAGCACGATAAACCGCATTTGATCAATTTTAGTCATTCCAATGGACTGTGCGGCCTCGTGCTGCCCTTTGCCAATGGACTGAATTCCGGCACGCACAATCTCTCCCACAAAAGCACTTTCAAAAAGCGCCAGTACAACAACACCCGATACCAGCTGCGGGAAACGCCGCATATCACCAAAAAAGAACTCCCACGCTTGATTGTCTTCCTGTCTGGCAATCGCCCGTGCCCAGTCTTCTATGTTGAATGCGGTTACAAGTTGTTCTGAGAGAAAAAAGTAGAATATAAATATGACCACAACAGGCGGGATATTGCGCAAAACCTCCAAATAGGTTCTGGCCAGCATGCGAATCGCAAGGTTTTTAGAGCACCGCGCAATGCCCAGAATAACGCCAAGTATAAGCGCAAGAATACTGGCGTAGATGCTTACTCTAATGGTGGTGATAACACCCTGAAGGAGCAGGTTGGCAACCCAGGCTTGTTTGTCCGGGTTCCAGCGGACAATATAATTCGGGATAATCTCCCAGCGCCATTTATAGTTAAGCGCGCCATCAATGCGATACCAGATAAAGGCAAAGGCAGCTGCCAGTGCAAGCAGTAAGACAATATCCAGCCAATGTATTTTTTTGTTGTAGATTCGCACTAACCAGTTTTCCTTAGCGCTTTAAGTAGCTGTGGCAGATGCAGTAACATCTGCCACAATGCTCAAAACGGCGGACCATTGCCGTTAGAATGTACGGAAAGATAAAGAGCTATTCTTTAGGCACCATATCTGACCAGTCATCACCTCTGAACCAGTAGTCATTCTTTTGCTTCAACCAACCATTGAGGTTGTGCATATTGATCCAGTTATTGAAGTAGTTAAGTCCATCCGGATCACCTTTACGCATACCAAAGGCTTCGCCAGTGGCAGAGAACGCTGTATCGAAAGGCACACTTAATACGTCGGGGTAGCGTCTTGCTTCAGAGGAGGGTGTTGGCTCTGAGGCCATGGTGGCGTGAGCCTTGCCGTTTAATACTTCCTGTGTTGAAGCGCCATCTTCATCAAACAGCAGCAACTTTGCTTTTGGAAACATTTGCGGGATAAGAGCTGCCGGAGTTGCCCCGCGGCGTGCCGCAAAAATAACGTCATCACTGTTGAAGTCGTCCAGGCCGGTAAAGTTGGCCGTCATTTTGGTGTTGGCAAGTATGGTCATACCTGAATACGCATACGGATCGGTAAAATTGATGGTCAGGTTACGTTGCGGGGTAGTGGTCATGCCGCTAATGATGACGTCAAACTTACCTGCCACAAGGGCCGGGATAATACCGTCCCAGGCGGTCGGAATAAATTCTGCCTCCACTCCCATATCTGCAGCCAGCTTTTTCCCGACATCCAGCTCAAAGCCGATCAATTCACCGTTTTTATCCCGCATGGACCACGGCTTGAATATTGACAGACCGATTTTTATCGCGCCACGCTTTTTAATTATTTCAATGACACTTTCTGAAGCCAGTTCCCTGGCTGCTTGTTGTGCCATCGCAGGTGCGGTGAAAGTCGCACCTAACAATAGCAGCAAGGCAGTACAACTAATGCGTTTTCTTATGTTCAATGTGTTCTCCTACTAGTTTGATGCTTAAGTGTAAAACTACACTATTCAGTTACAGCAAAATGTCTTTCGACGTATGAAATGCCGATCGACAAAATTAATGTCACGATTAAATAAACAACGGCAATCGTAAACCAGATTTCAAAACTCATATAGGTATCGGAAATAATATTTCTACCGATAGTCGTCAATTCTGCCACCGCAATAACACTGACAATGGCAGAGCTTTTAATCATATTGACTGCCTCTCCGGTCAGCGGTGGCAACATAAAGCGGATAGATTGCGGCAGTACAATATAACGGTACATTTGTGCGGTGGACATACCGATTGATTTAGCACCGTCCCATTGGCCGGTGGGCACTGCATTGATTCCAGCTCTTAGTATTTCAGAGATCATCGCACCGTGATAGACACCGAGACACAGAATACTCGCTACGTATCTATCGAGATCGAAAATGGGTCCGAGTACATAGTAGAACAAATATAACAGCACCAACAAAGGTGTGTTTCTGACAATTTCTAAAAATACAACTGAGATAGCGCGACCGACAATTAGATCTGATAATCGCAGTAGGGCGATCACTAAACCCAGTATAAGAGCTAACAGAAAGGCCAGCAGAGATAATTCGGCGGTTTTTACCAGGCCTATTGCTATTTCACCCCATTGAAATCCGTCGTCGGTAAAGGTGTAGAAGTACTTTGGAACTCGATACCACTGCCAGTTGTATCCCATGGCCTTTGAACCATTGTGAGCCGAGGAGATAATAAACCCGACCACAACAACATAAATAACGATGCATACAGGGGTTGATGCAAAAAAGCGTGTTAGCGCCGGCGCTTTAGGTTTTACGTATGAACCGCTGAGAGAAGCCAATGCTCAGTGCACCAGTATCTGCTTTAGAAATGCCTGGCAGCGTTCTGTTTCCGGGTTGGTAAAAAAATGCTCCGGTGGTGAGGACTCTATGATTTCACCTTCATCCATAAACACCATGGTATCTGCCACTCTACGTGCAAAACCCATCTCGTGGGTGACGCAGACCATTGTCATTCCTCCGGATTCTGCCAGATCAACCATGACCTCCAGTACTTCGTTGATCATTTCAGGGTCCAGTGCAGAGGTGGGTTCATCAAATAACATAATACGAGTTTCCATACACAGCGAGCGTGCAATGGCAACGCGTTGTTGCTGTCCTCCAGATAGCTGGCTCGGGAACTTGTCTGCCTGTTCGGGAATATGAACGCGTTCCAGATATTTACGCGCGTTCGCTTCGGCCTCAGTTTTGGACTTCTTTCGCACACGGATGGGTCCGATAGTGAGATTTTCCAATACGCTCAGGTGGGGGAATAAATTGAACTGTTGAAACACCATGCCGACTTCTTGTCGGAGCCTGCGAATGTCTTTTGATCCTTCAAAGACTTCAATCCCGTCTACTACCAATTTGCCCGCGTTGTGGTTCTCAAGCCCGTTGATGCAACGAATCAGGGTCGATTTTCCAGAGCCTGAAGGGCCACAGATTACGACCCGCTCGCCTTGATCCACCGACAGGTTGATATTTTTAAGCGCCTGGAACTTACCGTAGTATTTATCCAGGTTTGTGGCTTCAATCATCGTTGTGTCTGTGCTCATGACTACATAGCATACCAGTTCGTGCTCTTCGTATCGATGGGGTTACAGAGCCCGCGAAACAGTTGATTAGTCGGTTTATTGTTTGACTGAAGTGCTGGATAAAGCAGCGTAGCAAATCGTTCGGTATCAGTCGATGGCCATTGCTCGCTAGTGGGCTAACCGCAAGTTGAAGTACACTAAATGTTCCGGAGGCTAGTACAGCGAAGTTATGAAATATTCGATTAAATCTCCAGATTCATTTGTTTCTATGCCATGGAAAAACGGGCAGGGGACTACAGTTGAAATTCTAAAGGAGCCACAGAATGCCACAACAGAAACTATCTGGCGTTTAAGTATGGCAGATGTGTCGGTGGATGGTGAGTTTTCTAACTTCGCAGGGTACGACCGCACCTTGATTTTACTCGAGGGTAATGGCGTCACACTACATCATGGGAAAGGAGACCGACACGTGTTGCAAAGCCACCTTCAAGCGGCAAAATTCAGCGGAGATGATCAAACCATCGCTGAACTACATAACGGGCCCATAAAAGACTTTAATGTTATAACACAGCGAAAACGATGCACGGCAAAAGTAATATCGGGAACATCGTCCGATAAATCTACTTTGCATGTTAAATCTGATTTGTTATTGCTATATGCCGTCGAAGAAAACGTGTTTATTCGGGTGTCAGGTGGTAAGTCAATCAGTCTGAGTCGTCAGCATTTGTTCGTCTCCGCCTGTCCGGTTGATGATCTACTCGAATGCAGCGGAGGGGCTTATATTTTAGTTCTTGTTTCCTACCTTTAAATATTTTGGAATGCTCATCTTAATATGGCATCAACAGTTGTAACCTGAATCTGCTGTCTTCTCATAATGCCAGCAGACACTCAATCATTGATCAAGAGCGATCGTTGAGTATCACTGAAATGCAGTTTCAAAAAAGCTGCGCAGCTTTCTGGAATGCAAGCGCTCCGGCTCCATGGCTGCCAGTTTTCTGAGTGCCAGCATGCCTATCTGGAGATGCTGAGCAACCTGATCCTGATAAAACTTTGAAGCCATCCCCGGTAGCTTGAGCTCACCCTGGAGTGGCTTGTCTGAAACGCATAGTAATGTGCCGTAAGGGACTCTGAGTCGAAAACCGTTAGCGGCTATTGTTGCGGATTCCATATCAAGTGCAATGGCACGTGATTGCGATAATCTTCGCACTGGCTCGCGATGATCTTGTAGTTCCCAGTTACGGTTATCTACAGAGGCGACTGTGCCTGTACGCATGATCCTTTTTAAGTCCATCCCTTCGAGACCGGTGACCTCTGCGACGGCTGCCTCCAGTGCCTGCTGTATCTCTGCCAGTGGTGGAATAGGAACCCAGACCGGGATGTCATTGTCTAGCACTTTGTCGTCACGTACATAGGCATGCGCCAGTACATAATCACCAAGTGACTGTGAGTTTCGAAGCCCTGCGCAATGACCTAACATGAGCCACGCATGCGGGCGCAGTACGGCGACATGATCAGTGATTGTCTTTGCGTTCGACGGCCCTACACCGATATTAATCAGGGTGATGCCCCGACCTTTTTTACCAATCAAATGATAAGCGGGCATTTGTGGTTGTCGTGTGACATGTTCACCTGTGCTTTGTGTCGAGCCCGATTGGGTGATCACATTGCCGGGCTCGACAAAAGCCGAGTAAGGTGAATCTCCGTCTTTCATCATGTCATGAGCAAGGCGGCAAAATTCATCAATGTAGAATTGATAGTTAGTAAAAAGTACATGATTCTGAAAGTGGGACGGATCAGTCGCACAGTAGTGAGCCAGGCGATGCAGTGAGTAGTCCGTACGCTGGGCCGGAAAAGGCGACAGCGGGCTGGACTCACCATCGGCCGGCTCGTAAGTGCCGTTGACGATGAAATCATTAACGTATTCGATGTCAGGAACATCAAAAGTGTCACGCAAGGCCGCGCTGATATCTGCCGGATTTTCACTGGCAACGTGGGTGCCACCTTCTAGTGCAAAGTGTAGAGGAATGGGAACTTCCGACTCGACTATTTCAACGGGTCTTTCATGGTTGGTGATCAACAGCTCCAATTGGTGACGCAGGTAGCCTTTAAATAATCCGGGTTGGGTGATGGTGGTTGAATATTTCCCCGGTTGGCTGACATACCCATACGATAAACTTGACGACACGCTGGCGTAAGTATTGTTGCGAAAGCGTATTTCAGGGTAACAGGCGCGGTGTTTTTCAGCGGGCAAGTCCCCCGTAAGATAACGACCAAATGCTTCACGCAAAAAGGCGGTATTACGTTCGTAAATTTCGATCAGACGGTCGACGGCGGCGACGGGATCGGTGTAGGTCTGCGGAGAGAAAGCGGGTGGTGATTTGTATTTTCGCGTCATAGTCAGTATCACTTTCTCCGCTATTGTAGCCGCACTGCAATAAAAAAAGATAGTTTTTAGGTTTTACGTGTCAGGTCTGAATAAATAGTTCCAGGGCAAACGGTGTATTGGTAATGAACAAGATGCCGAAGACTCCTGTTTATTCATGTGAGGGGTTGCAAGTAGTGCGGTGCTTCAGTCATTCATCAGATTTATTGTAGCTGACAGGTGATAAATCATGCGGGGGGTGGTTCACCAACAACCAGTATCACGAATACCCATTAGTAATAGTCTGATCCACTGTGGAACGCAATCGGCAACAAGAATTGAGCAGCATCCATACCCATCCTCGGAGCGTGGTATTAGTGAAAATCCCATTGGGCTATTCATCATCATTCACTATGAGTCTGGAAAACGTATCCGGTAAAACACCAGTAACTGGAAAGATGACTGCTTTGCGGGTACCGAAAATAACGGGTAGAAACACGGGGGTGATAGAGTTGATGGATCACCTAAAAAATAGCCGCAAAGCAAAACCAAGTGAGCAATTCACGATGTTGCAAAGGCCAGCGATGGATAGCAGCACAACGTTTGCGCTTTACCTTCGGCATAATTCGTGTATTATTATTTGGGCGTATATTCCCAAATAAGGATTTTAGGATGAACAGTGACAAGCTTCTTAGATGTTTAGTAACAACTTTCGCACTGGGCCTAACCGCTTGCGGCAGCAGTAGCACCAGTACTCTGGCAACTGATACCAGCGCTTTAAACCCGAATTTGCCAGGTCCCCAGGATACCGGCGAACCGGGCGGTGATACCACAGCCATTGCCGGATTATGGGACGGCACAACAACCACAGATGGTTCGACCGATATTGTCTACTGGGACTTAGCCACTGATGGCGTGTTAACGCGCTATGACTACCAACAAGATGGCGCAGCAGGTGCTTCCGGTGAAAATTGCTATATCCAGGGCGCACCAATTAACGTTACACCAGAAGAGGGTGACGACTATTCTTTGTTTAATGTGGCTATCACTGCTGTACGTAGTGATAACAACTTGACCATAACGTTTAACGAACCCGATAAAAACGATGTTGACGAAGACGGTGATATTGCAGAGTCGCCAACATATAATTGGATGCTACTAACCACACCGGTATTGTCAGACTTAAACCTTTGCACATCGACTATTGGAGTCACGGCATTAGGTGTAATGCCTATTGCCTGGTCCGATATTTCCGAATATACAGGGCCGGAAAAACCGTATGTCACCAACGGTGTATGTACCACCAATGGTGGATCCATTGTTTATGATATAGGTGATGGGACTATGTTCCAGCCAGAATACAGGTGTGATTCAGGCTCACCACCAGTAGCTTATGTATTCTTCGAAGGTGAACTGGTTGCCGATGAAGGTGCCGTGTGTTGTGTATAATAGGCGCCCGAAAAAAGACAATTTACTGAAGCGTATGGCCAGTAAAAATTGCACGTGCACTAGTGGTAAATGTATTGGCCGTCAATAAGCTTGAGGTAGGAGCGGGAACGCTACAAACGCAGCGTTCCGATATTTACACTAAATGCTGTGCGTTTAAGCCGGTTGAAACTTTAACGCGACACCATTGTTGCAATACCTCAGGCCAGTGGGTTCCGGACCGTCTTTGAAAATATGCCCCTGGTGCCCGCCGCATCGAGCGCAGTGGTATTCCTTACGCGGGTAGATCAATTTAAAATCAATGCTGGTATCCACGTGGTTGGGTATTGCATCGAAGAAGCTCGGCCAGCCCGTACCGCTGTCGTACTTGGATTCAGACGTAAATAATGGCAGTTCACACCCGGCGCAAATAAATACGCCTTTTCTCTTCTCGTCATTCAACTCACTGGAAAAAGGGCGTTCGGTACCGGCTTTTCGAAGCACGGTATGTTGCATTGGTGTCAGCTTTTCTTTCCACTGCGCATCAGTTAGCTCAATGGTTGCAATCTCGCCGTCACTGTTCATAAAGTCCGCCATTGGTGTCTTTGGGTCGGTACCTGCCAATAACGAGCGATAACCCAATGTGGCTGTAGGCACCGCAACCAGGGCTACCATACCTTTTAAAAATAGTCGTTTGTTCATGTATTTTCTCCAGATTATGGCTGTTTGACGAGTTTTGGGTTTTTAAGTTCGTTGGGAGTAATAACGAATTTATAACAATATGTTCACGGTTGAATCTCAACCGCCTGAAAGACAGGAAAACAGCGAAGCTTGCAGCCCTGTACCTGATCAATTGACCGTTCCTAAGGACGTCTCCGTCAGTCTCAGGCCGTATGCGTTTTCCACCAGCCTGCATTAATCATGAGGATTCGGCCTTCAGGTTCAATAGCGCCTGGCTGGACATATGTGACCCAACTGGCATTATAGTAAAGTTGGCATTCAAGGTGGCCCTTGATCATCGTGGTGAATTGGCCGCTAAATCAGATTAACGCTATCACTGCCGTACCTGAATTATGACTATAGTGGGAATGGATCTG
>CALISD010000040.1 GCA_938041955.1 uncultured Granulosicoccaceae bacterium | reverse complement strand
TATGCGGTGTTCGTATTGCGGTAAAGTGGAGTGACAACGACACCGCAATACGAACACCGCGTACACTGTCGGCTCTACAGCGCTTTGTTATATTTACTGTTCACTGAGCTTAATTTCACTAAAACGCATTCTTCTGACATTACCCTGTGCCACCAAGCTTCCCTGGTTTACCAAGTACTCAACACGTACCCCGAATATCAAATCAGAAATGTCTTCAAGACGTTTGGCTTTGTCTGATTCTCCAATAGCGTCTACTACTACCATGGCCGTTTTCTGCCACTCATATGTGGCGTGCATTAGTATCCACTTATCAATTAGCCCCAGCTCCTCACAATTTAGTGCATCCAGACGCTCTTTATCTTCATTCGTAAGCTCAAATTCTACTTCTTCATTCATGCATTTGTATCACTAGGTAGGAAATATAACGCCTGCGTCAGACGCAGTGCATGTGGGGGCGGATTGCATGATAAAATGTGAGGCACGATCATTCATGCAATTCGACACCGCGTGCGCTGTCGTTCTGCACGCACTTGTTATGCATTTTTTGGTTTCTTGCTCGCTAAATATGCAATTACAAGTACAAAGCCAATTTGGAAAATAGGTATAAGAATGTAGTTAAACCAGCCAGCGACTGTTGGAATAATACTAGAGATGAAACAGAACGGTATTGCAACTACCGCCATGCCAAATACAACATTACTCCTACTCGCTTTGTCAGAGGCCAGCCCAAATATAGTCCCGGTGATTACCCACCCCACTACAGCCGCTACAAACTTTTTTAGCCACGACGGTACCTCAGGTATAACGCCTGCCTCACCCATAGTTCTATTTAGATTCTGTTTGATTGCTTCATAGGCTGTTTTCAATTCAGCATCAGATGACGGACTTGCATCCTTTAAAGCGTACAAACGCTCCAATAACGAGATTTGCTTATCTATTTTCTCGAGATTAAAGCTCTGTGTATATGTTTCATACACCAAAACAACAAAACCCTAAAAACAGAATTACACCAAATATTACTCCGACCCTACGCCAAGAAAAATCAGTAATGATCTTCTCAAAGAAATTTACCACAGGTTCAATCAACTAAGTTCTCCCTTGTTTTGCATAACGCGACCAACAGGCGCAGTGCATGCGGGGGCTGTTTGCATGATAGAATACGAGGTACGAGTGTTCATGCAAACAGACACCGCGTGCGCTGTCGCTCTGCTTGGTTTTGTTAGTTTTCTTTCTGAGAAATTCGAGAAATAACGTAACGCTTAAGTGTACCTTTTGCTGACTCAACTTTCCGTGCATCAATTTCAATTTTACCCTCCCCCTCCTCCTCTTGGGCATAGTGTAAAGACCATGTAAGAAGTTGCTTTTGATTAGAGGTAACTTCATCTCCAATCACAAACGATACAGTACGACCTAATTCGTCATCGTACAATCTGCCATAACCGGACAATATATTGTAACGAGTTATATTGCATACAATACCCTCAATTACATCAGGATTCAGCGAGACGGACACACTACTTAAAGTATCCGTATCCAAACGAATGATTTCACCTACCCGCGGACGCGTTAGTGTAACAATTACATCTGAATCCTTTTTTATAGGCCGATGAGCTTGCTCCAACGGTATTTCCAGCGCCTCTTCAATTTCACCAAACGTTGGGTCAACCCGATCAGCAATTTTCTTAACATGAGGGGTCTGGGGTTCGTAGTCTGCCAAATCCAGTGTTTTTGCCCAGGTCCATTTAATCATGTCATAGAATGCAGCCGCAGCGATGCTTGCACCGATTGCCTCTTGGTTGTTTATTGCTAATGTGACCAACTGTTCGAAGCTTCCGCGCTTGGAGGGAAGTAAGAAAAGCTGCGCGCCCTCGATTCTATTTCCCTTTCTTCGGACTTCACCTTCGTTAAGTAGTGCATGAGTGGTAATGGAAAGCGCTTTAGAGAAACCCTGAAGTGAAACGGCGGCATCGTACATGTCGAGCCGACCATCTTCCGCATCACCATAGTGATATTTTATTGCGAAGCTAATGTTGGTCACTATCTACTCCAAACTCTCGTTTTCAAAACTAACGTCGCGCTCAGCCGCAGTGTACGCGATGGCGGTTTGCATGACAAAATGGGAGGCACGACCATTCATGCAAATCGACAGCGCGTACACTGTCGGCTCTGCAGCGCCTTGTTATGCGGCGCGGAACGACACACATTAAATTACTCCTCATTCTCAAGCGTATCCTCTTGCCAAGTATAATTACATAAATAATAATTTCTGGCACAAGGGGGATAGATATGAAATACAACGAACAAAAAGTAGACGATGCTGCACTGGCACTTCTATACCTAACTAGTTTCACAGATCACGGATATACCCGTGCCTGGCGAAATATTGCCTGGGAAATAACTGATAGACTTTTCGAGAGCGGCCTCATTCATGACCCCAAAGGAAAGGCTAAATCTGTTGTGCTCACAGATGAGGGCAAGAAAAAATGCGAAGAGCTGTTTAACGATTTATTCATGGACTAACGCACCAATTCAATTTTTGTGTTGCTTTTAATTTCTCGCATAACGCCGCAATCACTCGCAAATGGAGCGCTGCGTAAATTGCTGTAAAGTTGAGCGTAGCGAAACAGCAATTTTCGCAGCGCGGAATTTGTCGAGTGGATTGCTTTGTTAGATCGCTTTTTGCCCTACACTAAGTCACCTACTAGACGTAACTACAACCAGTGGTTTACTGACATTATGTACAACTTCATATTTATTAAAGGCAAGCCTTGAACTCACAACATTAGCAGATGTACTGCCTGGCAATGATTTCTCTATATCTTCTTCACTTAGCTCACACAACGGTCCAAGAATAATTCCTTTAAGTTTAACGGTATCCGTAAGCTTAAAGAATTCAAGATGCCCCTTGGGGTATACTTCCGAGGCATCAAATAGAATACGGGCTTCGTTCTCATACGCCCAACCATCATATTTGGTTTCTAGGAAGAGCTTACCATATTTATCTTTACCCCCCGCTCCAACAGAATCTATGAGCTCCGACGCCGTCAACTTAATCCGATCTGGTGTATATACGACATCAACCACATAATCATCTGGAACTTCAATCTCCAATGCTGCACCCCTATGCCTATCACCATAGTGCGACCACAGCAGAGGATTGATCCAAGATTTACTGCAACAAAGTAATCTTGTTTTAACGTTCATTCTGTTTTTATAGTTCCGAATAGCATCTCTAACTTTCCGCTCACCAGAGCCACCACCTAATAGTTCAAACGGATCATTGAGAGAATCAAACTTTGACACTTTTAACTCTTGGTTTCTAAAAGCATCTAGAGCATGATCTGCACTGAGAAAGTAATAGAGATACATAATATGGTCACTCACTATTTTGATCTAACATTCATATTCAGTATCAAATTGACCAAAAACTACAGGCGATAGAAAAAGCACAAGGCCAAAATTCTTCATGCAAATCATGACCCTACGTTCCCAGTGAAAAAGACGACCTGCAGGATTGCGTCAAATTGAACATTTACAACGCAACGGGTGCTCAGCAGAGAACCGATTTTTTCATAGTTTTCATTAACATACACCCTTTTTAGGCCAAACTTTGTGTGAGACAACACGTCAATTTGAATGATAACAACAGATGGCACGCTCAGGGAAACACACTAATACACTTTAAATTCAATAAGATAGACTGAAAACAGCTCACCTGGACCATGCAGAAATACGTCAATCATCGAAAATTGCTTCTCTGCTTAGTTTTAGGTACTGTATATACATACAGTTTTTGAATTTGGCGGTACGCTTCGTGAAGTCAGCTTTTTTAAAAAAAGTTCGAGATGCGATACGAAAGAAACACTACAGCATCAAAACAGAAACAACTTATCTTTATTGGATAACCTACTACATTCGGCACCATGGACTACAGCATCCATCAAAGCTTGGCACTAAAGACATACGAAGCTTTCTTGATTACCTCTCTCTCAAGCAAAACGTAGCACCAGGCACGCAGAAGATTGCTTTGAATGCAATCGTATTTATGTACAAGCATGTTTTACTTATTGATCCCGGTGACTTCAGTGACTATCACAAGGCAACGGGGCCGAAAAAACTCCCGGTAGTTTTAACTCGTGATGAAGTGCGCCTTCTATTACAACAACTGTCAGGGCCAGCATTTCTTTGCGCTGGTTTAATGTATGGCTCAGGCTTGCGGGTAATGGAAACCGTTCGATTACGTATTTCAGACATTGAAATTGACCGTCTTACTGTACGCGTAAGGGACGGTAAGGGGCGAAAGTCTAGATTCACTACTTTGGCACCTGATCTGGTAGAGCACATTGAACACCAGTTTAACTATATAAAATCTCAATATGAAATAGATAAATCACGTGATTGGGATGGTGTCTATCTACCCAATGCATTAGAAAAAAAATACCCGTCAGCGCCATTTGAATGGGGCTGGCAATATCTATTTGCAGCTGAGCACTACAGTATAGATCCGCGATCCGGAAAAAAACGCCGCCACCATATTGCTGAACAAACTGTGCAGCGATCAATCAGGCAGGCTATTCAAAAGGCGGGCATCACCAAGCCAGCCAGTTGTCATTCACTTCGTCACTCTTTCGCAACCCACCTATTAGAAAACGGCGCAGATATTCGAACAGTACAGGAACAACTAGGCCACAGCGATGTACGCACCACAGAGATTTATACACACGTACTCAATAGAGGTGGCAGTGCTGTACGCAGCCCGATGACAGGCATCATAAGTTAACGATAGAGTCCATATTTCGCCACAGCTATCGCCTCCACAAGCAACTGCGCGTGCAATAATCTGCAGATGTTCAACACCAGTAATCAAAACTCACACTGACCCAGCTCTTTAATTTGGGTAATGACACAATCAGCATCGACGATTTCAGCATCGCTACTCATCACCACTTTCACCATTGATTCCCAATCGGGGTAGCGCGCTTCGATACGCTGGCTAATGTCTGCCGCCTGCAGTGCCAGCGTGTCCTGCATCACGCTCAACAGCAGTTCCTGCGGCAAACCATCGAGCTGGAGCTGGCCAAGTCCGTAAGCCACAATATCCACTCGCTGTGCGTTCTCTTTTAAACTATTCGCAAAAGTGACTGATGAGCGCAGTACTTCCTGATCATCAAGCTCAGCACGCTTGAAATTTCCGTATTCCTCTTCGATTAACTCAAGTACTTCTGCGACAGCGCCATTGTCTACTTCGGTGCTAATTCCAAACACACGTATGTCGCGACTGAAATTGGCAATGCTGGTGTTGATAGTGCCCACTTCAGGTAAATTTTCCTGCTGCGCTTTAACCAGCCGGCTTTGCTTACCCTTACCCAGAACACTGACAGCGACAATATCGGCTACCTCCCCGCCTTCACTGCTTGCAGGCAGCAGCCCGATCACCGCAATTTGTGTTTTCAATATTGCCTTGTCGTGCAGTAATACCGTATAGCCTGTGCGCGGTTGCACCACAACCGGCTGATACAGAGATGATGGTTCACCTGGCAACAACGCCAGCAGATGATCTATCGCCCTGCCTGTCTCCTTCGCACCAATTGGTCCGGCAACCGAAACTTTTACCCCCTGCCTTGTGAAGGTTTCTTTATGCCAACGCTTGATATCTTCAACCTGAAGAGGTGATACCACGTTTTCTATCGGCAGGTTATTCCAGTAGTCGGCAAGTGGTACATCACCAAGCAATGATCGACGCGCTACGCTCCACAACCTGGCCGATGGTTTTTGTTGGCGACTTTCAATACGCTGTTCCAACGCGCTTTTTAATTCATCGAATCGCAGCACACTAAGCCTCGGGACTGTGATCACGTCGCGGGCGATATCAAGCGTATCATCCAGATTATCTGCCGTGGCAGTAAACGTAGCGTAAATATGATCAGGAGATGCGACCAGTGACGCCGCGCTCTCTAATGCGATGATGTCTCGAGTGATATCTTGCGGGCTCCGCTCACCCGCCCCGTCCGATGACATCAGATCAACACCAATACTGCTGGCGACTGCCAGGTTGTTAGTGTGAGCCCAGTCATTCGGCCAACTCACATGTATTGAAACCTTATCTGCATCTGGCATGGCAGCCAATGTGTAAGCAACGCCAGACTCAGTGACGTGATCAGTGATTCCGGTCACGCCACGGCGCGGGATTTCTGTAACCGTGGTGACAGTGGCGCAGCTCACAAGTAACGGCACCAGCAATACCATCAGAATGACATTTCGAATTAGTGCCAACAGTTTCTTCCGTTTGCTAAATGCCCGATTCTACCAGTAACAACCCACCAAGAGCAGAGCACCCCCTTTAGCATCGGAAGCAACGCAGCACTGTGGACACAAAAAAAGCGCTGAACCAGCGCTTTTTTCGATACCACTCAGAAGTCAGTTAGGTCGTTGGAAACGCAAATACCGACCCTTCTTTAATGCCGGTTGGCCATCTTGAAGTCACTGTCTTCAAGCGAGTATAAAAGTGCACGCCCTCTGGACCGTAGATGGAATGATCACCAAATAATGATCGCTTCCAGCCACCGAAGCTGTGGTACGCCACAGGCACAGGAATCGGCACATTTACCCCTACCATGCCTACCTGAATACTGTCAGCAAAACTTCTGGCCGCATCACCGTCACGGGTAAAGATCGCGGTGCCATTGCCATACTCGTGATCGTTAATCATTTTTACCGCTTGCTCATACTTTTCTGCCCTGACAACAGATAGCACCGGGCCGAATATTTCCTGCTTGTAGATGTCCATGTCTGTGGTGACACGATCAAACAAACTGCCACCAAGAAAGTAACCGTTCTCATAACCCTGCAAACTTAAACCACGACCATCAACAACAAGCTCAGCCCCCTGATCTACGCCTGAGTCAATCATATCCATAATGCGCTGCTTTGCATCAGCGGTGATTACCGGTCCCATTTCAGCATCAGGGTCGCCTGCTGGTCCGATCTTCAGTGCTTCAACACGTGGGCGCAACATTTCAACCAGTCGATCGGCAGTCTCTTCGCCGACCGGCACAGCGACTGAAACCGCCATGCAGCGCTCACCGGCAGAACCAAAGCCTGCACCCATCAAGGCATCTACTGCCTGATCAAGGTCTGCATCGGGCATGATCACCATATGATTTTTTGCACCACCCAGGCCCTGTACACGCTTACCGGCCTGTGTGCCGCGGTGATAGACGTATTCTGCAATAGGCGTAGAACCAACAAAGCTGACTGCTTGCACAATCGGGTTATCAAGAATGGCGTCTACCGCGGTTTTATCTCCGTGTACAACATTCAACACACCCGCCGGCAATCCCGCTTCATGCAGCAGTGCTGCAATCATGTTGACGGATGAAGGATCACGTTCCGAAGGCTTTAATACAAACGTGTTGCCACAGGCAATAGCCACCGGGTACATCCAGAGGGGTACCATGGCAGGGAAATTAAATGGCGTGATGCCGGCACATACACCAAGTGCCTGGCGATCAGAATACGAGTCAATAGAAGGGCCGACGTTTCTTGAAAACTCACCTTTTAGCATTTGCGGTATGCCGCAACAAAACTCAACGACTTCCTTGCCACGCTGCACTTCACCCAACGCATCTTCGTGTGTCTTGCCGTGCTCTCGAGAAATCTCTTCAGCGATTTTGTCGGCGTTTTGACCTAGCAATTCGTTAAAACGAAACATGATTGAGGCACGCTTAAGCGGTGGCGTCGCAGCCCATGCCGGTGCCGCGGCTGCCGCGGCATCTATAGCGGCATTCACCTCTTCCACAGAAGACAGACCGAGCTCGTCAATCGCCTCGCCGGTCGCGGGGTTATAAACTGGCTGCGCGCGCCCACTGGTGCTCGCTACCCGTGCATTGTTGATCAGGTTTTCAATCATCGACTTTCCGGTTTCTAGTCTGGGTTATTTGCGCCAAAGTATACCGCACACCAGTGTCTTTGAGCTTGCCTTTCTCCGCCGGGTTGCCGTCTTTTCAGTCACTGGTTGCAGCGACTCATTGCACGGCAGATTGCCATAAATCGATGATTTCGTCGTAGTTTTCCTCAACTTGTGCAATCAAGGCCGCATCAGTCAACTTGCCATTGAGCCACTCTTTTGCCGGAGTGCCAAAAATAGTCCGCCCTACCGCGAAACCCTTAACCTTCGGCACGCCTCTGAATGCCTCAAAGCCTTTGGCCAGTTCAGCACTGGGCGCATCCAGTCCCAACACCACAATGCCGCTGCAATAGGGCGTGGTTTCATTGATCAACACACCGATCTTCTTTGCCCACTCCGCTTCAACGCAGGGGATCTTCCACCAGTCAGGGCGCACCTGTAGCTCAAAGAACCGTTGAATAGATCGATAAACCGACTCCCCCCTGCTCAGTGACTCTGAAGCGGGAGGAATAATCTCAAGTAAAAACGGATGGCCACTTTCGCAACAACTTTGATACAACTCAACAATGCGATCTTCCTGCGCCTGCCGCAGCACTGGCTCATCGCTCGCGCTATAGAATACCAGGCACTTGACCACCTGTTCGGTCGGCCATGACTTGAGTCGCGTACCGATACTGGCAGTGCCTTCAAACTCTAACGGGCACGAAGAGGGTAATTCAACCGGCCGCCCTATCCACAGCTCACTTCCAGTGGCCGCATTAAGTACTTCCTGTCCGAAGCGATCATCACACAATATTCCACCACTGCCGGCAAGATTTCTTTGCTTGAGAACATTTAGCGTTGCCGTGTAAAGCAATTGTTTCAGGTCGATAACGCGATCAGAACTGACACCGGCTTCATTCGCCATTGTTTCAAGCTGGCTGCGATGGTCAAACGCATGAACATAGAGCTGCTCCCATTGCCGTGGCCAGGTTGTCACCCTGTGGAGATAAGCAAGTTCAACATCCTGATCAGGCCGGCTGATCTCATCAGTGTGCTTTAAATAATAATCAAGTTCCGGTGCCGTCGGCATGGCTGGTGTGCAACCGTGACGGGACACCACCAAAGCACCACACGCATTCGCATAACGCAACGCCTGCTCATAACCTTCATCGTTCAGCCAACCACGCAAAAAGCCTGAAATAAAGGCATCCCCCGCACCGAGTACATTCAACACCTCAACGGTCACGCCCTTTACCGTTACCCCATCATCAAGGCTATCCGGAATAGCGCCATCATAGACACTGGCACCATAAGGCCCACGCTTCAACACCAGCACAGCATCGCATATATCGCGAATATTCTTTAGTGCCTGCAGCGTATCTGTGCTGCCACCGGCAATATGAATTTCTTCCTCCGTGCCCACCACCAGATCGAACTCCGGCAACACACTTTGCAGGTGATCTGTTACTGAGTCATTAGCGACAAAGCGCGTCTCACCATCTCCTTTACTTGTGAGGCCCCAGAGCACCGGCCGGTAATCGATATCCAATACCGTCTTAACCGAAGCATCACGCGCTACCCGCAGCGCCTTTTTCGATGTGTTGAGAATGTGCTCTGTGGACAGGTGGGTTCCTGTGATCAACAGGGCTTTGCCAGAGGCGATAAAGGTCGGGTTAATATCATCAACACTGATCGCCATATCAGCACAGTTTTCACGATAAAATATTAGCGGAAAAGTGTCACTGTCTTTGATACCCAACACCACCAGGGCGGTGAGTCGCTCAGGGTCAGTGATAACGTTTCGGGTATCAACCCCTTCACGTTGCAATTGCTCACGAATAAACTGCCCCATATGCTCATCACCTACACGGGTAATGAGCGCTGTTTTCAAACCCATGCGCGATGAACAACAAGCTATATTGGTAGACGATCCGCCAATATATTTTGCAAAGCTTGCAACATCTTCAAGGCGACTACCCACTTGCTGCGCGTAGAAATCAACCCCTGCCCTGCCAAGACAAATCAAATCCAGCGTTTTATCAACCACTCGGTAGTCTCACATTAATAGAGCAGCAAAATATAAAGCAACGATAAGATCTTTGCAAAGTAAACACTTTGACCACTCATTGGTGCCTGACCATAAACACCGCGTATCGAGGTTGCCTCACGTACAAGAGATTTTGCTTACTACATTTGGCCCATATGGTATTCACAGCGGATCATTCTTAAATACCTACATGAGTCGGTGAAAGATCGCGTGCCTGAGGCGATCGCAGTCGCATTCGTTTATGGATGGTCACTCATTAACAAGCGCCAAAAATAATATTAGTTGAGCCCGACACCATCGCCCCTTAAACTCCCCGTCATCAAAGTCTATTTTTTAAGAGAGCACCAATGACCATTGAATTTGCACTAGTGGGCGCAGGCCGCATCGGCCGGGTACATGTCAGAGCAGTCAGTAGCTTGCCGAACACGCGAATTCGCTACGTTTGCGATGTCAATGCAGACGCGGCGGCAGAAGTAGCCAAAGAATGCGACGCAAGTGTGGCCGATATCGATCAAATCTTCAGTGATGCCAAAGTTGACGCCATTATCATTGCCAGCGCCACAGATACCCATGCAGATTTATTAAAACACTGCGCAGCCTCCGGTAAACCGGTCTTTTGTGAAAAGCCAATCGACCTTAACCTGGCCAGTGCACGTGAGGTGGCGACCATCATCAATGAAGCCGGCCTGCTATGCGCGCTTGGGTTTAACCGTCGATTCGACCCACAGTTCAACTTGCTACAGAAACGCGTTGCCAATGGTGATATCGGGTCAGTAGAAACATTGATCATCACCAGCCGTGATCCTGCACCACCACCGATTGAATACATCAAAGTATCGGGTGGGTTGTTTCGCGACATGATGATTCACGACTTTGATATCGCTCGCTGGTTACTCAATGAAGAGATAGATACTGTCTATGCCACAGGCAGTGCGCTGGTTGATATAAAAATACAAGACGCTGGCGATATCGACACCGCGACGGTCACCTTAAAAACCAAAAGCGGGAAAATAGCGTTAATAACCAATAGCAGGCGTTCAGTCTACGGCTACGATCAACGCATTGAAGCTTTTGGATCAGGGGGCATGCTGCAAGCGATGAACAACACAGAAACTAATCTGGTGTTTTCAGGCGATAAAGGCGTGGTGGCTGAAACGCCGCTGTACTTTTTTCTGGAACGCTACGCTGACGCCTACCGACTTGAATTGACAGATTTTGTGGAAGCACTGGAAAAGGGAACCGCACCGTTAGCTGATCACAATGATGGCGTAGCCTCATTGCAACTGGCAGAAGCCGCTGTTGCATCTATGGCGAATGGCCGGGAAGTCAAGCTGGCAGACTATTAGCCAGCTACCCTATGCCCGGCAGACTACTGCCGGGTGACCACAACCGTATTGTCAACAATGACGGCCTCTAGCGATCCTTTAGAATCTTGCAGGTACAACGATTCAAGAACCACCTGATAGTTACCCGCTGCACGCACATCATAGGCTTGCGACAGGTTTAGTATCGTTTCCAGCTTTTCACCCGATTCAAGAGTGATATAGTCTTCAGCTGTAGGGGCTGCGCGTTTTACTACCCGCCCAACGTAGGGCAAAATCTCATCGTCCTTCATCACGACAAATAGATCAGCAGAGATATTAACTTCCAGTGGCGTTGCCCATGGCAACACTTCAACAGCAGCATCAGTACCATTGTTCAGGTAAAACGAGACCTCCAGCGACTGCCCCTCAATCAGCAGGTTTTCAACCGGTCGGATACCGGCGCTCAGCTTACCGACTAACTCCTTGTTCAATGCCGCCGCGGGGTCATCCTGAATGGTTTCAGTGACTGCTTCGCAGGCAAAAAGAAATCCGCACCCGAGTGACATTGCCAGGAGCCTTACCGCATGACGTCTTTTGGTAATCATTTTACCGCTCCCAACTCGCGCAAAGACAACATTAATTTTCTTCTGCGCACCATCAGTAACATCGAGAGCACCATCGCGAACCACAAACTAAATTTACCACCGCCACTGCTGCCACCGCTGCCCCCTGTTTCAGTCTGTACAACAGGATCTGCCGCTGGAGCACTGGCGCGAATAACATACTGCGTATCAGTAAACCCATAGACTCTGACATAGACTGTCCCGCCACCGACTTCACAGCTATCTACAACTGAATCGTCACTATTGTTCCGTGAAGAACAAATCTCCACTGAGTCATTTCTTGACTCATCGGAATAAATGTAAAGGTCAACATCTCCAACCGATGAAGTAATCTCAACCGAATTTGCACCAGTCACAGTAAAGTACTGTGACTGATTAGCCGCAACAGAACGGGTCTGGGCATCACCAAGTACCAACACCTCTGAATTAATAGACGTTGCATTTCTTCCAGCAACAACGCGGTAACGCGAGCTGGCATAACCTACCACAGCAATGTAAACCGTAGATGCGCTTGACACTTCACAACGATCAGTGCTGCCAGTAGTGCTTGACTGGCACAGTTCATTATCGCGAGCAGCACTGGAATAAACATACAAATCAGCGTCGCCGTCAAGCGTAGTGAGCTCGACATAATCAGCGCCAGAGACTTGATAATAGACACTGTCGCTTTCACTTACAGATTGAGACACCGGACTACCAAGCTGTAAAGCACTGTACTGAACTGTTGGGGCTGGCGTGCTCACACCATTAGAAATAGCTCTAAACGGTGTGTTTTCAGCGAAATATTCAATGCTGTCTGCGTTGTTCACTGCCTTAACCGGATCAGTGCGAGCAAGGCTTGCAACACTGACGGCGCCATAAGCATTATCGTCGGTATCACCTACTTCCGGAAAGTGCGACAACTCGTGCAGTATGGTTCCCGCCCGGGAGTCGGTCCCGTTTTGAGGGGCAGACCAATAGAGATTACAAAGGTATACCTTAAACGGGTCAATCGGAAAAACAAAGGCGAAGACCTGATCATCACAATTACAGTTAAATTGTATCGACCCATCAGCCATTACTTGCTCGGCTTTCCGGTAGATATCAAGCACTGTGCTGTAGCGCGCTGCACTGTATTGACCAAACCATTGCAGGTAGCGGGGTGAAGTAGCCCGTTCGTCAACCGGTAAATTCGTCAGTGCCAATCTGGCATCCCGGGTAATCACTTCTGAAGCATTGAGATCTGCTGGCAATTGCGCTTGCTGATCTGCAGAACAACTGTTGTACCCGCCCACTCTGGCAAATGCGCGCTCTGGCACTGACACCAGTTGCACATCCACCGACCTGCTACTAATACTTACTACTTCTGATGCAGTACCTGTACTGCGAATGGATTTGTTGCTTGCTTGCGCATGAACTTCAAACTCACCGTTGAAGCTCACACTATAGAGCCCATCATCAGCTATTTGATAATACTCAGCCAGCGGCACCACAGCGCTTACACTTTCACCGGCTTTGATCCGAATGTAATCCTGCGGTTCCGGCTTGCCTCGTTTGATTAATCTGCCCGAATACCTGGCGCGATTTACGTAGCTATTGGAAGCAACGTCAAAAACGTCTTGAGTCAGCTCGGATTCAAGCGGGGTCTCCCAACGAAGAACGGACAGGGTGTCTTTGCTGTCGTTGCGGAGCACAAAAAGTACGCCGTTATCACTCGGCAGCAAGCTGACATTAAGCTCTGTCTGTTGAGCGAGAGTAACGGGTGCAGTTACCGCCAAGCAAACGCCAATCAACCAAATACTCAGCTGACTCAGTAACTTATACATCTGTATTCCTTGTGAATTTCGTGTCATGACTTTCAGCATATCACCTTCGCGTATCGGGGCATATATTTTGCTGAGTGTGCTGAATGCCCACTGTATCCGTCAGTATAAATATTCACCCTGGAAAATTCCCGGTAAGAGCCGTGTTTTTGACGCTTTGTCTGTGCCTGGCGTTAGTAATATCGCCACTTGGCCCGCAAAAGGAGACAGAACCCCGGGTTAAAACACTCTCCGAGCAAACAGCCAAAAAAATCGCACCCAATCAAATCCTGCAACCGGCACCAGCAGCAGCGACTGCCGCCCTGCCTGACGACCGCTACGCCGGGCAACAATGGAGCTTGCACAGCAGCGAGCAGCACCTTGGCGCGAGCAGTCTTTTTGACACCCGCGACTATCTGGCGAGCTCCACCGAGGTGGTGGTGGCAGTAGTCGACTCGGGCGTAATACTCGACCACGAAGACCTGAACTTTCTGCCAGGCTACGACTTCATTCACGATGCCAACGTCGCCAACGACGGCGATGGCCGCGATCATGACCCCGGTGACCCGGGTGACTGGGTTAATCAGAATGATCTGGATCAGCAAACTGTAAGTGAGGGCTGCCCGATTACCGCAAGCAAATGGCATGGCACCGCCATTTCCGGAATTATCGGCGCCACTTCATTTAACTCCGCAGGCATTGCGGGTGGCTCGCCATCCGTGGCACTCGTACCTGTCAGAGTCACTGGCAAGTGCGGCGGGTATGTCGCAGACCTCATTGACGGGATACGATGGTCGGCTGGCTTAAAAGTCGATGGCGTTGCCGACAACCCCTACCCGGCACAGGTGATCAATTTAAGTGTTGGTTTCCCCGGCAGTTGCTCAGATGCAATGCAAAGCGCTGTTAACGACGCAGTAGGTGCAGGAGCGATTGTTGTCACTGCTTCCACTAATAGCGCCGCTGAACTTGACACAGAACCTTATTCACCTGCGTCTTGCGACAACGTCATCACCGTCGCTGCGACGGCTCGCGATGGATCAGTCACGTCGTACTCTGCGCTGGGTAAATCCGTTTTTATATCAGCACCTGGCGGCACCATTTCTGATGGCATCATTACCACGCAAAACGATGGCAGTGAAGCACCACTGGCACACAGTTCATATGGTTTTCACTACGGCACCAGCATTGCGGCAGCACACGTTAGTGCAGCGATCGCCAATTTGCTCTCTTATCAACCAGACTTAACCAAAAAACAAATTGAACAGTTACTTTCACTTTCGGTCAGCTCCACGGATGACGACTCACGCTGCAGCACCGGCCAATGCGGTTTAGGTAGGCTCAACGCCGTTGACGCTATCGAAATTCTGGCTTCCGGTGAACTCCCCGAGCCTGCTCAGACCGAACTGTCAGAAACGATCCCAGTACAACTGGCAGCAACAAATAGCTCGATCATCTCTGACGATCCCGTGTTCGCTACCACAGCAGGTGGAAACAGCGGAATCGGTGCCGTCGATCTTAAACTACTTCTACTGTTGTTATTGTCTGCGATAACGTATCGTACGTTACGACGTACTACTCATCTCTGGCACTTCTCAGCTTGATTGCGCCCGTATCTAGCGCCACGAAATTCAAGCTCTGAAAAACGCAAACGCCATCAACAGATGGCACAGTCAAGAAGGCAACCTACTATGACATCTCCTTACACCATCGCGGTTGCCGGGCTTGGCTCTATGGGCCTAGGCATGGCAAACAGTTCTCACCGCGCCAACATCAAGACTTATGGAATCGATGTAAACCCGCAACAAATTGAAAAATTTACCAGCATAGGCGGTCTTACCGGTCAGTTACCGAATATCGCTGGCGAACTTGATTGCCTGTTCATTGTGGTCGTCAATGCAGCGCAGACTAAAACAATCATTGAACAAAGCGTTAACCTGATGAAAAAGGGCAGCGTAATAATTTCATGCGCCACTGTATCGCCTGACTTTGCCAGACAAATGCAAACGCTATGTGAAGCACACGACCTGCTCTACCTTGATGCGCCTATCTCTGGCGGTTCGGTCAAAGCGGCAGCAGGTAACATTACCGTGTTGGCTGCAGGTCGACCAGACGCTTTCGCAAAGGCTCAAACAGCCCTTGATGCAATGGCAGAGAAAGTGTTCACACTCGGAGATACCGCAGGCCCGGGCTCTGCCCTGAAAGTCGTAAACCAACTACTCGCAGGCGTGCATATCGCAGCCACTGCAGAGGCGATGACATTTGGTCTCAGCCAGGGAATAGCACCGCAAACCACGCTTGATGTCATTTCACAGTGCGCCGGCACCAGCTGGATGTTCGAAAACCGCGGTCCGCACATTGCCGAAGGCGACTACACGCCCCACTCTGCTGTAGATATTTTTGTCAAAGACATGGGGATTGTGTGCGACATCGCAGCTGAGGCTAACTTTCCTGCGCCACTTTCCGCCACCGCACTCGAACAGTTTAGCGCAGCTGCAAAAGCGGGCCACGGCAGTGAAGATGATGCGGCGGTGGCAAAAATATATGCAAAGAACGGAAATGTAGAGCTGCCTTAGCTTTGCCCCGTCAATACCGCTAAGTCAGTGTAAACTTACCCGCGACTTTATCAATCTCATCATGTGCCGATTGCTTGTGTTTGTCTTCTATGAAGGACGCAGTAAAAGAGTTTTTGGCAAGTGTGATAATGTCTTGCGGTTGAAGATCGAGCGCTTGCTGTATGGCCTTGTAGTTATCACTGACATAACCGCCAAAGTAGGACGGATCGTCTGAGTTAACTGTAACCACCAACCCTGCCTGCAACGCCTTTTTTAACGGATGCAACTCAAGTGACGGTATGCCCTTTAAGCGCAGGTTAGATAACGGACACATGGTGAGGGGCGTTTTTTCTCTGGCCAGGCGCTTTATTAACTGCGGGTTTTCAAACGCACGATTGCCATGATCAACCCGCTGCACTTTTAGATCATCCAGCGCTTGCTCAACATACTCTGCAGGCCCCTCTTCACCCGCATGTGCGACCGGTATAAAACCCTGCTTGCGCGCCTCTGCAAATACCTTTGAAAATAGTCCGGGGGGATAACCCTTTTCGCTGGAGTCAAGCCCCACTCCGTGGATCAATGACTTGTGCTTACACGCACACTCCAGAGAATCAAAGGCTTCTTCTTCCGGCAAATGCCTTAAAAAACACATTATCAGCTTGCTGGTGATACCCATCTCACGCTCAGCCGTTTCAAGCGCGGCACTGATACCACCCAGCACTGTCTCAAACGATATTCCACGACTGGTGTGCCCCTGCGGATCAAAAAATATTTCTGCATGGATCACCCCTTGCTGCTGAATTTTCTCCAAATAGGCGTAAGTTAAATCGTAGAAATCACGCTCTTCTATCAGCACAGACATGCCGTTGTAATACAAATCGAGGAAATCCTGCAGGCAGTCAAACTCATAGGCGGTATTGACCTCTTCGACGCTTTTATAAGGGAGACTCACACCGTTGCGCCTGGCAAGAGCCAACATCATCTCCGGCTCCAGCGTGCCCTCGATATGCAGATGCAGCTCGGCTTTTGGCAATGCGTCGATCAGCGAATCAATATTCATCATTTATCTCAATTTTTACAACAAAACTGCAGCAAATAAACCGTTCAGAGCTAGCATCTATTATGCACGCAATGAAGGTATCATCACAGACATCCGGCCGAAAACTCTGGCACCACACAGAGCCATTACACTTTTAATATTATCGAGTACAAACCAGCGCAAAAAAGCTTACACTCGCCCGATAATTCAGAACACATAAAGCCATACCACTATGAGCAAGAAAGAATCACTTCGACGCCAGTTACAAGACAACATTTTGAGCGATGAGGCCAGCACACTAAAACGGCTCTGTGATCAGGCACAGCTGTCACAGCCACAACGCTCACAAATTACTTCCACAGCAGTGGAGCTGATTACCACAATCCGCAGTGATTCTGCGCCTCAGCTCACCGAAAGTTTTCTTGCTCAGTATGAACTCAGCACCGACGAGGGCATCGCCTTGATGTGCCTTGCAGAAGCACTATTGCGGGTGCCGGATTCAGAAACGGTAGACGCGCTAATCCACGACAAAATCGCGCCTGCCGATTGGGGCAAGCATTTGGGCCAGTCAAGCTCCTCACTGGTCAATGCCTCCACCTGGGCACTGCTGTTGACAGGTAAAGTGATTGCCGATGAGGATGCGTCTTCCGGTAGCGTGGTGGCGAGCCTCAGAGGCGCGGTGAAACGCCTCGGTGAGCCGGTGATACGAACCGCAGTTAATCAGGCCATACGCGAACTTGGCAATCAGTTCGTGCTGGGTGAAACTATTAAACAGGCAATTAAAACAGCTGAAAAAAACCGGGAGTACACTTACTCCTACGATATGCTCGGAGAAGCCGCACGCACACAGGCAGATGCGAAACGCTATCACCTTGCATACTCACGTGCGATTTCAACCCTCGGTGATAGTTGTAAGTACGATACCGTCGCAGAAAACCCGGGTATATCAATAAAGCTTTCTGCATTGCATCCACGTTATGAATTTGCACAGCGTGACAACGTGATGATTGAACTTGTGGCGCGCACGCGCTCACTTGCCATGCTTGCACAATCTGCCAACATGGGTTTTAACATTGATGCGGAAGAGGCCGACAGGCTTGACCTGTCACTGGACGTCATTGAAGCCGTGCTATCAGAGCCATCACTAAAAGGATGGGACGGTTTCGGCATTGTGGTGCAGGCGTATTCAAAGCGTGCGCCGTATTTGCTTGATACGCTCTACGACATGGCACAACGGCTTGATCGTCGCATTATGGTGCGTTTAGTAAAAGGCGCTTACTGGGACTACGAGATAAAACAAGCTCAGGTGCAGGGGCTCACTGACTTCCCGGTGTTCACTAAAAAATGTAATACAGACGTTTCCTACATTGCCTGTGCAAAACAACTGTTTGCCATGTCCGATAGAATCTACCCTCAATTTGCAACGCACAATGCACATACCGTAGCCGCGATCCTGCACCTGGCTGACGTCACCCAATCGAAAGACAGCACCACACCTCATGCACATTTTGAGTTTCAGCGCTTGCACGGTATGGGTGATGCGCTGCACTCACAAGTAATAAAACAGTACAACACTCGCTGCAGAATATATGCACCCGTCGGTGCACACGAGGATCTGCTCGCCTACCTAGTACGACGTTTGCTTGAAAACGGCGCCAACAGCTCCTTTGTCAATCAGATAGTCGATGAGTCTATAAGTGCCGATGAGGTCGCCGCCGATCCTTTTGCCTTGATGGAAAATTCAGATAACCCCTCACATGCAGCGATTGCTTTTGCCAACAATCTTTTCGCACCTGACAGGGCAAACTCAAAAGGCTGCTGGTTAAGTGATCCACATCAGTTCACATCACTGGATAACGCACGCAGTCCGTTTAAAAAACACCAATGGCTGGCTGGCCACGTAAACCACTCTGAGCCAAGATCAATAAACAACCCCGCCCGACCGAAAGAGGTGGTTGGTCAGTGTCATGATGCAACATCAGAGCAAGCAACAAAGGCGATCGACACGGCATTACATGCTTTTGAGAACTGGAACAATACAGATGTAAAGCAGCGTGGTGACTTACTACGCCTGTGCGCTGATCAACTGGAAAAACACACCGGTGAAATCTGCGCAATACTGGCACGAGAGGCCGGTAAAACCTTACTGGACTGCATTGCCGAGATTCGTGAAGCCGTTGATTTTTTGCGCTACTACCCTCTACGAGCCGCGGAGCTCACTGCGGAACACAACGTGGCAGGCTGCGGTGTATTCGTTTGTATATCCCCGTGGAACTTCCCACTGGCAATCTTCAGCGGCCAGATTGCCGCAGCCCTCGCCTGCGGTAACACGGTAGTTGCCAAGCCCGCCGAACAAACGCCATTGATCGCGGCGCGAACGGTGGAGCTCTTCCATGCAGCCGGAATCCCTGAGGATGCACTTCAACTGTTACCGGGCGACGGAGAAACAGTTGGCGCAGCTTTGGTGTCACACCCCGAAATCGCAGGTGTCTGCTTTACAGGCTCGACCACGACCGCACAAATTATCCATCGCACGATGGCAACACAGGGCAACCCTTCTGCTGTATTAATTGCCGAAACCGGTGGCCTTAACGCCATGATCGTAGATTCTACCGCGCTGCCAGAACAGGCGGTTGCCTCTGTCATTGAATCCGCATTTCAAAGTGCAGGACAACGTTGCTCTGCGCTACGCGTGCTCTATATTCAGGAAGATATCTACGATCGATTTTTAACCATGCTTAAGGGCGCAATGGATCTACTGCGCAGTGAAGACCCCTGGAATCTAAGCAGTGATACCGGCCCACTCATAGACGACGAAGCCTTCGCATCTATCACTTCATACATACAAGAAAACACTGGAAACCTGCTGCATAGTGGAGCGATTGAAAACAACACAGGTTACTTCATTCCACCGACTCTATTGGAAGTCAACGGTATTGGTGATATGAAATCAGAAGTGTTCGGCCCGGTACTCCACCTGGCAAAATATAGCGCTTCCGATTTCTTTAAAGTCATAGAAGACATCAATGCAAGCGGCTACGGATTAACCTTCGGTCTGCACACGCGAGTCGACGAACGAGTGCAAGATGCCGTCAGCGCAATTGATGCTGGCAACATCTACATTAACCGCAACCAGATTGGCGCCATCGTTGAATCACAACCTTTTGGCGGTAAAAACTTATCTGGAACAGGTCCGAAAGCTGGCGGGCCACACTACCTGCTGCGTTTTTTGAAAGAGTCAAACACTGATCAAACACCCTATGCCAGCGACGCCCGGCAAGAGAAGGTTGCTCACGACTCAAACACTGGTATACAGCTCCCCGCTTTTACCAGCGGTAAGCCATTTGTTTCTCAAGTCGAAGCAGTACTTGAAGCGTTACCCGAATCGTTGGAGTTTTGTCGCAAAGAAATGCGGCTAGGACTTTCATTCGCAGAAAAACACTTCCACGACACCATCGACTTACCCGGCCCGACTGGTGAAAGCAACAGACTCAGCATGGAACCGGCAGGCACCATTCTCTGTTTAAGTGGAAACAACCGCGAACAGTGGCTGGCGCACACTGTTCAAAGCCTGGCGCTCGGCAACGCGGTAATAATGGCAGGGACAGGGGCAAGCAGCTACGCAAGTGATATATCCAACTGGCTAAGCGACTGTCAAACAGGAACACTACATACAGTAGACCAGCCGTTTGAATCAACATCGCTACAGGAAATGATTCACACAGCAGCCATAACAGCAGTCACTATTGATCACTCGAAAAGTATTGTAGGTAAGTTAAGACAAATCCTTGCGTCACGTGCGGGTCCGATTGTATCAATTACGAATAACCTGTTTGATGTCAGCCCCCTGGTGAGTGAAAAGTCATTGTGCATTGACACCACTGCGGCCGGTGGTAACGCCTCACTGCTTGCAGCAGCAAGCTAAATTCAAGTGAGGGCTATCAAAACCGTGTGGCGATAAGAAGATAGACTTTGCCGAGTCCTGAGGATTGAGATCGCTTGTACTTTCAATAAAAATCTGTGGCCACACACCGGACTGGCGATAGAAACCCTCTGCCAACTCGTATAGTCTGGTGACGTTCGTACACGTAAAACAATAAACTATGTCTGAAATAATTCTTCATCAATACCCTCAATCCCCTGTCGCTGAAAAAGTGCGTGTTGGCCTGGGAATCAAAAACCTTAGCTGGCGCTCCGTAGAGATACCTCGCTTGCCACCCAAGCCAGACCTGATACCACTGACAGGTGGCTACCGAAGAACACCCGTCATGCAAATTGGGGCAGACATATATTGCGACAGCCAATGTATCTTACGTGAGCTTGAACACCGCTATCCATCACCCGGTTACTATCCCGCTGATGAACACTACAGCGGGGGTATTCCGTGGGCGCTCACCAGATGGACTGATGATCGTCTGTTTGCCCAATGTATAAAAGTTGTACTGGCAGGCGCCGGAGATGATCTGCCGGCAGATTTCGCAGAGGATCGAGGTCGCCTGTACTTTGGACCTGAATGGCAGACAGAATTAAAAGCCGCCCGTAATGAGTTACAACATACTGCAGCTCAACTGCGTGCGCAGTTTGCCTGGTTAAACGACTGGTTAGCAGGCAACAGAAACTACCTGCTTGGCGATACCGCGGGTGTTGTCGATGCCTGCGCTTATCATCTTGTCTGGTTTATTCGAGGTCGTTGGGCTGGCGGCGAAAAGCTCTTGTCCGAGTTCCCTTACTTACAAGCCTGGGAGGCTAGCGTCAAACTGATTGGCCATGGCATCAGTGCAGACTTATCTGCCACAGAAGCACTGGCAATTGCCCGAGACACGCAAACAACAACTCCGGAGAGCGCTGACGTCAACGACCCGCAAGAATTAACACCCGGTACCACCATAACCATCGCTCCAGATATCGATGGCGGTGAGGTCGCGGTCAGCGGAACTGTACATGCCGTGAGTGCAGACACTATTTCTGTGCTTCGCGATAGTCCACAAACCGGCCAGGTATGCGTACATTTTCCACGTGTAGGGTACCGCGTAAACGTGGTTTAAGAAGCAACTGCGCAGGCTATCGACATGATTGCTCGCTAGCCTCAAAAAAATCATACTACCGCTGATTCAGATTCACCCACAGAGTCCGAGCGATACAGGTTATTCACAATGTACGATGCATGTGTACGACTGGTGGCCCCTAGCCGCTTCATCACCTCATGCACATGCACCTTCACCGTGCTTTCACACAGCGATAGTTCGGCTGCTATATACTTGTTTGACTTACCCAGCGATACGTACCGCAACACCTCTCGTTGACGGGGTGTTAACTTCTTGTCGAGCCTGGCTGATAGTTGATCATCAGCACCACCTTGCCGCGCCAGTATGCTCCGATACTCGACAGGCATAAAAGCTACCCCTGAATGAATCAGCTTTAAACACTGCACAAGTTGATTGGTGCTAAACGAGGCAGGCACAATACCGGCAATCTCATTCGATTCCATCAGACTCGCGCTCCACCCCTCTAAACGCTCGGACACCAAAACAACAGATGCGTCAGTGAATTGCTCAGAGAGATACGCGATGTCCTTGGTAACCGACTCCTGCCGGCTCGCACCAATGCAATAAAGGATCAGGTCGATACTTTGACCTTCAGCAGAACCACGAAAACCAGCAGCACCACGGGTATTAGAATTGACTCTGGAACCGGCGACCTGGCCTTGCGCACGCTCGCCAAACTCTTCGACGGAGCTTGCCTTTACTACTTCAATATCCGAATCATCACCAATTGCGTGAGATAGAGAATCCAGCAAACAAATTCTCGTGTCTACGACCAGCACCGTTAGATTCCCGGCATTTACCGCGCGACTTTTTTCCATGCTATAAACAGGGTTCATCCTTAACTCCTAGTTTAAAAATAGCGTTATACCACCGTGTAAACGCTTTGCCTTCTATTATCTATCAGTAGTGACACTAGGTCATAGACAACTGATGGTCAACTAGCCATCTGACTAATCGCTCGCAAACGGTGCTTCCGTTGTCCTACAAATACTAAACTAAAGATGTAACACCAATTTGCAGTAACCACATTCTGATCAAATGGTTAGGCTGTTTACATAGGAACCACCTACCAACCTTTCCAAGGATGAGAAAGATGAAACATTACGCAGGAACATTGGTATCTGTATTAATTGCAATGCCACTGCTGGCGGCGCCACCGGTACCCGATGGACACAACGCTCGAATTGCCCCTGCCGACTACATCGAATTCAATTGGAGCAGAACCAGTGACCGGAATGGTTACACAGCCAGCTACGAATTAAATGGCAACGGTTCAGCGACCCGGACGGGGGATGCTGGCCGATATACGAACATCAACGTTGAGCCTGGCGTGCGCTATACCTCTCAGGTAGTTGCGATGAGCAAAGACAACGAAAGAACCACAGGAGACAGCACAGTTTCGATCAGCTTATCCGCCACAGCGCCGCGCGCCCCTGCCAGATCTGGAAGCACCAGTACGAACGTACCGCCCTCTATCTACTGCATTGACGAAGACGATGATGGCCGGAGGCGGGATGGAGGCGCGTCATGCGTGGTCAGTGACTCAGCTGCTATTGACTGCGCTGTAGACCAGGGCTGTGTCACTGCGGACACTTTAGAAACACCCCTTATCACAGACAGATCACAAACCACATCAGTGGTCGTTTGCGTTGATACAGACGCCAATGACCGGGGCTGGACAGGAACCGACTCGTGCAGAATAGAGCTCGATACCAAACCGCAAATTATCGAATGCATTGACACCGACGGGGACGGTTGGGGCTGGACCGGAACAGACACTTGCTATACCCGGGATACTTTCATCTAACAAAATATCGGTGAATAACGTACATAACAACGCCTCACTTCACACGGAACTACATATATATAAATATCACTTACCTCTACGTATTGCGCCAGCACCGCTTTGATGCAGCCATTATTAATCTTGCGCGGCGTACAACCAGAATAATGTAAACGAGTAACATGCTGCCTGCCACCTGGATTGTTTAGGTTCCACATATATCACCGAGCAATACCCATCGATGCACTCGGTGAGCAGGCATTGCCTTCAATTACCAGTGTTTGTCGAAACCAGTTACCGGCTTCCGTGCTTGCCGCCAGCCACCTGCATTTTCTCAAGACCGAAATCACATGGTGGTCGCCATCGATGTGCGCAGTAGAATGGCGCAATCACAACAAGCGCCTATTGAAGGTAAAAGACAGTTACCTTAGGCTTTAATGCCCAGGAGGGCTTATGGCTACCATGCACAACACACAAACATCTACCGACTTCTCCGCTGAAGAATGGGAACTGCGTGTAGATCTGGCCGCAGCATTCAGATTGGCAGTCCATTTTGACTGGCACGAATCCATCGCCAATCACTTCAGTGCAGCGGTGTCTGATGATGGAAAAACTTTCCTGCTCAATCCGAAGTGGAAGCATTTTTCTACCATCAAAGCGAGTGAGTTGCTGTGCCTGCATGCCGACGATGAACAGGCGATGAGTCGCCCTAATGCGCCTGATCCGTCCGCCTGGTGCATCCATGGCGCTATTCATGCCGCTGTCCCACATGCGCGTGTTCTGTTGCATTGCCACCCTCCCTACGCCACTGCGCTAAGCGGATTAAAAGACCCCTCCATTAAACCAATTGATCAGAACACAGCCCGGTTTCACAACCGCTTAGCGATTGATTTGAATTTTGGCGGAATCGCTGACGATGCAGATGAGGGCAAACGCATTGCCTCAACACTTGGCAACCACTCCATTATGATGATGGGCAATCATGGTGTATCAGTGGTGGGTGAAACCGTTGCAGAAGCATTCGAACATTTGTACTACCTGGAGCGGGCAGCCAAAACCATGATATTGGCCTACTCCACCGGACAACCGTTAAATGTAATGAATGATGAACTGGCAGAAAAAACCGCACTTGGCTGGGAGCAGTATTCAGACTCTGCGTTTGCTCACTTTGAACAGCTCAAAGAACTTTTAGATCGCACAGACAGCTCATTTCGCGAATAATTCAGCCTCACGCAAATGGTCATAAAACTCCTTTCGAGTATGCTGCTGGCAGGCCTTGGAGTCTGGGGCGCTAACGTTGCCCGGGCATTTCTTTTGCCTGTGATGCGAGGAGATTCAAGTGGCTACGCTGACTGGCAACATGCACTCCCGGTTGGTGTGTGCGGGGCGCTGGCGATGCTCCTTGCTGTGTGTGCAGTTTTTATTATCTGGCAAACGTCACGTCATCGCGTAGCGATGGTATTGTCCTTTTTTACCGCGTTGTTTTCTTTTATTGCGGCTTGGGTGTTGGTCACAGCGAGCGTGTAAGGCCACCACAGCCAGTGGTTTACCTCATAAGTTCACAACCATTTTTTGAAGTATTCTTTCCAGGAAGCACCACATCGTAAGTCGCAAGGCCACATGATTGCAGCGACCGCAACTGAGCCCGCTTGCGGATGAACACTCGCTAGACTTTCACCCATGCAGAACGTTTAGCGGAAAGATACATTGCATCAATCACACGTTGATTGGCATAAGAATCTTCCAGTGAAAAATATTCCTGCTTGCGGCCTGCGGCAGCCCGCGCAAAAGACTCAACCTGTAATTTGTACTGATTAACACCGGTGTAGCGAAATACTTTCGTCTCTGTGTGGTTTCTATTTTGCAGGCGAACCTCATCACCCTCGTATAGATTGGAATTAAATGGCGCAGACAGCTCAATAAAACCTTTGTCACCGTGGAAGACGATACTCTGACGAAGCGCCATTTGAGTAGAAACATAGAAACTCAGATCGAAAGTATCAAATTGCACCTGAGCACTCGCATACCGGTCTGTTTTAAATTTTGGATCAAACTCAATTGTTGAGCACAGACGTTTGGGCTCCATTGAAGTAGCAAACCGAGTCGCGACTATCGGGTAGACCGCAATATCAGGTATTACCCCGCCACCAAGCTTTACGTTGTTGCGCATGTTGTCAGGATCAACATTGTAATAAGAAAAAGAGGCTTCAACCTGCCTGAGACTACCGATAGCACCTTTATTAATAAGCTCCCTAACCTTGAACCATTGCGGATGATAGGTCACCATAAACGCCTCAGACACCAGTACCCCGTGTTTGTCTCGTGCTTTAATCAGCGGCTTAATATCAGCGGCGTTAAGAGAAATAGGCTTCTCACATAATACATGCTTACCCGCAGCCGCTGCTTTCAAAGTCCACTCCGCATGCTGCGAGGTTGGCAGCGGAATATAAACACCATCAACCTCATCAGAAGCCAACATCTCATCATACGACCCGAAACTCAAAGGCGCACCAAACCGCTTTGCCACCTTACGCGCCTTTTTCAAATCACGGGAGGCAACAGCAGAAACCACACAATTTTCAGAGGCCTGTATAGCAGGTATAACCTGCTCCATTCCTATCTTCGCTGTTGACATTATTCCAAATCGAAACACACATTCGCTCCTGTTTTCTTACCGTCAGTGCGTACACTCATTCGCCTAGCTTATCGTGTTTTGAAATAAATATCATGCTTACGGACTATTCAGCTCCGGCCGCAACAGGCCTTGATAGGAAAATAAAGTCCCGACAAGTGGCAGTGCCAATTCAACATGAAAACGGTATCGATCATTTTCTATTACTTTATACAAAGTAGTTCGCGGCACTAACCATCGGGGAATAGCAAGCCCTCTATATTTAACTCGCAAGCACCGCCAGTACCAGCCACCATTTTTTATATCTACAGTCAGTTGCATTGATATCGGACCGGTCTGCTCAGTCCAGTAACCGTTCTCTATAGTTCCTACTGGTTTAAACAAGGAATACACCAATGTATTTCCA